>JAXMFY010000004.1:0-141732 GCA_046347555.1 Candidatus Competibacteraceae bacterium | reverse complement strand
TTGGCCGACCGCCTTGATCTGATTCAGAAGCGCGGAACCCTGATCGTTGGCGTCAAGTCCGACTATCCACCGTTTGGAATGCTGGACCCCAATGGTCGGCTGATCGGTTTCGAACCCGATCTCGCCGCCAATCTCGCCCGCCGCTTGGGCGTTCAATTGCAGCTCGTTGCCGTCAGTTCCACCAATCGCTTGCAAAAGCTTGAGGAAGGAGCCGTTGACGTGGTGATCGCCACCTTGGGCGATACCTCGCAGCGTCGACAAATCGCTACTCTCATCGAGCCGAATTACTATGCCAGCGGCGTGGCAGTCGTAGCGCCTCCCAACGCCCACTTGTCCAGTTGGGCCGATCTGCGGGGTAGAAAGGTGTGCGCTACCCAAGGCGCATATTTCAATCGGTCCATGGCGCAGCGTTTCCTGCTGGACTTGCAGGTGTTCAATGGAACGCGCGACACCAAGATGGCCTTGCGGGACGGGCGATGCGTTGCCTGGCTGTATGACGACACCGGCATCGTGGGCCTCCTCAACGATCCGGAATGGGCGAACTACGAAGCGCCACTGCCCTCCATGATGATCTCACCATGGGCCGTGGCCATCGCCGCCTCGGAACACGAGTCCGGATTTGAGCGCGCCATTTCCGATGCCATCGCTGACTGGCATCGCAGTGGCTGGTTGATCGAAACCGAGAAGCGTTGGGGAATCAAACCCAGCCGGTTTCTGGCCGACACCCATCAACTCTGGATCCAGACTCATCCGGACGGCGGCTTGGTCTGTGCCCGCTTGGCTAACGGCGAATGGCCGGCTGAGTGCAGGAACAAATCCCTATTGACCTCCACGGATGTTGGCGGTCTGCAACATATCGGTCTATTGATCAAGGAGTGGACGGGACTCAGTCTGACGGTTCTCTACGACGCCTACGACCGTAATCTCTTCCTGGCTGGTTTGTGGAGGACGCTGCAACTGATGATCGGGTGCATTGTGGGCAGCTTGGTTTTGGGTTGCCTCGGGGCATTGATAGCCGAGGGGATTCCCTGGCTCCGCGGCCTGGTGCGGTTGTTGGCCGCCCTCGGCCGGATGACGCCTCCTCTGCTGCTGATCTATCTGATCTTCTTTGGCGTTGGCCATATCGTGGTCACTCGCTACGGGTGGACCGTCGATGGCTCCATGATCGCGGTCTTCTGCCTCTCGCTCTATACCGGTTGCGCCATCGTCTACACCCTGATCGAGGCGTGCGCGTTGCTCAAGGGCCAGGAACCTGGCTTCACGCTGGGCTGGCATGGCCTGCCGCGGTTACTACGCCTCGCCTATGCCCCCGTGATCGCCGCGCTGGTTAACGTCGTCAAGGCGACCGGCATGGCCAGCGCCATCGCCGTGCCGGAACTCATCTCCGCCTCCACCGCCATCGTGGCCGAACAAGGCAACACTGCGGTCATGATGAATGTATTGATGATCACGTACTTCCTGCTGGTGATGGGCGTCGTTCGGTTTTTCGATTACCTTGAGCGCAGGATGCTTCAGCATGACGCCCGCTGAGATTGTGCATGTCCTGGTGGTGTGGACACCGTTCCTGGCGAACGGCTTCCTGTGGAACATTCTGATCTCGCTGGTCGCCATGGCCGTTGGCACCGTACTCGGCGCGGTTCTGGCGCGACTGCGTCTGTCCGGACGAAAGTCCCTCGCGCGCACGGGCCTCGCCGCCACCGAGTTGACGCGCAATATCCCGACCTTCGTCTTCCTGTTCTACCTGGCCTTTCTTGTTCCAGTGGAATTTGAGGTCTTGGGCCGGATCTATGCTTTTCCCGCTTGGTTAAAGGCGTCGCTGGCGCTTTCAGTGGCGGTGGTCGGATTCGTCTCCGACAACCTCCTGGCGGCTTGGCAACACTGGCGAAGCGGTAACCGCCCCGCCGCGCTGCTTTTCATTCCAAGCTGGACCATGTATTTGGTGATCATCGTGATGGCGTCAAGCACTGCCTCGGTCATTGGCGTGGGCGAAATCGTGTCGCGTTGCAACGTCGTGATTGCCGCAGTCAGCGGTGACGAAATGATGGTGTGGGTTTACGTTTACGCCATAGGCTATTTTTTCGGGTTTTGTTTTCCGGTGAACTGGGCGATGGGTCGGGTGAAAAAACGCCTGCTGGCGCGCGTCGGCGGGCCACCAACGCAAGAGTGTGGCGAATGCGGATGATGAGGAGGGGAACCTTGAAACAGATGGTCACGATGCTCCATAGCCACCTGTCAGGCGTGATCGCGGCAGCGTTGCTGATTTTCGCCGCGCCGGCAACAGCGTGGGCGGAGCATGTCCTTGAGCGCATTGAAAACACCGGCGTTTTCAACGCGGGAACCCGTGCGGATGCCCTGCCATTTGCCTACCGCGACAAAAGGGATCGGTTGGTTGGTTTCTCGGTCGATCTGCTCGGTGAAATCCACAAGCGGCTTGAGCAACGTTTCGGTCGGCGAATTGAAATGAAACTGCTACCGACCACGGCGGGCAACCGCATAGAAATGGTGGCTAGTCAAGTCATTGACATCGAATGCGGTATCACCACCCCCACCTGGAAGCGGCAGGATCTGGTGGATTTCTCGATCCCGTTTTTCGGCAATGGCACCCGCATCATGACCTTGCGTAGCACCGCTGAGCGGCTTCAGGACCTGCGCGGCAAGCGTATCGCCGTTGCCGCGGGTTCCACGACCGCTAGTATTCTTGCCCAGAACGTACCCGAGGCAGTGTTGGTCGAAGTACCCGACATGGACACCGGGTTTGCCATGTTCGATCGTGGCGAGGTTGACGGCTTGTCCAATATTGGCATTGTGTTGCGCGCCATGATTGAGAAAAGTCCGCTGAAGAGCAAGGTGGTTCTGCTGCCACGCACCGAGGAGTTTTCCTACGAATCGATGGCCTGCATCCTGCCCAAGGACGACTCCGAATGGCGCGCTTTCGTCAACCGGGTATTCGCGGATCTTCTTGAGGGGGTCGATCAGTACCGGGGTCCCTATATCGAGATCTATGATCGCTGGTTTGGGCCGCGTGGGGCCATCTATTATCCGCTTGACTATAGGGTGGCCCAACGACTGGCCGCCTCGGTCATCTGGCTCAAGTAGGATGATCGACCATGACGCTCCGCCGTCGGCTTTTTCTCTTCGTCACGTTAATTATTGCCATCGGTGTTCCGAGCACCGCCGGCGTGTTTGCCTATGTTTCCTGGCGCTCGGTTCTGGAGCGAACCGAGCGGGACGGTTCCTTGGTCGCTCAATTGCTTGCCCAGTCCATCAGCTTTAACCAGCATATACCGACGGCCATCCGGGAAATCGTTGGCAGGGACGTGCAGACTCAGGCGGATATCGTCGCGCACATGATCCAAATCGCGCGCCAGCGTAAAGCATCCACCCTGGAAATCAATCAAGCCCTACGCAACATCGCATCCAAAAGTAGTAGCATCTCGGAAATCTGGGTCACCGACGCCCGCGGCACTCCGGTTTTCTGGTCGCTCGACGATGTCAGCGCGACCATTGGGATCGATTCCGGCCTGATGTTGCGGCCGACTTTCCGACCGCTTTTAGAGGGGTACAAGTTCAGCATCTTCACTGAGCTTCAGGTTCGCAGCCTTGATGACCGCGAATTGTACTATGGCGGTGTCACCATGCCAGATCGGAGCGGCATGGTCCTGATCGCTCGCCAGCCTGGCCGCCTTAATCAGATTCTTAACAGCCTCAGCCTCAAGCGGATGGCCGAAACCGTCATGTCGGGGGCACTGATCGACGCCATCTGGGTTTTCGACGAGAACCTGAAGCCAGTGCTTGCCACTTCCGTCGAGGGCGTTGATAAATCCAACGCGCTGACCGCCACCGAGCGCGACATCGTTGAGAGAGTCGTCAAGACCAGCATGCCCGCCTCGTCCCTTGAAAATAACGGGCTTCACGACGTGCTGTTCGGGTATACGCTGTTGTACGTGGCGGCTCCCATTTTTAACACGGAAGGTTTACCCAATGGGGCGGCGCTGATGAGCCTGCCCATCAACATGCGAGCGGAGCTTTATTCCCTGCTGACGATCAGCGGCGGGCTAACCATCGTGCTGCTGTTGCTGGGCATGATCCTGGCGTTGCCCTTTCTCAACCGCCTCGTCAGGCCGCTGGCCCGCTTGGCCGTCCAGACCAACCGCTTGGTGGAGCGCGATTTCAACGCTGACCAGGAAATGCATCGAGAACTGCTTAGAGTATCGGAGAACCGTCATGACGAGGTCGGCTTCCTGGGCGGCGCGCTGTACTCGATGGTGACCCGGCTTGAAACCTACATCGCCGAACTCAAGGAAACCACCGCCGCCAAGGAGCGGATCGAAGGCGAATTGTCGGCCGCGCGTAGCATTCAGATGGGCATGTTGCCCAACTCCTTCGCGTTGCCCGATCATGCCGAGTGCGACCTTCACGCGATGCTGGAACCGGCGAAAGCCGTGGGTGGCGATCTGTTCGATTTCTTCCTGCTCGACGAACACCGCCTGTTCATCATGATCGGCGATGTGTCGGACAAGGGCGTGCCGGCCGCTTTGTTCATGGCGGTCACCAAGACCTTGTTTTCAGTGGAAGCGCGTCGCGACTCCATGTCGGTTGGTCGCATCATGGAGCGGGTCAACGCGGCCTTGTGCGAGAACAATCCAGAAGGGATGTTCGTCACCGTCTTCGCCGGTATTCTGGACCTGCGCACTGGCGAATTGATCTATAGCGATGGTGGTCACGAGCGACCTCTTGTCTTGCGGCAAGACGGCCAACCGGTTTTGGTCGAGAAGAAGCGGGGTGGGTTGGTGCTCGGCTTCGATCCCGATGCGGTTTACGAGGAAGATAGCATTCACCTCACGCCTGGCGAGGGCTTGGTCATCTACACCGACGGCGTGAGCGAGGCGATGAACGCCAAGCACGAGATGTTCATGGTGACGCGCCTGAGCGAAGCTCTGGCTTCGGTGTGCTGTAAGGTTCCCGCCCGAGCCATCATCGATGGCGTCATCGGTGCCGTCAGGTCTTTCGTGGGCGGTCATCCGCAAAGCGACGACATCACCCTATTGGCGCTACGCTGGCGCGGTCCCGCCGATGCCTTGGCGGGCGGAACCGACGCCGCCTCCAACGAAAGTCACCGGGAATCGCCAGCGGAGGTGGTATGAATCCACCCTCCCCAAGCACTGTTCATCCGGGAAGATGGATGGTGCGCGGCGGGTGTCCGACCGCTTTGAGAAAGCGCAAGAGGTCGTTTGTGGCGATGGTGGTCGTGCGGTCGTTGCGGAGGGGGTGGCAGTTGAGGAGGTCGGCCTCAAGCACCCGCTGGTCCAGGACGACGCGAACCCGGCCATCCGCATCATTGATGGCGGCGAACGGCGAAACCGCTCCAGGAGCAATGCCGAGAATCTGGTCCAACTCCTCCTCGTTGGCGAACGAGAAGCGCGGCGCCTGCAACAGGGCCGCCGTGGCCCGCAGGTCGATCAGGGTGTGCTCCAGTGCTGCCAGCAGCCAGTAACCACCCTTTTTGTCCTTGAGAAATAGGTTTTTGACATGCGCGCCCTTCAGGTTGCCGCGCAGACGCCGGCTGTCCTCAATCGTGCGCAACGGTGGATGTTCCACCGTCGTGGTCGCGATGCCCAGTTCATCAAGCAAGCACATCAATTGTTGGCCGTCAACGCGCATGGCCTGACTCACGCGGCGGTTTCGACGTTAAGCGGGGAAGAAGGTTGAATCCTGGCGAGCCGAGGGGTTCATGCATCGGAAGAGGGCTCCTGCTTGGACCGGCCAGCACGCAATTGACTGGCCTGCGCACGCAACCGCTTGAAATAGTCCGATTCCACGATTTCGCCAACCTGTTTGGCGCGCTTGATTTCGTCGATCTCGATGTTCAATTCCTGGATCTTTTGCTTGAGTTGATTCTCGCGGGCGCGCACTTCGTGGGCGTTTTGGATAACGATAGCGGCTTGCATGGCAATGCTTTCCAGCAGGCGCAGCTTGTCGGCGTCGAATCCGTTGGGCTGTTTGCTGACCAGTTCGAGGGCGCCAATGATCTTCCCCTTGACCTGAAGCGGTACGCCCAGGTAGGACTTTGGATCGAGAGAGGTCCAGGTGCGCGTGGGCGGGTTCCGCGCCTCGGGCGCGGTATCCAGGTCGGACAGCAGGATACCCTCGCTGCTAACGAGCAGGCGCCCCACCAGCCCCTGATCCTTGGCGTAGCGCTGTTGCGCGCTCTCGACCGGGTCGCCTCCCAAGGCTAGGTAAACCACCATCTGCTGCTGAAGATCATCCAGCAGGGACAGTTCGATGGCGTCATACGGGACGACGCCACGAATGGAATGAGCGACATAATTGAGAGTCTCGTCCAGATCGATGCTGGAACTGATGGAGCGGCCGACCTGGTAAATCGTGCGCAGTTCGGCCATGCGCGCCTGGAGCGCCAGCACCATCTTGCTGAAAATGCGCGCCAGATGACCGATCTCGTCGCCCAGCGTCGTAACCTCGGCGACCATTTGCTGTCGAAACGGTTTGTCCTGTTCGACCTCCCCCGCCGTGGTGGCCAGGCGGTTGATGGGTTTGGCGATCACCCGGGCCAGCAGCAGGGAGATCAGGATGGCCAAGAGCGCCATGAGCGCCGCGATGCCGAAGCCAAACAGCCGTTGTTGGTCCACGGCGTCCAAGAAGGCTTGTTCCGGCAGGTCGACGACTACCATGAACGGTTGGGTTGATCCGTCGTCCGCGCTCGCCGCCAGCGACACGGGCGCGTAGGCGGCGACATGCCAGGCACCGCTGCATTCATGACCACCGGTTGGGGGCGCGGCGGCGAGGTTGGCAGGGCGGCAGAACCGCACGCTGTCCCCCTGCCCAGCGGCGAACGCCGCCCGCACCCGGTCGCCCAGGAGTTGCAGCGCCGGTAAGGGTTCCGGCTGATGGGCGATTCTGTCTTTGGGCGGACACTGGGTCTGGGATCCGGGACAGGCGCCACCCAGCGGTTTTGCTTCCGCCACGCGCCGCGCCGCTTCGGGCGACAGCGTCCCCAGGCTGCGATAAAGCAAGTTGTCCCCCCGCGACTGGCTCATGATGATCCCGTTCGGATCGACCAGGTACAGCGCCATGACCTTGGTTTCGTTCAGGCCGGACGAAGCATTCAATGTTTGAGAGAACATATCGGTGAACAACTTGCCGTCAAGATGGGTAGCCATTGCCCCAATGACCGTACCCTTCTCCCGGATAGGCACCGAGAAATTGACGCCCAATTGATCGTTGATCAGATCGCGTCGTATGCCTGAGACGAAAGAGTGGCCCCGCAACGCCGCCGCGATGAAATCGCGGCTGGCTAGGTTTTTACCGAGTAGTCCACGGTCGGTATGCGCCATCACCATGCCTTCCGGGTTGTAGATGCCGACCACGTCGATGGCCGGGTTCGCGTGTTGCAGGTTGGTTAGCGCGGCATTGACCGGCTCGGAGGGGACCGGCTGGGCGGGAGTTGGCGCCCGTAAATAGGTGGCAATGGCTGGATTGCTGGCGGCGACTTGCAACAGATTTTGATTGTCCAGCAGCAGGTTCGAAAAGCGCAACGCGACGCTGTGGCCAAGTAGCGAGATGTTGGCCTGCGTCTCCTCGGTGAGTGCGTCCGCGCTGGTACGCACGACAATTCCGATCGCCGCCAGGAGTGGAGCCAGTGAGACCAGTAGCAGGACCACTAGCAGCTTGTTCGAAATGCGCCAGTGGCGGAATGAAAATTTTTTCTGGAACGGGGGAACCAGGTTCTGAGTGTTCATAAGAGTTTATCGAAACCTTCGGGCTAGGACGCCACGGTCATCGTTGGTCAGTCAATCGAACCCTGCGGGGTTGAGTATTTTCAGAACCACCTTGGATAGCATGGCGGGATTCCTTGTCAAAATTGCAATAATGAAGAAGGTATTTTCGATATCCTTTGTGACCGCGCCAAAGCTCAGTGCATGGTAGCAGAAAAGCCCGTTTCGATTAACGGATGAAAATAATGGATAAAAACCGAAGAGCTTTCGTAAAACGCTTCTACCCCATCCTGTTCGTTTTTTTATGGAGCACCGGTTTTATCGGCGCCCGATTTGGCCTGCCGTACTCCGAACCCTTATCCTTCCTGTTGATACGGTATCTTTGCGTCATCGTGCTGATGATGGCGATTGCCTTGTCGAGTCGCGCGCCATGGCCCAAGGATCCGCGCCAGTGGTTGCATATCGGTGTTTCTGGCGTGCTGATCCATGCTATTTATCTGGGTGGCGTTTTTTTATCGATCAAGCATGGTTTGCCAGCCGGCATCGCCGCGCTGGTGGTTGGCATGCAACCGTTGTTGACCGCCGTCGGCGCCAGTTGGTTGCTTGGAGAACGGGTGAAGGCTCGTCAGTGGAGCGGACTAGCGCTGGGTTTCCTGGGGGTGGCGCTGGTGGTTTCCGGCAAATTCGGAGGCGCGGACGAACTGGGGTCCATGTTGGCGCCGGCCCTGGTGGCGCTGCTGGGGATAACCGTTGGAACGCTTTATCAAAAGCGGTTTTGCGCCGGGTTCGAACTGCGTACTGGCTCGGTCATTCAATTTATTCCCAGCGCTGTCGTCACCGCCCTCGCGATTGCCCTGTTTAGAGAATTCCAGATCACCTGGACCGCTCAATTTGTATTCGCGCTCGGCTGGCTGGTGCTAGTGTTATCCATCGGCGCGATCAGCCTGTTGAACCTACTCATTCACAGTGGCAGCGCGGTGAACGTCGCTAGCCTGTTTTACCTGGTGCCCTTGAGTACCGCGCTGATCGCCTGGCTGGTGTTTGGGGAGACGCTCTCGCCGGTCGCCATCGTCGGCATGGGGTTGGCGGTGGGGGGTGTCTATCTGGTGGTGAAGCGGGTATCATGATGAATGCTATAGGAAAAACAAGTTCTTGGATTTGAGTCAGTCATTCTGCGAACGCGATGGATTGGGATCCTCGTATGATGAAGACTCTCCGTCCCAGAGTGGATGGCCGCAGTGAGGACAGGTTTTAACCTTTTTCGCGGATCGAATGGTTTTTTTGATGCCTTTAATTTCCTTGAGCATCTTTTTGAGGCGCTTTTTATTTCTTTCCTTTTTTGGAATGGAAAGCTCCTTAACCACCTTGTCATAAAGCTTTTTGACTTTTGATTCAAAGACGGGCACATAATTTTCCACGGCATCACCTTGCAAATCAGGTTAGAGTCGTCGATGCCGATGCCACCCCTGTCGGCGTTCAAGCGTTGGACGCGCTGGGAGCTATCGAACCGCGCGATGAACGGTGGAGAAACCGCCGCCTCGCTGATCGTCGGCCTCATTGACATCAGCATCGGTGGGCACGGAAGCGTTGAAACAGGCTCCCGCCTCACAGCATGTTCAATTCCAGCTTGGCGCGCATGGACATGTGTTCCGGCGTCCAGGGGGGCTCCCAAACCAGTTCGACATTGACCGATTCCACCCCCGCGTTATGGCGAACGGCGTTTTCCACCCATTCTGGCATTGAGCCGGCCACCGGACAGCCGGGCGCGGTCAATGTCATCTGGATATCCGCGTGGTTGCCCAGTGGATCGACGTCCAGGCCGTAGATCAACCCCAGTTCGTAGATGTTGACCGGAATTTCCGGATCGTAGACGGTCTTCAACGCCTCGATTACCCGACTTTCCATCTCGTCGGCATCAGGCAAATTCGCGGGAGTGGTCATGGTCGGGTTTCTCGACGGATACGGTTCATTCGGTGGCCACCGGTTCGGTATGGCGTTCCAGCGCGGCGCGCACGGCGTGCCAGGCCAGGGTCGCGCACTTGACCCGGCTGGGATAGTCACGCACCCCGGCCAGGACGCTGAGCTTGCCCAGTCCGCGTGGGCATTCGCAGTCGGTGGTGACCACGCTGTGGAACGCCTCGAACAAATGCTCGACCTCGGCGACCGGTTTGCCCTTGAGCGCCTCGGTCATCAGCGAGGCCGAGGCGCTGGAGATGGCGCAGCCCGCGCCTTGAAAGGCAATGTCCTTGATCACGCCGTCCTCGACGTCCAGATACACGCTGATCCGGTCGCCGCACAGCGGATTGATCCCATCGGCCTTGTGGGTCGATTGCGGGAGGATGCGAAAATTGCGGGGCCGCTTGTTGTGATCCAGGATGACTTCCTGATAAAGATCGCGCAGGTCGCTCATTATTCGAACAGCTCCTTGACTTTCCAAAGGGATTTAACCAAGGCATCCACCTCGTCGCGGGTGTTGTAGACGGCGAACGAGGCCCGGGCGGTGGCGGGAACACCGTAGCGCTGCATCACTGGCTGGGCGCAGTGATGTCCAGCGCGGATGGCCACGCCCTCGCGGTCGAGAATGGTGCCGATGTCGTGGGGATGGACGCCTTGCAGGGTGAACGCGGCCAGCGCCGCCTTGTCCCGTGCCATGCCCATGATGTGCAGGCCGGGAATTTCTTGTAGTTGGGTGGTGGCGTATTCCAGCAACTCGTGTTCGTGGGCGGCGACCGCGTCCAGGCCGATGGCGGTCAGCCAGTCCAGCGCCGCGCCCAGACCGATCACTTCGGCAATGCTTGGCGTGCCCGCCTCGAACTTGTTGGGCAGGTCGGCGTATTCGGTTTTCTCGAAGGTGACCAGCCGGATCATGTCGCCGCCGCCCTGATACGGCGGCATTGCCTCCAGCAACGCTTGTTTGCCGTACAACACGCCCACTCCACTGGGGCCATAAAGCTTGTGGCTGGAAAAGGCGTAAAACTCGCAATCGAGTTCCCGCACGTCCACCGCCAGATGCGGCGCCGACTGGGCGCCGTCCACCAGCACCGGAACGCCGCGCGCGTGGGCCAGCTCGATCATGAGCTTGACCGGGTTGATGGTCCCGAGCGCGTTGGACAAATGGACGAACGCCGCCAGCTTCACCCGCCCGCTGTCCAGCAGTCGCTCGTATTCTTCCAGGATCAGTTCGCCGGCGTCGATGAACGGCGCGACCTTCAACACCGCGCCGGTCCGTTCGCACAGCAGTTGCCAGGGCACGATGTTGGAATGGTGCTCCATGCCGGTGATGACGATCTCGTCGCCGGCCTTGACCACGCTGCCGCCGAAGCTGCTAGCGACCAGGTTGATGCTCTCGGTGGTGTTGCGGGTGAAGATGATTTCCTGAACGCTGGCGGCGTTCAGGAAGGCCCGTACCTTTTCTCGCGCGCCTTCGTAGGCGGCGGTGGAGCGTTCCGACAGGAGATGGACGCCGCGATGGATATTGGCGTAATAGCCGTTGTAACACTCGCTGATGGCGTTGATCACCGCCCTGGGTTTCTGCACCGAGGCAGCGTTATCCAAATAGACCAGCGGCTTGCCATGGATCTTCTGGCGCAGGATCGGAAATTCGGCGCGAATGCGGGTCAAATCCAAGCCGACGGGGAGGGTGGGCGGCGGGGTGGACAGCGCGGGCAGGGCGCTCATGGCGTTTGTTCTCCCTCGGCAAGGTCGAGCGCCAGGCGGGCGGCCAGCAGGCGGGCCAGGCGCTCGCGCAGCGGCGTCAGGCGGATTTGATTCAAGTTGTCGTTGGCGAAGGCATGGACCAGCAGGGCTCGGGCCTGAGTCGCCGGAATGCCCCGGGCGCGCAGGTAGAACTCAGCGTCGGGATCGAGAAAGCCGGTGCTGGAGCCGTGGCCGCATTTCACGTCGTCGGCCAGGATTTCCAGCCGGGGATTGGAATAGGCCTGGGCCTGTTTGGACAGCAGCAGATTGCGGCTGGTCTGGCGGGCGTCGGTTTTCTGGGCGCCCGGACGAACGTGGATCATGCCATCGAACACCGAGCGGGCCTTGCCATCCAGCACGCTTTTGAACCGCTGCTCGCTGGTGCCATGCGGCTGGGCGTGTTCGACCCGGACGTGATAATCGCCGTACTGCTGGTCGCGCGCCAGGGTCAGGCCGTTAAGCGCGCACTGGGCGCCCTCGCCATCGAGCAGCACAGCCAGATCGGCGCGGGCCAGTTGGCCACCCACCGAAATCAGATGGAGGTTCATCGTGCTGTCGTGACCCTGTCGAGCCCGGATCGCGCCGAGATGGAAGGCTTGTGGCGCTTCCTCCTGAATCTGGTGGTAGTGCAGCACCGCGCCCATCCCCAGCGCCAGTTCGGCAAGCGGCGCGTTCAGGTAGCGACCCTGTCCCCGGTATTCGACCACCACGGTCGCTTGCGCGTCACCCTCCAGCGCCAGCAGCAGGCGCGGATGAACGGTCACATCGCTGCCAGCAGCGTAAAACACCAGATGAATCGGTTCCTCGACCACGGTCCCGCGCGGCAGATACACGAACGCGCCATCTTCCCAGAACGCCGTGTTGAGCGCGGCGAACGGATGCCGTTCCAATCCCGGCAAGCGGTCCAGGTACGGCTCGATCCGTTCGAGATGGGTCGTCAACGCCTGACCGAGGCTGGTGATCAGTGCCCCATCCGGCAACTTGGGCAACCGTGACAGGCCCGGCGCAAAGCGACCGTTGACGAAAACGAGGCGGGGCGTTGGCCCATCCAGCGTCGGCAACGTACTGGCATCGATCAGCGCGTCGGTCGGCTGCTGGAAGGTGATGGATTGCAACGCGCTCAGATCGGTCAAGCGCCAGGCTTCCTGCTGGCGCGTGGGCCAGCCCAGCGTTTGGAAACGGTCAAACGCTTCCCGGCGCAAGCGGATGATAGCGTCCGGCTCGCGGCGGTTGGCCACGAACTCGGTAAATCGCTGGCGGTGGGGATCGGAAGGGAGCGGGGCGGTGGCGATCATGGGGTTGCCTCAGGCAGCGGCCCGGCGCGCGCGGCCCGGCTCTTCGTTGTACAGCGCGTAGCCCTGTTCCTCCAGTTCCAGCGCCAGCTCTTTCCCACCGGAACGGGCAATCTTGCCGTTGACCAGGACATGTACATGGTCTGGAACGATGTAGTCCAGCAGGCGCTGGTAGTGGGTGATGACCAGGAAGCCGCGTTCTGGATTGCGCAAGGCGTTGACGCCGTCGGCGACGACTTTTAGGGCGTCGATGTCCAGCCCGGAGTCGGTTTCGTCCAGCACAGCGAAGCGCGGTTGCAGCACCGCCATTTGGAAGACTTCGTTACGCTTTTTCTCGCCGCCAGAGAAACCTTCGTTGACCGAGCGTTTGAGCATGGACTCGTCCATCTTGACCAGTTCCATGCGCTCGTGGACCAGGTCCCAGAAATCCATCGCGTCCACCGGCGGCTCGCCGCGATACTTGCGCACCGCGTTGACCGCCGCCTTGAGGAAATAGAGATTGGCGACGCCGGGAATTTCCACCGGATACTGAAACGCCAGGAACAGCCCTTCGCAGGCGCGGGTTTCCGGGTCCATGTCCAACAGGTTCTTGCCGTCGAAACGAATTTCACCCTCGGTGACGGTATAGCCCTCGCGGCCAGCGATCACATTCGCCAAGGTGCTTTTGCCGGAGCCGTTTGGCCCCATGATGGCGTGCGTCTCGCCAGGATGGATGATCAAGTCGATGCCCTTGAGAATCTCCCGATCCTCGACGGTGACGTGCAAATTGCGGATTTCCAGCATAGTGGATGGTTTCCTGTAGCCAATAACCTGTAAAAATATATTTGTCGTCCCGCAAACGCAGTGAGGCAAAGTCGGTTGCGAGCACCTGTGAAATCAATGCTTGAGAGACAGATATTTCTCACAAAGCTTGTCAAGCTCTTTGTACTGGGCTATGAGCCATTTAATAGCTTCAGCTCTCGCATGAGTGTGTTTAACACGATCTTCGTCATCCGGCCGCCCCTCCGACATAGCATTGTGTAGGCCCAAATCTACAATCTTGTGCCAAAGAGTTTCATTGAGGTACTTGAACACTTCTGACCCAAACAACCATTGTGCAGGCTGAGTACCGACAAGATATTTAATCTCATCTTCTTGCGTTAGTTTTCCTTTAGTGACTGCAGTTGCTAGGGTCTCGCGCACAGCCTGATACACAGCCATTCGCTTTTCGAACAGATCGAGCTTTAACTTATTGCGCGCAATTTGCGACTGCCGAAATGCAATCCATGCCGCAATCAGGGCGATGGCCGGTAAAACCAACGCTGTAACATATGCTGTCCAGTGGGGGTTTGTCATTGATCCAACTTCTAATTACCCTACGCTGCCTTCCAACTTCAGCTCAATCAGCTTTTGAGCCTCGACCGCGAATTCCATCGGCAATTCCTTGAACACTTCCTTGCAGAAACCGTTGACGATGAGGCTGACCGCATCCTCGGTGCTGATGCCGCGCTGTCGGCAGTAGAAAAGCTGGTCCTCGCTGATCTTGGAGGTGCTGGCCTCGTGTTCCACTTGGGCGCTGGGATTCTGTACGTCGATATAGGGGAAGGTGTGCGCGCCGCACTGGCCACCCATCAGCAGCGAGTCGCATTGCGAGTGATTGCGGGCGTTCTCGGCGGTTGGCAGGATTTTCACCAGTCCCCGGTAGGCGTTCTGGCCGTGGCCGGCGGAAATCCCCTTGGAAACGATAGTGCTGCGGGTGTTCTTGCCGATGTGGATCATTTTGGTGCCGGTATCGGCCTGTTGGTAATCACGGGTCAGGGCGACCGAATAAAACTCACCCACCGAATTCTCACCACGCAACACGCAACTCGGATACTTCCAGGTAATGGCCGAACCGGTTTCGACCTGGGTCCAGGAAATCTTGGAGTCGCGGCCCTTGCACAACCCGCGCTTGGTCACGAAGTTGTAAATGCCGCCCTTGCCCTCGGCGTCGCCCGGATACCAGTTCTGTACCGTCGAGTATTTGATCGTGGCGTTGTCCAGCGCGATCAACTCGACGACCGCTGCATGAAGTTGATTTTCGTCACGTTGAGGCGCGGTACAGCCTTCAAGATACGACACATAGGCACCTTCGTCCGCAACGATTAATGTTCGCTCAAACTGCCCGGTGTTGCTGGCGTTGATGCGAAAGTAGGTGGACAACTCCATCGGGCAACGCACGCCCGGCGGGATGTAGACGAAGGAGCCGTCGGAGAACACCGCCGAGTTCAGTGTCGCGTAGTAGTTGTCACGGTAAGGCACCACCGTGCCCAGATATTGGCGCACCAGTTCGGGATGCTCGCGCACCGCTTCGGAAAAGGAGCAGAAGATGATGCCCTTTTCCGCCAGCTTGCCCTTGTAGCTGGTCGCCACCGATACCGAGTCGAACACGGCGTCCACCGCCACGCCGGCCAGGATGGCCTGTTCCGCCAGTGGGATACCGAGTTTTTCGTAGGTGCGGCGCAGTTCCGGGTCGATCTCGTCCAGGCTCTTGGGGCCATCGCCCTTCTGCTTCGGCGCGGCGTAGTAGGAAATCGCCTGATAATCAATCGGCGGATAATGCACCCGCGCCCAGGTCGGCTCGGTCTGGGTCAGCCAGTGCCGGAACGCTTGCAGCCGCCATTCCAGCAACCAATCCGGTTCCTGCTTCTTGGCCGAGATCAGCCGGATGACGTCCTCGTTTAGCCCCGGCGGCACGGTCTCCTGTTCGATGTCGGTGACGAAGCCGTACTTGTAGTCGCTGGCGGCGAGACGTTCCAGGGTTTGGGTGCTGTCGGTCATGGCGGGATTCCGGTTCGAAATGCGGTGGATCAAACAGCGCGGTCGACAATGCCGGCGATCTCGGTCCGGCTTGGCGAATGGAAACGCAGTGGGCGCGGCGAATCGGGACGGCTCATTTCCGCCAGGCTGATGCTCTGCAACGCGGCGTGAATCGCCCGGTTGATGCGAGGCCAGTGGCCGCTGACCTCGCACTCATCCTGCCGCGAGCAACCGTCGTGGCTTTCTCCGCTACATTCAGTGATAGCGAGCGGCCCTTCCAGCGCGCTGATGATGTCAGCGGCGGAAATTTCCACTGGCGGTCGGGCTAGGCTATAGCCGCCTTGCGCGCCGCGTTGCGAAATCAAAAGGCTGGCCCGCGCCAGGGTCTTAAGTATTTTGCTGACCATCGGCAGCGGCAGCCGACACTGTCGCGCCAGGACAGCGGCACTGCGCGGCTGTCCTTCGGCCCGAGCCAGACCGGTCATCAGCAAGATGCCGTAGTCGGCTTCCCGGGTGATACGAATCATGGATGCTCCGCGTAACGGCTACTAATCAGTACTATATTGGTTCTATTTATGGGTAGAATAATTCCAAACGCGGCGTTTGCCAAGAGGGTAGGCGCACGGCGGCGGTGGAACTTGGCGACTCAGCGAGGAATGACCGTGTGGAAAATACATTGGACTGGCAAGCTGTTGATGGTGGTCACTCTGGGGATAAGCGGCTGTTCGGGCGGGCGACCGCCGGTCAATCTGGGCGTGACCGAGGGTCGGCTGGCGCCGTGTCCCGCCTCGCCGAATTGCGTTTCGTCGCAAGCGGACGCCACCGATCAACGCATCGAGCCGTTGCGCTATCGTGGAGAAAAGGAAAGGGAACGGGCAAGATTGTTGGAGGTTTTGAATGGCATGGATCGGGCGCGAGTGATTCGGACTGACCCCGATTACCTTCACGTCGAATTTCGTTCGGCGGTGTTTGGCTTCGTGGACGATGTGGAGTTCCTGTTCGGCCCGTCTGGCGTCGTCCAGGTGCGTTCGGCGTCCCGGACCGGTTATTACGACTTTGGCGTCAATCGCGAGCGGGTGGAAATGATCCGAGCGCGGTTCGAGACCGCCAGTGGGGTTTCGCGCTGAAAACTCAGGGTTCTCGTCGCTCGCCTCGGTCGAGCGCCAGCCACGCGGCCTTTCATCGGACGGAACGGCGGGCGGTCAGTCCGCGTCGCCCAGCAGCCGACGCAGCCGCGCCCAGTCGAATGCCGGTCCCGGATCGGTTTTGCGGCCCGGCGCAATGTCGGCGTGACCGACCAGCCGACTGGGCGTCAGGGTAGGATAGGCAGTCCGCAGGGCGATGATGACCTCGGCCAGCCGCGAATACTGGCGGTCGTCGTAAGGAATGTGATCGGCGCCTTCCAACTCGACGCCGATGCTGAAATCGTTGCAACGGGAGCGGCCGGCGAAATTCGACGCGCCAGCATGCCAGGCCCGGCGCTGAAAGGGTACATACTGCGCCAGATCACCGTCGCGGCGAATCAGCAGATGCGCCGACACCCGCAACTCGGCGATGGCTCGAAAATAGGGGTGGGCGTCCGGATCGAGAGTGTTGGTGAACAGCGCATCGATCCAGAGTCCGCCGAATTCGCCGGGCGGCAGGCTGATGCCATGAACGACGATGAGATCCACCACAGTCCCGTCCGGCCGCTCGTCTTGGTTGGGCGAGGACCGCCATCGCGCCGCGTCGAGCAAACCCGTGGCTCGATCGATCCGTATTCCACTCACAACACCACGCTTTCGAAGTCGTAGCTCATGTCGGTATGCGGGCGCTGCAGGAAGAACCCCTGGACGTAGTCGATGCCGCAGGACCATAGCGTCGGCAAGATCATGGCGTCCTCAATGCCAGTGACGATGGTGGTGATGCCCACGGCGGCCAACGTGCGAACCAACTGATTGAGGTATTGCTGACGGTCCTTGTCGTTGAGCAGATTCTGGGCGAAGCGGCCATCCAGCTTGACGTAATCCGCCTGTACGAGCTGGGCCAGCGCCTGGGCGCGTTCGTGGCCACTGAAATGATCCAGGGAAAGGCCACAGCCCAGTTTCTTGAGGCCCTGCAGGAATGGTTCCAGCGCTTGTTTGTTCAATTCGGCGGCCATTTCCGTCATTTCGAACACTAGGCTGGCGGCTGGCACCCCGGTCTTGCTCAGGCCACCTTGCAGCCAGTTCAGCAGTTCCTCGTCCTGCAGGATGGTGGGTGAGATGTTGATAAACAGGATCACCGATTGCCCACGCGCTTGCCGCTCGCGCAGCACCCGGATGGAATGGGCGATGACCCAGCGGTCGAGCACCATGCCGATCCGGTTACGCTTGACCAGGGCGAACACGGTTTCCGGCAACAGCTCCCAACCCTCGCGGTTGCGCATCCGCAACAGAACCTCGTAGCGTTCGGTGGCGTCGCCGCGCAGACTGACGATGGGCTGAAACAGCAGGTTCATCCGCTGTTGCTGCACGGCTTCGCGAATATCTTCCATCAGTTTCTTTTGCCGCGAGAGGTCCGCGTCCTGCTCGGCGCTCCGGCCGTGGTGGACATGAATCCGGGCATCCTTGCTGTCCCGCGCCATGCTGCTGGCCAAGTCGGCCTGCTGGATCAGGGTGGCGGCCTCGCGCAGTTTTGGACTAGCGATACTGATGCCGATGCTGGTTCGCAAGCGGGCATCGCCGCTGGCCAATGGGTACGCGTCGGTCTCCAGGTTTGTCTGCACCGCGCGCGCCGTGGCCAGCAGCGCCTCCTGGGTGGTGAAGCCCAGCAGTACCATGAAAATGGCGTCGCCAAACCGGGCGGCGATTGGATCCGGACCCAGGGCGATTTTCAGGCGCTGGGCGGATTGTTCGATCAACGCATCAGCCGCAGCCATGTCCTGATTTTCCATGACATGCAGGTTGTCCAGCGTGATCAGCATGATCGCCACCGGTTGTGTGTTGGCGGCGGTGGCGACCAGCGCCCGCTCCAGGTGGGTGAGAAAATAGGGGCGGTTGTACAAGCCGCTGACGGTATCCCGATTGCTGAGCTGGCTAAGCTTGCGATACAGGCCATGCCCTTGCCGCAACCGCTTGGCGATGGCCGCGACCAGCGATTCTGGATTCAGAGGCTTGCTCAACAGCGTTTCACCGCTCAGGCCGGTGGCGACCAGCCGCGAGCCGCTGTCGGCCTGCGCCGACAGCAGTGCCATGGGTAACTCTCGAAAGGATTCATGCTGATGGATGGATTGGGCCAGCGCCAGCCCACCGAGGTCCTTCAGGTCCAGGCTCATGACCAACAGGCTAGGTTGGAAATTGGCCAGTGCCTGTAGGATTTGCAAAGGTTGGGCCAGCACCTGAGTCACCATGCCACGACTGTCCAACCAACGGGCAATCTCGCGCGCCGAGGGTAAGGTGTCATCCACGATCAGGATACGGTGGTGGAGTGGTTTGGAGATGCACTCGTTCAGCGATTCCAACAACAGCGGTAGATCGACCGGTTTGAGAAAATAGCCCGCCCCGCCAGCTTCCACCGCGTCGATTCGAGCGGTGATATCGCCGCGGTCGGCCAGGAAGAACAGGGGGATTTCCGCAGGTAGGGACTGACGCAGGTTGGCGACTTGCTGCAAGGTCGTCTGGCTGTCGGCGGCGTGGTCCAGATCGATCAGCAGAGCCGCCGGTTGCCGGGATTGGTTTAGCAGAGTCTGCGCCTCGATTAGATTCACAAGGCGTTGAACCCGGTAGCCGCCTCGCTGTTCAAGCTTGCGCGCCAAGTCGTTGGCCGATTCCGGCGCCACCAGCCACAGCGGCGGCGTTTCGGTTGCGAGTGATCCGATCCTGGGTTTCGACCGTTCACTTTTTTCCCAGCGCGAAAACAGCGGCACGGTACGGGGTTCTTCAGGGGGCGACTGGCCCGGCCCGGTCTTGCGGGAGCTGTGGTCGGAGCCGGGCGTCGCGCGGCAGAGCGCGTCCGCCACTGCGATCAAGCGTTCTCGCTCCTCGCCTCGGGGCAGGGCGCCCTGTTCCAGACACTCGCCGATCTGTTGCTCCAGCCGTTCGGCCAGCACCGCGATCTTGTGGCAATCCGGTCGTGATCGCGCCAGCGTCAACACCTCCCGCGCCGCGCGCTGCAGCAAGACGAAAAACTCTCGACTCCATTTGATATAGACAAGTTTTTCGGCGAGATCCTCGACGCGCTTGAGCTTGCCAACGAGCGATTCCGGGGAAGATATCTTCGATTCCATGGTAAATGGTCTTCTTGCGGTTCCAACGGTCGGATGGGGGCGGGGATCGGCGCTCTGTGGTGACGCTTGACAGGCAATGAATAACAATACTAGCAAGCGCTGGGAAAAAATATGGAGCGCGCCATCGGAATCGTGCGCGCTCCATAGTAATGTAATGCTTCCGACGCCCCGAACCATTGGCGCGGGCCGCCGGCGGCCCGCGTGAAACCACCGTTACCGGATCACTGGGCTTCAAGATGGTAGGAAATGATCCGCTCGACTTCATTCCTTGACCCCACGATCACCGGGCAGCGCTGGTGAAGATCGGTGGGCTGCAGTTCCATGATCCGCTGGGCGCCGGTGGTGGCCAGCCCGCCGGCCTGTTCGACGATGAAGCTCATTGGGTTGGCTTCGTACAACAACCGTAGCTTGCCCTCCTGGTTCTTGGCGCGCAGCTTACGGTCGATGGGATACAGAAACACGCCGCCCTGGCACAGTATCCGATGCACGTCGGCGATCATCGCTCCAGCCCAGCGCATGTTGAAATCCTTGCGGCGCGGACCCTCCTTGCCGGCCAGGCACTCGTCGATGTAGCGGCGCACTGGCGGATCCCAGAATCGCATGTAGGAGGTATTGATGGAGAATTCCTGGGCTTCCTCGGGAATCTTCATGTTGGGGTTGGTGAGGATGTATTCGCCAATGCGCTGATCCAGGGTGAAGCCGTTGACCCCGTGACCGGTGGTGAGCACCATCATCGAAGACGGCCCGTACAAGGCGTAGCCAGCACAAACCTGGCGAGCGCCGGGTTGCAGGAAGTCGTCTTCGGTCGGCTCGCCGGTCGAGCCTTCGGGGCGGCGCATGATCGAGAAAATAGTACCGACCACGCCATTGACGTCGGTATTGGAAGACCCGTCCAGCGGATCGAACACCAGTAGGTACTTGCCGCGCGGATACTGGGTCGGCAGGTGGTAGACATCGTTCATCTCCTCGGAAGCCATAGCGGCGACATGACCGGCCCATTCGTTGCGCTTGATGAACAGATTGTTGGAAATCACATCCAGCTTCTTTTGAGTCTCGCCCTGGATGTTCTCGGTATCGGCGGTACCCAGAACGCCCACCAGACTGCCATAACGGACAGCGCTGGAAATAGCCTTGCAGGCGATGACGATGTCGTTGATCAATGCGGTGAAGTCGCCTGAAACCCCCTTGATTTGCCGTTGTTCTTCGATGATGAATTCAGTGATGGTGGTACCGATGGGCATGATGGTTGTCCCTGAGTGGCGCAAAATCGGCGTGGCGGAACGAGGCGGATACCCGCTGGTCGGGCCACGGACTCAACTATATCATTGGGCACAGGAATTTTCAGGTTTATCGTCACGCGGATTGCCTGAGGTTTTATGTCGCAACGCAGCATTCCCTGTTATACTCCAAGCGTTTACCATATCCAGATAGGGGAAATTTCATGTATCCGATGATTGCGTTGATGGATAAGTGGGTCGCGCCGTCGCGACGAACCAATCAGTTTATGGTCGAGCGGGTCGAACGATGGACCCTGCTGCGGATGGATAGTCTAAGGGCGTATGTCGATCTGGGCGTCGCCCAGTTCAAGGTGGCGCTCAAGGTGACCGATCCGCACGGCCTGCGCGAGGTGGCGGACAGCCAGTTCGCCGTGCTGAGCTTTGTGGGCCACCGAATGCTGGATGATGGCTGGATGATGGTTGAATGGAGCGCCGACAGCCACCGCCAGGCCGACCGCTTGGCCCGGAAAAACCTGTTGGATCTGCTGTTCGGGTGACCGCCGCGCGGGCCTGGGATCGACGCCGGAACGTCGCCTTCGGGGCAGCGTTTTTGCTGGCGCGATGGTCGGCGCGGCTCACCACCCCGCTAGAAAACCGAGCGGCTGGCGGGTCAGGGCGACGCTGACGATGTAGCCAAACGTCGCCAAGGCCGCAACCCAGGCGGCGGCGCGGATCGCTCGGGTCGGACCGCCGAGGGCAATGCCGCCGAGGAGGATGTAAACGATCAGCGCCAGAACCTTGGCGGTCAGCCAGCCGTTGACGAACGGGTATTGCCGGATGGACAAGGTCAATCCAATGGCGCTCGCCAGCAGCACGGTATCGATCAGATGCGGCGCGATCCGAACCCAGCGTCGCTGAAGCTGGGGCGGGTCCACCAGCATCCAGAGTCCACGCAGTGCGAACAGGGCGAAACTGAGGATCACGGTGGTCAGGTGCAGATGCTTAAGCGCAAGGTAGCCAGACATGTTCTTATAGCTCCTTGGCCATCACCAGCGCGTCTTCCCGTCCGCTGGTCGATGGATAGTAGCCAGGCCGCAGACCAACCCGCAAAATCCAGCCGAGGCATAAAGCCGCATGGCGCGGGTATTGGAAAGGCGGACTTCGAGAAAGATCGTTTGGACCTGCTCCAGCGCGCCCATTCCAGCAGGTGATCGAGCATCCGCCGCGCCAGGCCGCGCTCCTTGCAGTTCCGGGCGCACGCAGAAGTTGAGGATGGGCTTCGCCGACCGCCGCCGACATCACCGCGTAGGCCTGAATGAAGCCGTGGAGTTTCCAGCACCCGGCAGTGATAGCCGGCCCGAAGGCAATCGCGCAAAATGCCATCGGTCCAGGCGAATTGATAGGCCCGCCGTTCGATGGCAAGGACTTCCTTCAAATCGGCGTACAGCATGGCCCGGAACCGACCGGATGCCGATTCCCGTCGGGCGCTCATGGTTCGACAGGGTGTCGGGTCGGCGCGGAAGGTTCGATGGCCAGCGTGCGCCGCGCTAGCCGCAAGTCATCCCAAGCCTTGCGTTTCTCGCGCGGCGAGCGCAGCAGATAGGCCGGGTGGTAGGTGACCACCAGCGGGACGCGAGCCGGCCCGAAGCGATGCACCCGGCCGCGCAGTTTGCCGATGGGCGTATCGGTCGCCAGCAGGTTCTGAGCGGCGATGCGGCCCACGGCGAGGATGAGGCGCGGCTGGATCAGCGCGATTTGCCGGTTCAGGAACGGCCGGCATTGCGCGGCTTCCTCCGGAGTCGGATCGCGATTTTCCGGCGGGCGGCATTTCAGGATATTGGCCACGTAGGTCTGCTCGCGGTTCTGGCCAACGGCCCGCAACATCGGATCGAGCAGTTTGCCGGCCCGCCCGACGAACGGCTCGCCGAGTCGGTCCTCGTCGGCGCCGGGCGCCCGCCGATCACCAGCCACGCCGCCGGCGGTCGCCGACGCGCCGAATACCGTTTGCGTGCGGGTGGCGCACAGTCCACAGGCGTGACCGCGCACCGCCGCCGCCGCTCCTCCAGTCCATGCCGGCGATGGCCGCCGCCCGGCGATTGGGCGCGGCGTGGAAGGATCGGTGACGGTTTCAAACCCCGGTTCCCAGTGGTCAGCCATTTCCTCTCGATGAAGTCCGGTCGTTGGGGATAACCCTTCGGTTCCCGCATCCTCCGCCTCAACCCTCGTCCCTAGCCCTGGCCCCCGTAAGCGGGGTGGAAAGTCCTACGGACCGTGGCTGTTCGGCCAGCGCAGGCTTCAGCGCGGCAGCCACAGCGGAATGCCCAGGGTGGCCAGATAGTAGCGCTTGCCGGTCATTACAGCAGCTGCGGATGCGCCCGCTCGACCGGTTGCAACACCTTGTTGAGCGCGTTCACGTAAGCCTTGGCCGAGGCGATAACGATGTCGATATCGGCGCCCTGGCCGTTGACGATCCGTCCACTCCTTGGACACGCGCACGGTGACTTCGCCCATGAATCGGTGCCGCTGGTGATGTTGCTGACCGAGTACAGCAGCAGGTCGGTACCGGTTTGCAGGATACTTTCGATGGCCTTGAACGATGCGTCCACCGGCCCGCCGCCATCGGCGGTCGCGCTGTGCTCCATCCCATCCACCGCCAGGGTCACGCGCGCGCGGCGTCTCGCCGGTTTCCGGAGCGGACCCGTAGATAGCGCAGTTTCACCTGTTCGTTTTCCGCCGCCAGGTTGGCGTCGGTGACCGGGCTTGCAAGTCTTCGTCGAAGATTTCGTGCTTTTTGTCGGCCAATTCCTTGAACCGGGCGAAGGCGGCGTTCAACTCCTCCTCGAAGGCGAAGCTGACGCCCAGTTCTTCCAGCCGGGTCCGAAAGGCGTTGCGGCCGGAATGCTTGCCCAACACCATGCGGTTGGCGTTCCAGCCCACATCCTCGGCACGCATGATTTCATAGGTTTCGCGGTGCTTGAGGACGCCGTCCTGATGGATGCCGGATTCGTGGGCGAAGGCGTTGGCGCCGACGATGGCTTTGTTGGGTTGCACCGGGAACCTCGGTGATGCTGGCGACCAGCCGCGAGGCCGGTACGATTTGCGTCGTGTCGATGCTGGTTTCCAAGTGGAACACATCGCGACGGGTGCGCACCGTCATCACGATTTCCTCCAGCGAAGCGTTGCCGGCCCGCTCGCCCAGGTTGTTGATGGTGCATCCACCGCCGCGCCCCGGCCAGTACCGCCGCCAGTGAGCTGGCCACCGCCAGTCCCAGGTCGTTGTGGCAATGCACCGAGAAAATCGCCTGATCGGCATTGGGGACTCGTTCGATCAGGTTGCGAATGGTCTGGGCGAACTGGTCGGGGATGTTGTAGCCGACCGTGTCGGGGATGTTGATGGTGCGCGCTCCGGCGGCGATCACCGCTTCGGTGATCCGGCACAGGAAATCCAGCTCGGAACGGCCGGCGTCCTCGGCGGAAAATTCCACATCGTCGGTCCAGCGCCGGGCGCGGCGCACCGCCTGGACCGCCCGTTCCAGCACCTGATCCGGTTCCAGCCGCAGCTTCATTTTCATGTGGATCGGCGAGGTGGCGATGAAGGTATGGATGCGGCCGGCCGCCGCTTCCTTCAACGCCTCGCCGGCCCGGTCGATGTCGGCGTCGGCCGCGCGCGCCAACCCGCACACGGTGCTGTCCTTGACCGTCCGCGCCACCGCCCGCACCGCCTCGAAATCGCCGGGACTGGCAATGGGAAAACCCGCCTCGATCACGTCGACCCGCATCCGCTCCAGCATCTTGGCGATACGGACCTTTTCCTCCTTGGTCATGGACGCGCCGGGGCTTTGTTCGCCATCGCGCAGGGTGGTGTCAAAGATAATCAATTGGTTCATCACGGGGTGCTCCGGGGTCCGAACATGATGGTTGGACGGGCGGAAAAGCAATTTTGCTCAAACGTGGACCCAGCCGCCCGTCGAGGGTTGGGGCAGCGCGGAGAGCCATGGAGACGCCGACCCGCGAGGGACCGACGCTCAATCCTCATCGCGATCGGAAAGCAGGTCGTCCTCGTCGCTGAGTTCGTCCTCGCCGTCCTCCACATCCTCGTCCTCGTCCTCGTCCTCGTCCTCGTCGTAACCCAGGTCATCCGTTTCCATTTCATCGAAGGGGCCGGACCAGTCTTCCGGCGCCTCGATGGCGTCAATCGCCAGTTCGTACCAGGTGTCCAGATCCACCTTCTAGTTCACCATCGAAGTACTGGATTTCGATGGTCTGGGCATCCTCATCCAGCGCGACAACCTCAAAATCGTTGCCAGTTTCCTGGTTGCGATACCAATTGCCGATAATGGGATCAACATCGCTCATGGCCGGTCTCCTCAATTGAGTGGGGTGGGCGGGATCGCCGGTGGGGATACCGGCTTGTTTCTGGTTATTTTGGGTGAATTTTGGCCAATGAACCTCGCACAATTCAACCTTTGGGTTGCGGAAATTCACAATGATCGCAGGCGCGGGGCCAGCGAACTGGCCCGTCGCGCCCTGGAACTGCTGGCGGGGGCGGCGCGAACGCTCCCAGCGGTGGATGCTCCGGAGCTGCGGATGCGTCTGTTGTCCTTGGCCGACAATCTGAGCATGGCCCGACCCAGCATGGCGCCGATCCAGAATCTATTGCGGCGCTGGCGAGAAAGTTCGATTCCGCCCGCTGGCGCGGATCTGGCCATCGCCCGCGAGCTGGCCGCCGAGCGGGCGGAAGCTCTGAGCGCCGCCTCGCGGCGGGCGGTGACCGAATGCGCCGTTCATACCGCCCATCTACTTGGACCAGGCCGGACGGTGATGACCCACAGCCTCAGTTCGACGGTGGTGGAGACGCCGGCTGCTCAAGGACGACGGCTTGCGGATGATCGTCACCGAATCACGGCCGCTGGGGGAGGGGCGCCAATTGGCGGAGCGGCTTTCGGCCTGGCGGGCGCCGACCACCTACATCACCGACGCGCAAATGGGGCTGTTCGTCGCTCGGGCCGACGCTGTGCTGGTGGGCGCCGATAGCGTGCTGGCCGACGGGACGGTCGTCAACAAGGCAGGTACTGGCCAAAATACCCTGGCGGCGCGCGACCAGGGTGTGCCGTTTCATGTCTGCTGCGAAAGCTTCAAGTGGCGCGAGCCGGACCAACCGGTTCCAGAATTGGAGGAAATGGCGCCGACCGAGCTGGGTATGCCGGATTGGCCGGCGGTGACCGTGCGCAACGTGTACTTCGACTTGACCCCGGCGCGGCTGGTAAGCACCTGGATCGATGAGGCCGGCGTGCGCTGGCCAAGCACCAAGCCATGAAAAAACCCGGCCACCTCAAGCAGGGCCGGGTTCAGGGTTGAAACTCAGTCGTTGTTGTTAAGGATGAACCGTTACTTGACCGCGCGATTGTCGACCAGGTCGGTGACCACGTTCGGATCGGCCAGGGTCGAGGTATCGCCCAGTTGATCCACTTCGTTGGCGGCGATCTTGCGCAGGATGCGGCGCATGATCTTGCCGGAGCGGGTCTTGGGCAGGCCAGGCGCCCATTGCAGCACGTCCGGCGAGGCGATGGGGCCGATTTCCTTACGGACGTGAGCGATCAATTCCTTGCGCAACGCCTCGGTTGGTTCGACGCCGACCTTCAGGGTCACGTAGGCGTAGATGCCCTGGCCCTTGATGTCGTGCGGGAAGCCGACCACGGCGGCTTCGGCGACCGCTGGGTGCAGCACCAAGGCCGATTCGACCTCGGCGGTGCCCATGCGATGACCGGAGACGTTGATCACGTCGTCCACCCGCCCGGTGATCCAGTAGTAGCCGTCCGCGTCGCGACGCGCGCCATCGCCGGTGAAATACAGGCCCTTGTACATGGAGAAGTAGGTGTCGATGAAGCGCTGATGATCGCCGTACACGGTCCGCATCATGCCGGGCCAGGGCCGGGTGATGACCAGGTTGCCGTCGGTGGCGCCTTCCAGGAACTGGCCCTCGGCATCCACCAGGGCGGGAGTTACGCCGAAGAACGGCCGGGTGGCGGAACCGGGCTTCAAGGCGGTGGCGCCGGGCAGCGGGGTGATCAGGATGCCGCCGGTTTCGGTTTGCCACCAGGTATCCACGATCGGGCAGCGCGCATCGCCGACATTGTGGTAGTACCACTCCCAGGCTTCGGGGTTGATCGGCTCGCCCACGGAACCGAGCAACCGCAGGCTCTTGCGCGAGGTGGCCTTCACCGGCGCCTCGCCCTCGCGCATCAGTGAGCGGATGGCGGTTGGGGCGGTATAGAAGATGTTGACCTGGTGCTTGTCGACCACCTGCCAGAACCGGCCGGAGTCCGGATAGGTCGGTATGCCCTCGAACATCAGAGTGGTGGCGCCGTTGGTTAGTGGGCCGTAGACGATGTAGGAATGCCCGGTCACCCAGCCCACGTCGGCGGTACACCAGTAAATGTCGCCATCGTGATAGTCGAAGATGTACTTGTGGGTGATCGCCGTGTGCAGGTATAGCCGCCGGTGGTGTGCAACACGCCCTTGGGCTTGCCGGTGGAGCCGGAGGTGTAGAGAATGAACAGCGGATCCTCGGCATCCATGGGCTCCGGCGGGCAGCTCGGCGGAGGCCTGAGCCATCAGATCGTGATACCACACGTCGCGGCCTCTGACCCAGGCGACGTTGCCGCCGGTACGTTTGACCATGACGGTCTTCTGCACGCTCGGCGTGCTGAGCAGAGCTTGTCGATGTTGGCCTTCATCGGCACCTTGCGCCCGCCACGCATCCCTTCGTCGGAGGTGATGACCAGGTTGCAGGTGGCGTCGAGGATGCGATCCTTCAGCGAATCGGGCGAGAAGCCGCCGAACACGATGGAGTGGATGGCGCCGATCCGGGTGCAGGCCAGCATGGCGACCGCGGTTTCGGGAATCATCGGCATGTAAATGCAGATGCGATCCCCTTCTTGACGCCCAGGCTCTTCAGGACGTTGGCGAACTTGCACATGTCCTCGTGCAGTTCCTTGTAGGTGATTTTCTTGTCTTCCTGGGGTTGTCGCCTTCCCAGATGATGGCGACCTGATCGCCGCGCGTCGCCAGATGGCGGTCCAGGCAGTTGTGGCTGACGTTGAGCTGGGCGCCCTCGAACCAGCGGATATGACCTTGGTGAAATCCCAGTCCAAGACCTGTTCCAGGGCTTGAACCAGGTGATGAATTGGTTGGCCTGTTCCGCCCAGAAGCCTTCCGGGTCATCGACGGAACGCTGGTACATTTCTAGATATTGATCGTTGTTAATCCAGGCGTGAGCGGCCATTTCAGCAGGTACAGGATAAAGCTTGCCTTCGGACATTACCGTATCTTCCTTTGGTGTAGGGTGGGTTTGTGGTATCTGCGTCCGGGTGAAAGCGCTGACCAACGCTCATGGCCGGTTTGGATTTTTATAAGTCTAGTCTAGCGATTGGGTTGGTTTCAGTCAATTTGTTGGCGTGCTGATGGGCTGGATCGATGTGCGCGCTGACCAAGGTCAAGTTCCAGTGCGCCACGGCCCAGGCGATGATCGCTGCCACTGGTTCGGTCGCCAGCTCCGGCGGGGGGCGCTGGCCTAGAAACCCGCAGCGCGGCCGTCAGGTAGGCCCCACCCGGCGCTCGTCCAGCGGCGGGGCGCCAGTTTGCTTGCTCAGCTTGTCGCCCTGTCCACCACCACCGGTAGATGAACGTAGTCGGGGGTGGGCAATCTCAACAGCCGTTGCAGCACCATCTGCCGGGGCGTGGAATCGGAGCAGATCGGCGCCGCGAACCACTTGAGTGATGCCTTGCGCGGCGCCGTCCATCACCACCGCCAGTTGATACGCGAACACGCCGTCGGCGCGGCGGAGCACGAAATCACCCACTCCTGCGTTCCAGTTGCTGGCGATAGTCGCCCTGAACGGCGTCGTGGAAGGTCAGTGAGGCGTCGGTCACCCGCAGCCGCAGCGCGGGGGCCGATCCAGCCGACGCGACCGGCGCGGCAGGTTCCCGGATAGATGGGCGCGCCATCCCGCCCACGCGGGTAACTGGCCAGTATTTGCCGGCTGCGTGCAGTGGATAGACCCACCCGGTATCGAGCAACGATTTCAACGCCGCCTGGTAATGGGCGGCGCGCCGGCTTTGATGGATCACCGGCCCATCCCAGTGCAGTCCGTACCGCTCCAGCGCATGCAGGATCGCCGTCGTCGCCCCCCGGCGCGGTGCGTGGCGCGTCCACGGTCCTCGATACGCACCCACCACTTCGCCGCCGCGCTGCCGCGCTTCCAAAAGCTGCCCAGGGCGGCGATCAGCGAGCCAAAGTGCAGCGGTCCGGTCGGAGAGGGCGCAAAACGACCCCGTGACACTCGCCGGTTCGGCGCGCGATTTGAAGCGGAACAGGCCATCGCCATGGCGGAGGCGCGGGTTGAGTGGGTTAATCAGCCACCCTGCTTTTCGCGAATTTCCTCCAGCATCTTGCAATCGATGCACAGCGTCGCGGTTGGGCGGGCCTGCATCCGAGGCAGTCCAATCTCCACGCCGCAGGCCTCGCAATAGCCGTAGTCGCCGCTGTCGATTTGGGCTAGGGATTCGTTGATTTTTTTGAGCAGCTTGCGCTCCCGGTCGCGAGTGCGCAGTTCCAGGCTGAATTCTTCCTCCTGGGTGGCGCGGTCGTTGGGGTCGGGGAATGTGGTGGATTCGTCCTGCATGTGGTTGACCGTGCGGTCGACCTCGTCGAGCAGACTTTGCTTCCACTCCAGCAGCAGCCGGCGAAAGTGAGCCAGTTGCGCATCGCTCATATAGGCCTCGCCAGCGGCGGGCTGATAGGCAGACGTTGCCCGCGCGGGCGAATGGGTAGCGACCATTATGATTCCCTCCCGGAAATTGCAGCTGGCCAAGGTGGCGGCAACATCGTTCGGTGCGTCCGCCACCATGCTGGCATCAGCAAATCGTGACGCCATCGGCGAAAATGTACCGCAGTGATTTTCGCATGGCAAAACTTCATCGTTTTTGGATAGACCACTTGCCTGAAATGAACAGAATCGGTGATTCCCAAAGGGGCATCGATGGAAAATGGCGCGCCGATAAAACCGTTCCTTCAAGATAATCCAGGGAATAGATGGTCTTGACCTCCTCCACCGCCCGCTTGTTCGAATCACCCCACTTTTGACCACGTGGCCTCGCTGGCCATCACCCGGTACGGTGAAAATCAAATCCGGTTCCAGTCGATAGCTGCCCCGTAAACAGGGCAATACCATCCCCGGCGGCCCCGCCGGTCAACAACCGCGCGCCGGACCGTGGCGGGCGATCATCCGATCGATAATCCCGTCGATGGCTGATGCCACCGCATACAGCGTCTGCCCCAAACGCAGTCGCGGGTGCTCTGACCGAACAGATGCGCTGTTCGTTTCCAGGGAATCTGCCGGGTTTTCGGTACAGCGCCTCGCGCATCAGTCGCATCCTCGGTACGATCACACCGCCCAGGTGTTGACCATCCGCCGCCAGCGCGTCGATCGTAACCGCCGTGCCGCAATCGACCACATAGCGCCTTGGGTCCCAGCAACGCCTGCGCCGCGATCATCGCTACCCAGCGATCCGCGCCCATCCGCTCCGGTTCGGCGTAGGAATTGCGGATCCCGCAAGCCGCCGTGGCCGAGACGGCGAATTCGTCTCGATGGCCCAGGTCCGCCGAACCCAGGCTGTCAATTCCATCTGAGCCTTGGAGCCGGCCACGCTGACAATTAATACCCGCGCCGGGTGCGGCAGATCCGCCCACAGCCGGTCGGCCAGTTCACTCCAACTCTTCTTCATCATGCGTGGCCCGACCACGCGCCCGGAAACTTGCCTCGCTCGCAACAAACCCATTTGATTCGGCTGTTGCCGACATCGGCTAGCAGGATCATCGCTCCAACCTCAGGCTGAGTTCGCCGCCGACGCAAGGTCGCAGTCGTCCGTCAGCAGTCTCCAGCAACAACGCGCCCGTCGCGTCCACGCCCTGGGCGACGCCGATCAAAGTCGTATTGGGCAGGGTCAGGCATACCCGCCGTCCGGCCACCTGATCAAATTCCGCCCACTCGGCGGCCAGATCGGCGAACTCCCTCCTGAAACCGCACAAAGGTTTCAATCAGTTCGCTGATCAGCAGGGCGGCCAGCCGATTACGGAAATAGGCTCCGCGCCCAGAATTTCCCGCAGATCGACCCAGGGTTGATCAATCACCGTCGCCGCCAGCGGGGTAGCGCCACGTTCAGACCGACGCCGGCCACCACGGCAAAAACGTCGGGGCCGCCGCTGGATTCGAGCAGGATGCCGCTCAGCTTGCGCTCGTGCCACCATACGTCATTGGGCCACTTCAGCCCGACTTCCGCCACGCCGAAACGCCGCAAGGCGTGGGCTACGGCAATGCCAGTCGCCAGGCTCAAACCGCTCAGCGCCGCCGCCGGTAGATGAAATCGCCACAGCAGCGAACCGGCCAGGCTGGCGGCGAAGGGTGATAGCCAGGACCGCCCCAGCCGGCTCCGCCCGGCCCGTTGCTGTTCAGCCAGGCAGACCGCGCCGCTCGGCCAGTCCTCGCCGACTTGGGTCAACAGGTAATCGTTAGTGGAATCCAGCACGGGATACAGGTCCAGTCGGCTGAGCCAGGCGCGGGCTGTTTCGGTCAGTTCGGCGAAAATACGCTTCCGATCCAGCAATTCCAGCGCAACGCTCATCGTTCGCTCCAGATTCCGGGGGCAACAAAAAAACGCCTTCTCCCTTGCGGAGAAAGGCGGCTATTGGAGGTTTTGCCGCTTGATTTAGAACAGACTACCCCACGGCACGACCGACAGGAAACTGAGCCACGAGGCGATGGCCAGGACGAGAATGATGACGAGCGGGAAATTTTGGAAAGTGAACATCGGGTTTCTCCATAAGATTCATACTGGAAATGCTAAATGATTTCTTTCATTCACTCAAGGATTTATCATCCTTTCCTCCAGCATGGTAGCGGGGGATGCGTGGATCGTCGTCGTCCATCAGGATGCGGTGGGCGGATCCTTCCAGATCGTCGAATTGCCCGGTCCGCACCGCCCACAGAAACGCCCACAACGCCACGCCCACCACCCCAAGAGCCATCGGAATCAACAGATAGAGAATCCGCACGGGGGAACGACCTCCATTGCTTAGAATCGCCGCAGCCGCAGCGCATTCACCACCACCAGCAGAGAACTGAACGACATGCCGATGGCCGACATCCAGGGCGTCAGCCAACCGCCCGCCGCCAGCGGCAGGGCGATCAGATTGTAACCAATCGCCCAAGCAAAATTCTCGCGGGTGATCGTCAGGGTCCGCCGAGCCATATCCACGCCATCGACCAGGTGTTCGAGCCTTTCCGACAGCAGGATCATGTCCGCCGAGGCATGGGCCAGTTGCGTCCCGTTCCCCATCGCCAGCGACACCTGGGCCGCCGCCAGCACCGGCGCGTCGTTGACCCCGTCGCCGACCATCGCGACCACTGTCCCTCGTTGCTGCAAGGCCCGCAGTCGCTCCAATTTATCCTGGGGCGACATCCCGCCGGTCGCCGTGGCGATCCCGGCCTCGCGAGCGATATGGGTCACGGCATTGGGCCGGTCGCCGCTGAGCAGTTCCACCGTCAAACCGCGCGCCCGCAGCGCCGTGACCGCCGCCGCCGCGTCGGGCCGCAAGGCGTCGGTCAACCGGAACCAGGCCAGCAGCCCGGCTTCATCGCCCAGCGCCACCCAGGTGCTGGCGGCGTCCAGATCGTCACGTTCGGTCGCGGTGCTCTGACTCAAGGCAGCCACGAATTCCGGCCGCCCGATCCGATAACGCCGATCTTCGATCCAGCCCTCAACGCCGCTGCCCGGCGTGTTGCCCAGATCCGTCGCCAACGGACTCGACTGGCCGGCCGCTTCCACCAGGGCGCGACCGACCGGATGCTCGGAACCACGCTCCAGCGCCGCCGCCAACGCCAGGCCACGGCGCGCTTCCAGCCCATCAACCGTTTCCACCGCCGCCACCTGTAGCCGGCCGAAAGTCAGCGTGCCGGTCTTGTCAAAGATCACGTGCGTGGCTTGCGCCAGGGTTTCGAGCGCATGACCGCGCGTGGTCAGCACGCCCAGCCGCGTCAGGGCGCCGGTCGCCGCGACCATCGCCGTCGGCGTGGCCAGCGACAGCGCGCAGGGGCAAGTGACCACCAGCACCGACAGGGTAACCCGGAACGCAGTGTCGAAATCGCTCAGCGACCACCAGACCACCAGGACCACCGCCGCCACCACCAACAAAACAGCGACGAACCGGCCAGCAATGCGGTCGGCCAGCAGCGCCAGGCGCGGTTTCTCGCTCTGGGCGCGATCCAGCAGGCGGGAGATCGCCGACAACACGGTGTCGGCGCCGACTTTCTCCACCCGCATCACCAGGGGGCTGTCCACGTTCACCGCTCCGCCGATCAGCGCCGCGCCCAGTTGCCGGGGCAGCGGCTGGCTCTCGCCGGTCAGCAGCGATTCATCCACGCTGCTCGCGCCCTCGATGACGCTCCCATCGGCGGGAATCGTCTCGCCGGGTCGCACCAGCACCCGATCGCCGGGCGCCAGTTCAGCAATGGGAACGATCTCCTCCTCGTCCGCCGCGTTCAGGCGGGTGGCGGTCGCCGGCAGCATCCGCACCAGCGCCTCGGAGATTTGCGCGGCCCGATGACGGGCGGTCATTTCCAAAAAGCGCCCGGTCAGCAAAAAGAAGACGAACATCGTCACCGAGTCGTAGTAAACCTCGCCGCCACCCTTCCCGGTATACCAGACGCTGGCGGCGAAGGCGGCCAGAATCGCCAGCGCGACCGGGACATCCATGCCCAGTTGCCGGCGGCGCAGGTCGCGCCAGGCAGCGCTGTAAAACGACTGGGCGGAATAGGTCACGACCGGCACGGTCAGGATCAGGCAAGTCCAGCGCAGGAGCTCGCGAATCCACTCCTCCATACCCTGGTACTCGCCAGCGTACAGACCAACCGCCAGCATCATCACTTGCATCGAACCCAGCCCCGCCACCGCCAGCCGGCGCAAGGCCACTGCGCGTTCGCGCTTCTGCAAGGCTTCCTGGCGGTTGGGATCGAAGGGATGAGCGATGTAACCGATGGCGCCGATGGCGGCCAGAATGTCGCTGAGCTTGATCTGACATTCATCCCACCGCAGCCGGGCGCGGTGAGTGGAGTAGTTGACCCGGAATTCCAGCACGCCCGGCAGGCGGCCCACGTGGCGCTCGTTAAGCCAGACGCAAGCGGCGCAGACAATGCCTTCCAAAATCAGCGCGGCTTCACGGATGTGCTCGCTCTCAGCGCGGACAAAGTTTTTTTGCAAATCTGGCCGGTCGTACAGCTTCAACCCACGTAGTGGCTCCGGGATCAAATCCTCGGCCCGGCGCGAGAGCGTGGTGCGGTGACGATAAAAATCGGTGAGCCCGGCGGCAACAATGGCTTCGGCCACGGCTTCGCAACCATGGCAACACATCGGCTGGCGCTGACCGTCGATTACCGCCGCGTAATGCGTTCCCGCTGGAACAGGCAGGCCGCAGTGGAAACAGGCGACGCTGGACCCAGAGGGGGAAGCGGGGCAATCAGCGGCGGCCTGCATCAAGAAATATCATCGATCAATGCCAAATGTGGATACCGCTTCCATCGATGCAACCGCGAATCTCTACCAATCCACTTCCAGCGACAACTAAAAAAACCGTCAAATCGCGGTTCCCAGTCATCGGCCCTTACCATCGCCCACGGTAGTGCCGGCGCTGATTTCGTGCAGATCGTTACCCTGGCGAATTTGCAGCACCAGATCCCACGAACCCGCGGCTGGCAGGGTCAGCGCCGCCTCGTACACTCCCGGCGCTTGCTCGGTCAACGTAAACGCGATGTCCAACGCACTGCTTGATGGCCGGAGAAACCGTCCGGTCACGGTTGCCCCGCTCAGCGGTTCGTCCGCGCGGGTTCGCGCCGCCACCCGAAACACTGTCGGCTCCCCCGCCACCGGTTCGGTGAGCCACCCCTTTTGAATCCGCCAGCCGCGCTGGTGTTGGCGTTCCATCTGCTGCAAATACTGGTTATACAGAGCTTCCTTCTGGTGGAAATCGCGCGCAACCACGCCGGGAAATTTCGACGAAACCTCGTGGTGGGTTTGTGCCTCCGGCAACAGCCAGCGCAACAGCGCGGGGCTCAGGCCACGTTCGGCCACCGTGACGAACACCGCGCCCAATACCGCCACGAGGATGAAAAATCCCCCAATCGCCGCCGGTCCCCAGTGTAGTCCCCGACCGCTGGCGCGGGCGTCGAGCGCCATGCCACAAGCCAGTGACGTCAACAGATAGATCGCCAAATACAGGGCGAACACATCGCCGCCCGGCCAGCGCAAGATGCCATACGGCACATAAAGACCCAAGGTCACCAAGGCGACCGTGGCCGCAGCCTGTTTCGCGCTTGTGCGCGCGAAGCGAATCAATCCCAGGTTGGCCAGGAAGATCGCTCCGACGCCGAGCCCGAGACCGAGCAACAGTTCGGTCATTAGCTGCCGGCCGGCGCGTAGAACGGCACTTCCTGACGGATCGGCTTGGCCGTCGCGCCCTCCAGGGATTCGATGACGAACGTCACCTTGTCGCTGGCCACTTTGCCGCCCTCGGTCGGTGGAACCTGCACTCGCGCCAGGAGCTTGATCCGCTCTTGCGGCGCCAACTCGATCCGTTCCATGCCGTCCATGTCCAGAGTCGCGCCAGGCAGACCCTCGATGTAGATGCCGACGGTCATCGGCGCGGTCAATTTGTTGTTCAACTTGACTTCGTAGGCATTTCGGATGCCGCCATCGGACATCTGGGTATACAGCGGCTGGCGAATTTGTTCGACCGTGCTGGTATAGGGCGCGCGGGTCAGCACGCTCCAGGTCAGGATCGCGGTCGCCGCCGCCAGGATTACCCCATAGCCGACCGTCTTCGGTCGCAAAAATTGGGTCTTCTGACCGTTCAGCTCGTTTTCCGAAGTGTAATTGACCAGATCGTGCTCGCAGGCATCGATGCACAGCGCGCAGGAAATACATTGGTATTGCAGACCGTTACGGATGTCGATCCCCATCGGACAGACCAGCACGCAATGCCCGCAATCGATACATTCGCCGAAGCCCTTTACCTTGCGTTCCTCGGGGGTTCTCTGCCCCCGGTATTCCTTGGCCCGGCCCTTCGACCCCTCGCCCTTCTTGGCGTCGTAGGAAATGATCAGGGTGTCATGATCGAACATGGCGCTCTGAAAGCGCGCGTAGGGGCACATGTAGATGCAGACTTGCTCGCGCGCCAGACCGGCCATCACGAAGGTGGTGGCGGTCAGTAAGAAGGTGGTGAAGTAGGCAGCGTAGGATGCCCGACCCAGCAAGATATCTACCACCAAGGTCGGCGCGTCGACCCAGTACATGGTGAAGGTCAGGCCGGTCCAGAATGCCACCAGCAGCCAAAGGCCATAGGTGGCGCCCTTCTTGATCAATTTCTCTCGATTCCAGGGTTTTTTGTCCAGTCGCATCCGCGCCGGCCGTTCGCCCTGCACCCAGTGCTCGATCATGATGAACAGATCGGTCCATAGGGTCTGAAAGCAGAAATAGCCGCACCAGACCCGGCCAGCGAGCCCGGTCACGAAAAACAAGAGGATGGCGAAGATGATCAGAACCCCGGCTAGCCAGAAAATATCCTGTACCTGCACGGTCAGGCCGAAAATGTAGAAATGCCGGCCCGGCAGGTCGTACAACACCGCCTGGTCGGGTGCGTTGGGCCGCTCCCAACGCAGCCAGGGCAACAGAAAATAGATGGTATAGGCCAGGACCATGACGCCGGTTTTGAGGTTGCGAAACCGGCCCTTGATGGAGCGAGGATGGATTTGAATGCGCTTCTGATAAAGCTGGATATTGTCTTCGGACATGTTCCACCCGATGAACGTGAAACGGTGCGAACAATCGTGTTGATCGCATCGGAAAACGGGCGTCGTGGCAATTCACCCGATAGACGCCCGGTCAAGGCTTGGGAAATCAAAATAATGGGTAGGACGCCAAAATCGGTACCCAATGACAAATAGTGTACCCCCCTGCGCGGGGGGCGGGAACCCACTAACTGGTCGTCGCCGACCAGATGATAGCCTCCTGGATGGTCTGTCTCCTATCTGGCACCACCCAACTGATGGACGTAAACCGCCAGCAGTTTGATGTCGTCATCATTCAGGCGCCCCTTCCAGGCTGGCATGACGCGCGTGTTGTTCACGCCGCCAGCGATGAAGGTCTTGAGCACGGCCTTCTTGTCCTGGAGGGTTTTTTGCGCTGGCACGTCGGCGATGGTCCAGATCTTGTCAGTCAAATTGGCCGCGCCTTGCGACGAAATCCCCTTGGCGTCGGCGCCGTGGCAATAGTAGCAACCGCCGATCTGACCCTGGAAAATTTCCTTGCCGCGCTCGGATGCCGCGCTCGGCTTGGCTTCGCTCGACAGGGTTAACACGTACTCGGCCACATCGTCCAGTTGTTCCGGCTTCAACACCCCCTCAAACGCCGGCATGAAGCCCTTGCGACCTTGCGCCACGGTCTCATGGATCTGATCCATGGAGCCGCCCCATAGCCAGTCATCGTCGGTGAGGTTCGGGTACATACCCACCACGCCCTGACCACCGCGGCCGTGACAGGCGGCGCAGTTGTCGCCAAACAGACCCTTGCCGACGGAACGAACGAACTCCATCGTTTTGGGGTCCTTGACAATCTGGTCGTAGCTGGCTGCTCGCACCTTGGCCAACATGGCCTTACGCTGCTCGTTTTTGGCGGCTTCGCCCAAATCCGCCAGCAGCAGGGCGCGGGTATTCCAGCGCTGTTCCCGTTCCTCGACCTTGCTGGTCTTCTTGTCGATGATCGTGTAATCCACCTTGCCGAATCCCTTCAGCCAAGTCTGGCCCACCGGCCAGGAGGGATAGATGAACCAGTAGAGAACCGAGAAAACCACGGTTCCGTAAAAACACCACAGCCACCACCGTGGCAGTGGGTTGTTGTACTCCTGCAAATCGCCATCCCAAGCGTGACCGGTGGTCTGAACCGCGCCGGATTGTTGTGGTGCATTCAGTTTGTTATCGCTCATTGTCCATCACCTTGCGGGATTGGGTTTCAATCCGCGCCCGCGGCTTGCCGCGGGCAAAGTCATGAGGTTCGGGCCGCTGCGACTCCTCGTCGTCGAACGGGATGTACTTGTAGGATTCCAGCCGCTTGGCGCGTTGTTTCCCGGTGAATACATAAACCAGAATGCCGCAGAACGCGCCAAAGAACAGCACCAGCGCCAAGGGTTTGGAATTCTCCATGTGGGTGAACCACAGCAGCCAGTCGAACATCGGACGGATACTCCCAGCCAGCCTCCTCAAACAGGGGGGAGGCCGAGTTCGAATCGTTAGCGGAACGTGGTGAAGTAGCCTTCGTCGTACTTGGTGAAATCCACCATGGTTCCCAGCGATTGCAAGTACGCCACCAAGGCATCCATCTCCGTGACCCGGCCGGGAATGCCGTCGAAATTCTTGTCACGGGCCTCCTTCAGCAGATTGTCCTCCGCCTTGCTGATGTCGAGCTGATCGGCGACGGTTGGGCCGAACTTCTTGACGTTGGCGTCGTATTCCTGCTGCGTTAAGGAGTAAGGTACTCCCGTCACCCGCAAGGCGCGCATCCGGTTCGCTATGTCCGAATAATCCAGATCGTTGGTCAGGAGCCATGGATAATTCGGCATGATCGACTGCGGCACCACCGAGCGCGGCGCCTTCAAGTGCTGGACATGCCATTGATTGGAATACTTGCCGCCCACCCGCGCCAGATCGGGGCCGGTGCGCTTGGAGCCCCATTGGAAGGGGTGATCGTATTGTGATTCCGCCGCTAGGGAATAATGGCCATAGCGGAGCCACTCGTCGCGGAAGGGCCGGATCATCTGCGAATGGCACAGATAGCAACCCTCGCGAATGTAGATGTCGCGGCCGCGAATCTCCAGTGGAGTGTTGGGTCGCACGCCCTCCACCTTTTCAATCGTTTCGTTGATGGAGAACAGTGGAACGATTTCCACCAGGCCGCCGACGCTGATCACCGCCAGGATCAGCAACAACATTAGGGCGGAGTTGGTTTCGACTTGTTCGTGTCGCATGGTCATTTAGTCTCCAGTCGAGGTTCGGGTCAGGCCTTCGCCAGCTTGGCCGCCAGTTTGGCTTCCAAGGCCGCCCGTTCGATGCGAGCCGCCCGCACGGTCATCACCATGTTGTAGACCATCACCAGCGCGCCCGCGACGAAGAAGGCGCCACCCAGCGCGCGCCAAATGTACGGGGTGTGCATGAATTCGACCGTTTCGATGAAGGTGTAGGCCAGGTTGCCGTAATCGTCGAAGCTGCGCAGCATCAGTCCCTGACCGATGCCGGCAATCCACATCGAGGTGATGTACAGCACGATGCCGATGGTGGCGAGCCAGAAGTGGACATAAATCAAGGTCTGGCTGTACATCCGGGTTTCGTACAACCGCGGCATCAGGTGATAGAAGGAACCGAAGCTCACTAGCGCCACCCAGCCCAGCGCACCGGAGTGCACGTGGCCAATGGTCCAGTCGGTATAGTGCGACAGGGCGTTGACGCTCTTAAGGGACATCAATGGACCTTCAAAGGTGGACATGCCGTAGAACGACAACGAGGTGATTAGAAACAGCATGATCGGGTCGGAGCGCAGTTTGTCCCACGCACCGGACAAGGTCATGATGCCGTTAATCATGCCGCCCCACGAGGGCATCAACAGCAGTATGGAAAAAGTGGCGGAGAGGGTCGAAACCCAGTCGGGCAAAGCGGTCCAGTGCAAGTGATGGCCACCGGCCCACATGTAAAGGAAGATCAACGCCCAAAAATGGATGATGGAAAGTCGATAGGAGTAAACTGGCCGACCAGCCTGCTTGGGCACAAAGTAGTACATCATGCCGAGGAAGGCAGCGGTCAAGAAAAAGCCCACCGCGTTGTGGCCATACCACCACTGGATCATGGCATCCTGCACGCCGGAGTATATGCTGTAAGACTTCAACAAGGAGGACGGCACCGCGATGTTGTTGAAAATATGCAGCAAGGCGACGGCCAGCAGGAAGGCCAGAAAGAACCAGTTGGCGACGTAAATGTGCGGTTGACTGCGGCGCCGGACGGTTTCAACGTAGACCAGGATGTAGCACACCCAAACCACGGTGATGGCAAGGTCGAAAGGCCATTCGAACTCGGCGTATTCCTTGCCCTGAGAAAAACCAGCCATGTAAGTGATCACGCCCAACGCCACGCCACCGGTCCAACCTATGAACGTGAACTCGGCCAGCCACGGGAACGCCAGTCGGGCCTGGCAGGTGCGCTGCACGATGTAGTAGGACGTGGCGAACAGGGCGCTGCCGCCGAAACCGAAGATCACCAGATTGGTGTGGACGGGGCGCAGGCGCCCGAAGGTCAGTGCGGGAATGTCGAAATTCAGAAACGGCCATGCCAGTTCGGAAGCGATGTAGACACCGACCGCCATGCCGATCACGCCATAGATCATGGCCACGATCATAAACCTGCGGACGATATCGAAATTATATTGCTCGACCGGCAATGCTGAGCTTTGGGCCATATCCAAGCCTCCTTAGCAAGCCATGGGGTTAGAGGTGTTTTACTTGTTTTCCGATGGTTGAAGCTGGAGTGGAAAACGCTGGGGTGGGTCTGGACGACAGCCTATTCTACTAATATTCGCCGGGTTTTCTCAATTGGTCGCATTCTTCAGCTTGCATGATGAAAATATCCCTTGGTTTAGGCCTGTTGATTTCACGCGCATTGATCCCAGGAGCCACCGTTTCCATGGGATCATGCGAGGTCGCCAGCGATCGGGTTTATCAAGGGCAAGGGCAAGAGTGCGATCCATTTGGCGCAGGTACAGGGGCGCGCCAGCGGAATGTGGCTGGGCGATCCTGTTGGGGGGACTGGGTTTCGATGGGAGAGGGGACGAAACTAAAGCCCCCGGCTCCGCCGGGGGATATTGACTTAACGAGATCCGTTCGGCCCGCTCCCCTCATCCAAATTACTCGCCGCTCGCGGACCAGGGAAAGGAAGGGGTTGCGCCGCGCCGTTGAGAGTATGCGCTGGGATCATCGAACCGATTAGGGGAACGCGGGAACCGTCGGTTCCGTGCCTTCGAGGTGCGCCTCGGGGTGGTGAGTCGCGACCAGTTTGGATATCTGTTCCACCCGATCACGCGGAACGTCGATTATCATCAGCAACTCGCCTTGCTCGATGGCCTCTTCAAACCGCTTCAGGCGAGTGTTGCCGATGTTCAGCCCCACCATCCCGCTCAGCCAGGCTCCGACGCCAGCCCCAGCCAACCCGCTGGCGAGCACGACCCCGCCTCCCGCCACGACCAGGCTGAACGGACCCAGTGCGACCGCGACCAAGCCCGCAAGCGTGCCGATGGTACCGCCGAGCGCCAGACCGCGCTCCATGGCCGGGATAAAGTCGCTTTTTTGAAGAAACGAGGCCTCGGGCAAGTCTTCCAACGGTGTGCCGTGCTTGGCCAGGATGTGGATGTGCCGTTCTTCAATGCGCGCGACCAATAGCTCATTCACGATCAGTCTTGCTACATCGATATCTGGAACCAAGAAATAGATGCGCTTCATTTCGCCCTCCTTCCCGTTCGCCTACGGTAAGAACCAATCGGTGGTGGTGTTCTCGCATGTCGATGCAATCGGTCCCGCATCGACACACCCCCTGGACAAAATGCAACCGGCCCACAAATAAGAAATTGAAGGGTCAAGCTTTTTAAGGGCCTTTACCCAAGCCACCATCAATGGTCCTATTTTTTGGAACCGAATCAATCCGACTTCACCACGGTGAGTCCATTGGGCTGGCTGGCGAAATAGGCGGCCAAATCGGCTACGTCCTGAGCCGAAAGCGTAGCCACCATGCCTTTCATGATGGGATTTTTGCGCGTCCCGCTCTGATAGTCCGCCAGTACCTTGCGCAGATAGTCCTCATGCTGGCCGGCCAGCCGTGGGTAGATCGGGATGTTGCCATTGCCATCCGCGCCATGGCAGGCCGCGCAGCTTCCGCTCTTGGCCTTCCCTGCGACAGCGTCGCCGCGGATCGGCAGCGGCGCCGCCGAAGCGCGCGCGCCAGCCACGAAGGCGGCGATGTCCCGCATGTCCTGCTCGCTCAGCGAAAAGGCATTGGCATGCATGGTCGGATGCTGGCGCTCGCCGGTCTGATAACCGTTGAGTGCGGCCACGATATAGTCAGGATGCTGGCCACCCAACTGGGGTACGTGATAGTTGGGATAGGCGTTGGTGTAGCCCGGAATGGCGTGGCAGCCGGTACAAGTGGTGAACTTGACCTTGCCGGCGTCGGGATCTCCAGCGGCCTGCGCGCCGCCGGCCAGGACAGCGCTGATCCCGATGGCGATAAGCAGCCTACCTACCGATTGCATCATGGGTCATCCTCGTGGGTTAAGCGGAACTGGCTTTAACACTAGCCGGCCAGCCGCTGAATATCAATCGTTGGAGTTTTGGCCCAACATCAGAACATGCCCTGCCAGAGCACGGCGAGTGGGCCAAGCGCGTAATGATCGAGCATCAGCGCGGCAAACAGGCCGAACAGATACACGATGGAAAATCCGAAGGTGGGCATGGCCAGCCGGTCGTCACCCGTTGAAAACAGCCGCGCGGCGTAATACAGAAAACGGCCACCCAAGGCCAGAACGCCAACCAGATAGATGCCGCCGCTCATCCCGGTCAAAAAGGGCAACAGGGAGATGAGAACCAGCAGAATGGTGTAGAGCAGGATTTGCAAGCGAGTGAAGGCAACACCGTGGGTGACCGGCAGCATTGGGATGTCGGCCTTGGCGTAATCGTGGCGGCGGTGGATGGCCAGCGCCCAGAAATGCGGCGGCGTCCACACATAGATGATCAGGAATAGCAGCAGGGCGCCCGGGTCTACCTGGCCGGTGACCGCCGTCCAACCGAGCAGCGGCGGCGCCGCGCCCGCCGCCCCGCCGATCACGATATTCTGCGGCGTCGCCCGCTTGAGGAACAGCGTGTAGATCACGGCGTAACCGATCAACGAAGCAGCAGTTAGCGTGGCAGTCAACGGGTTGGTGAAGCTCAGCAACAATACCAGGCCGAGCACCCCGATCACCAGCGCGAAGCCCAGCACCTGGCCGGTTTCCAGGTGACCGCTTGGCAGTGGCCGGCGACAAGTGCGGGCCATCAGGGCATCCACCCGCCGATCCACCAAATGATTGAGGGCGGCGGCGGAACCCGCCATCAACGCGATGCCCAAGGCGCCAAACAACAGAATTTCCCACGGCACCATCCCCGGCGTCGCCAACAACATGCCGACGATGGCGGTGAAGGTGATCAAAGCGACGACCTTGGGTTTGGTCAGTTCCAGATAATCCCGCCCATGTCGACGGACGCTGGTGTGCAGGGTTTGAATCGCGGTGGTCATCATGCGGTGGATTCCGATTGGAGCAGATGGTTGATGGTCACCAGGGACAACAGCAGCAACGCCGCGCCGCCGGTATGGGCCACGGCCACCGGCAGTGGCAGATGCAGCACGACATTGGCGATACCCAAGCCAAGTTGGATCATCAGCAGAACGGCAACGGCGCCACCCGCCCGTCGCAGGACGGGGTCACGGGTCGCCGCAACCAATCGCCAGGCCAGCCAACTCAAATACACCGCAACGACAAGCGCGACGATACGGTGCATGACATGAATCGTCACTCGCGCGTCATTGGCCAGGACCCCGCCTTCGTAGGACCTTCCCAGCCCCCGCCATGGCGTGAACGCTTCTCGAAAGTCCATCGGCGGCCACCAGTGACTTTGGCAGGTGGGGAAGTCCGGGCACGCCAGCGCGGCGTAATTGGCGCTGGTCCAGCCGCCTAAGGCAATCTGGCCCGCCAGCAACACCAGTCCCAGCAGCGCGTAGCGGTGTAGCGCCCGGTTTTCGTTGGTGGTGGCGCCCGCGCTTCCACCCTGCCGCTGGCCAAGAACCAGCCAGGCCAGCAGACCCAGGGTCGTCAACCCCCCCAGCAAATGGGCCATGACGACCAGGGGCTTCAACTGCCAAGTTACGGTCCACATCCCCAACAGAGCTTGAAAAATAATGAGTCCCAACAGCGCCAGCGGCAGGGCGACGGGTTGATCGGGCTGGCGCCGGTTGCGCCAGGCCAGGGCAGCCAGCGCCAGAATCAACAGCCCGAGAGCCCCAGCGCAGTAACGATGAATCATTTCCTTCCACGCCTTGGCCGGTTCGACTGGCCGCTGTGGATAGGCAGCGTTGGCTTCAGCGATCTGATCGGCCCGGTCAGGCACGTCCAGCAACTGTCCATAGCAACCGGGCCAATCCGGACAACCCAGACCGGCATGGGACAGCCGCACATAGGCGCCCAACACCACTACAACAAACGTCAGGACCAGCGCGACCCAGGCCAGACGGTAAAAAATCGTTGTTTGCATTCCGCTTATCCAATGTTGGACAGGCTGAGTAATCTTTTCAAATCCTTGAGCATCCCGCGCGGGTCGACCGCGGCCGGGTAGCGCATCAGCAAATTGCCCAGCGGGTCCAGCAGGTAAATCCATCTCCCTCCGGTTCCGGTCGAACCGAACGCGCCACCCAACTCGGTTCGGGTCGCGGCGTCGGCCACCCCGACGGTCGTCGCCGCATGTTCGGCCGCCAACCATTGGCGCAACCGGGCATCTGGTAATCCATCAAGCAGCAGAAGAGTCTTGACCCGCCCCATATCCTTGCCCAAAGCCAACCGCACCTGTCGCATGGCGTAGAGGGCGGTTTGGCAGGACGGGTCGCATCCAGTAGCCGAATCGATGTGAATCAGTACCCAGTGGCCTCGCACCGTCGTTCCATCCAATGGCCGGTCATCGAGGGCGGTAAAGCGCAACTGCGCCAGCGACCGGGCCGGATTCAGCAGTTCGCCGTGATGGACCGAACCCTCGGGTTGCCAGCGACCGACCAACAGCCAAGCTACCGCCAGCGGCGCCGCGAAGCAGGTGACAATGAACAGCAACATCAACCGCTGTCGCCAGATGGCGGGTATCGCGTCGGTTTTGACCAGGATCGCATGAATACTCATCAAAATCCTCATTCCAGGCGTGGCAACCGATGCGTGTTAGCCGCGAGGTACAAGATCACCAGCGCCAGCGCCAAGGCGAACCATTGTATGGCATAACCCTGGTGGCGCTCCGGGCCATAGCCCCCAAAGCGGGGTTGCCAGTCGCGCCAGTAGCCAGCGGATGCTTCGGGTTCCAACAAAACCACCGTTGGCCACAGCGGATAGCCCAGCAAGGTGGCCAATCGGTCGTAATCTACATAAGGTATAACCCGTGGCCAGCGCGGATCACTACCCGCGGCGTCGCCCAGCCGCAGCCCCGGACTGGTTGGTTGCGCCAGCCAGCCAATTACGGTTACCGGTTCGGCGGCTACCGAGACATCCGGTAATTCCCGCCGCGACCTCCCAAGCGGCAGCCAGCCCCGATTAACCAATATCGCCGAACCCTGGGTGAGTCGCAACGGCGTCAGGACATGATAGCCCGGCTGACTGTCATGGATCTGATTGTCCAGCAATAACTGATGTTCGCTGTCATACCAGCCCGTGGCGACCACACGACGATAACGGCTTGCGGGATCGTCGGGGTTCACCTCGGCTAGGGATACTGGCGGTTGTTGGGATCGCTCGACAAACGCCGCCTGAAGCTCGGCTTTCTGCCGCGCCCGATCCAGTTGCCAGAAGCCAAGCCCCAACAACAGGGGTAATACCAGCAGGGTGGCGACGGTAGCCGCCCAACCTGGCCGCAAGACCCAATGACCGACCCGTACTTGCACCACTCCTCTCACCCACAACTCCGGTTTCATCCCACCGGCATGGGTTCGGATATACTCGCGACTATAACCCTACTTCGCTGGAGTTTATCCATGCTGATCAAGATCGTCGTTATCCTCATGCTACTGCTTATTTTCGCCAGCCTGGGCTCCGGGCTGTTCTTTCTGATCCACGACCAAGGGAACCGCAATCCTCGCACCGTCAAGGCGCTGACGGTGCGAATTGGCTTGTCGGTGGCGCTCTTCATCTTGCTGATGCTGGCTTACGCCACAGGGCTGATCACGCCGCACGGACTCTAAAAATCCGCTGGCGGCTCACAACCAGTAGACGAAGATGAACAACCCCAGCCACACCACGTCCACAAAGTGCCAGTACCACGCCGCCGCTTCGAAAGCGAAATGTCGCTGCGGCGTGAAATGGCCGGCCAGGCTACGCAACAGGATCACGGTCAGGATGATCGCGCCGATGGTAACGTGCAAGCCATGAAACCCGGTCAGCATGAAGAAGGTGGAGCCGTAAATGCCGCTGCCCAGGGTCAGGTTCAGTTCCTTGTAGGCTTCGTGGTATTCGGTGGCCTGCAAGGCCAGGAACAGGAAGCCCAACGCCACCGTCGCCGCCAAACCTTTCAACAACTGAGGGCGGTTACCTTCCACCAAGCCCCAGTGCGCCCACGTGATGGTCACGCCGCTGCTGAGCAGGATCAGAGTATTGAGGGCCGGCAAACCCCACGCGCGCATCGGCGCGAAGAAACCGCCAACGTCGCCGGGCCCATTGGTGGGCCAGACCGCCTCGTACTTGGGCCAGAGCAGGCCATGCGTCAGAGCCGCGTGAGTGGACTCTCCGCCCAACCACGGTACCGAGTAGCGGCGGGCGTAGAACAGCGCGCCAAAAAACGCCGCGAAGAACATCACTTCGGAAAAAATGAACCAAACCATTCCCCAACGGAACGAGCGATCCATCTGGTTGCTGTAGAGACCCTTTTCGCTTTCGCGGACCACCGTGCCGAACCAGCCGAACATGGTGATCAGAATCAATGCCAACCCAACCAGCAGTAGCGTACTGTTGCCCCCGTTCAGCAGCGTGGCGCCTCCCACCATCAGCGTGAATAGGCTGATGGTCGCGATGATCGGCCAGTGGCTTTGATGCGGCACGTAGTAATGATCTGGCGCGTGTCCCGCGTGCGGCGCATGTTCCGCGTGCGTCATAAAGTCCCCCTTACGGTGATGTCTGCGTGATGGACGGTACCCTGATTCAACCGCCCGCGTTATCGATTCTAAAGAATGTGTAGGACAGGGTCACGGTATGGACGTCGGACGGCAACTCCGGGTCGATGCGGAAGGTAACTGGCATCTCCTTGCCCTCACCCGCCTGGAATTGCTGGCGGGTAAAGCAGAAACACTCGATTTTCTGGAAATGCGTTGCTGCCAAACCCGGTGAAATACTGGGGATGGCCTGTCCAGTCATGGGTTGGTCGGCCAGGTTCTTAGCCCAAAAATGGGTCTGGTAAAACTGGCCGGGATGCACCTGCATGTGGGCAACTTGGGGAGCGAATTCCCACGGTGCTCCCCGATTCAGATTGGCGACGAATTCGACGGTTACCGTGCGCGATTCATCCACTTTCATCGGTTCCACAACGGCCACGCGGCCGCTAGGCTTACCGTTCAAGCCAGTGATTTTACAGATCACATCGTAGAATGGCACCATCGCAAAACCAAAAGCGAACATTGCGGCCGTCACCACCAGCAGACGTCGAACCAGCCGCCGATTCGCCGCCGCCAACGTTGCCGGGGTTGATTTTTCGGTTTCCACCATCATCGCCACGCCATCGTCAGAATAATTCCAACATAGAAAACCACGGCCAATATCGCCAGCGCGATCGCCGTGCGCCGAACCCGAGTAGTACGGCTGGGCGATACGACGTTGGCGGTATTGTCCATGGACTTCACCTCGGGTTTTCCCATGCTCACTTGATTTCGGGCGCGGTGGTGAAGGTGTGATAGGGTGGTGGCGACGGCAATGTCCACTCCAGCCCATGCGCGCCTTCCCACACTTGGTCCGTCGCCTTCGCGCCACCACGAATGGTCTTGATGACGTTATACGCGAACAGCAACTGTGAAAAGCCGAACAGGAACGCGCCGATGCTCGAAATCATATTGAACTCGGTGAATTGCAGGGCGTAGTCGGGAATGCGACGCGGCATGCCGGCGAGCCCCAGGAAATGTTGGGGAAAGAACAAAACGTTGACCCCAATCGTCGACAGCCAAAAATGCAGCTTGCCGAGTTTCTCGTCGTACATGTGCCCGGTCCATTTCGGCAGCCAATAATAGGTGGCGGCCATGATCGAGAACACCGCACCCGGCACCAGAACATAGTGGAAGTGGGCCACCACGAAGTAGGTGTCCTGGTACTGGAAATCGGCTGGAGCAATGGCCAGCATCAGTCCGGAAAAGCCACCGATGGTGAACAGGACCACGAAGGCGAGAGCGAACAACATCGGCGTCTCGAAAGTCATCGCCCCGCGCCACATGGTCGAAACCCAGTTGAACACTTTCACTCCGGTCGGCACCGCGATCAGCATGGTCGCGTACATGAAGAACAACTCGCCCGCCAACGGTATCCCCACCGTGAACATGTGATGCGCCCAGACGATAAAGGACAGAAACGCGATGGAGGCGGTGGCATACACCATCGAGGCATAGCCGAATAGCGGCTTGCGGGCGAAGGTCGGGATGATCATGGAAATCACCCCAAATGCCGGCAGGATCATGATGTAGACCTCGGGATGGCCGAAGAACCAGAAAATGTGCTGGAACATCACGGGGTCGCCGCCACCAGCGGCGTTAAAAAACGAGGTCCCGAAAAACTTGTCGGTCAGCAACATGGTCACCGTGCCGGCCAACACTGGCATGACCGCGATCAACAGATAGGCGGTAATTAACCAGGTCCACACGAACAGGGGCATTTTCATCAGCGTCATGCCGGGCGCGCGCAAGTTGAGAATCGTCGCGATAATGTTAATCGCGCCCATGATCGAAGAGGCCCCCATCATATGGATGGCCAGGATAACAAACGGGAAGGCATTGCCAGTCTGTAGCACCAGCGGAGGATACAGAGTCCAGCCACCGGCCGGGCCGCCCCCCGGCATGAACAGGGTGGACAACAGCAGCGTGAAAGCGAACGGCATGATCCAGAACGACCAATTGTTCATGCGCGGCAGGGCCATGTCCGGTGCACCGATCATCATCGGAATCAGCCAGTTAGCCAACCCGACGAAAGCCGGCATCACCGCGCCGAAGATCATGACCAGCGCATGCAGGGTGGTCATCTCGTTGAAGAATTGCGGATTGACGATCTGAAGGCCCGGCTGGAACAACTCGGCGCGGATAATCAGGGCCATGGTGCCGCCGACAAAGAACATCACCAACGAGAACAACAGGTACAGTGTCCCGATATCCTTATGATTGGTGGTCAGCAACCAGCGGCTCAAACCGCGCGCTGGTCCATGCTCGTGCTCGTGCTCGTGCTCGAGGGCGGGCGATGCAGTGCTCATAGCGTGTAGCCTCCAGAAACGGTTGGGGGGTTGGAATCATTCTGGGCGGTTTTCGGACCCGGCTTGTTTTTCTCCCGCATCTGCGCGAGCCATTGCTTGAACTCCGCCTCGGGCACGGCCTTGACAACGATCGGCATAAATCCGTGGTCCTTGCCGCACAGTTCGGCGCACTGGCCTCGATAAACGCCAGGCTTCTCGATCAACGTCCAACTCTCATTGATGAAGCCAGGAATGGCATCTTTCTTCCAACCCAGTTCCGGTACCCACCAGGAATGGATCACGTCGGCGGCGGTGGTCAGGATGCGAATTTTTTTACCGACCGGCACCACCAGCGGATTGTCCACCTCAAGCAGGTAGTGCTCGCCCTTGGACGCAAGATTGCGGATCTGCGCTTGGGGAGTGGAAAGGACGCTGAGGAACCCGACGCCCTCGTTAAGATAATCATATTGCCAGCGCCACTGATAGCCAGTGACCTTGACAGTCAAATCAGCATCCCGTGCATCGTACATGCGGACCAACGTCTTGGTGGCGGGAATCGCCATGCCGATGAGAATCAGCATTGGAATCACCGTCCACACCACTTCCACCACCGTGCTCTCATGAAATTGGGCCGGCACCGCCCCACGCGACTTGCGGTGATGGTAGATCGACCAGAACATGACGCCGAACACCACCACGCCGATCACCACGCAGATCCAGAAGATCAGCATGTGCAAGCTGTAAACATCGTGACTGATGGAGGTCACACCCCGCGGCATGTTCAACGCAAATTCGGCATGCGCGCCGGCGCTCCACGCCGTCAGTATTGCGCCACCCAGGGCAATGCCGCCCCTGCGTGGAATGTGATCGATTGCCATACTCCTCTCCCCGTGGTTGAACGCGCCCCGTACCCTCGACCGGTGGCGCTAAAGTCTGGACGCATAAAACAGCCGGGTTCATTCCTTCCGGCTTCTTAACTCCATAAGAGATTGAATTTACTGATTTAAACGGAGGCTACGGGTCAAATCCCGAGCGAGCCGAAGCCGTTCTTCCTCGACCAAAAACCGGCCAACCTCCACCGTTCGACCATGGGCCTGAATCAGCAACTGGCTCGGATACCATTGGCGGGAGCAGCCATTCAGGACCACCCGCGCCCAGGTTCGCGGCAATACCCAACGTTGTTGGGGATGCCGCCGACCCCGTTCGATACGGATATTGTCGGCCGCGAGACAGATCACCTCGCATTCATGGCAGCGACAGGTTACATGATACAGCCCGATGCCCACCACCAGCAGTTCCAGGCCGGCAAACGGCAACACCGGCCAAAATCCCATGGCCACCAATGGAATCACCAAGGCCAGCGTCACGGCACACAATCCAGCGAACACCGCCAGATTTTGCCGCCACGACAGCGAGCGGTTCGGGCGCAGCACATAACAAAACTGACACTCTTTTGTGTCATATTCGACCGCAACCATGACCTGGAAGCCCCGCTTTGCTTTCTTAATTAACAAGTAACGTGATATGGAAATCTTGTCAATACCCTTCTCCATCACTGGGGATTTATTTCTTATAAAAAGTCGGCCAAAGGGAAGATTACGGGCTCAGTGGCCGTTCCGGTTGCGTCCACGCAATTGGGCCAAGGGGAAAAAAACCGCCGCGCCGTTCCCACGCGAGGGAGATGGGTCCTGAATCGGCCCCCAGGCGTGTCCGTACACCACCTCGCAACTGACCGATAGCAGACCGTCGGCGCGGCGGTATCGCTCGTGGGCGGTTCGCATGGCCGACAATCGGCCCTTGCCCGTCAAACCGCGTGGGCGGCCAAGCGTCACGTTGCCCGCGCCAAGCGCCCTGAGATCGCGGATCAACTCGTCCACGTCTGGGTAAGCAAGGGTCAATCGTTCCACGTCCATGACTGGCTCGGCCAACCGCGCTCGCAGCAAGGCATCGCCGACATCGTGCATGTCCAGAAAGGCGTTGACATGGTTATAACCGTCAGCCGCCGCCCAGCTACGCCGCAGTTCGCTCAGCGTGTCCGGTCCCAGCGTGGTGAAGAACAGCGCCCCGCCCGGTTTGAGCACCCGCCGAAATTCGGTGAAGACGCGATCCAGGTCCAGCGTCCAGGGCAAGGCCAGATTGGAGAAGATGAGATCGCAACTGGCCGCCGACAATGGCAGCGATTCCGGTTCGGCGACCGCGCCATGGAGGGTACGCAACCACGGCGCACGCCGGCGGGCCAGCGCCACCATCGCCGCTGCCCGCTCCAGGCCGATCACGCGCGCCTTGCGGTATTTCTTCATCAGCGCCGCCGTGATCGAGCCGACGCCGCAGCCCACATCAAGAATCGTTTCTGGTTGCAGCTTGATCAAATCCAGCCGCTCCAGCAGGCGTTGGCCCACTTCGCGATGCAGAAACGCCGCCCGGTCGTAGGTGGCGGCCGCCCGCTCGAACGCTCGCCGCAGTCGGGCCCGGTCCAGCTCAAACGGCAATCCCTGGTTGTCGTCACGCATCAAGAAACGCTCGCAATTGGGTCAAAAATTCCGCCAAGTGAGAGAAAAAGGGCGCGTGGCCGGCGCGAGGGAAAACGTGGAGCCGGGCATCTGACAGCAGGTCGCGCATGACTTCCCCGGCCGCCGCCGGCGTCAATTGATCGCGCTGGCCCATGAGCAGCAGGGTCGGGCAGACGATACGCGGCAGTTGGGCGCGCAGGTCGGTTTGTTCCAAAATCGCCAGTCCGTCCTCCAGCGCCGTCACGTCCGGCTCGCCACGCTGAAACAACATCGCCTTGAGCCGACGCAACTGGGCGCTGGCGTGCTCGCTGCCGTGAACTTCCAGGGCGACGAAGCGCTTGAGCACGGCACGATAATCTTGGCGCAGTTCCCGCGCGAAACCCTGTAATACCGCTAAGGGGATGCCGTGCGGCCAGTCGGGTCGCTGGGCGAAACAGGGTGTGCTGTTGACCAGCACCAAGCGGCTGACTCGTTCCGGCGCGATGGTCGCCGCCCGCTGGGCCGCCAGTCCGCCCAGCGACCAGCCGACCCAGGCCGCGCGGGGCGGCGCGACGGCCAGCACCGCCGCCGTTATAGCCTCCAGGGTAGGGGCTGGTTCCGACGCGTGGCTGTAACCATGGCCGGGTAGGTCGAGAATCATCACCCGGTGATGGTCCAGCAAGGCTTCAACCACATCTTCCCAGACACCAGAGTGCATGCCCCAGCCGTGCAGCAACAGCACGTCCGGCCCGGAACCGAGGGTGTGGTGGTAAAGCGGGTTCATCACCGGTCCCTCTCGCCAGGCACGCCTAGCCATTGCCTGATCCACTCATACGCCCGAGGCTCGTTCAGCAGGGCCATGTGGCCCAGACCGCCCAGACGAACCGAATCCACATCATCCGCCAGTTTAGGCGGCGTGGCACTGCCGAGCGTGACCAGACCATCGCCCAGGATATGGCCCAGCGGATGATCGGGGTCCTCGGTCAGGTTGGCGCTGATAAATCGATAGGCCACGCTGGATGCCATCGCCGCCGCTTGCGTGCGTTCCTCCTGCGCACGCAAGCCGTGCCGCAAATCCTTGACGCCGGCGCTGCGGGCGGCGGCGATTTTGGCCAATGGCGCGGTCACCTTGGAGAGATGCAAGGCAGCTGTGGCCAGGTGGCCCAGTTTCGCCAAGGGAGCGCCGCGATGCGGCGAACCCAGACAAATCACCATGCGGGTCGGTTTCAACCAAGGCAGGTTCTTAGCGGCGGCTTCGTCGCAGGCACCGCGCGCCACCAACCCACCCATGCTGTGACCAATCAGCACCAGCTCCCGCAATGGCCGCGGCCAGGCGGCGAGAAGGTCGCACAACAGCCGCGCCAGTTGGTGACTATTATCCGCAATCGGCAGGCCAGTGTTGTAGCGCAGGTAGAGCGGGGTATAGCCCAGATCGGCCTGCAACCGCGCACCGTAGGGCGGACTTGGCGCATCCCCGGCAGTTTTGGCGACCGATGATTGCCAGCTCTGCTCGTCACAGCCGAGGCCGTGGATGAAAATACACAGGTGGTCGCCGGGATCGGGCAGGTGCGCGCGCAGGCTGGCGGCCGTGAGCGGGATGGGATGGTAACCGGCGGCGTAGAAACCCATGGTAATGGCAAGTGGGTTGGCACTGCTGGCCAGATGATCGCCAACGGCGGCATTGAGGGCGCTGCGCAGGCCGATAGCCAGACGGCTGGGCGGCGCGGTCGGGGCGGGCGCGTTGGCGGCGGCGCGCTGTTCGAGCCAGGCGGCGGCCGCGAGCAACCCGCCGCCACTCTGGCGGATCGCGGCGTAGACCCCGTCGGTAATCGTGTCGTGCGCGTTCTTCACCAGTCGCGCCGGTCCGGCCAGACCCGGCGGCATCCACCGCGCCGCCTGAAAGGACAGGTCGGCAATGGCGCGATGCATTTCCTGCACGCGCCGGGTCGTTTCCTGAAAACCGGTCTTCAGCGCGGAGTAATAACCGCTGACTGGAGGGGAAGTGCCAGCGGGATCGGCCGGATCTGATGCGGAGGGATGCGACATGGGCTGTTCCTGGGTTCGATTTCAATGGAGACTGCAACAAGCGATTTCAGTTTTCAACGGTGTCTGCTATTCAACCCCGCCGCTCCCTTGCTGACTTGGAGTTTTCCTCATGTCTGACCCATTGCCGTTCCCCGCCGATTTTCTCTGGGGCGCCGCCACCTCGGCCTATCAGATCGAAGGATCGCCACTGGCCGATGGCGCTGGACCGAGCATCTGGCATGAATTCGCGCACACGCCGGGCCGAGTTCACGCGAACGAGACCGGCGACGTGGCCTGCGATCACTACCATCGTTACGGGGAGGACATTGAGCGAATGCGGGAATTGGGCCTGAATGCCTACCGCTTCAGTGTGTCCTGGAGTCGGGTGTTGCCGGAGGGGCGCGGTCGAATCAACCCACGGGGATTGGGTTTCTACGAACGGCTGGTGGACGTGCTGCTGGAACACGGTATCCAGCCCATGCTGACTTTGTACCACTGGGATTTGCCGGCGGCGCTGGATCGTCTCGGCGGCTGGTTGAATCCCGCCAGCGCCGACTGGTTCGCCGACTACGCGCGAATTCTGTTCCAGGCGCTGGACGACCGGGTGAAACTCTGGGTGACCCTGAACGAGCCGTGGGTGGTGGTGGACGGCGGCTATCTGCATGGTGTGCTGGCACCGGGCCAGCGCAATCTCCACGCCGCGCCCGTCGCCGCTCATCATCTATTGCGGGCGCACGCCGCCGCCGTGCAAGCCTACCGAGCCGAGGGTCGGCATCGGATCGGGCTGGTGGTGAATCTGGAGCCGAAATACCCAGCCCGGGAAACCGCCGAGGATTTGAACGCCACCATGCGGGCCGATGCCTACATCAACCGTTACTACCTTGATCCAGTATTTCTGGGTGTCTATCCGTGCGAACTAGCCGAGATTTTCGGCCCGGCCTGGCCCGCATTTCCCGACGCCGATTTTGATTTCATCCGCCAGTCGTTGGATTTTCTCGGCGTCAACTATTACAGCCGGCAAGTGGTGCGGCACGCGCCGAGCGTTTGGCCGCTGGAAGTCATGGGGGTCCGGCAGGACCGGCAAACGCACACCGCGCTGGATTGGGAAGTGTATCCCCAGGGCCTGACCGATATTCTGGAATGGGTCGCCAGCCGCTACGGACCCTTGCCGCTGTACATCACCGAAAACGGCGCGGCGTTCTACGATCCGCCCCAAGCGGACGGTGGGGTGGACGATCCGCTGCGGCGGCACTATCTGCGCGACCACCTGCGCGCGGCGTTGGCCGCGATGCGTAACGGCGTGGATCTGCGGGGTTATTTCGCCTGGTCGCTGTTGGACAATTTCGAATGGGCGCATGGCTATTCGAAACGCTTCGGCCTGGTCCATATGGATTACACCAGCCAGCAACGCACCATCAAGGCGAGCGGCCGGTTTTACGCGGAGGTGATTCGCACTCGGGGCGCTGTCTTGGGTGGGGATGGCAACGGGGTTAGAGCCTATCCTCCGAACGGATTTCCTGCCATATCAATACGTCGCTCAACGACCGGCTAGGAAAGCGAGCCGGAGAAGTAACCGCGCGTGGATCGGTTAGAATTGTCACGATACCTCATAGCGCTTTTTGGTCGAATGACGGCAACAATGCTCGCGGCTGGCCCCAACGCTCGATCCTGCCTCATGGGATTTGTGGTCGCGTGTTGCTTCTTGCTGGTTTCACCTGCCCCGGCCGAGGAAACCCGGCGCGTCCTCGTCCTGTATTCCAACCATCGACTGTTGCCGGCGAACCTCGAATTTGAAGCCGGCCTGCGCGAGACCCTCGCCGATTCGACCGAGTTGAGCGCCGAGTTTCTCGACTATCCCCGCTTCGATGGAGAGTCCTACATTCGCGCCCTGGCCCTGTTCCTGAACGAGAAGTACGCCCGGCGGCCGCCGACCGTGCTGGTCGTCGGGGGTGAAGAGGCCCTCGGTTTTCTGTTGCGCCATCGCGCCGAGCTGTTTCCGCGAGCTCCAATGGTCCACTCGGCCATGGCCCGGTCGTTCTGACCGGTTACGCCGACGTGGCCGCCAGCGTGCGGGCGATGAAAGCCGGCGCGGTGGATTTTCTGACCAAGCTGTTCGAGCGCGAGGCCCTGTTCGAGGCGCTCCAGCGCGCGCGACGCGGCCCAGCGTGCGGCCCGCGCGGAAGCGGGGCGATTGCGCGCGACCTTCGCCGCGCTGACCCCCCGCGAGCGGACGGTCTTCGACCGCATCGTCGCCAGCCAGCTCAACAAACAGATCACTGACGCGCTGGGGATCGCGGAACGCACCATCAAGCTGCAAGCGCGCGCAACTTATGGCGAAACTGAGCGTGGGTTCGGCGGCCGAACTCGGCCGGCTGGCCGAGCAGTTGCAACGCCTGTCCGACTAATTCCAGGCCGCATCCGTGGCCGCGCCCGCCTTTGCCCTTTCGGGCAAATCCTGTTGCCCTTTCGCCTTGTTGTCGCGCCGATGGGATGATGAGCCATCAATAGGGTGATAAACTGATAAAGCATGCGGGTCGGTCATCCTTCGCCGTGAAGGGCCGGTCGCATGTTCGATGCGCCGCGCGGCGGTTTGGCGCGATGGTGCGAGTACGACGTTAGACTTGGAGAGATGAGAATGAAGAAATCCATGATCGTGACGAGTGGCTTGGCTTTGCTGATGGGCGCTGGCGTTGCCTTGGCGGTTGGCTGGCAAAATGAAAGTTTCCCCCCTTTCGATCAGGTCGACACCAATAAGGATGGCAAGATCAGCATGCAGGAGGCGATGGCCCACCCGGGTGTCACCGCTGCGGTGATGAAAGCAAAACCGGGCAGCACCGCCGAATCAGCCATGAAGAGCTTCTTTAGCGAGGCGAACCAAAAGTACAAGGACAAACCCTACGACTCGCCCATGACCAAGGAAGACTGGCAGGGCATGACCGGCAAGTAAGCGAACCTCCGTGGTAACCCCACTCCGGCTGTCTCCACCACCGGAGTGGGGTTTACCCTCGCATTGACCGGCGATGTCCGGCTTCGACCTGCTGACCGAATGGCGCGAGCGGGGTGGGAGGTCACCGGTGATCCTGATCACGGCCCATGACGCGCCGGGTTTGAGCGAGGATGCGGCGCGGCGGGGCGCGGCGGCTTATCTGGCCAAACCGTTTCGCGGCACCGCATTGCTGGAGGCCATCGACACCGCAGTCAAATCCGCGAGACTGGGATAAACGCCCACCACCCATCCCGCGCCATTCTTCAGCGCCCTCGTCTCCAACCCTTACCCCGGCCCCGCAACCTGGGCACGGGGTTCTGATACCACTGCTCAACCGGAGGATATCGTTGATGCTACCCAACAAACGAACGCTCCCGAAACCGTCCCTCGGGTCGGGGCTCAAAACCGCCAGCTCGGTCCTGGCCCTGACGGCCTGTCTGGCTATCGGCAACGTCCAAGCCGCCGACCAGGGCGCGCGCCATCACGCCAAGGGTCAGTACGACACCGTCACCGCCACCTATGCGGTGGCCGAGGGCGATGAACTGATCGTAATCGGCGAGCGTTTCCAGGTCTCGGCGGACACCCTGAAGGCACAAAACAAACTGACCTCGGACGAGATCAAGCCGGGTCAGAAACTGACCATCGGAAGTTCCGCCAGCGCGACCGAGGGTAAAAAGCCCAACATCCTATTCATCGTGTCGGACGACACCGGATACGGTGATCTTGGACCCTACGGCGGCGGCGAAGGGCGCGGTATGCCCACGCCCAACATCGACCGCATGGCGGCCGATGGGATGACCTTCTTTTCATTCTATGCCCAGCCGAGCTGCACGCCTGGCCGCGCGGCGATGCAGACCGGCCGCATCCCGAACCGCAGCGGCATGACGACCGTGGCCTTCCAGGGCCAGGGTGGTGGATTGCCGAAAGCGGAATGGACCCTGGCTTCTGTCCTCAAGCAGGGCGGCTATCAGACCTACTTCACCGGCAAGTGGCACCTGGGCGAGGCTGACTATGCGCTGCCCAACGCGCAGGGCTATGACGAGATGAAGTACGTCGGCCTGTACCACCTTAACGCCTATACCTATGGTGATCCGACCTGGTTCCCGGACATGGACCCGGAGCTGCGCGCCATGTTCAACAAGGTGACGGTTGGCTCGCTGTCCGGCAAGGCGGGCGAGAAGCCGAAGGAAGATTTCAAGATCAACGGGCAGTACGTCGATGAGCCCGGTAAGAGCGTCACGCTTCACGGCGTCACGTATCCAGACGGCGTGGTCGGCATCCCGTTCTTCGATGGCTACGTGGAGAAGGCCGCGATCGAGTTCCTCGACACCGCGGCGAAGGACCCGTCCAAGCCCTTCTTCATCAACGTCAACTTCATGAAGGTGCACCAGCCGAACATGCCGGCGCCAGAGTTCCAGTTGAAGTCGCTGAGCAAGAGCAAGTACGCCGACTCGGTGGTCGAGCTCGACACGCGCATCGGCCGCATCATGGACAAATTGCGCGCACTCGGCCTGGACAAGAACACGCTGGTCTTCTACACCACCGATAACGGTGCTTGGCAGGATGTCTATCCCGATGCCGGCTACACGCCGTTCCGTGGCACCAAGGGCACCGTGCGTGAAGGTGGCAACCGCGTCCCGGCGATCGCTATCTGGCCGGGCAAGATCAAGGCGGACGTGAAGAATCACGACATCATCGGCGGCCTTGATCTGATGGCGACCTTCGCGTCCGCCGCGGGCGTGAAGTTGCCAACCAAGGACCGCGAGGGCCAGCCGATCATCTTCGACAGCTACGATATGACCCCGGTCCTGCTGGGCACCGGCAAGGACCCGCGCAAGGAGTGGTTCTATTTCACCGAGGATGAGTTGAGCCCAGGCGCGGCGCGCGTCGGCAACTACAAGGCGGTGTTCAACCTGCGCGGCGATGACGGTCAGGCCACCGGTGGTCTTGCGGTCGACAGCAACCTCGGCTGGAAAGGCGCGGAGAAGTACGTGGCGACGGCGCCGCAGGTCTTCGACTTATGGGCCGACCCACAGGAGCGCTACGACATCTTCATGAACAACTTCACCGAGCGCACCTGGACCATGGTGACGATCTCCGACGCGATCAAGAAGCTGATGAAGACCTACATCGAGTACCCGCCGCGCAAGCTGCAAAGCATGACGTACACGGGCCCGATCACAATCTCGAACTATCAGAAGTTCCAATGGGTTCGGGAGCAGTTGGGCAAGGAAGGTGTTGATATCCCGTTACCGACCGGGAATTGAGCCAATGCCCGTTTCCCTTCGGGCGAGGGGTTAGGGTAGGGAGTTTTGGTTTCGAGGACTGATGAATCCAGTCCATTCAGGTGTTGATGCGGGCTACTCTCTCCACAGAGTAGCCCGCAAACGTATAGATCAGAGGAATCCATGAAATCAGCCAGCAGCAAACAAATCCTCATCGGCATGGTCGTCGGCGTGCTCGCCTTCGCCGCGATGGCCGCTCGCGCTGCCGACCCGCTCCCCTCCTGGCGGGAAGGGCCGGCCAAGCACGCCATCGTGACGTTTGTAGCCAAAGTGACCAAGGAGCATTCGCCCGACTTCGTGCCGATCCCCGAGCGCATTGCCACTTTCGATAACGACGGCACGCTCTGGGCCGAGCAACCGATGTATTTCCAGCTTCTGTTCGCGCTCGACCGCGTGAAGGCGCTTGCACCCCAGCATCCCGAGTGGAAGAACCAGGAACCGTTCGCTTCCTTGCTCAAGGGCGATGTGAAAGGCGCGCTGGAGGGCAGCGAGAAAGCCATCGCCGAGATCGTCATGGCTACCCATGCCGGGATGACCACGGCGGAATTCGAAAAAACGGTGAAGGACTGGCTCGCCACGGCAAAACATCCCAAAACCGGCCGGCCTTATACCGAGATGGTGTATCAGCCCATGCTCGAATTGCTGGCCTATCTGCGCGAACACCATTTCAAGACGTTCATCGTGTCCGGTGGAGGCATCGAATTCATGCGGCCGTGGACCGAAAAAGTCTATGGCATCCCGCCCGAACAGGTGGTGGGCAGCAGCATCAAAACGAAGTACGAACTGCGCGACGGCAAACCGGTGCTCATGCGCCTGCCGGAACTGAACTTCATCGACGACAAGGCCGGCAAACCGGTCGGTATCAATTCGCACATCGGCCGCCGGCCCATCGCCGCCTTCGGCAACTCGGACGGGGACCAGCAGATGCTGGAGTGGACGCAAGCCGGCGGCGGCGCGCGGCTGATGATGCTGGTGCACCACGACGACGCCGAGCGCGAATGGGCCTACGGCGCGGAGTCGAAAATCGGCACGTTCAGCGACGCGCTCATGGCCGAAGCGAAGCAGCAGGGCTGGGTCGTCATTAGCATGAAGAACGACTGGAAGCGGATTTTCGCGTTCGAACCGTGAGCGATGGCGCTCCTTGATGGCCATAAAATAAACTATTGATAATATATCTAAATAGATATATGTTGATTGCCATGAACGGGAACGAGGTCATCAAGAAACTGCAAGCCGCTGGTTGGAAACTGGACCGGATCAACGGCAGCCACCATATCATGGTGAAAGACGGTCATGCGGTGACGGTTCCCGTTCACGGCAAGCGCGATCTCAAGCCCGGATTGATAGCCGGTATCGCCCAGCAATCCGGTGTCAAGCTAAAATAGAAGGAAGTTAAACCCATGGACATTCGTTACCCGGCCGTGCTGGAACCCCAAGAAGGTGGCGGGTTCTTCGTGCGCTTCGTCGATCTGGAAGGCGCGTTGACCGATGGAGAAACGCTGGACGAGGCTCTGTTCAATGCCGGCGAGGCGTTGTCAGCCATACTGGGATGGTTGTTGGATGAAAACAAACCCATTCCCGCCCCGTCCCCCGCTGGCGAAGGGATGTATTTGATCGCTCCGGACGCCCGAACCCAGGCGGCCTTGCTGATTCGTCGGGCGCGGGGGGATCGGTCGCTGGCGGAGCTGGCCCGCTCGCTGGAAACCTCCTGGCCCTCGGCCCAGCGGTTGGAAAATCCCCGCCACTCCCCGACGCTGCGCCAACTGGAAAAGGCGGCGGCGGCTTTGGGCAAACGCCTGGTGTTGGCGCTGGAGTGATTCGGCGCCCCGGTTTGATTCCATCGAAAGCGGGGAAATCGAACTGATGGAATCCTACCCGTTTGGAATCGCCCGCTCCGCGTCCTGCTCCCCGCTGGCAACGAATTCGGGCCGGACGCCCGAACGGGCCGGTCGGACCCAGTATCGAATAGGACCGAACCGACCTGGAACCCAGTCGCCGGCCGCGTCCCAATACGTCGGAGCGATGGGCGGTTCAATTTCCCATCCCTGCCGCTGGAACGCCGCTTTCCAGTCGCCATTTTCAAGAGGAGTGACATCATCATGACCAACGCCCGTTTCAATCATCCGCGCGGGGTGCGCATGTGGCTGGCGGGAGTGGGCCTTCTGGTCCTTTCCGCCTGCGGTACCCTGCAACCGTCCCCCACCGCCCAGAGCATTGCCGGCCTGACGCCCGCGGGCACTGTGACCCTGACCGAGACCGTCGCGGCGGGCATGACGGGGGGAACCGGTTCGCTGACGTTCCAGGGGCGCACCTATCCGTTCAGGGTCGTCGGCACGGTTATCGGACCCGGCGGCGCTTCTCAGGTCAAGGCCAGCGGCGAGGTCTACCGGCTGAACCGTCTGTCCGACTTCGAGGGGACTTATTCGGAGGGAACGGGGCAGGCCGGACTCGCCACGTCGGGTAAGACGGAATTGTGGATGCGGAACCAGGCGGGCGTGATCATGCACCTGACCGGCACCAGCGAGGGCGTCGTGCTCTCGCTCGGGCGCGATGAGGTCCTGGTCCAACTGGCGCACTGAACCCACGCCACCGAACGGAACCGGCGGGCCCGACCCCTTCGAGACGACGCGGGCCGGCACGCCGAGCGCATTTTGAAGTGCTGGCGATGACCGGCGCGCATCGAAACCCTGTGGGAAAACCCGCGCCCCCCGGTTCCGAGAAGCTCTCCAGCTAGGAGCGTTATCCCGTGCGGCAAGGCCACTACCGCATCCTTTACACCGTTGCGGATGCGGAATCTGAAACGACGGCAAGCGGCAAAACCGCTCGTCATTCATCCCCTCACCCCCTCGCCAGGGTGCAAGGGCAACGAATGGTTACGCCGGAACCAGCAACTACGATGAAGCGAAGCAGCAAGGCTGGGTCGTCATCAGCATGAAAAACGACTGGAAGCGGATCTTTGCGTTCGACAAATGATTGGTGACTTGCCCAAGACAGTATGAAAGGCAAGCAAACCCGGTGAACGACCGGCCATTCCGCGAGGCGCTGGACTGGCCGGGGAGATCACTGGTCATGGGCTGTAAGAAACAGCATCAAGGTCAAGCCGCGCGGGTGCGGGTCAAGGGTAAGGCCAATGCCCAAGCGGTCAGGAAGGTCAACGCAACGCCGATTAGTCCGGCCAAGCCGGTGGACAAGCTTTCGGAGGCGATGCCGGCGACCTGATAATCCGCCAGAGGGGTTACGAACAGCGGCGCGGCCTCGTGCAGGACCTGGTAGTGCGCCATGACCGCTTCCAGACCATCCGGCAACGGCGAGGCAAACGGGCTCAGACACAACGCGATCAGCAGGGCCGCCAGGGCCGGTACGGCGAAGCCACGGGAAGCGGAAACCGCGCCGACCGCCGCCGGCCGGTCGAACAGCGCCAGCGCCGCGCAGGTGATGAGCGCCTCGCCCACGCCGATCACGGCGTGAACGCCCAACATCGCCGGTACGACCTGTGCCAGCGGCAGCACGCCGGCCAGCGCCAGCTCGATCGCGCAGGCCGCCGCCGCCAGCATCACCGAGACCCAACTGGCCAGGCCGGTGGCGATCCAGACTCGACTTCCACCGGCGGGTAGTCTCTTCAGCAGTTCCAGTCGTAGCAAGCCGCCCAGGCCAGCGCCCAGCACCGCCATGTTCAACACGTTAGCCCCTAGCACGGTCAGGCCGCCATCGGCGAATGCCAGCGCCTGGATCGCCACCACCAGCGCCAGCGCCAGCACGCCGAATGGTACGCCCAACAGCGCGCTGGCCAGGACCCCGCCGAGCAGGTGACCCGAGGTGCCGCCGCTGATCGGGAAATTCATCATCTGGGCGGCGAAAAGGAAGGCGGTGATCCCCGCGAAGCGTAACGGGTGCGGTTTTTCCGCCGACCGATGCGCCGCCACTGCCGCGCCCGCCAGGCAAAGCCCACTGACGACCGCGGTCATCGGGCAAATACTACCATCGAGTAGGTTTTGCGGGATGTGCATGAGTTTATTCCTTGGAAAAGTTCAGGAGATTTCAGCATAGTTCAAGAACATCGCGCTCGCACGATCGGTTTGCGAAATGTCGCGCGGCGCGCTCGCCGTCGCGAGCGATGGTGGCGCCGACCCGATTGCAAATTAAGGGGCTCGTGCCAAAATAGAGGCGAGATCAGGTGGCGGGAGGAAAACATGGCTAAGGACATCAGTAAGATATTCGATCAAGCGGTTGACAAGTTCCGTACCCAACAGGCGCAAAGCCGGGTTCGCCAGGACGACGGATCCAGTGGTTTGGAGCGGGACTTCGAGACCGTCAAGGCGCAAGTGCGCAAGCTCAAACCCCAGATTGAAACCCATTCCCGTGTGAATCATTTCTGGATTTTCAGCGACAAGATCATCATTGACTTTCACGCCGGTCCGAATCAGCCTCATGCCCAGTTGATCCTTCGAGTCTTTTACCCCGGCAACAACCGCGTCAAACGGGGCATGTACGGCTATCTACCCGATGGTTACGAAATGCCGTTGGCCGATGTGGACGAAGCGGTGGAGTTCTTCGCCACCCAATGCGGGAAGCTGCTGGCCTGAACCGGCGGCCCGACGGGCTCACGGATGGGTTTGGTCGCGGGTGGTTCGCGCTTTGGTTTAACCGGGTGGCGGGGCGGCGGTTCAAGCCAGCAATCGCCCGCCCGCGCGCAGGAATAGCAGCGCATACGCCAGCAACAGCAGACCCAGGCCGCGCATGAGAACGATATAGCCGCCGCTGCGCAGGAGACGGCGGGCGCGGCCCAGCGCCACGGCCAGCAGGACCTTTGAACCGACCAGCAGCGCGTAGAAGGCGACGACGAACGCCGTCGCCGTCAGCCAACCTTCCCGCCAGGCCGCCAGCACGGTCGGCGCACCCACGGCCAGCCAGAACAGATAAGGGTTTGGATTCAGAAAGTTGGCGATGATTCCGCGCCACAGCGAACCCGTTGGGGCGGTCGGTTCCAGCTCCGCGCCCTGAAAGCGCACGCCCTGAAAGCCCAGCCAGGCCAGATACAGGCCGCCGCCCAAATGGAGCAATGCCAGCGGTGCGGCCTGGTCGGTCAAGGGCCGCAGCAGCAACACCGTCGCCAGAATGATCGGCGGGTCGGTCAGCAACGGCGCCAGCGCCACCCGAACCCCAGCGCGGGCGCCATGACGCAGCGTCTCGCTGGCGACCAGAGTCAGCAACGGCCCCGGCGCCAGCCCGCCGCTCAGGCCCAACAGGATGCCAGACAGCAAAAAAGTGATCACGAGGGTTGTCGGCCCGGTTTCGCCGCCGCTTCCAGCGCGGCGCGCAATTGCCGGTAACTGTCCAGCCGGCGCGGGGCAATGGCGCCGCCCGCGACGGCTTCCCGCAGGGCGCAACTTGGTTCGGCGTCATGGCGGCAGTCGGAAAATCGGCAGCGACCCAGATAGGGGGCGATGTCCATGAAACCCCGATCCAGATCGTTCAGGCTGATTTCTCCCAATTCAAAACTGCGCACGCCGGGCGTATCGATCAAGTCACCGCCATCTGGCAGATGATAAAGCGTGCTGCCGCTGGTGGTATGGGCGCCATGACCGGTGAGTTGGGACACGGCCTGGATGCGAATTTGACGGTCCGGCAGCAGGGCCTTGATCAGCGAGGACTTGCCCACGCCTGACTGACCGGCCAGCAGGCTGGTGCGTCCACGTAGCCAGGCGCGTAAATCGTTCAGACCCCGCGCCGTATGACTGCTGGCCAGCAGGAGCGGATAACCGATCCGGTGGTAAGGCTCCAGTCGTTCGCGGAGCGCCGCCAGCGCCGACGCATCCAGCAGGTCGAGCTTGTTCAGCACCAGCAGCCCCTGGATACCGGCGGCGGCGATGGCGACCAGATAGCGGTCGATCAGGGATTCGCTCGGCTCGGGTTCCGGCGCCAGCACCACCGCCACCGCGTCGAGATTGGCGGCGACCGGGCGCGGTTGGCCCTGATAATCGGGTCGGGTCAGGAGCGAGCGGCGTTCGCCCACCGCCACGATCACCCCTTCCCCCGCGCCGGACGCCTGCCAGACGATCCGGTCGCCGCAGGCGATCCGATCCAGGTTCTGCCGTGTGGCGCAGCGGTACAGCCGGCCCTCCTCATCCTCGATCACCAAGGTCCGCCCGTGATGGGCGATGACCAAGCCGGACCTCGCCGGACCCAGCCCCGCATCGTCCCAGGATTCCAGCCGTTGATCGACGCGCGCGCGCTGGCGTTCCTGCCCGCGCCGAATCTGTTCCCGTTGGCGCTGGGTCAGCCGGCGTCCGGCCATGCCCGAACCATCCCGCGACCGCTGGATTCAGGGTACACTTCCTGTAAACAAACCGCGTCGGGCCACCGCCGGCGAACTTCCCTTTTCACCCCGACCCTATCCCAAGAAAAATCCATGTCCCCCGACAACCTGATCTGGATTGATTTGGAAATGACCGGTCTGGATTCCCAGACCGACCATATCATCGAAATCGCCACCATCGTCACCGACAGTCAACTTCATATTCTCGCCGAGGGACCGGTGCTGGCCATCCACCAAAGCGACGCGGTGCTGGCGAGGATGGATGATTGGAACCAGAAGCAGCATGGCGAATCGGGCTTGATCGCCCGGGTTCGCGCCAGCACCGTGAGCGAACGCGAGGCCGAGACCCGGACCCTGGAGTTTCTGAGCCTGTACGTACCCAAGGGCCAGTCACCGATGTGCGGCAACAGCATTTGCCAGGATCGGCGTTTTCTGGCGCGCTGCATGCCGGAACTGGAGGCGTATTTCCATTATCGCAACCTGGACGTCAGCACGCTCAAGGAACTGGCCCGGCGCTGGTATCCGGCGCGGATCAAGGGCTTCGGCAAGACCTCGTCCCATCTGGCCTTGCAGGATATCCGCGATTCCATCGACGAGTTGCGCTTTTATCGCGAACGGCTGTTCGTGGCCGCGGACATGGCCGAATCGATTTTGCGGTGAACTGGTCAGCGTTCGACCGGCAGACGGGGATCGTTGCCCCATTCCGACCAGGCGCCGGAATAGCCGCGCACCCGGGGATAGCCCAGATAGCGCAACACCCAATAGGTATGCGCCGAACGATGATGGGTCTGACAGTAAACGACAACGTCCTTGTCGGGGGTGACGCCGCGCTGCTCCAGCAATTTCCGCAACACCGGGTCGGGCCGCAAGCGCAGTTGCCGTTGCGGGTCCATGGCGTCGGTCCAGGGCAGGTTCACCGCGCCGGGGATATGGCCACCGCGGGCGGCGCGTAGGTCCAGGCCGGTGAATTCGGCGGGAGTGCGAGTGTCCAGCAGCGCCAGGTCCGGCTGGCCCAGCCGCGCCAGGATATAGTGCTTGTCGGCCACCGCCGTCGGTGGATCGGTGAAACGGGCGTGGTAAGCGCCGCGCGGCGGATGGTGGGGTCGAGCCTCCAAGGGGCTGGCGGCGGCCTCCCAGGCATGGATGCCGCCGTTGAGCAGCGACACCTGTTCGTGGCCGAGCGTCGCCAGCGTCCACAGCAAGCGTCCGGCGCAGCCGTTGCCTTCTTCGTCATAGGCCACCACATGCCGGTCTGGCGTCAAGCCAAGGCTGGAGAAGACTTCGCTCAACCACGCCTCGGTCGGCAACAGGCCCATTGCCGGCGGCTCAACCCGAACCAGGTCCGCATAATCGAGATGCGCCGCGCCGGGAATATGCCCGGCGGCGTAGCGGGCCGGCTCGCACAGATCGACGATCAGGATCGCCGGGTCGGCGAGATGCGGTTGAAGCTGCTCCGGTTCGATCAGCAGCGGCAAGTTGGGCGCGGTGGACATGCAAACGGGCTCCTAAAATCAGACTGGCGCGATAGTTTGCACAAAAAAGCCCGGACGCGCCGGGCTTTTTCCGAGCTTCAACGCTCACATGTTCGGATAATTCGGCCCGCCGCCGCCCTGCGGCGTCACCCAGTTGATGTTTTGAGTGGGGTCCTTGATGTCGCAGGTTTTACAGTGGACGCAGTTCTGGGCGTTGATCTGCAAGCGCGGGTTACCGCCATCGCTGTCCCAAACGATTTCATAGACCCCCGCCGGGCAGTAGCGCTGCTCCGGCGCATCGTACAGCGCCAGATTGATCTGGATCGGGACGGTCGGATCCTTCAGGGTCAAGTGACAGGGCTGATCTTCCTCGTGATTGGTGTTGGAGATGAACACCGAGGACAACCGGTCGAAGCTGATCACGCCATCCGGTTTGGGATATTCGATCTTTGGGCATTCACTGGCCTTCTTGAGCTTGGCGTGATCCGGCTTGTGGTGGAAGGTCCACGGCGCCTTGCCCCGGAATACGTAGGTGTCGAGCGCCGAATAGGCGATGGCCGCCCACAATCCCCAACTGAACGACGGCTTGATGTTGCGAACCTGATAGAGTTCCTCCCACAACCAGCTTTGCCGCAGCGCCTCGGGATACTCCGCCACCTCGTCCGCGCCCCGCCCGGCCGCGACCGCCGCGAACACCGCCTCCGCCGCCACCATCCCCGACTTCATCGCGGTGTGGGTGCCCTTGATCTTGGGCATGTTGAGGAAACCGGCGGTGTCTCCGACCAGCGCGCCACCGGGGAAGACCAGCTTGGGAATGGACTGGATACCGCCAGCCGAGATGGCGCGCGCGCCGTAGGCGATGCGCCGGCCGCCCTCGAAGGTGGGACGAATATCGGGATGGGTCTTGAAACGCTGGAATTCCTCGAACGGCGACAGGTGCGGGTTTTCGTAGCCCAGGCCGACCACGAATCCCACCGCGACCTGATGGTTTTCCAGATGGTAGAGGAAAGAACCGCCATAGGTGCTGGCATCCAGCGGCCAGCCGACAGTGTGAATAATCTTGCCTGGATCATGCTGAGCCGGGTCGATTTCCCATAGTTCCTTGATACCAATGCCGTAGGTCTGCGGGTCCACGCCCTCGCGCAATTGGAACCGGTCGAGCAGGGTTTTGGTCAGCGAGCCACGGCAGCCCTCGGCGAACAGCGTGTAACGGGCGCGTAGTTCCATCCCCGGCGTGAACTGGTCGGTGGGATTGCCTTCCCGGTCGATGCCCATGTCGCCGGTCGCTACCCCGACCACCGCGCCGTCATCGTTGTAGAGCACCTCGGCGGCGGCGAAGCCGGGGTAAATCTCCACGCCCAGTTCCTCGGCTTGCGTAGCCAGCCAGCGGCACAGGTTGCCCAGACTGATGATGTAGTTGCCGTGATTGTTCATCTGCGGCGGGGTGGGTAGCTTGTACGAGGTTTCGCGGGTCAGGAACAGAAAGCGGTCTGCCGTGGCCAGAGTATTCAACGGCGCGCCCCGTTCCTTCCAGTCCGGGATCAGTTCGTTCAGGGCGCGTGGCTCCACCACCGCGCCGGACAGGATATGCGCGCCGACCTCGGAGCCTTTCTCGATGACGCAGACGTTCACCTCCTGGCCGTTCTCCGCCGCCAGTTGCTTCAGACGGATGGCCGCCGACAGCCCGGACGGGCCAGCGCCGACGATGACTACGTCATATTCCATACTTTCGCGTTCCACCGGGCACTCCTTCGATTTGTCGATTGGTCTTTGGGTTGGAGGAGACGGGGCGGCACCGTTGCGTCCCCGCGATGATTCAGGATTTTAGGGAAGGACGCCGGAACCAGGCTAGCCGGAATCGGCTACCGTTCCCTATCTAATACGCTAATTAAAAGCAATTTTTGGGGAAAATGCACCTGACTTGTCCTCAGTCCTTGCGCCGCAGGGTGGCTACCGTTCTCATCACGCGCAATCCGCCCGCCAGCAGCGCTGCCAGCCCACGTTTTTGCCAGGCGCGCAGACGCGGACTGGCGAGGAGTTTCTGGCGCGCGTAATCGCCGAACTCATCCAGCACCTGCGTGAAAGGCGCCTGTGCGTCCACGTACAGCGCCCGAGCAGGAGCGTCTCCCTCGACCGGCGTTGGCGCCACTGGGGTAGCGAAATAGCGCGGCGCGGCGAAAGTCGGCAATGGCGTCAGCGCATGGTAATCAGCCACCATCTCGTCCATCCGGCGATGCCGGAACCTGGCCAGCCAGGCGCGCGGCGGGTCCAGAACAGCGCGATGGGCGGCGATCCAGCGCAACTTTTCCGCAATCGCCGCCGCCTCGGGCGGGCAGAGAAAGCCGTTGACGCCATCCTGAATCCGGTCGGCGAAACTGCCGAGGTGGGTCGCCACCACCGGGATGCCCAGGAGCCAAAGTTCGCTGAGGGTGTAGCTAAACGTCTCGGGCCAAATGGACAACAACAAACCCACTTCCGGCTGAATGGCGGCCATGAGGCTGGCCAGTTCATCGTGTTGATAACTCGGCGTCAGTGTGACGCCGGGCTGGTCGCGAAATACCTCGCCTTCCTCGCCACAGCCCACCAGATACAAATCCACCTTGGCCGCTATTTGCGGCCAAAGCTGTTCCAGCAGTCCGCGGCCCTTTTGCGGCGCGAGACTGCCCAGAACCACAACCCGCAGTTTATCGCCAGCCGGCGGCGTCGGCAGCCGTTCCGGCGCGAAATCCACCCCGTGGGAAACGTGGGCGAATGGCTTGTTGGCGAGGGTGGGCAGCAAGGTTCGCCAGTGTCGGGACACCGATTCCGAAGGCGCCACGAACAAAATCCGATCATCCACGATCAAATCGACAAACCGCCGTCGAAGACTGATCCATTCCTCCGCAGAGACGTTGCCAAAGAATCGATTTTGTTCATTCTCGGCAAAACAATGCGTCAGGCGCGGCAATTCACACGCCGTACAGACTGCGCCGAAGTGGATGACGACCGCCGGACAGAACGGGTAATAGTCGTGGGCGACGAAAATCGTCGGTAACCCGCTGGTCAGCGCATCCAGCGCATGACCGATCAATGAGGAAACGAGAACGACCTCGATCTTGAAGTCGGCAATGATCTCCTCCAGGATCGCCCGATATTGCAGATGAGCGGTCGCGGTGGCGCGGATAGGATAACCCAGTTCCCAGTAGCGCAGTGGCTGATCCATCACCGCCGAGCGGTACAGAGCGATGCGCTGGCCGAAAGCGCCCCAAGTGCCGATGGAGCGCAACACCAGATTGTCCCGCTCCCGATCATGCTCGCAATACTGCTGCACCCAGCGGTTCAAGCCCCCTCCCCAGCTATGGGCGATGTGCAGTTGCGTCGGCCGGGGCGTCGGCGGCGCATCCTCGGTCGCCACTCCCCGCCGCAACAGGTCGTCAAGCGCAAACCTTAAACCGGTTAGGGGATGAATCCGCTCGATCCATTGCACGTCTTCCAACCGCGCAATACCGCTCCTCTCAAATCGGCGACCGGCATCCCGGTCCCGCACATACACATGGTCACAGCAGACCGCGTGCCAGCCCTGTTCCCGGAGCAGTTGCGCCAGCCAGATCGGCGTTTCATCCCAACCCCGGTCTCGCGCGGCGGCGTCCAGTCTGGCATCGATGTCCCGCAGCGCCGCCCGCCGCAAATAGCAACAACCACCAAACAGCACTGGCATTTCAATGTTGCGCCGTGGACTCAGGGCCAACAGCCAGCGGTCGAGCATGTCCAGAGCGATCTGGTCGGCGTTTCGATCTAGCAGCCTGAATAGGGGAATGCTGTCGCTCATGGGAGAAACGGCGGCGACGCGTGATTCCTGGCCATAGGCCGCCAGCGCCAACCGTTCGTCCCAGCCTGGAGGAACTTCCAATCCGGGCTGTGCCAGCACGAGATCGCAATCGCTATAATCGGGCGGCAATCCACGCAGAATGGCTTGCCAGGGATGATCATAATCCGCGGTGTCCACCAGCGACACTCGCGCCACCGTGGGTAATTCGCGCAACGCTTGCTGTAATTGCGCCCGATCCACGTCCAGCAGCGGTAACACTACGATATCGACGCTGGGCGAGGTATTACGGGCCAAAACCGACAGCGTGCCGGCCAACAGTCCCATAGTTTCAGCCCGAACTGGCAGGCAGATCGCACGTCGGTTTTTCGGGTGCGGCCAGTAGCTCTGTGGCAGACAACCAAACCTATTAGCGGAATACATCGGACAGTCGTCGGGCCAAGGCCCGGGCTAGCCGCCAACTGTGGGAACAGCGGATCAAATCCAGCTTGCGGCGTAAGTAGCCCCCTTCTCCAAATTTTCTCCCACCGAGAGGATGGTTAGAACAAGGGATATGAGCAATCACTTCTTTTTGAGGATGATTATACTGTTTTGGGATGGGAGCCGTTTTCTGAAAAAGCGCGACAATTTGTTCAGTACTGAGAATCTCATCGTGGAAAATCCGCCTGAGTCTTTGTGGTGGTTTGATGTCGCACATTGTTCTTATTTGCTGCAATAGTTTAAAACCATTGCTTTCCAACAGTTCAATAAGTTCATCTGCGGTAATTTTGTTGAGTGTTTCATAACAACTCCAAGTCGCCTCTTTTATCCTCTGATAATTTTCATCCTGTTCATTTTTGTAAACCGTATCGTGTTTTGGAACATTCATGGCGGCGTGTCTGAACAAATTATTTTGCATCAGTAAGTGTGCCCATGGTTCATTAATCAGTGAATTAAGATGCGAACCAAATGCTGAGTAATATAAAGGTGCTATCTGAATGAATATCAACCCACTCTCTGACAGACAATTATTTAGCTCTCTGATAATCTCCTCAAGATAGGGACGGTTAATATGTTCAAATGTTGACCATGAAAAAACAACATCTACTTTAAATTTTTTTGAGAGATTTTCATTGGGCAAGGTTTGATGGAATTCCAGATTTTCTGGGAGATATGAGATATTTAATTGGCCTTTCACCATATCAAGCAACTGATTATGATATGAATTAATATCTACCCCGATAACCTTTTTTGGCTTCAATTTTAATGCAATCGCTAAAGCCATTATTCCAAACTCACAACCAAAATCCATAATAACTGATTTCGAAAAATCAAAATTTTTTGGCATCCATTTTTTGAATATCTCTATCACAAAGTTAAATTTATTATCAAATTCCTTATCGTTAATCATTAGTGCCGCCTCTATTCAGAGCAATTCCATTCAAATTACCGGTTTTCGCCTCCCTGGACGAGGAGGAGTGGCGCTTAGCGCCGGGAGATTCGAAATGGCGATTATACAAATTACACAAGAGCGCTACAGGAATGCTAAATCAAGCTCTATCGTTCCAGTATGGATCCGCAAATGGCCGCACCGGTTTTTCAGGCACAGACGGCAGCCAAACGGAGCCAGGACCGGTCAGCGATGCTTAGCGGAAGACATTAAACAACCGGGCCAGTGCCCGTGCCAACCGCCAACTGCGGGAACGATGGATCAAATCCAACTCGCGGCGAGCATCCATCAATTCGGCGCGCAACGTCGCGTCGGTTTCCAGAGTTTCATCGCCAGCACCGGCAGCGTTCATCTGATACCAGTGGTAATAAGAATGGCCCTCGGTGCGAAAGGGATCGGGAAAAGCCCGTCGTAAATCCAACCGGGAGCGATAGAGCAACCGTTGCGCCCGGGTGATGCGCTCGCCATTGTCGAAGGCGTCATAACGGCAACGACGGTCACCCAGCTCGTCTTGACCCATGCGTTGGCATTCATCAATATACCAGCGGCGCAGGTCGAACAACACCGAGTTGGCGACAGCATATTTCTTCAGCATGATTTCTTGGGCGCCGCCATCGAACCCCGAGAAATGATAGAAACTGAGTGACTCACCATTGATGGTGATGCCTCCTTCCAGCGAACCGGCGGCCAAGCGGTGAGTAAGATTCCAGGTCGCCACGTTGTAACCCGGCTCACGCAGAATGGCGATTCCATCGAAAAAAGTCGGCGCCAGATCGATCCATCGCTGGTCGGTGAACAACCCACCGGCGATATCGTCATGGCAGAAATAACGCAGCCGTTCAGCCCACCAATTCAGGAAGCGCAGACCCTCGGGGCTGGTCCGCACGCCCAAAAAGCCCAGATTGAAAACTCCATGCTTGAGGCTGCAAATTTCATTATCAACGACTGCATCCAGCGACTGCTCCGGCTCGGTCTGATGGGGCGTCAGCAGGATGTTGTAATCGTTCAACCGTTCGATCAGGCCATCAAGGCCGGACATGATCACTATGTCCGGATCGAAATAGAAGATTTTTTCAGCGGTAAAACGACGGGCGATCTCCAGAAAACCTAGTGCCTTGACTGCGGTGCACATCTCTACCACAGTGTGACCGAACAGCCAGGCTTCTCGATCTGGAATCGGCAACTCCGTCACATCGATGATCGAATCGAATGGCTCGGCGGCTGGATCCGCGTCGGCTGGATAATCGTCACACAGCAACAGGTGAAAACGAACATTAGTCGACTGACGCTTGGCTGATTGCGCCAGCACCCGTGCCTTGGGTAGATAATTGGCGGTGATGCTGGTAAACAGATGCACGGTTGGATTCATAATTTCCTGAGACGCTCTGTATTTTCTGAGAAACTCCGTGTAGCGCCATACTTTGGAAGAGCGAATCTCATCAAGTTGCGCTGTCAGTTGAAGGTTTTGCGCGCGCAGCGTTGCCAAATCGGCCGTTAACTCGCGGTTTTGCTGCATGGATTGCATTAGATCGTCCTGCATTGACTGTATCCGGGTCTCCAACAGGGCGATATCGGCTTCCCGTTCCCGGACATAGTGTTGGGCTTCAGTGAGCGCCAAGTCCCGTTGTTGTATCTCGTCCCGCGACTGAGCCAACAATGCCTCGGCGGTTCGGAGTGCTTGTTCCAGCCTAGCAGTGACTTGTTGCTCGCGGGCGAGTGATTGATCGGTCTCCTGCGCCATTCGCACAAGCGCCTCATCGCGTTCCCGCAGCACGTACAGTGCCTGCTCGGGCGCCAGCAACGCGCGTTCCCAATCGACAGCCATGCGCAAGGGTCTCACTGGATCAGCCCGGATAAAGGTCTGAATTCGCTGATGGTAATCGGGATGCAACCCGGCCAGAGTTTGCTGGGCCTGGGTCCGCAATTGTTCCTGCCGCTCGCCGAAACTGACGCCGCCGATGTGATAAACGTGGGTATCCGCGCAGAGCGCATGACGCCAGCCCGCCTCGGCCGCCCTCATGCAGAAATCGTTTTCCTCACCGTATCCCGAGCCGAAGTTGTGCTCGTCGAAGCCACCGACCACTCGTAGGCAATCCCGGCGGATGTACATGCAAAAACCCACGGCGGTGGGAATCTCCAACCAGCGCCCAGCGTTGGCGCGTAGGAACAGGGCATCGGTCGCCGCCAGCGACAAGCCGGGCGGCAATTCGTTGATCTCGCAAAAGCGAGGGTAACTGCAAATAGTGGCGTTGTTGGAAAACGGCGTGACCGTCCCGATCGTGACGTCGGCATAGGCGCAGCGCGCCAGCCGATCCAGCCAGTCGCCGTTGACCTCGGTATCGCTGTTGAGCAACACCACGTCGCGATCCGGGTGCAGGGCCAGACCACGGTTGGCGGTCACCACGAAGCCTTGGTTGGTGGAATTGCGCAGTAGGGTGAGACGCCCGGTCTCAGCCAGTTCGTTCAGATAATCCGCCAATTCGGGCTCCGGACTGGCGTCGTCGATGACGATGACTTCGTGGGGGCATCGTTGCTGGTGGCCAAGCACGCTATCCAGACAGCGACGGGTAACCGCCAATCCCTGATAGACCGGGATTACGATGTCAATGGGCGCTTCCGGATTAAATTCCACCATTTGTCATTGCGTTATCTAATTTCGATGCTGGATGCGCCCTTGAGCCAGCGAGCGCACGTTTCGTGGGTCCGCGTGACGGAGAACCGATTTTTTGCGATTATACTCTCATGAAAAAGAGTTTTTAGGAGTCCAGGGATTGGCGTCGGGATCAAGGTTGTTATTTCCTAGTCCATCTCAAAACCTGAGGAGAGGAACCATGTCCTACCAAAATTTGGGTGTATCGGCAAACATTCTCATCATTCCATTGATGCTCCTCGCCACGGCAACGCCCGCGCTGGCGCAACAGGCTGGTGCCACCGTAACCTCCGTGACGCAACTTAGTTCCGGACGTTACCGGATCACTGGGACGGCGCTGGCTTCCAATGGCAACCTCGCCTGTGCGTTGGCGCTAGCCAGTGGCCGTTGCATGTTCACCTGTGGGCCAGGTTCTCCGCGCTGCGAAGGCGGTACGGCCAATCTGCCGTTTGGCCAGTTTGATCTGACCGATTTGCCCACCGAGGCCAACGGCACCATCATCCTGCAAGTCTTCGTCCAGGGGAACATCAGCTTCGCGGGAGCCATCAATCCCGGTGGCGGGGGTGGCGGGGGCGGGGGAACCGCGCGGTGGAACTCGTACAACAATACCTGCTGCAGTAACAATGGCTCGGTCTTTACCAGTACCTATTCCGTAACGATTGATGGCGTGACCCGACAATCCGTATCCAACTCCTGCACCAGCGCTTCCACTCTTGACAGCTTCGCCAGCACGACCGCCGGCACCAAGAATTTTACCGCTCAAGTCTCTTCCGCCTGTGGTAACTCCTCGGGGTCGGGAACGGTCACCATGGCCGCCAACGGCTGTTACCGGTTCCAACTCGATGTCGAAGGCAATTCGCTGGTCAACAAGTTCGGATCGGTCTCTTGCCCGTCTTCCGCTGAGGCGACGCCCCTTCAGGCGGACACCGAAGCGACGCCGATGGCTATCTTCCCCATGCTCCCCGCGGCTATCACCGAAAGCGTGGAAACGCCCGCCGGGACCTATCAACCACTTCAACTTCAGCACTAATTGGCGAGGTTTGAACGCAATCCGGTCCACTGCTGGCGCGGCCAGGGAGGGCCGGTTACAATCCAGCCTGGCTTGGAGAGGTGGCAGAGCGGTCGATTGCGACGGTCTTGAAAACCGTTGACCCGCGAGGGTCCGTGGGTTCGAATCCCACCCTCTCCGCCACTCCTTATTCACCCCGCCTTCCCATCACCGGTTTCCGCTTCCAAGCCGCCCACGCTATGCCGACAACGGTCGCGGTGGTGGCTCGCTGGCCGGATCCTCGTGAATCAGCACGTCCGCGTTGGGAAAGGCCGCCATGATCGCCGCCTCCACCTCGTCGGCGATCCGGTGCGCCTCCACCAGCGGCATTTGATCGTCCAGCATCAGATGCAACTGGATGAAGTAGGTCTGCCCGGAACGGCGGGTTCGAACATCGTGAACCCCGCGCGCCTGCCCGTGCCTATGCACGATCTCCTTGACGCGCGCCTGGACTTCGGGCGGCAGTTCGTGATCCATCAGCAATTGCACCGCTTCATGGCCAATTTGGCCGGCGCTGTAGAGAATGTACAGCGCGATGCCGATGGCGAAAACCGGATCGGCGAACGGCCAGCCCAGCATCGCCAGACCCAGCGCCAGAATGGTGGCGGCGTTGGTCAACAGGTCGGTGGCGTAATGCAGCGCGTCGGCCCGAATCGCCGTGGACTGAGTGCGACGGATCACATGATGCTGAAACGCCAGCAGCACCACCGTGGCGACGATGGAGAATAGCAGCACACCGACGCCGACCAGGGCATCGTTCAGCGGCTGTGGGTGCAATAGCCGATCCACCGCGTGCAAAATCAGAAACACCGCCGAGCCGGTGATAAATGCCGCCTGGACCAGACCCGCCAGCGGTTCAGCCTTGCCGTGGCCGAACCGATGCTCGCGGTCGGGTGGTTGCAGGGAATAGTGCACCGCCAGCAAATTGATCAGGGATGCCGCCACGTCCATCATTGAATCCACCAGCGAGGCCAGCACGCTGACCGATCCGGTCATCAGCGCCGCTGCCAGCTTGCCGGCGATCAACACCGTGGCGGTGGTCACCGAGGCGTAGGTTGCCCACCGCAACAGGCGGCCGGCCCGCGCTGGGTCACTGGTCAACTGAGTTGGATCACTCATGCCTTGCTTCTTCTTTGGGTAACTTGGAGTCAGTATATTCTACTGGGCTTCCGCCCATCGCGCGGGACGAACTATCAGGTGAAGGGCCGCCCTAACATTGATCGACTGATCGAGGCCGCCCAAGTCGCCGCTATGCACCACTTGCCGACCGTATTGCGTTATTCGGCGCTATCCCCCTTCGTCGGGATGATGGCTTACCTTACGCTCCAGAAAATTTCCAGATGGAAGGAATCTCGCTGCATGCTCCAAACCCTGCGCCGTATCGTCCAGGAAGTCAGCGCCGCGCCGGACCTGCCCAGCGCGCTGGCGATCACGGTCAACCGGATTCGAGATACGATGCGGGTGGCTGCCTGCACCGTCTATCTGGCCGACGAGGACAACCGGAACCATGTGCTGATGGCCACCGTTGGTCTGAACCCCCAGGCGGTCGGCCAGGTCCGGCTCAATCACGGGGAAGGACTGGTCGGCCTAGTCGCCGAACGCCAGGAACCGATCAATCTGGAGGACGCGCCGCGCCATCCCCGCTTCCGCCCGGTGTGCGAGGTCTGCGAGGAGGCTTACCACGCCTTCCTGGGCGCGCCGCTGATCCAGTATCGTCGGGTGCTGGGCGTGCTGTTGGTCCAGGATGTGGCCGTGCGCCAGTTCCAGCCAGACGAAGTGGATTTTCTGGTCACCATCGCCGCTCAACTGGCCAGCATTCTCAATCACGCCATTCTCAGTGGCGCCACCCAGGAACTGCTCAACCCGCTGACCACCGGCGCCCGCGCCCTGCGCGGCGTGCCTGGCGCTCCGGGCGTGGCGATGGGAACCGTCGCCGTGCCTCATCTGCTGGCTGATCTCGACGACGTGCCGGATCGTCCGACCGGGGATATCGCCGCCGAGGAAGCGGCCCTCCACGCCGCCATCGCCGCCGTCGAGGAGGAGTTGCGCGCGGCCAGCGACCGGCTGGCGCCGCTGCTGCCGCCCACCGAGCAGGCGCTATTCACGGTCCACCGGATGCTGCTTGGCAGCGACAGCCTGATTGGAGACGCGCTCGCTGGTATTCGGACCGGACGCTGGGCGCCGGCCGCCTGGCGCGATGCCGTGCTGGCCCGGGTTCGGTTGCTGGAGCAGGCCGAGGATCCTTATCTCAGCGCTCGGGCCGAGGATATCCATGATCTGGGTCGGCGAGTGTTGCATCACCTGCGCGCCGCCCCCAGCTATCCTTTGGAATTGGCGAGCGACCGTTGCGTGCTGGTGGCCGAGGAGATGAGCGTGGCCCATCTGGCGGCGGTGCCGCCGGAACGATTGGCCGGAATCGTCTGCTTGCGCGGTTCGGCCCTGTCCCATGTCGCTCTGCTGGCGCGGGCCATGGGCATTCCGGCGGTGATGGGCCTGGGCGACCGGCCGTTGGGTCGGTTCGAAGGCAGCGAGATCATCGTGGATGGCTATCAGGGTCGGGTCTACCTCAACCCGGACCCGGCCAGCCGCGCCGAATATCAACAGCTCATGACCGCCGACGCCGAGTTGTCGGCCGAATTGGGCGGATTGCGCGACCTGCCCGCCGAAACCCGGGATGGTTACCCGATCCCGCTCTACGCCAAGGCCGGCTTGCCCACCGACATCGCCGCCGCCCGCGCGGTCGGCGCCGAGGGCATCGGCCTGTACCGCACCGAGTTCGCTTTCATGGTGCGCGAATCGTTTCCCAGCGAGGAGGAGCAGCTTCAGCTTTACCGACCGATGCTTGCCGCCTTCGCGCCCCGGCCGGTGGTGATGCGCACCCTGGATATCGGCGGCGACAAAACGCTGCCTTACTTCGCCATCGAGGAAAACAACCCGTTCCTGGGCTGGCGCGGGATGCGTTTCACCTTGGATCACCCGGACATTTTCCTGACCCAGTTGCGCGCCATGCTGCGAGCCAACGCGGGGCTGGACAATCTGCGGATTCTGTTCCCGATGATCACCACCGTGGAGGAAGTGGACGAGGCGTTGCGGTTGCTGGCGCGCGCCGAGCGGGAATTGCGCGAGGACGGCCATGCCGGGACGCGCCCACAAGTCGGGGTGATGATCGAGGTGCCCTCCGCCGCCTGGCAGGCCGAGCAACTGGCCTCGCGGGTGGATTATCTCTCGGTGGGCACCAACGACCTGACCCAATACCTGCTGGCGGTGGACCGCGACAACGCCCGGGTCGCCGCTCTGTACGACAGCCTGCACCCGGCGATGCTGAAAACCATCGCCCACATCATCAAAAGCGGGCGCCGCGCCAGTCGGCCAGTGAATCTGTGCGGGGAACTGGCGGCCGATCCCGGCGCCGCCGTGCTGTTGCTGGGGATGGGCGTGGACAGCCTGAGCGCCAGCACCGTCAGCCTGCCGCGGGTCAAATGGGCCATCCGCAGCTTCAGCCGGGACGAGGCGCGCGAACTGTCCCGGCAAGCGTTGGAGCTGGACACCGCTCGCCAGGTTCGTCAGTTGCTCGACGAGGCCCTGCGGCGCGCGGGCCTGGGCGAGATCGTGCATGAACCCATTTGAAGCGGCGCGCGGTCATCAACGCCGGTCCAGCAGCGACTCCATCGTGATCAATTCCGCGATGGGTTGCGGGCTGACCACGAACACCTGAAACGGACTGCGCTGCAAGTAGGCCGCCGCGAAGCTGACCGAGATCGCGGCGGAATAGATCAGCAGCGCCGCCAACTGGGTCCGCCAGTTGTCGAGATGCACCAGCGCCACGGTTAGCAACGTGAACGCGCCCAGACAAGCCACGGCGAACCATTTCAGCGGATCGCCGTGGCGCTGGCTTTGGGCCAACCGCTGATGGCGCGCGACATGCACCCGCTCCGCCTCCTGCACCATGGCGGCGTGGACGCTGGTGGGCAAACCCTTCGTCGCCGGTTCCGCCAGCACTGCTCGCAACAGGTCCCGCCACCGCTCCAGGGTTTGCCCGCTGGGCGGCTCGCCGCGCGCCAGCAGCGGCCATTCGTCCTGGATCGTCGCCCGCGCGTATTCCCGTAGCGCGGCGATGATCGGCGCGCCGATGGCCGGCGGCTGTTGCTCGGCCAGCCGGAACAGTCCGCGCATCGCTTCCGCTTCCTGCTGGATCGCGGTCTGCGCCCGGTCGCGGATATTCCAGATGTCGCTGGCGAAAAAGGTGGTGTAGAGCGCAAACAAAATCCCGACGATGGCGACCACTTGCGGCGATAAATTGGTCAGCGACCGAAACAACGGCGCGAACCGGGAAAAGCTGCACAGCCAGAGCAACAGGCCGGCGGTGGCGAAGGTGGCCAGAATGCCGAGAACCAGCAGACCGATGTAAATTACTTCCTGAGTGAGGGTCATGGGACGCGGATTGGAGGACGATTGTCGGGGGCCAGGCCATTCCAACCGATTTCAGCCAAGGCCAACGCAAAGATACTTGAGGTTTAGATACTCCTCGATGCCGTACTTCGAGCCTTCCCGGCCAAAGCCGGATTCCTTGACCCCACCGAACGGCGCAACCTCGGTCGAGATTAGTCCGGTGTTGATACCGACCATGCCGTATTGCAGGGCCTCGGCCATCCGGAACACCCGGCTCAGGTCGCGACTGTAAAAATAGGCCGCCAAGCCAAACTCGGTGGCGTTCGCCAACTGGATCGCTTCCGCGTCGGTGTGGAATCGGAACAGCGGCGCCACCGGTCCGAAGGTTTCCTCGTGGGCGACGAGCATCTCCCGTGTGGCTTCACTCAACACCGTGGGTTCGTAGAATGTGCCACCCAAGGCGTGCCGCCGACCGCCGGTCAGCACTTTCGCTCCCTGGGCCACGGCGTCGGCGACGTGCCGTTCGACTTTCGCCAGCGCCGCCGCGTCGATCAGCGGTCCCTGCGTCACGCCGGGTTCCAGACCGTTGCCCACGTTCAATTGTTCTTGCACCGCCCGGGTCAGCTTGGCGGCGAAGGCGTCGTAAATTTCGTCCTGAATCAGAAACCGGTTGGCGCATACGCAGGTCTGGCCGCTGTTGCGGTACTTGGACGCCAGCGCCCCGGCCACCGCCGCGTCGAGATCGGCGTCGGCGAACACGATGAAGGGGGCGTTGCCGCCCAGTTCCAGCGACAACCGCTTGAGCGTGCCGGCGCAGCGCTGCATCAGATACTTGCCCGTGCGGGTCGAGCCGGTGAAGCTGAGCTTGCGGACCAAGGGATTGTCGAGTATTTCATCGCCGATGACCTGGGCCGGACCGGTAACCACGTTCAGCACGCTGGCCGGCAAGCCGGCCTGTTCCGCCAGCGCCGCCAGCGCCAACGCCGAAAACGGGGTCTGTGGCGCCGGCTTGACCACCATCGTGCAACCGGCCGCCAACGCCGCCCCGACCTTGCGCGCGATCATGGCCGCCGGAAAATTCCAGGGCGTGATCGCCGCGCACACCCCGACCGGCTCCTTCAGCACCAGAATCCGCCGATCCGGCCACGGTGTCGGGATGATATCGCCATAAACCCGCTTGCCCTCCTCGGCGAACCATTCCAGGAAGCTGGCGGCGTAGCCGATCTCGCCGCGCGCCTCGGCCAGCGGTTTGCCCTGTTCCAGGGTCATCAAGATCGCCAACCCCTCCTGCTGTTCCAGCAACAGGCCGAACCAGCGCCGCAGGATCGCGGCTCGCGCCGACGCTGTCAGCGCCCGCCAAGCGGGCAGCGCGGCGTGAGCCGCCTCGATGGCGCGGCGGGTGTCGGCCGCGCCCAGTTCGGGAACATGGCCCAACGTTTCGCCGGTGGCGGGGTTCATGATCGTCGAGACGGCGCCACCATCGGCGTCGATCCAGCAACCACCGATGTAGCATTGCTGACGAAACAGCGCGGTTTCACGAAGTTGCATGGCATCCTCACGTTGGCAAGATGGACGGGACGCTCGGGACCACCGACGGCGCGCGGCCACTTGAAGCCGCGAATCTGGATGGCCGGAAAGACCGGACAGCAATACAATATCCCGTTTAAAGACTTCCCCCAAATCTGATCGGATCATCCCAACGATGGAGCCGTAACGCCGTGAACTTTCGAATGCTGCTAAGTCTTGCGTTGCTGGTGGGCCTTTGGACAGGTCCGGTGGCGAGCTTTGGCGGACCCAACGCGCCCGAAGCCGCTGAAGCCGCAACTCCGCCGCCCAAACGCTTCAACTTTGCCGACGTTCGCCGCCGCGCCGAGGTGATGGCCTCGCAACCCTTCCAGACGACCAGTAACACTCTGCCCGATTTTCTCAAGAATCTGGATTACGACCAGTATCGCGACATCCGCTTCCGGGCCGAAAGAAGCTTGTGGCGCGCGGAGGGGTTGCCATTCGAAATCCAGTTCGCGCCGCTCGGATTCTTTTTTTCCGAACCGGTCATCATCAACGTGGTCGTCGAAGGCGAAGGCAAGCCAGTGGAATACGCCAGCGATCTGTTCGATTACGGCAAGAACCCGGTGCCCGATAACCTGCCCAAGGACCTCGGCTTCGCCGGTTTCAAGGTGCTATATCCGCTGCACACCGACAGCCATTATGACGAAGTCGCGGTGTTCCTGGGCGCGAGCTACTTTCGCGCGGTTGGCCAGAAGCAGAATTACGGCCTCTCGGCCCGGGGCCTGGCCGTGGACACCGGCCTCCCCAAGCCCGAAGAATTCCCCCGTTTCCGCGAGTTTTGGTTGGAAAAACCCGCCAAGGACGCCACCGAACTGACCGTCTACGCCCTGATGGACAGCCGGAGCCTGACCGGCGCTTATCGCTTTGTCATCAAGCCGGGCGTCGCCACCCAGATCGAGGTCAAGGCCAGTCTGTTCGTCCGCGACAAGGCGCAGGTGCAGAAACTCGGCGTGGCGCCGCTGACCAGCATGTTCTATCACGGCGCGATGAACGAGCGGTTCTTCGATGACTTTCGCCCCCAGGTGCATGATTCCGATGGCCTGTTGATGCTCACCGGCAACGGCGAATGGATCTGGCGACCGCTGAACAATCCCACCCGTCTGCGCATCAGCGCCTACCAGGACAACAACCCGCGCGGCTTCGGCCTGTTGCAGCGCGACCGCGATTTCGACAACTACCAGGATCTGGAGGCGCGCTATCACATTCGACCCAGCATTTGGGTCGAGCCGCAGGGTGACTGGGGCAAGGGTTCGGTGCAGTTGATCGAAATTCCCAGCACGGCCGAGCGCTACGACAATATCGCCGCGTTCTGGACCCCCGAGAAGCCGGTCGAGGCGGGCCAGAAGCTGGAATTCAGCTACCGGTTGTCCTTCTTCCTCGATCTACCGAATCTGTCGTCGGGCGGCCGAACCCTGTCCAGCCGGGTCGGCGCCGGCGGCGCGGGCGATTTGCAGGCCGAACGGCGGCGATTCGTCATCGATTTTGGCGGCGAGAATCTGGCCAGGCTGGCGGACGATGCTCCCGTGGAAGGGGTGGTCAGCGGTTCGACCGGCCAGATTCAGAACGTGGTGGTGCACAAGAACCCGCAAACCCATGGCTGGCGCCTGTCGTTCGAGTTGCTGCCGCAAGGCGACGCCCCCTCGGAACTGCGCGGTTTCCTCAAGCTGGGCAACGATGTGTTGACCGAAACCTGGAGCTACCAGTGGACCGCGGCAAAGTAAGCGCCGCGGAGCCGTATCTGCCGCCATCGCAGCCAGCGCCTTCCAGCGAGTTTGTGCTCGCTCGTCTCGGCGCCTACTGGCAGGCGCTGGGGGTCAGCGATCCGGATCAGATCGCGGCTCTCAGCGAGCAGGCGCTGCGTCGCGCCGCCGAGTCGCCGGAAGCGCCAGGACTGGATGCGGTGGCGCGGACGCTCGTTGCCGCCGGCGAATTGCTGGACGATTGGCTGGCGCGGGCGCTCGATCTGCCCCGGTCGTCGCGGGAACTGGCGGCGGCGCGGGCCGCGCTGTTGAGCGGCGCCGCCCCGAACTGGCCAGCGGCGCTGTTCGCCGCGCCCGGTGAGGCCGACACCGTGCTGGACGCCCTGCGCGCGGCCCGCGCTGAGCCCACACCGGAGCCCAGTCCTGGCGCCATGCCGGTGCAACGCATCGAGTTGTTCGGGTCGTTGGCTTCACTGCGCCGACTTTGGCGTCCGCAACCTTGAGCCTGAACCGCGGTAACCCCCTTCCTCCTGGACGTGTCATGACCCAAACCGTTCAACCCCCGATCATGGGACATGCCTTGCGGCGCGTCGTGTTCTTCCTGTTGGTGCTGCTGACGACCCTGGGCGCGATGGGCCTGATGGTCAGCGTGTTCCAGACCGATGGTCTCAGCCCAATGGAACTCATCCTGCTGGTGCTGTACGCGATCCTGTTTTCCTGGATCTGCATCTCGTTCTGGACCGCGTTCGTGGGCTTTTTCGTGATTCTGACCGGCCGCGACCGTTGGGCGATCTCGCGCCAATCGGGGCTGGCGCCCGATCCCGCCGCGCCCGCGTCGCGCACCGCGATCCTGATGCCGATTTACAACGAGGATTCGGAACGGGTGTTCGCTGGCCTTCGCGCCATTCACCGGTCCCTGGCCGATACCGGCCAGCTCGCCGGTTTCGATTTCTTCGTACTCAGCGACACGCGCGATCCGGACGTTTGGGTCGAGGAAGAGTTGCGCTGGCAAGACATGGTGCGGGCGCTGGACGGAAAGGGACGAATCTTCTATCGCAACCGACCGGAGAACACCAGCCGCAAAAGCGGCAATCTGGAGGATTTTTGCACCCGCTGGGGCGGTCACTACCGCTACATGATCGTGTTGGACGCCGACAGCATCATGAAGGGCGAAACCCTGGTCGAGATGGTGCGGATCATGGAACGCCACCCTCGGGTGGCGTTGTTGCAAACTCCGCCAGTGCCGATCAACCGCGAATCGCTGTTCGCCCGCATCCTGCAATTCGCCGGCAGCCTGTACGGGCGGATGTTCACCGCCGGGCTGAACTACTGGCAGTTGGGCGAGAGCAACTACTGGGGTCACAACGCCATCATCCGCATTCAGCCATTTCTCGATCACTGCGGCCTGCCCAAGCTGCCGGGGCGCGAGCCGTTCGGCGGCGATATCCTGAGCCATGATTTCGTCGAGGCGGCGCTGTTGCGGCGGGCGGGCTGGGAAGTATGGCTGGCCTACGATCTGGAAGGCAGCTACGAGGAAATCCCGCCGACCCTGATCGATTATGCCAAGCGCGACCGCCGCTGGTGCCAGGGCAACCTCCAGCATCTGCGGCTGGCGCTGTCGCGCGGCTTCAACGCCCTGAGTCGGCTACATTTTCTGATGGGCGTTATGTCCTATGCCGCCTCGCCGTTGTGGCTGCTGTTCCTGCTCGCCACCGGAATCGATGCCTATTTCCAGACCCGGCATGAGCCGGTGTACTTTTTTGGCGAGAACTGGGTGCCCGTGTGGCCGGTGTCGTTCGCCGTGGAAATGACCACCGTGCTACTGGTCACGCTGACCATGCTGTTCCTGCCCAAGGGACTGGCGCTATTGCTTCTGCTCAAGGATGGCCGGTTGCGCCGCGCCTACGGAGGAATGATTAAAGCCACCCTGAGCGTGGCCCTGGAGACGCTGTTCTCGGTGCTGACCGCGCCAGTACTCATGCTGTTTCAGACCAAGTTCGTGCTCGCCATCCTGATGCGTCGCGCCGTTGGCTGGCCGCCGCAGCAGCGTGGCGACCATATGACCGGCTTGCGGGAGGCGGCGCTGACCCACGGGGTGCAGACCCTGATCGGCATCGTCGCCGGCGTGCTGAGCTACCAGTACGTGCCGGCGTTCTTCTGGTGGTTCATTCCGGTGCTGGTGGGGCTGGTGCTGGCCATCCCGGTCTCCATGCTGTCCAGCAGCATCGCCCTGGGGCGCCAGGCGCGGGAACTGGGCCTGTTCCTGACCCCGGAGGAAACCGAACCGCTGGTGGTGCTGGATTATCTGGCGGAAAATCTGGAGGAGGACGAGCCGGTCCTGCCGGTGTTGTGGGAGAGGCCCGCCAGCCGCTTCGTCCAGGCGCTGACCGATCCCTACGTCAACGCGCTGCATCTGTCGCTGCTGCCGCCGCGCGAGTCGCCGGGCAAGCGGCGCCGGCATTACCTGGAAGGTCTGATTCATCAGTTGGAGGAGGAAGGGCCGGACAGTCTGAGCGCGGCCCAGAAACGCGACCTGATCTCGGACCCGGAGACGCTGACGCGATTGCACGCGCTGTTTTGGAGTCGACCGCCGGCGAACGCAGGGATGTTGCCGTAGCGGCAATTCTCCCACGAGAAATTTTGGAATCAGGTAAGCTGAAAACGCGAACGATTTTCGCCGGTCCCATACCCTGACCCGCCACCAGAGGACCCAACCCATGGCAACCCTGACCTTCAAAGGCAAACCGATCCACACCAACGGCGATTTGCCCACCGTCGGCGCAATCGCTCCCGACTTCAAACTGGTCACCGCCGACCTCAGGGATGTCACCTTGGCCGATTTCGCCGGCAAGAAGAAATTGCTCAACATCGTGCCGAGCCTCGACACCCCGGTGTGCGCGCTGTCCACCCGCAAGTTCAACGAACACGCCAAGGCCCATTCCGACACCGTGATTCTGATCATCTCCGCCGATCTGCCGTTCGCCCAGAAGCGCTTTTGCGGCAACGAGGGGTTGAACAACGTCGTCACCCTGTCGATGATGCGCTCGCGCAAGTTCGCCAAGGATTACGGCGTATTGCTGGAAGATGGACCACTGGCCGGATTGACCGCCCGCGCCGTGGTGGTACTGGACGAAACCAACCAAGTGCGCCATGCCGAACTGGTTCCGGAAATCGCCCAGGAACCGGACTACGAAGCGGCGTTGGCGGTGCTGGGATAATCCAGCCCAATGGGGGCCGTGGCGATGGACTGGAACCAAGTCTGCGATGATCCCGCGCTCAAGGATTTGCCCTATAAGATCGAACTCAATGAATGGGGCCAAATCCTCATGAGTCCCGCCAGCATCCAGCACGTTCTGTTTCAAGAACGCATCGCCAGCATTCTCAAATCCTTGCTGGACCACGGCCGGGTTTTACAGGAGTTTCCCGTCATGACTTCGGAAAACGTCAAGGCGCCCGACGTGGTCTGGGTTTCCGATGAAATTCTCGCTCAAGTTTGGGATCAAACGGCGAGCCCCATCGCCCCGGAAATCTGCGTCGAAGTGATGTCGCCCGGCAATACCAAAGCGCAACAATTGCACAAAAAAGTGCTCTATTTCGACGCGGGCGCCCGAGAGGTCTGGATTTGCAGCGAGCAAGGCGACCTGGAGTTTTACGATCCGGCCGGAAAGCGGGAACAGTCCGCCATCGCTCCAAAATTTCCCGGTCGGGTAAAATTCGACTGATCGCCTCAACGATTCCTCGAACCCTTGGTGCTTCTCATGCTGATCTTCGACCAGTCTCGCCCTGGCCGTCGGGCGGTTACCCCCGCCGCCGTGCCCGAGGATGCGCTGTCCGACATCCCCACATCGTTGCGTCGCCCGCGCTCCGCGCCGCTGCCGGAAGTGTCGGAGCTTCAAGCGGTGCGTCACTACACGCGGCTGTCGCAGAAGAATTTCTCCATCGACACCCATTTCTACCCGCTCGGCTCCTGCACCATGAAGTACAACCCGCGGGTTTGCCATCGGCTGGCTTCGCTGCCCGGTTTTCTCGGCCGCCACCCCCTGGCTCCGGAATCCGTCAGTCAGGGTTTTCTCGCCTGTCTGCACGAATTGCAGGAGATGTTGCGGGAAGTGACCGGGATGGAAGCAGTCTCGCTGACGCCGATGGCTGGCGCGCAGGGCGAATTCGCGGGAATGGCGATGATCCGCGCCTATCACGTCACCCAGGGCGACCACGCTCGCCGCGAAGTGCTGGTTCCCGACGCCGCCCACGGCACCAATCCCGCCACCGCCATCATGTGCGGCTTCACGGTTCGTGAAATCCCCACCGACGCCCACGGCGACGTCGACCTCGCCGCCCTGCGCCAGGCGGTGGGGCCGCAAACTGCCGGCCTGATGTTGACCAATCCCTCGACCCTGGGCGTGTTCGAACACAACATCGCCGAAATCGCCGCCATCGTCCACGCCGCTGGTGGTCTGCTTTATTACGACGGCGCCAACCTCAACGCCATTCTCGGCAAGGCCCGGCCCGGCGACATGGGCTTCGACGTGATGCACATGAACCTGCACAAAACCTTCGCCACCCCGCACGGTGGCGGTGGTCCCGGCGCGGGGCCGGTGGCGGCCAACGCCCGGCTGGAGCCGTTCCTGCCGGTTCCCATGGTCGGTCGGGAGGGCGAGCGTTACCGCTGGCTGAGCGAGGCCGACCGGCCCCAGAGCATCGGTCGGCTCTCGGCGTTCATGGGCAACGCCGGGGTGCTGTTGCGCGCCTACGTCTACGCCCGGATGCTGGGCCGGACCGGCATGAGCCGGGTTGCCGAATACTCCACCCTGAACGCCAACTATCTGATGGCGGAACTGGCGAAAGCGGGTTTCGATCCCGCCTTCCCGCAACGACGGGCCAGCCACGAATTCATCGTTACCCTCAAGCGCCAGGCCAAGACGCTTGGCGTCACCGCGATGGATTTCGCCAAGCGGTTGCTCGATCTCGGCTTTCACGCCCCGACCACGTATTTTCCGCTACTGGTCCCGGAATGCCTGCTGATCGAACCGACCGAGACCGAGTGCAAGGAAGAATTGGATGCGTTCGTGGCGGCCATGGCGCAAATTCAGCGGGAAGCCGAAACCCACATCGACCAGGTCAAGGGTGCTCCCCACCATCGACCGGTGCGGCGCCTGGACGAGGTGCGGGCCGCTCGCGACATGGATCTGGCCTGGCGGCCGGCCAAATCCTGATCCACGATGGCTTTCCAAAACCATACTGGTTGGCGTCGACTGATCAACGCCACCGGCTATTCCTGGGCGGGGCTAAAAGCGGCGTGGCGCAACGAGGAAGCGTTTCGGCAGGAGGCGCTGCTGTGTGCCGCGTTCGCGCCACTGGCGCTGTGGCTGGGCGACAGCGCGGTGGAGCGGGTGCTGCTGATCGGCAGTCTGTTGCTGGTCGTCATCGTCGAGTTGCTCAACACCGGCATCGAGGCGGCCATCGACCGCATCGGCCCGGAACGCCACGAACTGTCGGGCCGGGCCAAGGACATCGGCTCGGCGGCGGTGTTCGTGGCGCTACTCAACGCCGCCGTGGTGTGGCTGCTGATTCTGTTCGCCTGAACCGGCGGCGCGCTACCGCTCGCCCACCGTCCTCGGTTCGTCCAGCCCCCGCTCCACCAGGGCCGCCGCCCGGAACAGCGCACGGCCCTTGTTCATGGTTTCCTCCCACTCGCTTGCGGGAATCGAGTCGGCGACGATGCCGGCGCCGGCCTGGACATGCAGCATCCCATCCTTGAGCACGGCGGTGCGAATGGCGATGGCGGTGTCCATGTTGCCGGACCAGGACAGGTAACCGACCGCACCGGCGTAGATGCCGCGCTTGACCGGCTCCAGCTCGTCGATGATTTCCATGGCCCGTATCTTGGGCGCACCGCTGAGGGTGCCCGCCGGGAAGGTGGCGCGCAGCGCGTCGATGGCCGTCAAGCCGGGCCGCAAGCGGCCGGTGACGTTCGAGACGATGTGCATGACGTGCGAGTAGCGCTCGACCACCATCTTCTCGGTCAATCGGACGCTACCGATTTCGCTGACCCGACCCACATCGTTGCGGCCCAGGTCGATCAGCATCAAATGTTCCGCCAGCTCCTTTGGGTCGGCCAGCAGTTCGGCCTCCAATGCCTGATCCTGCTCCTCGGTCGCGCCGCGCTGGCGAGTGCCGGCGATGGGTCGCACCGTCAGCAGCCCGTCTTCCAGCCGGGTCAGGATTTCCGGCGAGGACCCGACGATGTGCAGCTCGCCCAGATTGAAGAAGTACATGTAAGGCGAAGGGTTCAGACCGCGAAGCGCCCGGTACAGATCCAGCGGCGCGGCCCGAAACGGTGCCGACAAGCGCTGCGATGGCACCACTTGCATGCAATCGCCAGCCAGGATGTACTCCTTGATCCGCTCGACCGCGTTTTCGAATCCCTGCTGGGTGAAGCCGGAGACGAATTCGATCTCCCGCGCGGTCGGATGAGGGCGATACGGCGCATAGAGCGAGCGCGGAGCGCGCAACAGTTCGCTCCACTCATCCAGGCGTTGCTGGGCGCGGGAGTAGGCCCGCTCCACCGCCGGGTCCACCAGGGTGATCAGATAAAGCCGCCCGGCCAAGTTATCGAACACCACCACATCCTCCGAGACCAGCAGCAGAATGTCCGGGTTGTCCAGCGGATCGGGGTTGGGACAACGGGCCAGCTTGGGTTCGATGTAGCGGATGGTGTCGTAGCCAAAATAGCCGACCAGACCGCCGATGAAGCGCGGCAGCCCTTCCCCGGTTGCCGGCACCCGGTAGCGGTTCTGAAACTCCTGAAGCCAGGCCAGCGGGTCGGGACAGTCCAGCGCCTCGACAATCTCGCCGGCGTGCTCGACGGTCACACGCTGGCCGCGCACCCGGACGATCTTGCGGCAGGGCAGACCGATGATGGAGTAGCGGCCCCACTTTTCGCCGCCCTGTACTGATTCCAGCAGATAGCTGTACGGCGCGTCGGCCAGCTTGAGATAGGTGCTCAGTGGGGTGTCAAGGTCGGCGAGGACCTCGCGGGCGACCGGAATGCGGTTGAAGCCTTGTTCGACCAGGCGCTGAAATTCGTTCTGATTCATGATGAGGGGCAGCCTTGAACAGCGAAAACGGAAAATGGTGCGTCGCGGGATGGCGTCAGGTGGGACGGCGCCATCGAAAGTCCATGGCCGGCTTGGGGCGCGCGAAAAGGAAGGAAAGTGAGATGCTGTTCATTCAGGCGGGTTGGCGCAGCAGGGCGGGCAAATCCGCGATTGAGGCGATCACGGCGTCCGGCTGGGCGTCGTGAATATCGTAGCCGTGATTGTAGCCATAGGGCACGCAGACCACCGGACAACCCGCGTTGCGGGCCGCGCCCACGTCGTTGAGCGAATCGCCGACCATCAGCCCCTGGCGGATCGGCACGCCCAGCCGCCCGGCGCACAACAACAGCGCGTCCGGGGCGGGCTTGGGATTGGGCGCGCATTCACCGCCGACCACGGTGGTGAAAAAGCAGCCGATGCCTAGCCGATCCAAGAGTGGCAAAGCGAATTCGGCCGGTTTGTTGGTCACGCAGGCCATCGGCCAGCCAGCGGCGCGCAGTTCGGCCAAACCGTCGATCACGCCGGGATAAAGGCTGCTATGGACGCTGATATGCGCGGCGTAGGCGGTCTTGTACAGCGCGCGAGCGCGGGCGAACAGCTCCAGTTCCGCCCGTCCGGCCATGTCGTTGGTCAGGGCGCGGTGGATCAGGTTGTTCATGCCGTTGCCGACCCAGGTCCGTACTTGCGCTTCCTCGCGCGCCGGCAAGCCCAGTTGCCGCAGCATGACGTTCACCGCCGCGGTCAGGTCGGGGACGCTGTCCACCAAGGTGCCGTCCAGGTCAAAGAACAGTGCGGTGATATTTTCAAGCATGGGGCGGCGGGTATTTTGCTTGGGCCAGTTCGGCGCGCATCGCCATCAGCGTAGCTCGATAGTCGGGGGTGTTGAAGATAGCGGAACCGGCCACGAAGGTATCGGCGCCGGCCTCAGCGATCCGGCGGATGTTGTCGATCTTGACCCCGCCATCCACTTCCAGCCGAATGGGGTGGCCGCTGGCGTCGATCATCCGGCGGACCTCGCGCAGCTTGTTCAGGGTGCCGTCGATGAAGCTTTGGCCCCCGAAACCGGGATTGACCGCCATCAGCAACACCATGTTCACCTTGTCCATCACGTACTTCAGGTATTCCAACGGGGTGGCGGGATTGAACACCAGCCCGGATTGGCAGCCACAATCGCGGATGATTTGCAGGCTGCGGTCGATATGTTCGCTGGCTTCGGGGTGGAAGGTGATGTAGCTGGCGCCAGCGGCGGCGAAATCGGGGATGATCCGGTCCACCGGCTTGACCATCAAATGGGCGTCGATGGGGGCGGTGACCCCGTGCTTGCGCAGTGCTTCGCACACGATGGGCCCCACCGTCAGGTTGGGGACGTAATGATTGTCCATCACGTCGAAATGGACGAGATCCGCGCCCGCCGCCAGCACGGCGTCCACCTCCGCGCCGAGCCGGGCGAAATCGGCGGAAAGAATCGAAGGTGCAATCCAATAATCCCGCATCCTGGCCTCGGGGGTGTCTCCGGTCAATCTATCGGCTATTTTGGAAGACTTTACCCCACCATCAAGTCTTTGGGTAGCGGCGCGAACGTGCCGCTGGCGAATGGGAGAATACCAGACGATCAGCCCAACCGCTTGTACGCCAGTTCGCGAAATTGGGCCGCCGCCGCTGGGGTGAAGATTTCTTTGGCCAAGGCATGGATGGCGGCATCCAGAGTGGCGATGGTGCCAAAGTGATCGGCGCAAACCATGCTGGCGATGGGGCCGATAAATTCCTTGAGCATCTGCTCCAAAATTTTCTTGGCGTCATTCGACAGGGGACGGTCCGAAAGCGATCGCGATTTACCATTATCCGTCCGCGTGGCGGTGGGCGCGGTATTGGTCAGATACTCCAAGATGTCCAGGGTGGAGGGTAGTGAGCTATTGACCGACACCTTGCCGTCGAAGAAGGCGACCGTTCCGTGCTGGATATTCAGTAATGACGGCAGTGCGTCGGTGCCGTGTTTGCCTTGGGAAAATAGCGAGACAATCTCACCGTCCCGAAAGCTGATTTGCCCTAATAAATGGCTGCTGTTCTTGATCAGCAGCGTACCGATACGCTTTTCCCGGCACAGTTTTCGTAGGTGGGCAACGATGGCTGGAAGTGACAAAAGCTCTTGGGACGACATGGCAATACCTCGTTGGCATGAACCGGGGCGGAGAGACGGGCTTGGCTCACGCGCCCCTGCGCTAAATCACGATTGATTGTTCACGATCCAGTTTTTTGGAGCCGCCGCATGGCGATCACCAGGCTGTTGCGCAACAGATCGATGGCGCGCGTCACGTAATCCACTTCATCGCGGCTGCCTGGCCTGGTTTCAAGCGGCAGGTCAAGCTCGCCATGGGCAAGGCGTTCGGTGGTCTTCGCCAGCATCTTGAGACGCGCGATGATCGCTCGTTGGGCATAGAAGAAGTTCAGCAGGAAAGCCAGCGCGATCAGACCCAGCGTGTAGGGGTTGAGCACGCTCGATAGCACGTCGGTCAAGGTCACGTCGGGCAGCTTGACGCTGATGATGCCGCGCACGTCGCCGACCTTATAGCCAAATGCCACCTTATCGCCATATTTTTCAATGACTTCTGGAGGAGCGTCCTTGGGATCGCCATGGCATTTCAGGCAGGATTGCTGCACGAAGATCGGTTGGCTGTAACGGTAAAAGCCGCCTTCCAGCCCATCGTTGTACTTGCGTTCCTTATCGCTTTTGAAGAGCCGAAGCGAGGCTTGCTCAAAATTGTCCGGCGCATTGGCTGGATTGCGATATTCGTCGCTGGTGACGCGGAAGGTGGCGCGGGTCGCGGTTTTGTTGGCCAGCGCCGACAACTCACGGGTCGCCAGGGCCGGATTCTTGGCGTAAAACTCAATGGCGCTGGCGTTGGCGCCGGTGACGACTTTTCTGCTGAGGAAATCGGGGAATTCCGATGCCAGGTGATCCACCCAGACCACACCAGTGCCGGCCACCCAGGCGCGGAAAGCAACCACCTGTTCGGCCACCGCCATGGCCTCGTTGCGCAACTGGCGTTCCTTCAGGTTATAGGTGCCGATCAAGAGCCCGGCGGCGATCAGCAGCAGGGTCAGCAGAAAAACGAAGGAATATTTAATTTGAATGCTAAGCCTGGGGAACATGAGAACTCCTTGGGAAGCGATAAGGAGACAGGGGCCAAGATCACCAGCTTTCGGCGTCCAGGCGGTCCTCCGCTCGCTGGGGCTGATAAAAGGGTATTTGATCGGTTGACACGGCGGTATCAGGAAAACCCTGATTTTCGAGGGTTGAAAACCCTTGCCTTGGAAGTTTATACGAAAATTCCTCTCCCACTGGCGGGAGAGGAGCGGGGGTAGGAGGGGCTTTTCAGTGGTTGGCTTACGAAAGGCAATCCGGAACTGCTGATCAATACTATATTTTTACGTTTGTGGGGTTAGAGTGGTCTTCCCTTGTCTTCCACCGCTTCTTTCTTCTCTTCCTCGATCTGCAACGACCCCTCGCCGGCCATGGGCGGTAGCGTCCGCCGGCTTTCCAGCTTGATCCGCAACCGCAGGTTGTGGGCGGAATCGGAGTGGCGGATCGCGGTTTCGTAGCTGATTTGGCCGGCTTCGTACAACTGGAACAGCGCGTTGTCGAAAGTGACGATGCCCACGTCACCGGAGCGGGCCATGATCGGTTTGAGTTCCTTGACCCGCCCGCGAAAGATCAACTCCGCCATCAGCGGGGTGTTGAGCAAAATTTCCACCGCCGGAATCAATCCCGGCGCATCCTCGCGCGGCAGCAACCGCTGCGAGATGAACGCCCTCATGTTGAACGACAGATCCATCAAAATCTGGGCCCGCTTTTCCTCGGGGAAGAAATTGACGATGCGGTCGAACGCCTGGTCGGTATTATTGGCGTGCAGGGTGGTCAGGCACAGATGGCCGGTCTCGGCGAAATTGATCGCGTATTGCATGGTCTCTCGATCCCGAACCTCGCCGATCATGATGACGTTAGGGGCTTGTCGCAACGTGTTTTTCAGCGCCAGATCGTAGGATTCGGTATCCACGCCGACTTCGCGCTGATCGACCAGCGATTCCTTGTGGGCGTGAAAGAATTCGATGGGATCCTCGATGGTGATGATATGCTCCCGGCATCGGCTGTTACGGTAATCCAGCATCGCCGCCAGGGAGGTCGTCTTGCCGCAGCCGGTGCCGCCCAGGAAGATCACCAGGCCGCGCTTGTGCATGACGATGTCCTTGAGGCTCAGCGGCAGGTTGAGCTCCTCGATGGTTGGAATCCGCTGTTTGATCAGCCGCAGGACCATGCCGGCGCTGCCACGCTGGGTGAAGGCGCTCACCCGAAAACGGGCGAGATTGGGGAAATGCAGGGAAAAGTTGAATTCATGAGACCGGTCGAACTCGCGCGTCTGGCGGTCGTTCATGATCGAGCGCACCAGAAGCTCCGTCTGATGCGGTAGCAGCTTCTGATCGCCGACCCGGTGGATTTCCTGGTTGACCTTGAACGCCGGCGGACTGCCGGCGGTGATGAACATGTCCGATCCGTCCAATTCCACCAGCTTGCTGGCCAGATCCCGGAGATATTGGGTAGCCTTGTCGTGATCGGTCATAACCGGTTGCGAAATCTGTTCCATTGCCTTACCTCGTTGATCGTGGGTTTGCGCGCCATGTCCGTTCCGGTTCGATGGCGCTGTCCGCTCCGGCCCCGATGACTGGCGGCTGGATCGTCGGGGGTCGCCGCTCGCTCGTTTTATCCGAGTCTTTCGTTTTATCCGAGTCTTGGCGATTATTTTATACTGAGTGCATCGCATCGGCGCCGGGTATCCGAACCGGATTTTCGGGTGCTCGGCCTGATTTCCCTTCCCGGTCCTCACCGACGAGCCATGTCCTGTCCATGGCGCCGCGCGCATCGGTATCCCGACCCTTAAATTCCAGGAGATCACTGTCTTCATGAGCCCTCCTCGCCGCTTCCCCCGCCAGTCGGTCATGTTGTTGCTGGCGCTATGCTGGCTGACCACCGCGCCAGCGCGTCCCGCCGATCCCCCGCAACCGCTACCGGATTTCCGCAAGCTGGTCAGGCAAAACGAACCAGCCGTCGTCAATATCAGCACTACCCAGGCGCCCAGCCGCAAGAGGGTGACCCGTACTCCCGCCTTGCCGGAACTGCCAGGCGCCGAAAACCCCTATCTGGAGTTTTTCAAGCGCTTTTTCCAGGAGCGCCCGGAACTGCCCGGCGAACGCCAAGCGAATTCCCTGGGATCGGGTTTCATCCTCTCGTCGGATGGCTATATCCTGACCAACGCCCACGTTGCCCAAGACGCCGACAAGATCATCGTCCGGCTCAGCGACCAGCGGGAGCGACCCGCCAAGGTGATCGGCGTGGACGAACTGACCGATGTGGCGCTGCTCAAGATCGAGGGCGAGAACCTGCCGGCGGTCAAGATCGGCGATTCCGACGCATTGGAGGTCGGCGAGTGGGTGCTGGCCATGGGTTCGCCGTTCGGGCTGGAGCGCACCGCCACCCAGGGCATCGTCAGCGCGGTGGGCCGCAACCTGCCCACCGGTGCCTACGTGCCGTTCATCCAGAGCGACGTGGCGGTCAACCCCGGCAGTTCCGGCGGCCCGCTGTTCAATCTGCGCGGCGAGGTGGTCGGCATCAACTCGCAGATTTACAGCAGCACCGGTGGCTACATGGGATTGTCGTTCGCCATTCCGATCAAGCTGGCGATGCAGGTGGCCGAACAGTTGAAAGCCACCGGCGAGGTGACTCGTGGCTGGCTGGGAGTGTTGCTGCAAGCGGTCAACAACGATCTGGCCGAGGCCTTCAAGCTCGACCGGCCACGCGGCGCGCTGGTGGCGCAGATCTTGCCGGACAGTCCAGCCGCCAGCGCCGGCTTCAAGCCGGGCGATATTATCTTGCGCTATGGCGGCGAACCGGTCGAGGACTCCTCGCATCTGCCGCGGATGATCGGCGTGACGCCCGTGGGCAAGACCGTGGCGATGTCGATCCTGCGCAACGGCGAGCCGCTCGAAATCAAGGCCACCATCGCCCGGCTGGAAACCGCGCCGGAGCCGGTCGCCACCATGGACGAGCACAGCGATCCGCGCCTGGGCCTCACCGTCGCCGACCTCAGCAACGAACGGCGCCGCAATCTGGGCCCAGAGGAGCAGGGCGTGCTGGTCACCACGCTGGACGAGGGTCCAGCCGCCAACGCTGGCTTGTATCCCGACGATATTATTTTGCAAATCAACCATATGCCAGTGAAAAGCGCCAACCACTTCGTCGAGTTGGCCCGCGAGTTGCCCAAGGGCAGGGCGGTCCCCCTGCTGGTGCGGCGCGAGAACGAATCGCTGTATCTGGCGGTGCGCCTGCCCGACAAGGATTGACCGCGACCCATGAATCCGAACAATTGCCTGGACTTCGAAAAGCCCGTCGCCGAACTGGAGGCGATGCTGAAGGAGTTGCGCCATCTCAGCGCCGAGCAGGATTTGAACATCGGCGACGAAATCGCCCGGCTGGAGGCCAAGAGCAAGGCACTGACCGATTCGATCTTCGCCAGTCTGACACCGTGGCAGATTTCCCAGATTGCCCGCCATCCGCTGCGGCCCTACACCCTGGACTATGTGGAACGGCTGTTCACCGAGTTCGTGGAGTTGCACGGCGACCGCGCCTTCGCCGACGACCACGCCATCGTTGGCGGGCCGGCGCGGCTGGACGGCCGTCCCGTGATGGTGATCGGGCATCAGAAGGGCCGCGACACCAAGGAGAAGATCCATCGCAATTTCGGGATGCCCCGTCCCGAGGGCTATCGCAAGGCGCTGCGGTTGATGAAACTGGCCGAGCGGTTTCGGCTACCGGTACTGACCTTCATCGACACGCCGGGGGCCTATCCAGGCATCGGTGCCGAGGAGCGTGGCCAGAGCGAGGCCATTGCCCGCAATCTGTTCGAGATGAGCCGGTTGCGAACGCCGGTCATCTGCACGGTGATCGGCGAGGGCGGTTCCGGCGGCGCGCTGGCGGTCGGCGTGGGGGACCGGGTACTGATGTTGCAATACGGTACCTATTCGGTGATCTCGCCCGAAGGTTGCGCGGCTATTTTGTGGAAGAGCGCCGACAAGGCCCCTGACGCCGCCGAGGCGATGGGGTTGACGGCGGAACGGCTGCTGAAGCTGAATCTCATCGACGCCATCGTGCCCGAACCGGCGGGCGGCGCCCATCGCGACCTGGAATGGATGGCGGGCACGCTGCGCGCCACCCTGCGCGAGCAGTTGCAACAACTGGACGCGCTGACCGTGGACGAATTGCTCGAACAACGCTATCGGCGGTTGATGGCCTATGGCGTGTTCAGGGAAACCGAACCGGTGACCTCGGCCCAGTCATCCTGGCAGAGCAGCGTGGCGGCCCTGCTGGGGAAGGACAACTTGCTGGGCAAGGATTAGAAATTCCCAAGCCTCCTTCAACCTTGTCATCGTTTCATGTCCGGCCCGTTCCTCGAATGCCTGGATGCGCTGCTGGCCAGGCATCCTCAAGCGCGGCGCCTGGTGGTCGGCTATAGCGGCGGTATGGACTCCCATGTCCTGCTGCATGGCCTGGCGACGCACCGCGACCGCTGGCCGGAACGAACGCTGGCGGCGATTTACGTGGATCATGGGCTGCAAGCCGCTTCCGCCGCCTGGGGCGAACACTGCGGTAGGGTCTGCCGCGCGCTCGGCATTCCGTTTCGCGCGCTGCGGGTCGACGCCCGGCCCGGACCCGGCGAAAGTCCTGAAGCCGCCGCGCGCCGCGCCCGCTACGCCGCGCTCGCGGCGGAGCTGGAGCTGGATACCGCGTTGCTGACCGCCCACCACCGCGACGATCAGGCCGAAACCCTGTTGCTGCAATTATTGCGCGGCGCCGGTCCGCACGGCTTGGCCGCCATGCCGACGGCGGCGCGGCTGGGCCGGGGGTGGCTGCTGCGGCCCTGGCTGGCTGTGGATCACGCCGATCTGCTGGCCTATGCCCAGGCCCATCGACTGCACTGGATCGAGGACGCCAGCAACACCGACCCCGGTTTCGACCGCAATTATCTGCGTCACCGCGTTCTGCCGCTGCTCCGGGAACGTTGGCCGGCTGCGAACCGCGCTCTGGCCCGTTCCGCCCGTTGGTGCGCCGAAACCACCGCCTGGCTGGATGCGGAAGCCGCCGCCGACCTGATTCGGGTCGGCGCCGACCGCCCCGATGGCCTGCATCTCCCGGCGTTGCGGGAACTGGGCGCAATCCGCCAGCGCAATCTGCTGCGCTACTGGCTCAGGCAATTGGGTTTGCCGATTCCCGACCATCGGCAACTGGAGCATGTGCTGCGCGACGGATTGACCGCTCGGCGCGACCGGCAACCGCGTGTCCACTGGCCCGGCGGCGAGGTTCGGCGCTATCGGGACACGCTTTACGCCATGCCGCCGCTAACACCACACGATGCGCGCCACGGTTTCGTCTGGCGCGCGGGCGCGAACGGTTATCCACCGCTGGCATTGCCCGGTATCGGCGAATTGGTGTTGCGGGAAACCAGTGGCGCCGGCTGGCGGGCCACGGCGCTGGGGGGCGAGTTGATCGTTCGTTTCCGCCAGGGTGGTGAGCGTTTCCAGCCCACCGGTCGTCGTCACGGGCAGGAATTGAAAAAGCTGTGGCAGGAAGCCGGCGTTCCGCCGTGGGAGCGGGATCGACTGCCGTTGCTGTACCGGACTGTTCAGGAGGAAGGGAAGGCTGAAGAGAGATTGGTCGCGGTCGTGGGCCTGGGCGTGGCCGCCGAAACCGGGGTTGCTCCCGGCGAACCAGGTTGGGAACCGGTCTTGCGGCCATGCGGATCGGCTAGCGGCGGAGCCTGAGAGGCTGGACGAAAACCCGCCGGGGCGGGCGAGGGGCCAAACTCGCCGCTTTTCACCGGCATTCCCCCACCGATCCCGGCGGGCAGCGGCGACGGTTGGTCCAGATGGTACTGTCGAGTCTGGCGTCAGCAAAGCGTGCGCCGTCGATGCGCGCATCGGCCAGCGTGGCCTCGCCCAGGTCGGCGCCGGTGAAATCCACGTTCAGCAGGTTCGCGCCGTCCAGCTTGGCCCCACGAAGATGAGCGCCGCTCAGGACCGCGTTTTCCAGCACGGCTCGGCTGAGCGTCGCGCCGCTCAGGTTCGCACCCGGCAGCTTGGCGTCGGTCAGGTCGGCTTGCGCCAGCGTGGCCTGGCTCAGATTCGCGCCGCTCAGGACCGCGCCGGTGAGAGCGGCCTGATACAGCCGCGCGCCGCTCAGATCGGCGTTGCTCAAATTCGCCTGGGTCAGCACTGCCCGGTCCAGCCGCGCGCTGGCCATGCTGGCGCCGACCAACACGGTCTGGTCTAGCTGGGCCGAGACCAGCCGCGCCCCCACCAGCGTCGCGCCGGCGAAATCGGCCCGGCTGAGCGTCGCGCCGCCCAAATCCGCGCCGCTCAGCCGCGCGCCGGCCAGTTTGGCGGCGGTCAGATTGGCCTGGGTCAGCACCGCCTCGCGCAAGTCCGCGCCGGTCAAGTCCGCTCCCTGCTTGTCGCAGTGCAGCCAGTTGACCCGCCGGGCGGGGGGATCGTCGCAGGCGGTCCAGCCGGCGGCGGGCCACTGGAGCGCCGCTAGCAGCAAAAAAACTCCCCTCGCCCGCTGGCGGGAGAGGGGTCGGGGGTGAGGGAGGTCGCTAGGATTCATAGACCCTCATTCCAATCCTCTCATGGCGCTCGCTCCGACGTGAACACCCGATCCACCACCTGCCGGAAGCGCTCGACGAAATGGAGGGTGAGCCCCTCCCGAATGTGGTCCGGCAATTCCTCGGCGTCGCCGCGACAGCCTTCCGGCAGGATGATTTCGTGAATGCCCACCCGGCGAGCGGCGATGAGCTTCTCGCGAATCCCGCCCACTGGCAACACCTGTCCGGTCAAGGTCAACTCGCCGGTCATCGCCAGCGGCCGGGTCGGCTGCTGGCCGCGCGCCAGCGACAGCAGAGCGGTGGCCATGGTGATGCCGGCGCTGGGGCCGTCCTTGGGCGTGGCGCCTTCCGGGACGTGCAGATGCACGAACGCCTCGTCGAAGAACTTGGGATCGGCCTGATACTCCTCCAGGTGGGCGCTGAGGTAGCTGTAGGCAATGTTGGCGGATTCCTGCATCACCTCGCCCAAGCGGCCGGTCAGCTTGAAACCACGATTCTTGGTATGGACCAGGCTGGCCTCGACGTTGAGCGTTGCCCCGCCCATGGCGGTCCAGGCCAGGCCGGTCACCACCCCGACGCCGGTCATCGGCGTCTCGGTCTTGAAAGGCGGCTTGCCCAGATAGCTGTCCAGATCCGACGGTTCCACCGTCATCGGTCCCTCGCGGCCCTCGACGATCTGCACCGCGCTCTTGCGCACGATCCGGCCCAGTTGCTTTTCCAGATTGCGCACCCCCGCTTCCCGCGCGTAGCCCTCGATGATCTGACGCAGCGCCTCCTCGCCAAGGGTGATTCGGTCACGCGCCATCCCGCTGCGCTCCAGCAGCTTCGGCCACAAATGATTGCGGGCGATTTGCAGTTTCTCGGCGGTGATGTAGCCGGACAGGCGGATGGTCTCCATCCGATCCAGCAGCGGAGCCGGAATGGTGTCGAGTTGGTTGGCGGTGCATACGAACAGCACCTTGGAGAGGTCGAAGCGCACGTCCAGGTAGTGGTCCAGGAATTCGGTGTTCTGCTCGGGATCGAGCACCTCCAGCAACGCCGAGGCCGGATCGCCGTGGTACGACGCGCCGATCTTGTCGATTTCGTCCAGCATGATCACCGGGTTGGCGGTTTTAGCGTCGCGAATGGCCTGGATGAACTTGCCGGGCAGGGCGCCGATGTAGGTGCGGCGGTGGCCCTTGATCTCGGCCTCGTCACGCATCCCGCCCAGACTCAGCCGATAGAACTTGCGATCCAGCGCGGCGGCCACCGAGCGACCGATGGACGTCTTGCCCACGCCCGGCGGACCGACCAGCAAGATGATCGAGCCGCCGACCTGACCCTTGAGCGCCCCGACCGCCAGGAATTCGATGATGCGATCCTTGACATCCTCCAGCCCGTCGTGGTCGCGGTCCAGAATTTCCCGGGCGTGCTTGAGGTCGAGGTTGTCGGGCGAATAAATGCCCCACGGCAGTTCCGTCATCACGTCCAGATAGTTGCGGGTGACGGCATATTCCGGCGAACCGGTTTCCAGGATCGCCAACTTGTCCAGTTCGTCGTTGATCCGTTTCAGCGCCGCTTCGGGCACCTGCCGGGTGGTCAGCCGCTCGCGAAAGCGGTCCACGTCGGCGGTGCGGTCGTCCTTGGCGATGCCCAGCTCCTGCTGGATGGCCTTGAGCTGCTCGCGCAAAAAAAACTTGCGCTGGTGCTCGGTCATCTTTTCCTCGACCTGCTTGCGGATGTGGGTCTGAAGCTTGGCGACTTCCAGTTCCTTCTTGATCAGCACGATGACCTTTTTCAGCCGTTCCAGCACCGGCGCGGTGGCCAGGATTTCCTGCAACTCCTCCTTGGTCGCCGTGGTCAGGCTGGCGGCGAAATCGGCCAGCGGCGAAGGGTCGTGGGTGTTGAAGCGGTTGAGGAAGAACTTCAGTTCCTCGGAATACAGCGGATTGAGCGGGATCAGCTCTTTCAGGGTGTTGATCACCGCCAGCGAATAGGCGCGCAGTTCCTCGATATCGGCCTGGTCTTCCTCGCTCAGATACTCGACCTGGACGTGATAGGGCGGTTCGTGGGACAGCCATTTGACGATGCGGAACCGTTTGAGTCCCTGAGCGATGAATTGCAGGCGACCCTCGTTGCGGGCCAACTGATGCATCCGGGCGGCGGTGCCGACCTCGTGAAAATCGCCGGGGCCGGCTTTTTCCGCGCTGTCGGGCTTGACCAGGATCAGGCCGATGACCCGCTGCTCGCGACTGGCGGCGGCCTCGATGGTGGGCAACCAGGGCTCCTCGTTGAGCAGCAGCGGCAACGCCTGAGCCGGGAAGAAGGGCCGTTCAGACAGGGGCAGCAGATAGAGGGTCGTGGGCAGAATGTCGGCGGCGGCGACGATGGTGTTGTTGTTGGCGGGCGCGTCGCGCTCGTCGTCCTCGCGCACGACTTCCACTTCAAGGGCTTCGGCTTCGTGATCGGTCATGGTGATTCCGCGGCTAAGGGGACTTGCGCCTTAAATGCGGGCGAGGTGAGCAATTATCAAGGGCGAAGTCGCCAACCGGAATAGCCTGGCGCCCGTTTCACAACCCGGTCTTACGCAACTCGATGTGTCGAAACCAGCCATTGGCCAATGCCGGCGGCCGGTCGGATACGTCTTCCAGCCTCCGCGCCAGAGTCGGCACACTGACTTGAGCGCCACATCGGCGTGGCTCAGTGCAGGGTGCGGGGAATGGACAACACAAAGGGGGGAATGTCGGCGTCGAAGGTCACCCCGTCGTCGGCCAGCATCTGATAGCTGCCCTTCATGCTGCCGACCGCCGTTTCCAGAATCGTGCCGCTGGTGTACTGGAAGCCCTCGCCAGGCCGCAGATAGGGTTGTTCGCCGACCACGCCATCACCACGCACTTCCTCGACCCTGCCGTTGGCGTCGGTGATGATCCAGTGGCGGCTAAGCAGTTTGGCGGCGATATTGCCCTGGTTCAGAACCTGGACCGTGTAGGCGAACACGTAACGGTCCCGATCCGGGTTGGATTGTTCCTCCAAAAAAAAGGCCTGCGCGGCGACGGTGATGTGGTAATGGATTTTTTTCGCCATGGGCGGTCGGTTCCGGGGCGGGGTAGGGGAAGGCGGGATCCACGGAAAGCGCGGATGCGGTTTCAGGAAGTCAGGGGCTCAGGACGCGGGTCTTGGCTTCAATGGCCGCGAGCAGATTCTCGAAGGACTGGACGAAGGCCCTGACCCCGTCGCTTTCCAACTGGTCGGTGACGGCGCCCAGGTCGATGTCCAGGTCCGGCAGGGCCGCCAGTTGCGCCAGCGCCTCGTCCACGTCCCGTTCCAGGGTCAGGGCGACCGCGCCATGGTCGCGGAAGGCGGCGTAGGTCGCCGGCGGCATCGTGTTGACGGTGTCGGGGCCGATAAGGTTGTCCACGTACAGCAGATCGGGATAGGCGGGATTCTTGGTGCTGGTGCTGGCCCACAGCAGCCGCTGCGGTCGCGCCCCGGCGGCGCGCAAGGCGGCGAAACGCGGACCGTCGAAAATCTTCTGGTATTCCCCATAGGCCCGCTTGGCGTTGGCGTTGGCGATTTTGCCTTGCAACTCGGGCCGCCGCTCGGCCAGGACGGGATCGAGCGCCGTATCGATTCGGCTGACGAAGAAGCTGGCCACCGAGGCGATTCGATCCAGCGGCAGACCCTGGACCCGGCGGTGTTCCAGGCCGCGCAGGTACGCCTCGGCCACCGCGACGTAGCGTTCCACCGAAAACAGCAGGGTCACGTTGACGTTGATCCCTTCGGCGATCAACCGCTCGACCGCGCGCAGGCCGGGCACGGTGCCCGGTACCTTGATCATGATGTTGGGCAGCGCCAGCCGGGCGAACAGCTCACGCGCTTCCCGCACCGTGCTGTCCACGTCGTGAGCTAGATCGGGCGACACTTCCAAACTGACCATGCCATCCACGCCACCCGTCGCGTCATGGGTCGAGCGCAGGGCCTCGGCGGCGGCGCGGATATCCTCGATGGCCAGGGTGAAGAACAGGTCGCGGCTGGGTTGCCGGGGGTCGCGCTGAAGTTCGCGGCGCAACGCCTCGTCGTAATCGCCACTGCCGGCGATGGCCTTTTCGAAGATGGTGGGATTGGAGGTGATGCCGCGCAGATCGTCCTCGGCAATCAGTCGCGCCAGCATCCCCGAACTCAGCATGGAACGCTGAATGTTGTCGTACCAGACGCTCTGACCAGCAGCGTTCAGGAGGCGCAGGGGATTGGCTTGGGGCATGGAATCATCCTCGGACGGCGAAAGGGTGGTTGATGAATTGTAGCAACTCCCAAGCGTGGGGCGGCAAAACCGAACCGGGCACGATGAGGGACGACCGGACAAAACCTCCTACAAGCGGTTTGCGGGCGAAACTGATCTAACCACTGGGTGAGTTTCGGTGTCGCTGTATTCTAATGGAGTATTTTTTGGACCAAGGGTAATAATTTTCCTGAATCAAGCGGAAGGAATGAGGGCCGGGATCAGTCCACTGAACACCCCCAATTTCCGGATGTCGATCATGCAACCCTCCCGAACATCCACGCCCCGCCGAAATGGAACCACCGATGACCACCGCATCACCCTCTCATCATCTCCTGGCGATTACCGGCATGAGTTGCGCCGGTTGCGTCGCCGCCGTGGAAATCGCCCTGCGCGGCGCGCCCGGCGTGGCCGAAGCCCGTGTCAATTTCGCCGATCGCACCGCCCAGGTCATGGGAAGCGTCCCCGTGGCGATGTTGATTCAGGCGGTGCGAGCGGCTGGCTACGACGCCGCCGAGCTGCGCGATGAGGCCAGCGCCGAAGCCGAGCGCGAAACTGCCGAGCAGGCGCATGACCGACGGCTGATTCGGAACACGGTGGTCGCCGGCGCGCTGGCCGCGCCGCTGATGGTGGGGGAAATGGCCGGTTGGCTGCCGGCGCTGGCCACGCCCGCCGGTCAGGCTTTCTGGATCGCCGCCGGTCTGTTGACTTCGGCAGCGATGGTTTACAGCGGCGGCCACTTTTTCGCCGGCGCCTGGCGCCAGTTCCGCCACCACAACGCCAACATGGACACTCTGATCGCGCTGGGCACGGGTTCAGCCTGGTTCTATTCCATGCTGGTGGTTCTGTTCCCCGCCAGCGTGCCAAGCCTGGCCCGCCACGCCTATTTCGAGGCGGCGGTCACCATCATCGCCCTGGTCAATCTCGGTTCCGCCCTGGAAAGCCGGGCGCGCGGCAAGACTTCCGCCGCCATCCGGCGCCTGCTCGGTCTGCAACCGAAAACCGCCCGACTCATTGAGGGTGACCAGGAGCGCGACGTGCCCATCGCCACCCTTGGCGTCGGCGCCCTGATTCGGGTGCGGCCGGGCGAGAGGATTCCGGTGGACGGCGAACTGGTCGCCGGCCAGTCCACTGTCGACGAAGCCATGCTCACCGGCGAACCGTTGCCGGTGACCAAGCGCACCGGCGATTCGGTCACCGGCGGCACGGTGAACCAGGGGGGCGGCTTCGTGTTTCGCGCCACCCGGGTTGGGGCCGACACGGTGCTGGCCCATATCATCGCCAGCGTGCGCCAGGCGCAGAACAGCAAGCCGCCAATCGGCCGGCTGGCCGATCGGGTCGCCGCCGTGTTCGTGCCCTCGGTGTTGATCGTCGCGGTGCTGACCGCGCTGGCCTGGTTCAACCTCGGCCCCGAACCGCGGGCGAGCTACATGCTGGTCACGACCCTGACCGTGCTGATCATCGCCTGTCCCTGCGCGCTGGGGTTGGCCACCCCGATCTCGATCATGGTCGGGGTCGGCAAGGCCGCCGAACACGGCATCCTGATCCGCGACGGCGCGGCGCTGCAACGGGCCGGCCAGTTGACCACCATCGTCCTGGACAAGACCGGCACCGTCACCACCGGCCGACCCACCGTGACTGCCGTGACGACCGCGCCGGGATTCGAGGAAACGGACGTGTTTCAACTGGCGGCCGGACTGGAGGCCGGTTCCGAGCATCCGCTGGCCCAGGCCATCGTGAACGCCGCCCGCGAGCGTGGCCTGACCGTTCCCCCAGCGGAGCGGTTCGAGGCCGTCGCCGGCCAGGGAACCCGTGGCGCGGTGGCTGGCCGGGCGCTGCTGGTCGGCAATCGTCGCCTGCTGGAGGAACAAGGGATCGACGCCACGCCGCTGCGCGCCGAGGCGGAGCGATGGGCCGCCCAAGGCCGGACGCCGGTGTTCGTGGCGGTCGAGGGTCGGCCCGCCGGCCTTCTGGCCATCGCCGATCCACCCAAGCCGGATTCGGCCGCCGCCATCGCGCGCCTGCGCGCGCTGGGTTTGCGCGTGGCGCTGTTGACGGGCGACCACGCCGCCACCGCCCGAGCAATCGCCGCCCAAGTGGGGATCGAAACGGTCTTCGCCGAAACGCTGCCCACCGCCAAGGCCGATATCGTCGCCAGGCTGCAAGCGGAGGGGGCGGTGGTGGGCATGGTCGGCGACGGCATCAACGACGCGCCGGCCCTGGCCCGGGCCGATGTCGGTCTGGCCATGGGCGGTGGAACCGACATCGCCATCGAAAGCGCCGGCGTCACCCTGGCGCGCGGCTCCCTGCACGGCGTCGCCGACGCCATCGCCATTTCCCGCGCCACGCTGGGCAACATTCGGCAGAATCTGGTCGGCGCTTTCCTTTATAATATCCTGGGAATTCCGCTGGCGGCGGGCCTGCTCTACCCGGTGACCGGGTTGTTGCTCGACCCCATGCTGGCCGGTGCCGCCATGGCCCTGTCGTCCTTCACCGTCGTCAGCAACGCCAACCGGCTGCGAGGTTTTCAGCCTCCTCACCCCTGATCGCCCCCTTTCAGGGAAAGCGGAGGGAGCCAACGACGAGGAAATTCTCGATGACCACTCTGCTCGTCAACCTTGCTGGACTGGGCTTGATCGGCCTGATCGTCTGGTGGTTCTGGATCGCCCGCGCATGAAGCCGCCGCCCCTTCCCAAAACCTCCCTGCTGGGCCGTCTGGGGCTGGCCTTGACGTCCATCGCGGCGGTTGTGGCCGGTTTTGCCATTGCTTCTCTGCTGTTCACCGTTCTGGTGGTGGCGGGCCTGGGATTCGCCGGCTGGCTGTGGTGGCGACTGCGCCGGTTGGCGCGACGGGCGCAACACGCCGCTCCCACTGTCATCGAAGGAGAATTCACGGTCGTGCCCGACTATCCTGTATTGGAGGCTCGAACCGCGCCCCGTCCAGAGCCGCCCCCCTCTCCCACTCCCGGAAATCGCCGTGTGTCCCGATCTCACCGTTGATCGGCGCCCGCGCGACCTCCGCGACGAGCAGGTTGAATTGCTGTACGCGCAGGCGCCATTGGGGATCATGGCCAGTCTACTGATCGCTCCGCTGCTGGTGTTGACGCTGTGGAACGCCCTGCCACGGGTGGTCCTGGTCGGGTGGCTGTTGACGCTGGAGGTCACCGTCCTGGTCCGGCTGGTCCTGATCGCGGCGTTTCGGCGCCGCGCCGTTCCGGACCCCGCCGCCGAACGCTGGGTCATCCGCTACACGTGGGCCTGTGCCGCCAGCGGTGTTTGCTGGGGCGGTTGCATCGTCCTGCTGGCCTTGTCGCCGTCGCTGGTCCACGACGCCTTCATCGCCCTGATCCTGGGCGGCGTGCTCATGGGTGGCGTGTTCACCATGAGTTCGGCGCTGCGCGCCTACGTCGCCTACGCCCTGCCCCTCGGACTGCCGCCGGTGCTCTGGTTGCTGCTGCGCGACGACCCGACGCGCGTCGCCATGGGCGCCGCTGGCGTGCTTTACCTCCTGCTGGCGCTGGCGACCGCCCAGCGGTTTCATGGCGCGCTCGTTCGTTCGTTGCGGCTCGCGACGGAAAACCTGAACCTGGCCCAATCCTGCGCCAATGCCAAGGAACAGGCCGAGGCCACCAACCAGCAACTGGCCGACCAGCAGGCGGCGCTGCGCGACAGCGTGGCCGCCATGCGCCAGTTGTACGAGGTGATCTCCGTTCCGCGCCGCCATGCCAGGGACCGGATCCAGGCCATGCTGGCGATGGGTTGCCAACGTTTCGGCATGGCGATCGGTATCCTGTGCCACATTGATGGCGAGCGCTACGAAGTCGTCCATGTCCTGGCGCCCGGCGGCGAAGTCGCTCAGGGCGACACGCTCGCCCTGAGCGACACCTACTGCCAGGATACCCTGCGCGCCCGAACGCTGCTGGGTTTCGAACACGCCTCGTCCGGCCCTTGGCGCCAGCATCCGTGCTATCGGAAGTTTGGGCTGGAAGCCTATCTGGGGGTTCCAGTCTGGGTCGGTGACCAACTGTATGGAACGCTGAACTTTTCCGACTTCAAACCACGAACGACGCCGTTCACCACCGTGGATCGCGAACTGATCCAGATCATGGCCCAGTGGGTCGGCGGCGTTCTGGAGCAGGAACGCATGGCGGAGGCCGCGCGCCGCCAGCAGACCCTGCTGGCCCACGCCTCGCGCCTCAACACCCTGGGCGAAATGGCGTCCAGCCTGGTTCACGAGATCAACCAGCCCATCACCGCGATCACCCTGTACGCCGAAGCGGGTTTGACCCGCGCGCGCAACCAGGGATTGGGCGTGGCCGAGGCGCGGGATACCCTGGAAAAAATAATCGCTCAAGGCGCCCGGGCCCAGGCCATCATCCATCGCATCCGCTATTTCGCCCGCCAGACGAAACCCCAATACGTCATGGTTCGACTGAACGAGGTGTTCGAGGACATCGTTGACTTCCTGAATCTGGAAGCCCGGCGCCACCGGATCGATCTTCATTACGACATCGCGCCAGATTTGCCCCGGGTGCTGGTCGATGCCCTGCAAGTACAACAAGTGATTTTGAATCTGGTGCGCAACGCCATGGACGCCATGAGCGCCAACCCTGGACAGGAGGATGGCGCCGTGACGATCTCCGCCCGTTCTGATTCGAAAGAGGTGAAAATCGCGGTCCAGGATTCCGGACCCGGTCTGGCGTCGGAAATGTTCGCCTGCCTGCCACAACTCTTCTTCACCACCAAGCCCGACGGGCTTGGCCTGGGATTGTCAATCAGCCAATCCATCGTCGAGGCGCACGGCGGCCGGCTGTGGGCGACGCCCAACGCCGGTCCCGGGGTTACCTTTCACTTCACCCTGCCCGTCGCCACCGTCTCCAAGGACGCGACCGAACCCCTGCCCCTCGAGACAGGGTAGCGAGCCAGCGCCGCCATGAACCTTTTCCGGTCCGTCCTCGCTCAAATCATCGGTATCGCCGGCTTCGCCCCGAACCGGGACGAAGGGCAACCGCCCCTCGCCAACGACGAACTCGAAGAACGGGTTCGGACCCGCACCGCGGAACTGATAGCCGTCAACCAGGCGCTGGAAGCGCAAATCGCCGCTCGTGTCCAGGTGGAATGCGCCCTGCGCGACAGCGAGGAACGGTTTCGGCAACTGACCGAGCACATCCGGGAAGTATTCTGGGTATACGGAGTCGCGGAAGAACGGTTGCTTTACGTCAGTCCCGCCTATGAGGAGATCTGGGGACAGCCCGCGCAGAGTCTGCTGGATCGGCCGCTGGAATGGATCGAGTCCGTCCATCCCGACGATCGGCCGCAAGTGCGCTCGGCTCACCTCGAAAAGCTGGAGTCGGGGGTGTTTGACCAGGAGTATCGAATCACCCGGCCGGATGGCGCGGTGCGCTGGATTTGGGATCGCGGCTTTCCCATTCGCGACGCCGCCGGTCACACTTATCGAATCGCGGGGCTGGCCGAGGATATCACCATGCGCAAACTGGCCGAGGACCAGTTGCGCCGGCAGCAGGTGGAACTGGCCAAGACCTCGCGGCTCAGCTTGGCGGTGGAAATGGCGTCCACCCTGGCCCATGAAATCAATCAGCCCCTGGCGGCGATCGTCGCCTATGCCCAGGCCTGTCTGGGTCTGGTGCGCAAGGACCAGATCGACCCCCGGGCGCTGACCGGCCCCCTCGAGGAAATCGTCAATCAGGGGTTGCGGGCCGGCGGCATCATCCGCCACCTGCGCGACCTGGTGCGCAAACATCCGGCCATCCAGACCGAGATCCAGCTCAACGCCCTGATTCACGCCGTGATCCATTACATGCAACTGGAGTTGCGCCAGGCGGGAGTGGCCCCGCGCCTGGAACTGGCCAACGCTCTGCCCATGGTGCTGGCCGATGACATTCAGGTGCAACTGGTGGTGCTCTATCTGGTTCGCAACGCCATCGAGGCGATGAACGAAACCGACGGGGAACCGCGCGAACTGATCCTGCGCACGACCCTCGACAGCCCATCCACCGTGCTGACCACGGTGCGGGACACCGGGCGGGGGCTCGGCGAGGAAGCGGCCCAGCGATTGTTCCAGCCCTTTTTCACCACCAAGCCCAACGGCATGGGAATGAGCCTGTCGGTCAGCCGCTCGATCATCGAGTCACAAGGCGGGCAACTCTGGGCCACGGCGAATCCCGATCGCGGCCTTTCCTTTCATTTCACCCTGCCGATCCACTCCAGCCACGAATCCTTGCCCGCCCCATGAACGCTGGTCCCACGGTTTTCGTCATCGACGACGATCAGGCGGTGCGCGAGGCCATCAGCCTGCTGCTGCGGGCCGACGGTCTGGCGGTGACCACGTTCGCCAGCGCCGCCGCGTTTTTGGAGTCCACCGCCGTCCAGCAGCCCAGTTGTCTGGTGCTGGACGTGCGGATGCCGGGCATGAGTGGGCTCGATCTGCAAAAACAGCTTCGGGCGCGCGGCTCTCATATCCCGATCCTGTTCGTGACCGGCCACGGCGATGTGCCGATGGCGATTCGGGCGATGAAGGCGGGGGCCTTTGATTTTCTGGAAAAACCGTTTCAGGGTGAGCTGTTGCTGGAGCGGGTCCGGGAGGCTCTGGCCCTGGACGCCCGCCAGCGGGCGCGCCAGGAGCGGCGCGCCGAAGCCGCGGGGCGCCTGGCCTTGCTGTCGCCGCGCGAATGGGAGGTGCTGGATCGCGTCGCGGCCGGGCAATACAACAAGGTGATCGCCGCCGAACTCGGGATCAGCCTGTCCACGGTCGAAATTCACCGCAAGCGGGTGATGGAAAAGCTTCAGGCCGAATCGCTGTCGGATCTGATCCGGACGTTGGCGCTGGCGAACGACGGGGAATAGCGCCGGGCGGACATCACGGTCGGCGACGCTCCACAAAGGCCCGCAACGTCGCCACCGCTTCTGGCGAATGTAACAGTTCGATAAAATGTCGACCTTCCAGCGCGATCGTCTCGCGCAGGGTTTCGGTCTCATTGCGCTTGAGCAATAGCTTGGCCAGGCGCACCGCCGCCGCTGGTTGCCGGGCGAGCCGCCGCGCCTGGGTCATGGCCAGCGCCAGGGTCGCGTCCGCGTCGGCGCCAATGCCGTTGATCAACCCCCATTCCAGCGCCTGTTCGGCGCTGAACGGCTCGCCCAGCAATAACAGTTCCGCCGCCCGTGGATAACCGACCCGGCGCGGCAGGAGCAGGCTGGACCCGCCTTCCGGGCACAACCCCAGACTCACGAATGGCATCGTCAGGGTCGCCCCAGCCCGAACGTACACCAGATCGCAGTGCAGCAACATCGTCACCCCGATACCGACCGCCAGGCCGTTCACCGCCGCCACCAACGGTTTTTCGAACTGGCGCAGCGCCGTCAGGAATCGGAAGACCGGACTGTCCTCACCGGCTGGCGGCGCCGCCAGGAAGTCAGCGATATCATTGCCGCTGCTGAAACTGTCGCCGCTGCTGGTTAGCACCACCGCCCGAACGGTGGCGTCTTCCGTCGCTTCGTTCAAGGTGGCGGTCAACGCCGCGTACATCGCCAACGTCAAGGCGTTCTTCTTGTCGGGACGGTCAATGCGAACCCGCAAGACCGCTTCTTCCCGTTCGGTTAAAATCTCCGGCGTACTCATTCCGGTTTCCTCTCTAAAGGTTGACGGTAAACTCCCGATAGCCCCGCGTTGCCGACCCACTGACGGATCGCGCGGCGTCGGCCCCACGAAAGCGCAGGCGCCGCCATGACTATTGCCCAAAGCGCGTTGCTGACCGATCTGTATCAGCTCACCATGCTCCAGACTTACCATGCGGAACGCATGAACGAAACGGCCGTGTTCGAGCTATTCGTGCGCCGCCTGCCGCCACGACGCGGATTCCTGCTCGCCGCCGGGCTGGAACAGGCACTGGATTATCTGGAGAACCTGCGCTTCACCGCCGAGGAGCGGGACTGGCTGACCGGCACCCACCGCTTCAGCCCCGACTTCGTCGAATCGCTAGCTCACTTTCGGTTTGCCGGCATGGTGCACGCGCTGCCGGAAGGGACGGTGTGCTTCGCCAATGAACCGATCCTGCGGGTCACCGCGCCGTTGCCGCAGGCGCAACTGGTGGAAAGCCGGCTGATCAACCTGCTGCACTACCAGACCCTGATCGCATCCAAGGCCGCGCGCTGCGTGCTGGCGGCGTCCGGCAAGCTGCTGGTGGATTTCGGCCTGCGCCGCGCCCATGGCGGCGAAGCGGCGCTGTTGGCGGCGCGGGCCAGTTACCTAGCCGGCTTCGCTGGCACCGCCACTGTCCTGGCCGGGATGCGGTTTGGCATCCCGATCTTCGGCACCATGGCGCATTCGCTGATTCAGGCCCACGACCGCGAGGAAGACGCCTTCGAGCGGTTCGCCGCTGCCCAGCCCAGCAACGTGACTCTGCTGCTCGACACCTACGACACCGAGGCCGCCGCCCACACCCTGGTGAAGCTGGCTCCTCGTCTGGGCGAACGCGGCATCGCCATCCGGGGCGTGCGAATCGACAGCGGCGATCTGGCCGAGCACGCCCGGCGGGTGCGGCGCATTCTCGACGACGGCGGTTTGCGCCAGGTCACCATCCTCGGCAGCGGCGATCTCGACGAACACCGCATCCGCGAACTGCTGGCTGATGGGGCGCCGTTCGACGGGTTTGGCGTCGGCACCCGACTGGACGCCTCCACCGACGAGCCCACGCTGGACATGGTCTATAAGCTACAAGAATACGCCGGCCAGCCCCGGCGCAAACGTTCCGAGGGCAAGGCCACCTGGCCGGGCCGCAAGCAGGTTTACCGGCGGATGGCGGAGGGAACTTTCGTCGGCGATTGCCTGGGGTTGGAGCAGCATCCCCGGCTGGGCGAGCCGCTGCTGATTCCGGTGATGGAGCAGGGCCGGCGGCTGCAAGCGCCGGAGCCCGCGAGCGCGATCCGCGAGCGGGTTCGGGCGCAACTGGCGGCGCTGCCCGCTGCCTTGCGCGCCGGCGAAATCGCGCCGCCCTATCCGGTCGAGGTTGCGCCTGAGTTGCGGGACCTGGCCGAGCGCCTGGACCGGAAGCCGCACTGACGCCATGCACGCCCTGTTCGATTTGTTCCTCGATATCTGCCTGTTTCGCAAGGGGCCACAGGATGTGCCGGCGGGGATGGCGCTGTTGAAACTGTGCCTGCTGGGCTATGGGCTGTCCGGGTTGGTGGTGCTGCTGTTGAGCACGCCGGCGCCGGTGGCGATTCTGCAAATCCTGCTGGATTTGGTGTTGTTGGCCGGGCTGCTGCATCTGGGGTTGCTGGCGCGGCGGCATCCCCGGCGCTTCGAACAGACCCTGAGCGCCCTGACTGGAACCGGCGCGCTGATGGGCCTGTTGGCGCTGCCGGTGATGGTCTGGATCGTCCGCCAAGGGCCGGACGGCGATATCCAATTGCCGTCCTTACTGCTGCTGGCGCTGATGGCGTGGAGCATCGCCGTCATGGCCCACATCCTGCGCCACGCTCTTGATATTCCGGTCTGGGGCGGCGCGCTGGGCGCGCTCGGCTATACCTTTTTATCGTGGATGCTGACCGGTTGGGTCGGTGGGTAGGCAATGCTCGCACCGCCCCTGAATTGAATTGGAAAAGCCCATTTCTCATGACAGGGCCTAAAATTTCTCCCTAAAATCCACGTCACGATTTTCTCCCTCAAACCCCTCTTCGGATCATGCACATCCATATTCTCGGCATCTGCGGTACCTTCATGGCCGGCGTCGCCCTACTGGCCCGCGCGGCGGGCCATACCGTTTCCGGTTGCGACGCCGGCGTTTATCCACCGATGAGCACCCAGTTAGCCGAAGCCGGCATCGCCTTGCGGGAAGGTTACGCCCCCGAACAACTCGCCGAGTTCCGGCCGGACATGGTGGTCGTCGGCAACGTGATGAGCCGGGGCCGACCCATCGTCGAGGAGTTGCTGAACCGCGATCTGCCCTACGCCTCCGGGCCAGCCTGGCTGGCGGGGCATGTCTTGCGCGACCGGCACGTGCTGGCCGTGGCCGGTACCCACGGCAAGACCAGCACCAGCAGTCTGCTAGCCTGGATTCTGGAACGCGTCGGCCTGGAGCCGGGCTTTCTGATCGGTGGCATTCCGGCCAATTTCGGCCAGTCGGCGCGGCTGGGCCATGGCCGCTGTTTCGTGGTGGAAGCCGACGAATACGACACGGCATTCTTCGACAAGCGCTCCAAGTTCGTCCATTACCGGCCGCGTACCTTGATCCTGAACAACCTGGAATTCGATCACGCCGACATCTTCCCCGATCTGGCGGCTATCCAGCGGCAGTTTCATCATCTGCTGCGAACCGTGCCCGGTTCCGGGCTGATCGTCGCCAACGGCCAGGACGCCCATCTGGCCGAGGTATTGGCGCTGGGCTGCTGGACCCCGGTGGAACGCTTCGGCGCGGGTGATTGGGAAGCACGGGACATTGCCCCGGACGGCGGCGCCTTTGAGGTGCATTATCGGGGCGAACGGCAGGGCCGCGTGGCATGGAGCCAGTTGGGAATGCACAATGTCCACAACGCGCTCGCCGCACTGGCCGCCGCTCGTCATGTGGGCGTGCCGATAGAGAGTGCCCTCGAAACCTTGCGGGATTTTCAGGGCGTGAAGCGGCGGCTGGAAGCGCGCGGCGCGGTCAACGGTGTGACGGTCTACGACGATTTCGCTCACCATCCGACGGCCATCGCGACGACGCTGGCCGGATTGCGCGCCAAGGTCGGTTCGCAACCGATCATCGCGGTACTGGAGCCACGCTCCAACACCATGAAATTGGGCGTGTTCAAGGACAGCCTGGCGCCGGCGCTGGGGCTGGCGGATGCCGTGGTGCTGTATCAGGCGCCCGATCTCGGCTGGAGCCTTGGCACGGTCGCGGCGGCGCTCGGTCCGCGCGGACAGGTCTGTCATTCACTCGACGATACGCTCATCGCCATCCAGGCCCAGGCCAAGCCGGGAACCCAAGTGTTGATCATGAGTAACGGTGGTTTCGGTGGAATCCACGAACGGTTGCTTCAAGCACTGAGGGTTGCTGAAGCGAGGGTATGGGAAGAACCTCGTTAAAGACTGTCTAAAAACCCCTCGCCCGCAAGCGGGAGAGGGGTAGGGGTGAGGGCCGTTTTTCAATCGGTTATACCATTTCCTGTTAGGTTTTGTTTTTTCAGGGGTCAAAAACTGTTCCATTCGTCATACCCGCGAAAGCGGGTATCCAGTGGTTCGGTGGCTGACTGGATTCCCGCCTTCGCGGGAATGACGAAAATCTATTCAGAATTAGTATTAGCTTGCTGGAGGCTGTCTGAAAACGCCTCTTAGACTTTCTGTGGCAGTCCGCTAGTCGCTGCCAGGGCGAGGCTATCTGCCTCACAGTCGGCATGGCGGTTGGCAATGGCCTTGAAGTCGTCCAGGCGGGCCAGGAAGGCGTCAACGACGGCGGGATCAAAATGGGCGCCCCGCCCCTCGCGGATCACCGCAACCGCGTCTTCAAACGGGAGTGGCGCCTTGTAGACGCGCTGGCTGATGAGGGCGTCGAACACGTCGGCCAGCGCCATCAACCGGGCCGGGATGGGAATGGCCTCGCCGGCCAGCCCGTCGGGATAACCGGAACCATCCCATTTTTCGTGGTGGTAGTGAGCGATGTCCTTGGCCAGGTGCAGAAATTCCACTGGCTGGTCGGTATCCCGCTCAGCCATTTCAATCGCATCGCGGCCCAGACGGCTGTGGGTCTGCATGATCGCGTACTCTTCGGGCGTGAGCTTGCCAGGTTTGAGCAGGATGTGATCGGGAATGCCGACCTTGCCGATATCGTGCAACGGAGCCGACTTCACCAGCGCCTGAATGTTTTGAGCGGTCAGAAACGCGGCGAAGCGCGGATGCGTCCGCAAGTGCAGGGCCAGCACCTGGACGTAACTCTGGGTGCGGCGCAGGTGGTTGCCGGTTTCCGGATCGCGGATTTCGGCCAGATGGGCCAGCGCGCGGATGCTGACCTCCTGAATCAGCAGGTTCTCTTTCAGTCGCCGCATCACCTCGGCTTCCAGGACGGCGTTGCGATCCTGTAGCCAGTCGCGGGCCGCCTTGAGGTCCAGGTGGATTTTGACCCGCGCCAGCACGAGCGCCGGTTTGATCGGTTTGCTGATGTAGTCCACCGCCCCCAGCGCCAGGCCGCGTTCCTCATCGCTGCTGCGATCCAGAGCGGTCACGAAAATCACCGGGATGGCGGCGGTGGCTGGATCGTCCCGCAACCGGGCGAGGACCGTGTAGCCATCCATTTCCGGCATCATGACATCGAGCAGAATCAAGTCGGGGCGCGGAGCGCTGGCCGCCACTTGCAAGGCGCGGCGGCCGGAATTGGCGGCTCGGACCTGATAGTGTGGTTGCAGCAGTTCGCTGAGCAGCGAGAGATTTTCGGGAGTGTCGTCAACGACGAGAATGGTTGGCGCGCTGTTTTTTGTCATTTTATCTGCCCTTTCGCTGTCAATGGTCACAACCGCTCAGGTGGCCCCATAAGTCGCCGTTGCCCGCAAGAACCGCAAGGCGGTGTCATACTCGAAACGCTCGATGGCGTTGCCGATCTGGGTGGCGATGGGCCCCAGCGCCGCCGTGACCAGGGGCGCGCACTCGCGCCAGACCTGCCCAACTTGCGTGTCGTCCACCATCAGCAGGGCTTCCAGTTGCACCAGCATCTGGCGCGTTCGCACCGCGTCGACGGCTTCATGCAGCGGCGGCGGCGTCACCGCCAGTTCCAGCCGCCGGATCGCGGCCAGCAGCGGGGTCAGCACCGTATCAACCGCGCTGATGCCGGCTTCCAGCTCCGTGTCGTCCGCGTCGCTGCTCAGCGCCCTCTCCAGCGCCAGGGCGTTCCGGCAAACCGCCTCGGCCCCCAGGGTAGCCGCCACGCCCTTGAGCGTGTGGGCCAGCCGACGCGCGTCGCTCCTTCGGCCGGCCGCCAGATGCGCGCGCAGCGTCGCTGCGTCGCAGCCATGCTCCCGGGCGAACAGGTCCAGCAAGCGCGCATAGCGAGCCCAGTTGCCCGAGACCGCTTTCAGCCCCGTCTTGACTTCCAGCCCGGCCACATCGACCGGAGCGGCCTGATCCGGGGCTATCCGAGCTGGCGCTTCCTCGACCGGCGCCGCCTCGACCGGCGCCGGCAGCCAGCGCAGCAAGGTTGTGTAGAGCTGGTTCGGTTCGACGGGTTTGCGGACATAGTCGTTCATGCCCGCGTCCAGGCAGCGCTGGCGGTCAGTGTCGAAGGCGCTGGCGGTCATCGCCAGAATGGGCAGTGTCGCCGCGTCGGGCAACTGACGGATCGCCTGAGTGGCGGCCAGGCCATCCATGACTGGCATCTGCATGTCCATCAGCACCAGGGCGTAAGCGCCGGCGCGGACTTTTTCCACCGCAATCAGGCCATTGTCGGCCACGTCCACCGTTAAGCCAACCGCTCGCAACAGGTCGACGGCCACTTCCTGGTTGATGGGGTCGTCTTCGACCAGCAACAGCCGCGCTCCCCGATACCGCTGGGCCAAAATCCGATCGGCCGACGCAAGCTCGGCGTCGACCGCGTCGGCGCTGGCTGGACTTTCAGCCACCCGTCCCAGCCGGGCGGTCAACCAGAAGGTGCTGCCGACGCCGGCCTGGCTTTCCACCCCCACCTCTCCACCCATCAGGTTCGCCAGCCGTTTGGCGATGGCCAAACCCAGACCGGTCCCGCCATATTTGCGGGTGGTCGAGTCGTCGGCCTGGACGAAGGCCTGAAACAACCGCGCCTGTTGCTCCGGCGTCAGGCCAATGCCCTGGTCCGCCACCTCCAAGCGCAGCAGCACGCTCTGTTCGTCCTCCGTCTCGATGCGAACACGCAGAGTGATCTGGCCACGTTCGGAGAACTTGACGGCGTTGCTCGCGAAATTGAGCAGGATCAGCCCCAGCCGCAGGGGGTCGCCGCGCAGCCGCGCTGGCACGTCGGCGGCGATGACCGACACCAGGCGCAGGCCTTTGGCGGCCGCCCGCTCGCCGAGCAGGCTCAGCGTATGGTCCAAGACCCGGGCCAGCGAGAATTCGGTTTCCTCCAGGGTGAGCCGGCCGGCCTCGATCTTGGACAGGTCGAGAATGTCGTTGAGAATGCGCAGCAGATGCTGAGCGGCGTCGTTGATCTTGTCCAGCCGATCCGCCTGTTCGGGCGTGGGGTCGGCTCGCCGCAACAGGTGGGTCAGCCCGATGATGGCGTTCATCGGGGTGCGGATTTCATGACTCATGTTGGCCAGAAACACGCTTTTGGCCCGGTTCGCCGCTTCGGCCGCATCCTTGGCTTCGGCCAGATCCGCGGTGCGGGACAGCACCAGCTCTTCCAAACGGTGGCGATAGCGGTCGAGTTCCTGCTCGATCCGCTTGCGTTCGGTGATGTCCTGGAAAGCCGTCACGGTACCCACGATCTCGCCGTCCTCAAACAGGGGGGCGGTGATGATCTCCACCGGAAAACCGGCGCCATCCTGGCGGAAGAACCACTCTTCCTGGTAGCGGACCTGGCCATCTTGCCGGGTGAGGTAAATCGGACATTCGGTCACCGGGTACGGCTGGCCGTCGGGGCGATGGTGGTGAAACAGCGCATGTTGATCCTGCCCAAGCACCGCGTCCTGGTGTATGCCGAGCATGGACCTGGCGGCGGGGTTGATGAAGCGGCAACGCCCCTGGGCATCCGTGCCATAAACCCCTTCGCCCAGGGCGTTGAGAATGGCGCTCTGCCGCGCTTCGCTGTCCGCCAGCCGCGCCATGCTGGCCTTGACCCGCCGGCGCTCCACCTTCAGCCAGCGATTGGTTCGCCACAGTCGGACCGTGATCAGCAGCAGGATCAACCCTCCGATCAAGGTCGCCAGGATGATCGCGTCGTGGTAGCGGTCCCAGATATCGCGCGGCGAAAATTTGGGAGCGCCGTCGAAGGGCGGCAGGCGCAGCTCGCGCAGCAGATCGTCCACCGGGTGGTAGTCGGCGGGAATGGTAAAACCCTGGATGCGGCAGGCCCGCGCCACCGGGCCATCGTGGGGTAACGCCAGCAAGGCCGCCGCCACTTGGCGGGCCAGGGCGCCGTCGGTCGTCGGCATGGCGACAAAGGTCCACTCGGGATACAGGCGCGTGGACAAGTGATGGGGAAAATTCGCCACGGTCCGCGGATTGAGGATTTTCAGCGCCGCCGCATCCAGCTTGCCTTCCCGAACCATGGCCTCGATCACCCCGGTACGCACGAAACCCGCGTCCGCCTGGCCCGTCAATACCGATTGCACCACCCGATCTTGCGGTGGTTGGGTTTCGATCACCTTGGCGTCCTGGGGCAGGCGAACGCCGGCGCGGGCCAACTCCAGGGCCTGCATCTGGTAGCTGCCGAGGGAGTCCATCGTGGCGGTCGCCAGGATTTTCCCCCGGAGGTCGGCGAGGGTGGCGATATCGTCGCGGTTGGCGCGCGTGAAGATGACGCCGCCGAACACATCCAGGGGGTAACCGTCGACTTTGTCGACCAGGGTGGCGAGCGGCGAGGAAACCCCGTCGCGGTAGGTCATCAGGACATAATGCGCGGGCTGGGTAAGGAGGAAATCGACCTGCCTCTCGGCAATCGCGGTCTCCAGCTCTGGGTAGTGGTAAACCGTCAACACAAAACGGTGGCCGGGCACCGCCTGGCTTAGATAGTCGGCCAGCGGTTGCCAGCGCGCCAGCATCTCTGGCTTGGGCCGGAACGACAGCACGGCCAGCCTCACCGGTTCCGGGTCGTCGGCGCCCAAAGGCGTCAGCAGTCCCAGGGCGATCCCTTCCGGGTCGCCGGCGCTCAAAGGCGTCAACGGTCCCAGGGCCAAGGCGAAAATAAGCAACAGTCGCCCCACTGTGCTGAACCAGGGCGTAGCCATCGGGGCGCCGGTTGGGTTACTCATTGTGCTCATCGGTCACGCCCGGGTCGTAACGCCAGCCACGGCCGGCGACGACAGGGCGGTTCGCAGGATTCGCAACGCTTCGTCGTACTCAAAGCGCTCGATGGCCTTGCCAAGCTCGACCGCCGTGGCTCCCAACCTCATGGTGATGGTGGGCGCCGCCTTGCGCCACACCTGACTGGCCCGGGTGTCGTCCTCGGCCAGCAGGGCTTCCAACCGGGCGAGTATCGCGCCCGCCCGCGGGTTATCCACCATGGCCGCCGCCGGGGCTGGGGCTGGCAACCAGTGCAGCAAGGTTGCGTAGAAGGAGTCCGGTTCCACCGGTTTGGTCAGGAAATCGTCCATGCCCGCATCCAGGCAACGCTGACGATCAGCATCACAGACATTGGCGGTGATGGCCAGAATGGGCAGCGCCGCCGCGCCGGGCAATTGACGAATGGCCCGGGTCGCCGCCAGTCCGTCCATGACCGGCATCTGCAAATCCATGAGCACCAGGGCGTAGTCGCCGATGCGGACTTTCTCCACCGCCTCGCGGCCGTCCTGGGCGGTATCCAGCGTCAGGCCCACCCGAGCCAGTAGCGTCAACATGATCTCGCGATTGATGGCGTTATCCTCCGCCAGCAGCAGGCGCGCGCCCACATGCCGCCGACGCAGTTCCGCCTGGGCATCCCCCGCGTGGACCGGGGGGTTGGCCGGCGGGATATCGTGGCTGCGCTGGAGGCGGGCAGTGAGCCAGAAGGTGCTACCGACGCCCAGTTCGCTGTCCACGCCCGCGTCGCCGCCCATCAATCGCGCCAGGCGACGGCTGACCACCAGACCTAGGCCAGCGCCGCCGTATCGGCGCGTGCTTGAGGGATCGACCTGCTCGAAGGCCGCAAACAGTCTGGGCAACTGTTCGGCGGCGATACCGATGCCCGTGTCCCGCACCTCGAAGCGCACCAGAAGCTCATCGCCGTGTTGTTCCAACAGGCGGGCGCACACCGCGATGGAGCCTCGTTCGGTGAACTTGACGGCATTGCGGGCGTAGTTGAACAGGGCCTGGCGCAGGCGGGTCGGATCACCCCGCAACCAGCGGGGAACGTCATCGCTGTCCACCGTCAATGTCAGTCCCTTGGCCTGGGCCTGATCGGCGATCATCGAGCGTACCGGGTCCAGAATTGCCTCAAGGGGAAAAGAGAGGTGTTCCAGTTCCAGCGCGCCAGCCTCAATCGTGGCCAGGTCCAGAATGCTGTTGATAAGGCTCAGCAGATGGTAAGCGGCGGCATGGATCTTACCCAACCGATCCGCCTGTTCCGGCGTTGGTCTGGCCTGCCGCAGCAGATGAGTCAGGCCAATGATGGCGTTCATCGGCGTGCGGATTTCATGGCTCATATTGGCCAGAAAAACATTCTTGGCCCGATTCGCCGCCTCGGCGGCGTCCTTGGCATCCCGCAGGGCGGCCTGCTGGCGCTCGCTATCCAGGCAGAGGCGCAGATTGCGGGCGAATTTGGCCAGGATGGGGGAAAACAACACCCGCGCCTGGCGCGCGACCTCGTCCAGCGGCTGTGTGGAAAACAACAGGACATAACCCACCTCCGGCAGGGTCAGGTTGAGCGCATGGGTGTATTTCGCCCCCCCAGGGAACCAGCCCCGGGCGGACTGAACATAATAACCCTGCAATGCCTGTGGTTGCCATGGCGCGACTTGTCCTTCCAACGCGCGCAGAGACCGGTTGCCGACGGTCGCATAGACTTGCGCCGCGCCATCGGCGAGCTGGAGATCGGCGGTCTGGGCATTGAGCAGCAACGCGCCGCAGGCACACCCGGTATGTGCCAGAAACTGCTGAAGCATCACCATGGCCAGGGAACGCGGCCGGGTTTCCCCGGCCATGGCCATGGCCAGGTCATAAAGAATGCTGACCGATTGGTTTTGGTTCAGGTCCAAGGCAGGGCCACAAGCGTCGCGTTATGAAAGGCCGGATATTGCTGTCGCCCGGAGCTGATTTCCCCCAGGCACAAAGCGCCGGCCAGCGGCGCGGGCGCCAGTGCTTCCGCCAGCGCCGCCAGTTCCGTCGTGGCGGCTTCCTGATCCAGATGCATCAGGCGACCAGCGCAGTAGAATACCAGCACTCCGGCCATGGCTTCTCCAGAACGCGCGCCCGCGCCCACTTCGCGCGCCGTTTCCAGACGGCCCGGCGTCACGGCCCGAACCACGCTGAGCAATGCGTTTTCAGGCACTTCGCCGGCACAGTAAACCGAGCCGTCCTCTTCCACCTTGACCGGGATGCGCACCAGCGATTCTCCCTGGGCGCGATTGAGGGCGAAGGGGAAGTGGACGGCGTAACGGTAGAAATTCTCCCGGTCGAGTTCAATACCGTATTCGCGCGCCATCAGTTCCTGATACACCGTGAAAGCGGGTCGGCCATCAATGGTCTCGACCCGGCTACCGGTCGTGGCGGTCGTCACCCACAGGGCTTCGCCGCCGCGATAGTGATGGGCCAGGGTCGCGCCGGGATGCCGCCGCAGCACCAGGGCCAGCACCGCTCCCGTCGCGAAGGTTTCGCTGTCGAACAGGCAGGGTATGGACTGGAAGGTTTCGCTGCCGACGCACAGGCCGGCGTAGTTGACCTGGTCGCCAACTTCCAGGTAGAGGCGATCCAGCAGGGAGGCCGCGTCCGGGATCATGGTGTCCATCAGCAGCAGCAGGGTGTCGCCACCATTTTGGTTCGCATGAGTAACGACGAAATCGGCCAGTGACGCCACCGCCGCGTCCGTGGCGCGATGCTCCACATGGGGCGTGGGTATGATCCGCCGTGGCGTCGCCGCGTCAAAGGCGACCAGGATCGCGCCTCTTCGCCAGAACCGGGCGCCGGCGATCAGCCCCGGCACGACCGCGCCCAGCAGGGGCATGGTTGCGGCGGCGGTAGCCTGTTGCAATAGAACCACCGCCCCCTGTTCCTGCTCGCAGACCAGAGCCAGAACGCCGGTTCCAGGCTGGCGTTCGCGCCAGGTTTGCAGGGTGGCGGCGACGCCCTGAGGCGTGAGAGTGTCCAGATAGGTCCATTGCATCGGTTGCATCGCAGGCTCCTTGCGTGGGGTGGAAAATCGGGCCTTGGATGAGTAACTTATGGACAGAGGCCAGACGATGACCTTCAGTGGGCACCGAGCCGGCGCTCAACCTGTTGAATGTTCCGACGACACTGTGACTGTGCTTCTCCTAAAATCCGCGCGCTTCCCGGATGCGTTCGTAGGCGGCCGTCAGTTCGCGAGTTTTTTCGGTGGCGCGGGCGAGTTCCGCCGCCGAAACGCCCTTGGCCGCCAGCTTGTCGGGGTGATGGCGCTTGAGCAGACGGCGGTAGGCCAGCTTGATGTCGTCCGGGCTGGCGTCTTTCTCCAAGCCCAGCACCGTGTAAGCCTGGGCGAGGGAGTTGACAGCGGTGGTCGGCCGTCGGCCGTGCGTCCGCTGGTCGTGCGACTGGTTCGAGCCAGTTTGGTGGCTCTGCTGTTGCGCCCAGCGCTGGGCGCGGAACAGGGTCTGCAGGGCTTCGAACTGCAAGCGGACGATGCCCAACCGCTCCGCCACGGCCGCGAGCCGGGTTTGCGTCGCTGGCGGTGGCCCGCCGTCGGCGTAAGCCATGTTCAACAGCAGGTTCAATAGCTTCTGCGCCAGGGTCGGGCGCCCCCGACAGGCATTGCGGAAGGCGTCGATGGCGGCGTCGGCGGCGAACCCTGGCTGTTTGCCCTCGGTGAAGCAGTCGATGGCGGCACGGCGTTGAGCGGCGTTCAGTTGCAAATGGTCCATCATGGCGCGAGCGGCGGCGATTTCCAGTTCCGAGACCCGACCATCCGCCTTGGCGATATAGCCCATCAATTGAAAGGCGGCGGCGAGAAAGGCTCCACGCGCCCGTTCGTCGCTGACGGTATCCGGCTCCTCGGTGGCCTTCTGGCCTCCTCGGTCGAGATTATGGCCAAACGCCGCGCCCAGCAGCCCGCCAAGCGGACCGCCCACCATGAAGCCAAAGGCCCCACCCAACATTTTTCCCCACACGATTGCGTATCAACCTCTTGCATTCGACCCAAGGCCACGGCTGGCGCCCGGCCTTGCGGTACTGGACGCGCGTCTTCAACCTTTCAGATAGGTCTCGTCGTCATAGGTTTTCAACCAGTCGGGCTTGAGACCGATCAGAACAGTGATCATCATGCCGTTGAGCAGGCCCTCCGGAAATAGGTACAGCGGCACGAAGGGCAGGTATTCGGCGCTGACGCGGGCGAAGGTGTAGGTCTCGGTCGCCACGAGCAGGATCACCAGGGCCAGCACCGCCGCGCCCGCCGCCAGCATGGCGTTGAAGAAGGCGCATAGAAAAATATAAATAAACAGATGATGAGGCAGATGGCGATGGACCAGGAGGTAGATTCCGTAACTGGTCGAGACCGGCAGCACCCCCAGCAGCAGGGCGTTCATGGCCAGCGCCGCCCAGTCGCCGCTGGTGAAGGTGACCGCCAGCGCCGCCAGGCTGGCCCCGATCACGCCCAGCGACCAGCCGAACATCAGGGTGTACACGGTCACGCCCAGAAAGTGGAAACCCAGCGCTGGCCGGACCCCGACCTCGAAGATCCACATCAGGAACAGCGCCGTCGATGCGCCCAGAAAGACCCGCTGGAGGTGGGAACTGGCCAGGAACAGCCGCCACGGCGCGGCGCGCAGGGCCTGCGACAACGCCAGCAGCCAGGGGAAGTAGGCGAACACCAGGAGATCGCCGGGGAGCAGGGCATCGGTGAGATTCATGACACAAGCATACCGTATCGGCGGGATTGGCGACATGACGGCAAGTCGGTGCAGGCGAGGGCGCTTTCGCTCGTTCCGAACGCGCGCCGGACAGGTAGAATGCGGGCACGATTTCTTGAGACCCCGTTCAGGAGCAGCCCGCCCATGCCCGCATCCACCCTCGCCCCACCCGAGATTGCCAGTCTGCCGCTCGTCTATCGCGGCAAGGTTCGCGATTTGTACGCGGTGGACGACCGACACCTGCTGATGGTGGCGAGCGACCGGCTTTCCGCGTTTGACGTCATCTTGCCCACGATGATTCCCGGCAAGGGCGCGGTGTTGACGGCGGTTTCCAACTTCTGGTTTGCCCGTACCCGCCACATCGTGCCCAATCATTTGCAACAGGCTGAAAAGACTTTGGAACAGGCGCTGCTCGATCCGGCCGAACGCGCCCGCGTCGCGGACCGGGCGGTGGTGGCGCGGCGGTTGAAGGGTCTGCCGGTGGAAGCCATCGTGCGCGGCTACCTGATCGGGTCGGGCTGGAAGGATTACCAGCGCGACGGGAAGGTATGCGGCATCGCCCTGCCGGCGGGTTTGCGGCTGGCGGATCGGTTGCCGGAGCCGATTTTCACGCCTTCCACCAAGGCGGCGCTGGGCAGCCACGACGAGAACGTGAGTTTCGAGCACATCGTCCAGACTCTCGGGCGGGAACTGGCCGAACAGGTGCGGGAGATCAGTCTGCGACTGTACCGGGAAGCGGCGGACCATGCCCTGGCGCGGGGCATCATCATTGCCGACACCAAGTTCGAGTTCGGGTTGGACGAGGCGGGTCAGTTGGTGCTGATGGACGAGGCGCTGACGCCGGATTCCTCGCGGTTCTGGCCAGCGGACCAATACCAGCCCGGCGCCAATCCGCCCAGCTTCGACAAACAGTTCGTGCGCGATTATCTGGAAACGCTGGACTGGAACAAGCAGCCGCCGGGACCGGAACTGCCGCCGGACATCGTCGCCCGCACCGTCGCCAAGTACCGCGAGGCGCTGACGCGGTTGACCGAAACTCCCCTGCCATAATCCGTTTCTCACGATACCTTCGCCATGCTCCCCGTGATCGCCCTGGTTGGCCGACCCAACGTCGGCAAATCCACCCTGTTCAATTCCCTGACCCGCACCCGCGACGCGCTGGTGGCGGATTTACCCGGTTTGACCCGCGACCGCCAGTACGGCATTGGCCGGCGTGGTCCGCATCCCTGCGTCGTGGTCGATACCGGCGGCCTGACCGGCGAGGACGAGGGGTTGAGCGGACTAGTGGCGCGGCAGGCGTGGCGGGCCATCGAGGAAGCTGACGCCGTGTTGTTGCTGGTGGATGGCCGCGCCGGGCTGACGGTGGCGGACGAAGAGATTGCCGGCCAGTTGCGACGCGCCGGCAAGCCGGTGCATCTGGTGATCAACAAGGCCGAGCATCGCGATCCGCATCTGCTCAGCGTCGACTTTCACGCCCTCGGCCTGGAGCATCTGCACGTCATCGCCGCCGTCCACAACCAGGGCGTCGAAACCTTGATGGAGGAAGTTTTCGCCGCCCTGCCGGCCACGGCCGAAGTAGCCGAAGCGGCGCCAGAAGAACCGGAGGGTATTATCAAACTGGCGGTGGTGGGTCGACCCAACGTCGGCAAATCGACCCTGGTCAACCGCCTGCTGGGCGAGGAACGAATGCTGGCCTGCGATCTGCCTGGCACCACCCGCGACAGCGTGGCCGCGCCGTTCGAGCGCGACGGGCAACGTTATATTCTGGTGGACACCGCCGGGGTGCGCCGCCGGTCGCGAGTCATCGAGGTGGTGGAGAAATTCAGCGTCATCAAGGCGCTGCAAGCCATCGAGCAATCCCATGTGGTCGTGCTGGTGCTGGATGCCCGCCAGGGCGTCAGCGACCAGGACGCCAGCCTGCTGGGCCTGATTCTGGACAGCGGCCGGGCGCTGGCGCTGGCGGTCAACAAGTGGGATCGCCTTGATCCCGATATTCGCGCCCAGGTCAAGCGCGACCTGGACTGGCGGTTGGGCTTTCTCGACTTCGCCAAAACTCACTTCATTTCCGCCCTGCACGGCACCGGGGTCGGCGAACTGCTCAGTTCGGTGCAGGAAGCCTACGCCGCCGCCACCCGTAAACTGTCCACGCCGGAACTGACCCGGATTCTGGAAGGCGCGTTGGCCGCCCATCAGCCGCCGCTGGTTCACGGCCACAGCATCAAGCTGCGCTACGCCCATCAGGGCGGACAAAATCCACCCATGATTATCATTCACGGCAACCGGACCGAGCATGTGCCCGAGGCCTACCGGCGCTATCTGGCCGGGGTCTATCGCAAGCGGCTGAATCTGTGGGGCACGCCGATTCGGGTCGAATTTCGCGGCGGCGAGAATCCCTATCAGCCGGCGGCGGGAGGACGCCCCCGGCCCAAACCGGACGGACGGCGGAAAACCGGTCAGCGGTAAAAATTGTCCTGGAGGATTCCAAAATCAGCCACCATCCCCTGATACCGTTTCCCGATAGGTTTTATCTTTTTCAGATCAAAAACCATACTGTTCGTCATACCCGCGAAAGCGGGTATCCAGTTTTTCAGCGGCTGTCTGGATTCCCGCATTCGCGGGAATGACGAAAACCTATTCAACGTGAGTTCCGTATTATTATTCACTTCAAGTCAACAGCTTAAGCTGATTTTGAGACAAGTTCAGCGAGGGCTTGCAGGGTTGATGGGTATAGGCCACCAAGGCGGCCAGGACGTTGACCATGGCGTTGGTGACGCTGCGGTGCCGGGTGTGTTCGACCTGCTGGATGTTCTTGATCTGGTCGTTGATGGTTTCGATGATGGCCCGCTTGCGCAACAACAGCTTATCGACCATGGGCATCAATTTGTTGTGCATGTTCCGACGAATCTTGGTGATCAAGTGCAGGCCCCGCTCCCACAGGACGTGGAACAGTTGCGAGGAAATGTAGCCGCGATCGCCGATCAGCTTGCCGGTCAAGCCCCGAGTCAGCTCCGGTACCGGTTCCCGGTCATCCACGTTGCCGGGGGTGATGCGGAAGGCGAGGAGTTCGCCCCGGTCATTGACGACGAGATGGAGCTTGAAGCCGTAGAACCAACCCATGGAAGTTTTGCCCGGCGAGCGACGGCCTTGAAAACTTTGTGGCTGTGGATCCGGCGGTTGTGGCACACCACCAGGGAGGTGGCATCGATGAAGGCGATCCCGGTGTCCTGGCCGCGCCGGTTATGCACGTAGATGCACAGCGGCATCAGGGCGGTGGGGATCAGTGCGACAAACCGATTGTAGCTCAAAAGGTTGGGAAACTCGCCCCGACAGTGCCGGCACAGGTGCAACAAGTAAAACGCCTTGAAATTGCGATACTGGGCCTGATGGAAATAAATTAAAATCGTCATGATCTCGCCGAGGGTCAGCCGCGAGGAACGCTTCCGCTGGCGCGTGCCGTCGGTCAGGAGCTGGCGATGCCAGGCGGGCAGGAACACCCGGCAGAAATCATCGACGTCGCAGTACAGGTCTTCTAAGCTCATGGGGGTGGCTCTTGGGGCAGCGGAGGTGATCACCGGGAACCTTAGCAGGTTCCGCTCCAAGGGGGCCCCCATCCTTATCCGGAACTCACGTTATTCAGAATTGGTATGAGGAGGCGGTTTGATGTTGACCTTGGCCACTGCAAGCCGTGCCTTCTGGACGAAACACCCGATCTAGACCCATGGGTAACCGTTCACTCCCCTCTCCCGCAGGCGGGAGAGGGGTTGGGGGTGAGGGTTGTGGATTCAAGGGCTTACCCCCTCACCCTAACCCTCTCCCCCTTGGCAGGGGGAGAGCGAAGCGAGGGGGCCGGGGACTGAATGATTACACCAATGGAATCGCAAAATTCCACGGATCAAGCGTTTTAACCCCGGTCGGCTGAAAATCGGCCACGTTTCGAGTCACGACGGTCAAACCGTGTGTCAAGGCCGTTGCGGCGATCAAGGCATCCCGCTCCGAACGTGGGTCGGGAACGTGCAGGCTGGCGCAGCGGCGGGCGACGGCGGTATCCACGGCCAAAATCCGCCCGAAGAACGTTGGCAACACCTGCTGCTCCAACCAAATTCGCAATATCGCGCCCTGAGCCGCATCGCGGCGCTCGATCGGCAGCACGCCCAACTCCAGTTCCAGCACGGTGATGGCCGACACGAACAAGCATGCCACCGGCACGCTCGCCCCCCAGGCAGTGACGCGCGGGTCGGCTTTACCCGCCTTTGCCCGGCGCAGTTCAGAGATCACATTGGTATCAAGCAGGTACATCACTCCAAATCCGCCGTTTGAAACAGCGAGCCGCGCAGGCGGGGCGGCTCAAACTCAATGTTCGCCGCGCCCGGCTCCGCTAGCAGATCGACGATGCTCGGTCCTTCACCTGTCAGGCGTTGATACGCCTCAATGGTCAACAGCACATGCGCTGGCCGGCCCCGATCCGTAATAAACACCGGCCCGGCGCTCGCCGCCTTTTTCGCCTGTGTCACATCCCGATTGAATTCCCGACTGGAAAATACCGCCATTGCCTCTCTCCGACCATGCTTAATGTAGTTACGTTACTACCACAACCATGCCCCTGGGCGCAACGGTTCACTCCAACCATTCGAAGATCCATCAAGGTGAAGTTCTAAGGGCAATCGCGTTATGTGGTAACCACAACGCTTCAAAAAGGAAGGCCGCATTCTCGCCCGGTTGTTGCACCCCAAAATCATCACCATTTATGACATTGGGTTTCCGACGTAACCGTTCAGTCCCCTCTCCCCCATTCGTAGGGGAGAGGGTTAGGGTGAGGGGTAAGTCTTTGAAACTATAGCCATCACCCCCAACCCCTCTCCCGCAAGCGGGCGAGGGGAATGAACGGTTGCTTTCCCAAATCGGACGGACGATGGAAAACCGGTCGATGATGAAAATGACCGGGGAGACCCCTGATTTGACGAGGCATTGGCGGCTATTGTCGCCCACATTACCATAGCGATATCAATCGCTATCTTGGAGATGCCCCGATGCGAACCGTGCAGATCACGTTGGAAGAGGAACTGGTCCAGGCGGTTGATCGGGCCGCTGGCCGGCTCGCGCTAACCCCCTCGGCGTTCGCGCGCGACGCCTTGCGCGCGGCCCTGGCGAGACTGGAGTCGCAGGCCCGCGAGCAGCAACACCGGGAAGGCTACCTGCGCCAGCCGGTGACGCCGGGCGAATTCGACGGTTGGGAAGACGAGCAGGTGTGGGGGGACTGATGCGGCGCGGCGAGATTCGCTGGTACACCTTCAAAACCCCGGACAAGAAGCGGCCGGTACTCCCGTCCTCCACAGAAACCGTCGAAGAACCAGAAAACAGACCCGCCGCTCCAAGCGGCCGGCGGCGCGAACCCGATCAGACCAGGCGCTCGCGCGAACGCGGCGACGTTTGGCTGCCCTCGCCCCAGGTGGCGGACGAAAACCGGGACGAAAACAGTACAACCCCCGGAAAATATCTTTAGAATCGCGTTTTCGATCCCGACGCCACCCATTCGCGACCCACACGCCATGGCCTACAAAGGTATCATTCTCGCCGGCGGCTCCGGCACCCGGCTGCACCCGCTGACGCTCACGGTCAGCAAGCAACTCATGCCGGTCTACGACAAGCCGATGATCTATTACCCGATCGCCACCCTGTTGCTGGCGGCGATTCGGGACATTCTCGTCATCACCACCCCGCGCGACCAGGAGGCGTACCAAACCTTGCTGGGCGATGGGAGCCAGTGGGGCGTGAACTTCCAATACGCGGTCCAGCCCAGTCCCGAGGGACTGGCGCAAGCCTTCCTGATCGGCGAGGCGTTCATCGGGCGCGATCCGGCCTGCCTGATCCTAGGCGACAACATTTATTATGGGCAAGGGCTGTCGGCGGTGCTGCGCCGGGCCGCCGGTCGCGAGCGGGGGGCCACAGTGTTCGGCTATTATGTGCGCGACCCCGAACGCTACGGCGTGGTCAGCTTCGACGCCAGCGGCCGGGCGATGGACATCGAGGAAAAGCCGAAGAAGCCCAAATCCAACTATGCGGTGACCGGCTTGTATTTCTACGACCACGACGTGGTGAACGTTGCCAAGAACATCCAGCCCTCGCCGCGCGGCGAGTTGGAAATTACCGATGTCAACAAGGTCTATCTGGAGCGCGGCGCGTTGAACGTCGAGGTGCTGGGGCGCGGCTACGCCTGGCTGGATACCGGCACCCACGAATCGCTGTTGGCGGCGGCTCATTTCGTGCAGGTGGTGGAACAACGGCAGGGTTTGAAGGTCGCTTGTCCCGAGGAAGTGGCCTGGCGGATGGGGTTGATCGACGACGCGCAATTGACGCGCCTGGCCGAGCCGCTGGCCAAGAGCGGCTACGGTCAATACCTGCTGGAACTGCTGGATCGGAGAATCGCATCGTGAAGGTGATCGAAACCGGCCTGCCCGGCGTGCTGTTGCTGGAACCAAAGGTATTCGGCGACGCCCGGGGTTTCTTTATGGAAACCTGGCAGGCGGCGCGCTACCGCGAGGCCGGCCTGCCCGAACGCTTCGTTCAGGATAACCATTCCCGTTCCCGCCGAGGTGTGCTGCGCGGTCTGCACTATCAATTGATCCAACCCCAGGGCAAGCTGGTCTGGGTGACGCGCGGGGCGGTGTTCGACGTGGCGGTGGACATTCGTCCGGGCTCGCCAGGCTTCGGCCGCTGGTACGGCTGCATCCTGGACGATGTCGATCATCGGCAACTGTATATCCCGCCGGGCTTCGCGCACGGGTTTTGCGTCGTGTCCGACGAGGCGGACTTTTTCTACAAATGCACCGACTACTACCATCCCCCGTCGGAGCGCGGCATCGCCTGGGACGACCCGGCGATCGGTATTGAATGGCCGCTGCGTGAGGTTTCGCTGTCGGCCAAGGACCAAAAAAATCCCCGGCTGAACGCGCAGGCCCCCGAAAACTTGCCGGTTTACGAGGATTCCCCCTCACCCCCAGCCCCTCTCCCTCAAGGGGCGAGGGGAGGGTTGAACGAGGACTGAGCCATGCGAATTCTCGTCATCGGGGCCAGAGGTCAGGTGGGTTGGGAACTGACCCGGCGCGCGTCCCTGCTTGGTCACGACGTGCTGGCCTGGGACGTGGCCGAACTGGACATCGCCGACGCCGATGCGGTGAACCGGGCATTGGCTACTCTCGGCATGGAGGTGGTGATCAACGCGGCAGCCTACACCGCCGTGGACAAGGCGGAACAGGAACCGGCGCTGGCGTTCGCCGTCAACCGCGACGGTCCCGCCTATCTGGCCGCCGCCTGCGCCCGCCTGAAAATCCCGTTGCTGCATATTTCCACCGACTACGTGTACGACGGCGCCAAGTCCGGTCCCTACGTCGAGGACGATCCGACCGGGCCGCTGGGCGTGTACGGCGCCAGCAAACTGGCCGGCGACGAAGCGGTGCGCCAGTCGTTGCCTCGCCATCTGATCCTGCGAGTGAGCTGGGTGTTCGGCGTTCACGGCCACAATTTCGTCAAGACCATCCTGCGGCTGGCGCGGGAGCGCGAGGAACTGCGGGTGGTCGCCGATCAGTACGGCTGTCCGACCTTCGCCGGCGACATCGCCGATGTCCTGCTGGAACTGGCGGGGCGCGTGGCTGAAATCGATGCCGGCGACGCCTGGGGCGTCTATCACTATCGCGGCGAACCGGCCACCACCTGGCATGGCTTCGCCAGCGCGATCGTCGAAATGGCTCGCCAGCGCGAGCCGCTGTCCGTTCAAACCGTCACCGCCATTGCTACCGCTGACTATCCCCTGCCATCGGCCCGGCCTGTCAATTCGGTGCTGGATTGCGCCAGGCTGGCCGCCCGGTTCGGCATCCGGCCGTGCCCGTGGCGGGTGGGATTGGGGGCGATGTTCGATGTCCGTTGATCTTGGCGAACTGCTGGTCGAGCGCCAGAAACTGGCCGACGCCGATTTGCAACGCGCCCGGCGGGTGCGGGAAGGTACCGGCGAGGGACTGGATACCCTGCTGGTCAAGCTGGGGCTGGTGTCGGAACGCGACCTGGCCGAGGCGCTGGCCATGCACTTGAATCTGCCGCTGGTTCGGCCCAACGACTATCCCGAAGCGCCGGCGACCAACGGCGGGGTTTCGCCGCGCTTTCTCAAGGAGTCGCGGGTCATCCCCCTGTTCGAGGACGATCAGGGGTTGACGGTGGCGATGTCCAATCCGACCGACGGTTACGTGCTGGCGGCGCTGCGGTTGGCGACCGGCAAGGCCGTCACGCCGCGCGTGGGCATTCCCTCGGAACTCGACGCCGCTTTCGAACGGCTCTACGGCGGCGGCCGCTCGGCGATGGGTCAGATCGTGGACGCCATCGGTCTGGCCGACAACCTGACCGACGAGGAGCAAATCCAGCACCTCAAGGATTTGGCCAGCGAAGCGCCGGTCATTCGTTTGGTCAACCTGATGATCGCCCGCGCGGTGGAATCGCGGGCCTCGGATATCCACATCGAACCGTTCGAGAACCGGCTCAAGGTCCGCTACCGGGTGGACGGCGTGTTGCGCGAGGTGGAATCGCCGCCCTCGCGGCTGTCGGCGGCGGTCATCTCCCGCATCAAGATCATGGCCAAGCTGAACATCGCCGAGCGGCGCTTGCCGCAGGACGGACGGATTCAGTTGCGGGCGCAGGGCAAGGAAATCGATTTGCGCGTGTCCACCGTCCCGACCCTGTGGGGCGAAAGCGTGGTGATGCGTATCCTCGACAAGGCCAGCGTAGTGCTGGATTTCGAGGTTCTGGGTTTCAGTCCGCGCACCCTCGGGCGATTTTTGGAGGTGCTGCATTTGCCCCATGGCATCATCCTGGTCACCGGCCCGACCGGTAGCGGCAAGACCACCACGCTTTACACCGCCCTGCAAACGCTCAACACCCCGGAGCGGAAAATCCTCACCGTCGAAGACCCGGTGGAATACCAGTTGGAAGGCATCAATCAGATTCAGATCAAGCCGCAGATCAATCTGAATTTCGCCAACGCCCTGCGCGCCATCGTCCGTCAGGACCCGGACGTGATCATGATCGGCGAGATGCGCGACCTGGAAACCGCTGGCATCGCGGTGCAGTCGGCGCTGACCGGCCATCTGGTGCTGTCCACCCTGCATACCAACGACGCCGCCGGTAGCGTGACCCGCCTGCTCGACATGGGGGTGGATGATTATCTGCTGACCTCGACCATCAACGGCATCCTGGCGCAACGACTGGTGCGCCTGCTCTGCACGCAGTGTCGCCAGCCTTACGTGGCGTTGCCGGAACTGGTCGAGGAAATGCGCTTGTATCGTTTTGCCGAGACGCACGAGCGATCTTCCCTCGCCCCCGCCGCTGCTCCCGCCAAGGGTGAAGGGAATGAGATTACCTTATATAAGGCGGTCGGCTGCGAGCAGTGTGGCGGAACCGGTTATCGGGGCCGGGCGGCGATCATGGAGTTTCTGGTGATGAGCGATCCGTTGCGCCGCATGGTGCTCAAGCACGCCGACGCCACCGAGTTGCAGGCCGAGGCCCAGAAGGAAGGCATGGACACCATGTACGAGGATGGTTTGCGCAAGGCGGTCGCCGGCCTGACCACCATCGAGGAAGTGCTGCGGGTGACCACCCAGCAGGAACAGGAGGCGTAGCGTGCCGCGTTATCGCTACGAGGCGGTGGATGCCGCCGGCGAAACGCTGCGCGAGGAACTGGACGCCGCGTCGCCGGAATCGGCCGTTGAGCATCTGCGCGATCAGGGCCTACTGCCCTTGTCGGTTGCCGAGGTCAGGGAAGGCTGGCTGCGTGGGGGTCTCGGTCAGCCATTGTTCAGCAAGCGCCAGTCAATATCGCAAAAATCCATCATGCTCCTGACCCAGCAATTGTCCAGCCTGCTCAATGCCGGCTTGCCGCTGGATCGGGCGTTGACCATCCTCATCGGCGTGGCCGGCGACGAGCGAAGCAGGGCGTTGCTGGAGCGAGTGCAGGAGAAGGTGCGCGGCGGTTCGTCGCTGGCCGATGCCCTGGAAGCGCAGGGCGTGTTCTCGCGCTTTTATTTGAACATGATCCGGGCCGGAGAGGCGGGCGGCGCGCTGGAGGCGGTGCTGAAGCGGCTGACCGAGTTTCTGGAGCGGTCGCGGGCGCTGCGGGAAACGGTGACCTCGGCGCTGATCTATCCCGCCATCTTGCTCTCGGTGGCGGCGCTGTCGGTCATCATCCTGTTGACGTTCGTGGTGCCGCAGTTCCAGCGCTTGTTCGCCGACGCGGGCAAGACGCTGCCGCTGGCCACGCAGATCGTCATCGCCGTCGGCGACGGTTTCCGCCATTACTGGTGGGTCGGCGTGATCCTGATCGGCCTCATCGTGATGGTCATCCGCCAACAGTTGAGCCGACCGGAAAGTCGCTTGCGCTGGGATCGCGGATTCCTGCGCCTGCCGCTGTTTGGCGACCTGATCGCCAAGGTGGAGACCGCCCGGCTGTCGCGCACACTGGGAACCCTGCTTGGCAATGGCGTGTCCCTGTTGAACGCGCTGACCATCGTCCGGGAAACACTGAGCAATCAGGTTCTGGTCGCGGCGCTGGGCGAGGTGGCCGAACACGTCAAGACCGGGCGTGGCCTGGCCGATCCTTTGCTGGAGTCCGAGGTTTTTCCCAAGCTCGCGGTCCAGATGATTCGGGTCGGCGAGGAAACCGGCCAGTTGCAGGAAATGTTGCTGCAAGTCGCCGAGACCTACGACGGCGAGGTGCAAACCGCGATCAAGCGAATGCTGACGCTGTTGGAGCCCGCCTTGATTCTGGGGCTGGGCGTGATTATCGCTGGCATCATCATGTCGATCCTGGTGGCGATCCTCAGCCTGAACGAACTGGCGTTTTAAGTGCCGACATGGTTGACGTAACAATTATATGAGTAGGCGATTGATGAAACTGCGAACTCACGAACACCGCGCACGCGGCTTCACCCTGATTGAACTGCTGGTAGTACTGGTCATTCTTGGCCTGCTGGCCGGCCTGGTCGGGCCGCAGGTGATCAAGTATCTGGGCGGCGCCAACACCAAGACCGCCAAGCTGCAAATCGAGGATTTCAGCACCGCGCTGGACGCTTTCCGGCTGGACATGGGCCGTTATCCCAACAGCGCCGAGGGCCTGGCGGCGCTGGTCGTGCAACCCTCGGGCGCAACCCGCTGGAACGGTCCCTACCTGCGCAAAAATACCATCCCCAAGGACCCCTGGGGCCACGATTATCAATATCGCTCTCCGGGCCAGCATGGCGGCGCGTTCGATCTCTACTCACTCGGCGCCGACAACGCCGAGGGTGGTGACGGCGAGAATCAGGACGTGGTGAGCTGGCAGTAACCGCCCGTGGACGCAGCGGCGACCGCGCGCGCGCAGCGGGGGTTCACCCTGCTGGAAATTCTGGTCGCGCTGGTGATCGGGGTGTTGCTGGTGGCGCTGGTTCCACCGTTGCTGTCGGGCATGAGCGGCGCGACCGAACTGCGCGGCGCGGCCCGGCAACTGGCTGCCGGTTTGCGCGGCGCCCGCAACGAGGCGGTGACCCGCCAGCACGAGGCGGTATTGACGCTCGATCTGGCCGGGCATCGTTTCGGCGTGACCGGCGATCCGCGCGTCGTCGCGCTGCCCGAGAGCGTGGCGCTCAAGCTCTACACCGCCCAAGCGGAGCTGATCGACGGCGCGACCGGTAACATCCGCTTCTTTCCCGATGGCAGCTCCACCGGTGGCCATATTACCGTCAGCGGTCCGAAACTGGCCTACCAGGTGAACGTGGATTGGCTGACGGGCGCCATCGCCATCAGCGAGCGGGAAGTTCAGCCGTGATGGTGGGTCCAGGCGGTCAACGGGGTTTTTCCCTGCTGGAAGTGCTGGTGGCTTTCGCCATTCTCAGCGTTTCGCTCGGCGTGTTGTTGCAAGTTTTCGCCACCGGGTTGCGCAATGCGGGTGTGGCGGACGATTACACCCAGGCGACGCTGTATGCCGAATCGATCTTGGCCGCCTATGGCCGCGAGGCGCCGCTGAGTGCAGGCGTTCGCGAAGGCCCCATCAACGACCGGTTTTCCTGGCGCGGCACAGTGAGCGCCTACGCCGAGAACGTGCCGGACCCGGAAAAAACCCGGGTGCGGGCCTGGCGCGTCAGCGTCGAGGTGTTTTGGCGTGGCCTGACGCAAACCCGCTCGGTGAGGCTGGAAACCGTGCGGTTGACGCCGCTCGAATCACCGGGGGGGCGCTGATGGCCGCTGCGCGTGGCTCGCGGCGCGAGCAGACCGGATTTACCCTGCTGGAACTGGTGGTCGCCATCACTCTGATGGGGTTGGTGCTGGTGGTGCTGTACAGCGGCCTGCGGCTGGGGCTGAACGGCTGGGACAGCGGCGAGGCCCGCGCCGAGGCCACGAATCGGCTGCGCCTGGCGGAAGAGTTTCTACGCCGCCAGTTGGCTCAGTCCCTGACCGTTTACTGGACCAACGACCGGCAGGAAAGAATGGTGGTGTTTGCCGGTGAACCGGGCCATATCGAGTTCGTGGCGCCGATGCTGGCCCAGTTGGGGCAGGGCGGATTGTATCGGGTGCGGATCGAGGGGGGCGATGGCCGGTTGTGGATCCGCTGGCAGCCGTATCTGCCCGCGGATCCGAATGTCGGCCAGGAGCGGGAAACCGTGTTGCTGGAAGGCGTTTCCGGCGTCGAATGGGCCTATTTCGGGTCCGAGCGCGACGACGATCCCCACCCGCAATGGCGCTCCCACTGGGCCAGTCCGACGCGGCGGCCGTTGCTGGTGCGCTTGAATTTGACCCTGCAAGGCCAGCCCTGGCCCGATCTGGTAGTGGCCTTGAGCGAGGGACCGCCGCGATGAACCACGTCGATTTTCGAAAATACCCCGCTGGCCAGCGCGGCATGGTGCTGGTTATCGTGTTGTGGATCGTGATCTTGCTGGCGGTGATGGCCAGCGGTTTCGCCTACTCGATGCGGGTCGAAACCCGGCTGGCGACGAGCGCGGTCGAGCGGGCGCAAGCCCGGGCCCTGGCCGAGGCGGGGATAGCCTATGGCTTGGCGTGGCAACTGGATCCGGAGGCTCAGAAGCAGTGGCCGCCGAACGGCGATCCGCGCGAATGGGCGTTTGGTGGCGGGCGGGTGCGGATTGAAGTGACCAACGCCAGTGGTTTGGTCAATCTGAACAATGCCGGGGCTGAACTGCTCAAGGCGCTATTGGCGGGGGCGGGCGTCCCCCCAGGGGAGCGGGACAAGCTGGCGGACGCCATTCAGGACTGGCGCGATCCCGACGATCAACGGTTGCCCCAGGGCGCGGAAGGCGCCGACTATCGCGCCGCTGGCTGGCCCAGACCCAAGAATGCCAATTTCGAAAGCGTCGAGGAATTGGGGCAGGTTCTGGGCATGACCGGGGAACTGCAACAACGCTTGGCCAGCGTGACGACGGTATACTCCTATGAATCCACTGTGAATCCGGAATTGGCCCCCACCCGGGTCTTGAACGCCCTGGGGCTGGACGAGCGAACGGTGGCCGATTACGTCACGGCGCGCGCGCGCGCCGCCGCCGATGGCTTGCCCGCGCCACCCTTGTCGTCGAGCGAGGGATCATCCTTTTTCTTCGGGGGGCGCTCCAGCGTTTATCATATCAGGGTCGTCGCGGAAACCGACGCGGGAACGGCGGTGGTCCTGGAGGCGGTGTTCGACACCCAGGGCGGGATGGTCGGGCCGGGCGCGTTCGGGGTGGGCGCGTCTGGGGGACACGGTCCGCGGCTGTTGGCCTGGCGCGAGGGGCGGTAGGATGAATCATGTTTCCCCATTACTGTGGGACAACGGGTTTCTTTAACTGGAGTGTCTGTCGCTGGTGTTATCTTTTTCGGAGATTTTGAAGATCAACCCGCGCCTGGACTGGAACGCGGCTTGGCGCTGGTGGCGGGAAGGTTTGCTGGCGTGGTTGCCCGTTGGGTTTCGCCGCTGGCTGGCGGGGTCGGCGCGGCGACTGGTGCTCGCGGTCGAAGATGGCGCCTGCGTGCTGACGCGCGAGGAACCCGGCCACACCCAGGAACTGGAACGGCTGGATCGGTCGATGCCCGACTGGAAAGCGATAGCCGACCGGTTTCGAACGGAACATCCCCAGCAATGGGTGTTGCGCGTTCCCGCCAGCCAGGCGCTCATTCGGATAGTCACCCTGCCATTGGCAGCCGAGAAGAACTTGCGCCAGGTCGCGGGGTTCGAAATGGATCGGCTGACGCCGTTTGCCGCCGCCCAGGTTTATTACGACGCGGCCGTGTTGGAACGCCAGCCTGAATCGCGTCGTCTGCGGGTCGAACTGATTGTTCTGCCGCGCGCCGCCGTGGAACCGATGCTGGCCCATTTACGGCAACAGGGTTTGCCGCCGGATGCGCTGGAGGTCGCGGGTGGTCGTCCCAACCTCAATCTGCTGCCACCGGAACAAATTCCCGCGCGTGGACTTTGGAGCCGGCGCTGGCGCGTGGCCGTGATCACCGTCAGCCTGTCGCTGGTCGCGGCGGCCGTGGCGCTGCCCATCTGGCAACAGCGTGCGTTGGTATTTGAATCCATCGCCAGGGTTGATCAGGCCAAGAAGACGGCCCATGAGGCGTTGGCCTTGCGCGATCAACTTGACAAAACCTTGGAATCTTCCCGGATGCTGGCTCGAAAGAAACAATCGGCTCCCGCCCGAGTGGATCTGCTGCGGGAGTTGACCGCGATTCTGCCTGACGATACCTGGCTGGAACGATTGCAAATTAAAGGGGATAACGTGCAGCTCATCGGGCAGTCGAGCAAGGCGTCGGCGCTGGTCGGGATCGTGGAAGCCTCGAAATGGCTCAGTGGCTCGGGTTTTACCTCGCCAGTGACGACCGATCCCCGAACCGGCAAGGAGCGTTTCATGTTGAACGCCCACATCGCGCGAGAGCCGTGATGGACGCCACGACCGAGCCAAGTCGGGGCCACCGCTGGGCGGCCCTGGCCTTGTTGCTGCTCGTGGGCGGCGTGCTGGTTCTGGTGGTCGATCAGGCGCTGGTCGGCCGCTATCGCTATTATCAAAACGCGCTGGAGCAATATCAGGGACAGTTGGCGCAACTGGAGCGGATCGCCACGACCCAGGAACCCGTGCGGCAGTTGATCGCTAAGATTCAACAGGATCGCAACGTGACCGCCCAGTATTTGCCACAATCGGTCCCGGCGCTGGCGGCCGCCGAGTTGCAACAACGGCTCAAGGCGTTGATCGAGGCCGCCGGCGGAACCCTGCAAAGCATTCAGGCCTTGCCGCCCGTCGAGGAAGCCGGCGCGGTCAAAGTCACGATCAGCGCGGTGATGAACGGCGACGTTGGCGGTTTGCAAAAGGTGCTATACGACCTTGAATCGCAGACCCCGCTGCTGTTCGTGGATAATCTGGAAGTGACAGCGCGGATGAATCGTCCGCGCTTGCCCAACGGCCGATACGCAACTTATACCCGGATCCAATTGAACGCGCAGTTCGAAGTTTCGGGTTACCTGCGCAAGGAGGGCGGCTAGATGCCCGCCAAGACGGTCGGTTTACTGTTCTGGCTGGCGTTGGGCGGCATGGCGGCCCTGGCTTTGCTGTGGCGGATCGGGCATCCGCCGCAACCACCGGCCGTTCGTTCGGCGCCGCCCCCGGAATTGCCAGCGGTGGCGCCGCTGGAACCATTTGGCCTGTCGCCGCCTGGTCAGTACAGCGAAATAGCGATTCGTCCGTTGTTCATCGCCGAGCGCCGGCCCGAGCCACCGCCACCGCCCGATGAGACGCCGCTGGAGAAGCCGCCCACGGGACCCGAGCAGAAATTCATCCTGTTTGGCGTGATGATCATGCCTGGAACCCAGGCAGCCCTGCTGCGGCCGGAAGCGCCGAACGCCAGGACGACGCGGGTCGGCGTGGGAGAAATGATCGGAGAATGGCGTCTGGACGCGGTTTTCCCGGATCGGGTTGTGTTGCGCAAGGGCGAGACGACCCAGGATTTGCCACTGACGCGACCCCGCAAGCCCGGCAAGCCGCGCGGAAAGCGAGCGGACGCCCCTCCATTGGGGCAGGACGCGGCTTCCCCGACCCAGGCTCCGGCTCCCCCCGCCAACTTGCTGATCGGGCCAGGAGGCATGCCAGTCGCGCCACCCCCCAGCGCGCCACCGCCGGTCGCTCCTGGGCCGTCGCAATAGAGATCAAAGGCTGATCCATAATTATGAGCAAAACGAGCTTTCTTTCTCCAGCCGGCCCGTTGCTGGCTTTGCTGCTGGGCGCGTGCGCGGCCGCGCCGTCCGGCCAGAACGCGCCGGAGGTTCCGTTGCCTGGCGGAGCGCCGCAATTGACCGCGAAACCACAGCCCTCGCCGGAACCAGCCAAGGCCGGCATGGATTTGGCGCCGGCCCCCAAGGCCCCGCTGATTTTTCCCAGCACCGGCGACTTCATCGACAAGAAGGCCGCGGCCAAACCG
>JAXMFY010000039.1:0-17301 GCA_046347555.1 Candidatus Competibacteraceae bacterium | reverse complement strand
ATCGGCCCCTGGGTGCGGATGGCGGTGACCGAACCGTTGGCCAAGATGTTGCGCGACCTGCATCCGCTGCGCTTGCAGTACCAGATGCTGTCGGACGAAAACCCCTTCATGTGGCCGTTCCGGCAGTGGGCGCCGCTGGTGGCCGCGCAGCGGCGGCCGGTAGCCGACGACAATCGGTTCAAGATCGCCGAAAAGCGTTATTCCGAGGGCATGGTTGCCCTGCTCGACCATTATCGCGACCTCCGCGACAGGATGCGGGAGATGCAGTTCAAGGCAATTTACGGGCCGAAGGCGTTGGGTGCGTTCATGTACACCGAGGACGATGCGGAAATCGCCCAGTTCGCGCCCATCGTTCGCTCCAAGCGCGAACAGGCCGAACTCGACGCCGCCATCGAGCGGGTCAAGAGCCGCATGGAAGAAGGCGGGTTCGCCGAAGGTTGGGCGCGCATCGTCGCGACCCTGATGCTGGGCGCGGGTGGGATCAACGAACGCGAGCTGGAAGCCGGTCGGAAAGCGCGCGAACAGCATCCCAAGCTCGCCCGCTTGTCCATCGGCGAGCGCAAGCGCCTGTTGAAGGAGCAATCCTACATGGTGCAACTGGATCCGGACCGGGCGATCGAATCGCTCGCCAGCCTGCTGCCGACCCTGGAAGATCGTCGCGAAGCCTGGAACATGGCTAGGGCGATTGCCATCGGCGACGGCGTGATCGATGCCAAGCAACAGGTGGTGCTCGACCGGTTGTCCCAGGCGCTCGAACTCAAGATGGCAGCCTGATCTCATGAACGACATCATTGAGAACAAGACTTTCGATGAAATTCAGGTCGGCGATCGGGCCAGCCTGACGCGAGCGCTGGATCGGGACGGCGTCGAGGCGCTGGCGATCCTCACCGGCAACTTCAATTTGATCGACCTGGACCCCGGTCCGGCGGACACCTCGATGTTCGGGCAGGGCGGGGGCCAGACCGGCTGGTCGGCGGCGTTGTTCGCGGCGCTGGCCGGCACCCGCTTGCCCGGCCTGGGTTCGGTGGCCCAGCACATCGACGTTCACTTGCATCGGCCGGTGGCCATCGGCGTGCCGGTGACCGCGACCGCGACGGTCAAGGCCAAGCGGGCGGAAACCGGCATCGTCGTGCTCGAATGCCGGGCGGTCGATCCCGCCGGCGAAGAAGTGGCGAGCGGCATCCTCGAAGTGCGGGCGCCCCGCGAAAAGATGCGGCACGAGCTGCTGGATTTGCCGACGGTGCAGTTGCGCCGCGACAACCGCTTCGCGGAGCTGCTGAAAACCTGCGAGGGCTTGCCCGCCCTGGGCTGCGCGGTCGTCCACCCGTGCAGCGCCGACTCGCTGCGCGGCGCGGTCGAAGCGGCGGAGCGCGAGTTGATCGCGCCGATCCTGATCGGCCCGGAGGAAAAGATCAGGAGCCTTGCCGCGCAAGAGAATCTGGACCTCTCGCCCTACCGGCTGGTGGCGGCCGATCACAGCCACCATTCGGCCGAACTGGCGGTCGCCATGGTGCTGGCCGGCGAGGCGCAGACTTTGATGAAGGGCAGCCTGCACACCGACGAGTTGCTGGCCGAGGTGGTGAAGAAAGCGGGCGGGCTGCGCACCGAGCGGCGCATCAGCCATTGCTTCCTGCTGTCGGTGCCCACCTATCCGCGTCCGATCATCATCACCGACGCCGCCATCAACATCCAGCCGAGCCTGGAGGACAAAGTGGACATCATCCAGAACGCCATCGACCTGGCTCACGCCATCGGCATCGCGGAACCCAGGGTGGCGATTCTGTCGGCGGTGGAGACGGTGACCAACAAGATTCCCTCCACGCTGGAAGCGGGGGCGCTGTGCAAGATGGCCGACCGGGGTCAGATCACCGGCGGCATCTTGGATGGTCCGCTGGCCTTCGACAACGCCATCGACGAGAAAGCGGCCCGCACCAAGGGTATCAAGTCGCCGGTGGCCGGCAAGGCCGACATTCTGGTGGTGCCCGATCTGGAAGCGGGCAACATGCTGGCCAAGCAACTGACCTTCATGGCCGGCGCCGAGGCGGCCGGCATCGTGCTCGGCGCCCGCGCGCCCATCGTGCTGACCAGCCGCGCCGACGGTCCCCAGGCCCGCCTGGCATCCTGTGCCGTCGCCGTGCTGTTCGCCGAGGCTCAGCGCCGGGGCGCGGTGTTGCACAAGGCGGCGGGGTGAGCGTCATGGAACAAGGCATTCTGGTGATCAACGCCGGCTCGTCCAGCGTCAAGTTCGCCGTCTTCACCGACGGCGGCCAGCCGGAGCCGAAGCTGCTGTTCAAGGGCCAGATGGAAGGCCTGGGCAGCGACCCGAGCTTTCAGGTCAGGGACGCGACCGGGCGAAAAATCGATGAGCGGGATGAATGGCCGCGTGGCTCGACGCTGAATCATGTCGGCGCCCTGCGCTACATTCGGAGTTGGCTGGGGGACTGGGCTGGCAACGTGAAAATCGGGGCCGCTGGCCATCGAGTCGTGCATGGCGGTTTGGACTACGACCGGGCGGTTCGGATCGACGAGGGCGTCATCGCCGACCTGGAACAGTTGATTCCGCTGGCGCCGTTGCACCAGCCGCACAATCTGGCCGCCATCCGCGCGCTCGCCGAAGTGGCGCCCAAACTGCCGCAGGTGGCCTGCTTCGATACCGCTTTCCATCGCACTCAGCCACGGGTGGCGCAACTGTTCGCCCTGCCGAAGGCGCTCACCGAATCCGGCGTGCGGCGTTACGGGTTCCACGGTCTGTCCTACGAATACATCGCCCATCGGTTGCCCGACATCGTGCCGGAAGCGCGCAAGGTGGTGGTGGCGCATCTGGGATCGGGCGCCAGCCTATGCGCCCTCCAGGACGGGCGCAGCATCGAAAGCACCATGGGATTCACGGCCGTTGACGGTTTGCCGATGGGGACGCGCACGGGGGCGATGGACCCCGGCGTGGTCCTGTACCTGATGCAGGAGCGTGGCTACGACGCCAAGACCCTCGAAAAACTGCTGTACAAGGAATCGGGCTTGTTCGGCGTCTCGGGCGTTTCCAACGACATGCGGGATTTGCTGGAAAGCGACGATCCCGCCGCCGCCGAGGCCGTCGATCTATTCGTCTACCACATCGGCAAGCACCTGGGCGCGCTGGCCGGCGCGCTGGAGGGACTTGATGCGCTGGTGTTCACCGCCGGCATCGGCGAAAACGCCCCGATCGTGCGCAAGAAAGTTTGCCAGCGGGCCGAATGGCTCGGCATCCGCCTGGACGAGGAATCGAACAGCCAGGGTGGTCCGCGCGTTTCGACCCTCGACAGCCCGGTTCCCGCCTGGGTCATCCCGACCAACGAGGAGCTGATGATCGCCCTGCACGTCCGCGATGAATTGCGGTTGGCTTGACGCCGCGCCGTTTCCAACCAGGAGTAACCCCCGATGTCAACACCCATCGAGAAGTATGTGCCGCCCGAGGATGATCCGATCGAAAAGATCACCTCGCTCGCGCTGGCGGGCAAGAAAGCCGTCATCCTCGGCATCGCCAACGATCAATCCATCGCCTTCGGTTGCGCCCGCGCCATGCGCAAAATGGGCGCCGAGATTGCGATGACTTACCTTAGCGAAAAGACCAAGCCATACACCCAACCCCTGGCCGAAGCGCTCGACGTTCCCCCTGATCTGTATCTTCCCTGCGATGTGCGGGTTGAGGGGCAAATGGAAGCGGTGTTCGATGCGATCCGCCAACATTGGGGCCGGCTGGATATCGCCATGCATTCCATCGCGTTTGCCCCGCGCGAGGATTTGCACGGGCGGGTGGTGGATTGCTCGCGGGAAGGATTCCTGACCGCGATGGACGTGTCTTGTTATTCCTTCATCGAGATGGCGCATCTGGCGGAACTGCTGATGGTGGATGGCGGTACCCTGTTCGCCATGACCTATTACGGCGCCGAACGGGTGGTCGAGCACTACAACGTCATGGGTCCGGTGAAGGCCGCGCTCCAGGCGGCGGCCATCTATCTGGCCGCCGAACTGGGGCCGAAAGGCATTCGGGTGCATCCGATCTCGCCCGGCCCGATCAAGACCCGGGCGGCGTCGGGCATCAACCGGTTCGACGAGCTGCTGGAGAAAGCCGCCGAGCGTGCGCCGGAACGGGCGCTCTGCACCATCGAAGACGTGGGCGTCGCCACCGCCTTTCTCGCCACCGACTACGCCAAGATGATCACCGGCGACGTGATGTACATCGACGGCGGCTATCACATCCTGGGTTGATTATTCAACGAATTTCTTGAAATCCGCCGTCACTCTGGCGCCGGCGCGGCGCCGGGTGCTTCTAGCCCAAATGATGAGTAATGTTAGGCCATGATCGCTCGCAAGTGCTCACGTTGACGTAATGTTGCCTCGAATTCGGCGGCTTCCAGTTCCAGGGCGTCGCGGGCGGAGACCATCCCTCGACGTTCGGGTGGGAACCGCCGAAAGTAAGGCAGGATTGGAAAAAGGCGTGTTGCTCGTTCGCGAGTTGAGCTTGGAGCGATTTCACGTCATCGCCGACGTTCTGGCCAAAAGCGTGGCGCTGGCCGACGACGAAAAGCGCATTTCCGCCACCTTCGATCATGTGGAGCCGCTGGCGGTCGATTTGGAGCGGGGCGGGGGGGAACCTATCAGGTGAAAGTGTTGACCCGGCATATCGGCCATATCCTGTTGACGCAACATCGGATGGTAGGGCGGGTCGAGGTGGGCGAAAAGCCGGAGATCCTATGGGAGAAACCGGATCTGGAGGTGCTGTATGTCCGCTTGGAGGACGAGTACGAGTTGCACGAGCGGCAACTGGCTTTGGACCGCAATCTCGAAGTCATCGGACGCACCGCCGAAACCGTGCTAGATTTATTGCAAGCCCGGCGCAGCTTGCGGGTGGAGTGGTACATCGTGATTTTGATCGTGATGGAGCTGCTGCTCAGCCTGTACGAGAAATTTCTCAAATAGCCGCTTTAGCCTCTCCAACAAAGCTGATATCTTGAGTCGAACGGAGCTCGCACAGTTAAAGCGCCGACGCATCTGTTATTGAGCTATTCTCATTACCTCATTTTGAGCTTTTCGATGGACGTACAGCGCATGACCAAACTGACCACGCCCTATTACCTGATCGACGAAAACAAGCTGGAAAAAAACCTGAAGATCATTCAGCAGGTACGCGAAGCGTCGGGCGCGAAATCGGTGCTGGCGCTGAAATGCTTTTCGACCTGGAGCGTGTTCGATCTGATGCGGCAATATCTGGATGGAACCACGAGCAGTTCCCTGTTCGAGGCGCGTCTCGGCCACGAAAAATTTGGCAAGGAAGTTCATGCCTACAGCGTGGGATTTTCCGAAAAAGACGTTAAGTCTGTCACAAAATTTGCCAATAAAGTGATCTTCAATTCGATATCGCAATTGAACCGATATCGTGCTCTTGTGGGTGAAATAAAGCTGGGCTTGAGGGTCAATCCTGGGATCAGCTACTCGCATTTCGATTTAGCCGATCCGGCGAGAAAATATTCGAGGCTGGGTGTCTCAAATAAAGACGATATCACAAAGGTCGCGCCTCTTTTAAGCGGGGTCATGTTTCATTTTAATTGCGAAAATGACGATTTTGAAAACATCTCCACGGCTATTGACCACATCGGCGAGAATTATGGACCGTTGCTCGAAAGATTGGAGTGGGTTAGTCTTGGCGGCGGGCTTTATTTCACCAAGGAAGGTTATCCCGTGGATCGATTCTGCGAGAAGTTAAAAGGTTTCTCCGAAAAATTCGGCGTTCAAGTCTATTTGGAGCCCGGAGAAGCCGCCATCACGAATTGCGCCGAGCTGGTGACCACGGTGCTGGACGTCATCCACAATGAAATTGATGTCGCCATTGTCGACGCCTCGGTCGAGGCGCACATGCTGGACCATCTGATTTACCGCACGACCGCGAAGATATCCTATCCCGAACCGGGGCGCTATCGGGTCATGCTCGCGGGCCGAACCTGCTTGGCGGGAGACGTGTTTGGCGAGTACAAATTAAGGAGCAAGTTGAGGGTTGGCAGCGAAGTCCGCATCGCGGACGCGGCGGGGTACACGATGGTGAAGAAAAACTGGTTCAACGGCCTGCCCATGCCCTCCATCGTGGTGCTCAGGCTGGATGGAACCGTGGAGGTGGCCCGAAGATTCCGATACAAGGATTTCAAGCGCAGCCTTTCCTGAGTCAGGAAAATCATCGACATGGAGAAAAACGTGCTAATCGTGGGCGCCGGCGGTGTTGCCCACGTGGCGACTTGACGCCTTTCAGGCGAAAACGCTCTTTTTCCATCCAGTCGAACAGGGCATGCACCTGACCAATCGCCCCAATCGCCGCGTCCCAGGCAGGAGTTTCACGCTGTTGCGAGCCAACGTGAAACGAGACGCCTTTAGGATTCCAAACCCCAGTCAGCGGCCAACAGCGGGTTTGGTGTCGCCGACAAGGTAGGCCAGGTTTTGGTGGTCCGACAACGATAATCGGACCAAACCATCCCGAAAAATCCGCTTGGCATCGAATGCCCAACCCGGAACCAACTGTCGTGCGCGCCAATGGGCGTTCGATCCGATCCGCCCATCGACTTCGCTCAATACCCGCTCCACCCAACCCGAATCCTCCGGGGAAATCACAAGGACCGCGAACCGGTGATCCGCGCCTTCCATGGCGACGCCAGGCGAATCGTCCACATGAAGGTCGATGCCGAAAGCGGGCGGGAATTTCGATGGTCCCCGCAAACCGACCGTCCGCTCATGCCGGTCCAGGTTGACGACGCCCTCGATTGGGATCCCGAAACTGGCGAACCAGGATTTCAGGTAACGCGGACAACGGCCGGACGAGGTGTAAATCCAGATTTTGCAACGTCGCTGGATCAAAGCGGTCATGAGCGACCGCGTGCCACGGCGGAGTCGTTCGGGGTAGCGCCAGCGGCGCCACCAGGAGACGTGTTGTTCGGTGGGAATGGAGCAGTCACAAATCAGGGTATCGTCGATATCGAAAGAGATTCGCACGTATCCACCATGTCGTTTGGAGTTAAGCGCCTGGTGCCCGACGACGCGTCAGGTCCATCAGCCAGGCGTGGGCGCCTACCGCGGCCGGTCCGGTCGCATCCTCCACCGGCTGGCTCCGGACGTAGCTGCCGTCGGGCTGCATCAGCCACGCCTGGCGCTGGTCGCGCAGGCAGATGTCCAAAATTTCCCACAACCGCTCGCGCGCCGTCCGGTCTTCCACCGGGGTCGCCGCCTCGACCCGGCCCGACAGGTTGCGGTGCATCCAGTCGGCCGAACCGATGAAAAACTCGCCCGCCAGCGGATCGTCCTCGCCGTTCGCGAAGTGGAAAATCCGCGAATGCTCCAGGAAGCGGCCGATGATCGAGCGCACCCGCACGTTTTCGGTCCAGCCGGGCACGCCGGGCACCAGACAACAGAAGCCGCGCACGATCAGATCGACCGGCACGCCCGCCTGGGACGCCGCCGACAACGCCCGCGCCATTTCCAGATCCTCGACCTGATTCATCTTGGCGACGATCCGGGCCGGCCGGCCGGCGCGGTGATACTCAATTTCCCGCTCGATGCTGGCCAAAAAGCGCTGCCGCATGTTGATCGGAGCGACCAGCAGTTTCTCGAACCGGGGGGTGCGCGAGCAGCCGGTCAGATAGTGAAACAGGTTCACCACGTCGGCGGTGATGGCGGGATCGCGGGTCAGCAGACCGACGTCGGTGTAGAGCCGGGCGGTCTTGACGTGGTAGTTGCCGGTGCCGATGTGGGCGTAACAGCGCAGGTCGTGTCCTTCCTTGCGTACCACCAGCGCGACCTTGGTATGCGTCTTCAGTCCCATTACGCCGTAGGTGACGTGCGCGCCGACCTTTTGCAGTTCCTGGGCCCAGAGCAGGTTGCGCGCCTCGTCGAACCGCGCTTTCAACTCGATCACGCAAGCCACCTGTTTGCCCGCTTCGGCGGCGCGGATCAGCGAGCGCACGAACGGCGTGTCGTCGCCGACACGGTAGACGGTCATCTTGATCGCCACCGTTTGCGGATCGATGGCGGCATCGCTGATGAAATCCTCGACGCTCATGTCGAAGCTTTCGTAGGGGTGATGAAGCAACAGGTCGCCGGCCTGGATCGCTGCGTAGATGTCCACGTCTTCGTTGGGCAACCGGGGCGGCGGTAGCGGGGTCCAGTGGGGATCGCGCAACGCCGGCACGTCGAGGCCGGCGATTTGGAACAGCCCGGTGTAATCCAGCAGGCCGGGCAACTCATACACGTCCTCGTCGCTCAACTCGAACCGTTCCATCAGCCCCTGGCGCAGCGCGGGGTTGGCGTCCGGCGCGAGGTCCAGGCGGACCACCGGCTCGAAGCGGCGTTGCTGAAGCGCTTCGGTTACGGCCTCCCGCAGGCTTTCTTCTTCCTCGTCCAGTTCGATCTCGGCGTTGCGCAGGATGCGAAACAGGGTGGCGTCGATCAGTTCCATGCCGGGAAACAGTTTGTCGGCGCTGTGCCGGATCAGATCGTCCAAGCGGAGGAACCGGCGCTCGCCGGCCGTCGCGTCGGTCTTGAGCGGAATCCAGGCCGGCAACATGGTCGGAATCTTCACGCGGACCGGGATGTATTCGTCGGTGTCCGGGTTACGAAGAATGAAGCCCCAGTTGGTCGAGAGATTCGACATGAAGGGGAAGGGGTGCGCGGGGTCCATGCCAAGCGGAGTCAGTGCCGGAGAAACGTTGCGGTCGAAAAAGCTCGACGCTTCCTCCCGCTGCGCCCCGGTCAATTCGTTCCACTCGGCGAGAACGATGCCGTGGCCGGCCAAAGCGGGCAGCAAATCCCGGTAACAGCGCGCCTGTTCCGCCAACTGGTCGAGAACTGTCTTGCGAATTTCGGCAAGCCGAACGCGCGCGCCGCCGCGCGCCGCCGGGTCGTCCTCGCTTTGGACCTCCGCCACGCCCCGCAACAACCCGACGCGCTTCATGTAGAACTCGTCGAGGTTCGAGGTGAAGATCGCCAGAAACTTCAGTCGTTCGAGCAGTGGCGTGCGCTCGTCCAACGCCTCGTGCAGCACGCGCCGGTTGAAATCGAGCCAGCCCAGGTCCCGGTCGCGCCAGGCATGGGCCAGCAGACCTTCGCGGGGAGCCAACCCTGGGCCAGCCGCGGCCGGGGTTCGCCGGATCTTGCCGCGTTGGGGTTTGTCCCGGGTCAGGCCGAGGCTGGTGGATTGGGAAGTCTTGGCGGACATGCGGATTTTCCTCGAAGATCGGCGCCCCAAACGGCGCGGGAGTGCTTATGGTGGTTCGGGATCAGGTTGGAAACAGGTTGGGCGTGGGAGGGTCGACGGATCGTGCGGGTATGGAACGGTTCGTGCGTCTGGAGCGAGCAGGAAGCGGGAATCGGCCTGATCCTCCAGAAATCGGGCAAAGCGCTTGTTGATGCCCGGCAACCGAAACAAGGCCATGGGCCCGAGCTTGCGGGTATTGCGAATGACTGTCGATGGATCGAAATAGGCCACGGCGTTTTCCACGGTCAGCACGAAGGGCGGCTTGCCAGCCCGCATGAGAACGTAGCTTGCGAGCAAGGCGCCGGTGCGATGGTTGCCCTCGATGAACAGTTGCGGTTTGCTCAGAACGCGGACGTAAAGGCCGGCGGCCAATTTCCATGCCGATTCGCTCAAATGGCGGGCACGCCATTCCACGATATCCTCGATGCCCCCCTCCGGCTCTGCGTAGAACCGGTTCTCGGTCGCCTTGAGATGGTGGGCGAATTCGGCGCGCAAGGCTTGATCGGGGCCACACAGGACAATGTTGTTCAGTTCGAGCAGATACTTGTGCTTGCCCATGGCAAAAACGTCGATGTCCCAATCGATCAGGACATCGACGAAGGTATAGCCCGCCAACAAATTTTCGACCACCATGTCGCTCATCGGGTCCCGCTGCCAGCTCAAACGCGGGTTGATGGACTCAAACTCGCGTTGCACTCGGCGCAGGGAAGACTCAATCGCGGCCAGGTTCAGCAAGCCCATGGCTTACCGAACGCGGTCCACCGCCGCGCGGGCCAGCGTCGCCACGCCATCGGGCAAGGGAATATAGCCCTCATCGCCGCTGTAACGCTGTCCATCGGTCAAGGCCCAGTCAACGAATCCCTTGAGCGCGGCGCTTTTCCGTGGATCGGGGTATTGGTCGTGCAGTAGCAGCCAGGTGAAGGTGACGATGGGATACGAGTCCTGCCCTTCGGGATCGGGCAGGAACACCCGCAGGTTGCTCGGTATCTGGCCGACGTTGGCGGCTAGCGCGGCCTGACCGCTGTTCATGCTCGGTTCAACGAATGCCCCCGCCTTGTTTTGCAGGTGAATCATCGGCAAACCGAGCCGCTTGGCGAAACCGTATTCGACGTAGCCGAGCGACCCCCAGCTTCGCTTGATGCGACCGGCGACGCCTTCGTTGCCGCGAGCGGTCATGGAAACGCCGGGCCAATCCACGGTCTTGCCGGTGCCCGGCCCTTTGCGCCACGCTTCGCTGATCGCGCTCAGGTGGTGGGTCAGCGCGTAGGTGGTGCCGCTGCTGTCCTGGCGGGCGACCAAAATAATGGTCTGTTTCGGCAACTTGAGATCCGGATTGAGCGCCTGGATGCGCGGATCGTTCCATTCGCGGATCTTGCCGAGGAAGATGTCGGTGTAAACCTCCCGGCTGAGTTTCAGCGTCCCAACCACGTCCGGCAGGTTGTAGGCGAGGACGAGGGCGCCGGCGGTGGCGGGAACCAGGGTGGCGCCGGCTTTCACCTGCCGGATCTGCTCGTCGGTCAACGCCGCGTCGCTGGCGCCGAAATCGACGGCGTTGTCCAGAAACAGCTTGGTGCCCTCGCCGCTGCCTACGTCTTGATACTCGATGGCGACGTTGGGGTTGGCCTTGGTGTAAATGCCGATCCATTTGCGATAGAGCGGGGCGGGAAAGGTGGCCCCGGCGCCCCGCAACGCGACCCGTTCGTTCGCGGCGGCGCTGGGCGTTGGGGCCGGATTTTGGCCGAAGGCCAGGGAAACCATGCCGGCCAGCCCAAGCGCGGCGGTCAGTAGAAATCGCATCGCCATGACGTGTCCTCTCGACTTCAACTGAACTCGCCCCGGACGTATTGCCGGGTCAATTGTTGTTCGGGTTCCTCGAAAATTTTCCTGGTCGGTCCCATCTCCACCAGATAGCCGGTGCGACTACCCTGGGAAATGTCGACCCCGAAGAAGGCGGTCGTGTCGGCCACCCGTATCGCCTGCTGCATGTTGTGGGTGACCAGCGCGATGGTGTATTTCTCCTTGAGTTCGATCATCAATTCCTCGACCCGCCGGGTGGCGATGGGGTCCAGCGCCGAGCAGGGTTCGTCCATCAACAGCACGTCCGGCTCGGTGGCGATGGCGCGAGCGATGCACAGCCGCTGCTGCTGGCCGCCGGACAGGGACAGTCCGCTGTTTTTCAGCTTGTCCTTCACCTCGTTCCAGATCGCCGCGCCGTGCAGAGCTTTCTCCACCCGTTCGTCCAAATTGCCCTTGAAGCCGTTCAGGCGCAGGCCGAAGGCGACGTTGTCGTAGATGCTCATCGCGAACGGGTTCGGCTGCTGGAACACCATGCCGATGTAGCGGCGCACCACCACCGGATCGACCTTTTTGTCGTAAATGTCCTGACCGTGGTAGCTGACTTTCCCCTCGAAGCGGAAGATCGGGATCAGGTCGTTCATGCGGTTGAGGCTGCGCAGCACGGTGCTTTTGCCGCAGCCCGAGGGACCGATGAAGCCGGTGATCTTGTTTTTCTCGATGGGCACCTTGCTGTCGCGCACCGCGAGAAAGTCGCCGTAGAACACCTTTTCGAGCTGGCAATCCATCACGATGCCATTGCGAGAGGACGCCGTCCCGGCCGCCATCATTTCCGGGTTTGCATTCATGTCGATGACCTCAATATTTTTGGCGCCCGATGATGCGGGCAAGAATGTTGAACACCAGGACGATCAGCACGAGTACCAGGGACGCGGCCCAGGCCAACTGGATCTGGTTTTCGTAGGGCATCCCCGAGAAATTGAAAATCAGGATGGCGAGCGACGCGGTCGGCTCGGTCAGGCTTCTCAGGTAGTAATCGCTGAACAGGGCGGTGAACAGCAGCGGGGCGGAGTTGCCGGCGGCGCCGGCGATGGCCAGCATCACGCCGGTCAAGATACCCGACGCACCCGTGGGCAGGACCACCTTCAAGATGACTTGGGTGCGGGTGCAGCCCATCCCGAAGGCGGCGTCCTTCATTTTCTTCGGCACCATCGCCATGGCCTGTTCCGCCGCCAGCACCACCGTCGGCAGCATCAGCACGGCCAGCGCGACCCCGCCGGCGAGCGCGGAGTAGGTTTTCATGGTCACCACCATGACGGCGTAAACGAACACACCGGCCAGGATGGATGGAAAACCGGTCAACACCTTGGCCAGAAAGCGCACGGTGTGGGCCAGTTTGCTGTCGGGGTCGAGGATCGCCAGATAGACGGCGGCCAGAATACCGAGCGGCACGCTGATCAGGGTGGCGAGGCCCACCATGACCACGGTCCCCACGATGGCGTTGCCGAAGCCGCCCCCCAAATCGAAAGCGGAAGGGGGCAGGGCGGTCAGCGTTTCCCAGCTCAGCCGGGAACCGCCTTCGACCAGCAGCATGTAGATGACCGAGAACAGCGGAACGCTGGCGAGAATCGCCCCGATCCAGGTCAACGCGGTCAGGAAGCCGCTTTTCAGCGCGCGAGCCTCAAGGGGGGCGCGATGGAGCTGGGGCCGGGACATCGGGGCTTGTCCTGCAAGATCGGGCATGATCATTGATTCAATGGCCTGCTCAGAAGCGTTCATCGTTCGGCCTCGAATTTGCGGGTGGCGAATTTCATCACCGCCAGACCGACGGCGTTGACGATCAGGGTGATGGCCAGCAAGGCCAGGGCGGCGTACATCAGGGCGCGGATCTCGACGGGACCGGCTTCGGGGAAGCTGGAGGCCAGCAGGGCGGCCAGCGTGTTGGCGGGAGCGAACAGGGACAGGCTGATCTGGTTGGAGTTGCCGATCAGCATGGCCAGCGCCATGGTTTCGCCGAGGGCGCGGCCGAAGCCGAGCACCAGCGCGGCGAGGATGCCCGACGAGGCCGTCGGCAACATGACCTTGAGGATGGCCTCCCAGCGGGTGGTGCCCATGCCGTAGGCGGCTTCCTTGACCTTGTAGGGAATCTGGCGCAGCGCGTCCACGGAGATGGATGCCACCGTGGGCAGGATCATGATCGCCAGCACCAGCGCGGCGGGCGCGAGTCCCGGTCCGCTCAGGGAGGTGCTGAAAAAGGGAACGCCGCCGAGATTCGCGTGCAGCCAGTTCGCCACCGGGCGCAACAGGGGGATCAGTACGTAGATGCCCCAGAGGCCGAAAACGACCGAGGGAATCGCGGCCAGCAACTCGATGATGGTGCGAAAGACGGCCGCCAGCCGGCTGGGCAGAAAATCCTGGGTCAGAAAAATGGCGATGGCGATGCCGAAGACGCCGCCGAGCAGCAAGGCCAGCAGCGAGCTGTAGAGCGTGCCCCAGATCTGCGGGAGGATGCCGAATTCCTTGGTCTGGACGTTCCAGGCGGTCGAAGTCAGGAAGCCGAAACCGTATTCGGAGATAGCCGGCAGCGCTTTGCCGCCGATTTCAAGGACGATGTAAATCACCAGCGCCAGAATGAGCGCGGCGCTGAACCAGGCGATGCCGCGAAAGCTCCGGTCAAGGGCGTAATCGCTCCCGGAAGGGGGGCCGGACACGGAGCCGGACCGATCAACCTTGTCGAATTGATGCGATGCCATGAGTCACCAGGCGATGTTTGGGTTGAAAGCCTGTACGAAAAATCCCCTCTCCTTGGGGAGAGGGGTGGGGGTGAGGGCAGGCAAGGAGCGAAGAGCCGCGAGTTCGCAGTGGTGCTACTGGATCAGCGCGGTCGCTTTTCTGACTTTCTCGACAACGTTTTCGGGCAAGGGGATGTAGCCCATCTTTGGCGCCATCGCCTGGCCCTTGGTCAGGCCGTACTCGACCAGGTCGCGCAGCACCTTGGCCTTGGCGTCGTCCTGATCCCGATAGAACAGCATCCAGGTGAAGGTGGTGATGGGGTAGGCTTCCTTGCTAGCTGGATCGAACAGCCAGACGCGCAGGTCGGGCACGTCGGAATCCGGCAGTTTTTTGGCGGGAAACTCGGCGCCCGCCAGAGCGGCCATACCAGCCTTGTCGCCAGCCGAGACGAAATGGCCGGCCTTGTTTTGCAGAATGGCCATGGGTTGCTTGGTGGCCATGGCGTAGGTGTACTCGATGTAGCCGATGGCGCCGGGGGTTTGTTTGATGGTGGCGGTGACGCCGTCGTTTTTCGGCGCTTTCACGAAGCGGGTCGGCCATTGCGCGGTGGTGCCGTGGCCGACGGTTTTCTTAAATTCTTCGCTGACCGCGCTCAGATGGCCGGTGAAGACGTAGGTGGTGCCGCTGGAATCGGAGCGGGCCACGACCGTGATGTTCTGGTCGGGCAGCTTGACGCCGGGATTGGCCGTGACGATCTTGGGATCGTTCCACTTGGTGATCTTGCCCGAAAAAATGTCGATGTAGACCTCACGAGGCAATTTCAACTCCTTGACGCCTTCCAGGTTGTAGGACAGCACGATCTCGCCGGCGGTCATCGGCAGCAGCACGACCCCCTGCTTGACCTTGGCGATGTCGCTATCTTCCATGGCCGCGTCGCTGGCGGCGAAATCGACGGTGTTGTTAATGAAGTCCTGAATTCCGGCGCCGCTGCCCTTGGCCTGGTAGTCGACGGTTACGCCTGGCGTCTGTTTGCTGAAATCCTTGAACCACGCTGAATAGAGCGGGAACGGAAAGCTGGCGCCGGAGCCGGTCAAGCGCAAATCCTGAGCGGAAGCGGGGGCGATGCTGGCGAGGCTGGTCGACAGCGCGAAGATCGCGGCGGGTAGGATTTTTTTCACTATATAGCTCCTGTTAGGTAAATTTTCGTTTAAAAATAATTAGTTGAAAATATTATGCTTTTCGTTTATTACAACTGGATGACAATTCAATGAACACTTTCGCAGCTCGTCCCCCGCTGGATGCCTTACCTGTTCAACTCGCCCGGCGCGACCGTGACAGGTCCAGATTTTTCAACATCAGGTGCAGCGATAGCTCCTCGTCGTAATCCACCGACCGAAACCCCAGTTTTTCAAACCGTTTCCGGTGTCTGGTGGACACGAGAACCCGACCTTTTTGCGTTTCTTGTTCAATTTGGCGCAGGCGTTCCCGAACCAACGCGGTTCCCACGCCCTGGCCCCGATAGTCCCGACTGACGCTGGACAGAAAAAGCCCCCAGGTTCGGGAGGCGAACTCCAACTTTCCCCACCCGGCCACCCCAATGATTGCTCCATCCTCCTTGACGGCCACGATGAATCGGGGGGCATACTCGTGGTGGCGAAAACTGCTCGCCAGGCGCTCGCGCACCCGTGGAGCGGCGTACTGGCCCAGCGTGTTTCCGTCGATGGTGAAATTTGCCACCGTGATGGCGGTGGCGTCGGTCAAGTCCGTGTCCCGCAACGGTCGAAGGGTAAAGATCACGGAACTTACCCCCGTTTAAAGTATTTGGTTTAGCCGCGTCTTTCGGCGGGTCAGGCAGGATGGCCGGCGAGGGGGATCGGGTTGCCGGCCGAACATGAGGTACGCCAATTATCCGGGCGAAATATGACGGGAACGCATCGCCGGCCCCGGAACAAGGCTGTTCCCGGGTGGGATGATGGCCTGTCATCAAACTTTAGGGTGTTAGGGGGAAACTGCGCCGGATTCTCCAAATCGACAACGATTCGCGCCGGAGGATAGCGCTAGTGATCTGGAAGCCGCTGATCGTGATCCTGTCACTGGCAGTCTTGCTCGCTGCCATTCTTGCCCTCGATCCTGGCCATTACTTGACCCTCGGTTATCTGCAATCGCAGTATGGGGCGCTGATGGCCTATCGTCTCGGGCATCCGCTGGTCGCCATGGCATTGTATTTTACGCTGCACATGCTGATTACCGGTCTATCACTGCCGGGCATGATCGTCATGAGTTTGGCGGGTGGGGCGGTTTTTGGGCTGGTCTGGGGTACGGTGCTGGTGTCTTTCGCCTCGGCCATCGGCTCGACTTTAGCTTTCCTGGCCGCCCGTTATACCTTGCGCGATGTGGTGCGGCGTCGCCTGGGCAGCCGGTTGCGAATGATCGATGTCGGCATGGAAGCATCCGGCTCGTTCTATCTGTTCGGGGTGCGGCTGGTCCCAGTGATTCCCTATTTCCTGGTGAACCTGTGGATGGGGATGACCCCGATTCCAGCCCGAACGTTCTACTGGATCAGCCAACTCGGCATGTTGCCGCTGACGATCATTTACGTGAACGCCGGGACCCAACTCGCCCAACTGAACACGGTGCGGGATATTCTGTCTCCCGCCCTGTTGGGCTCCCTGCTACTGGTCATTCTTTTTCCATGGCTGGCGCGCTGGCTGGTCAGGATGACGCAAGGTGGGTTTCGGGCGCGCTGACAACGGTTTCGGGCGCGGCGCATCCGTATCCCCCGCCGCCTGGCGTTTCGATCACGAACGCATCGCCCGCCTTCATCGTCGCTTGCGTCGTGCCCGATAACTCCTCCACCGGACCATCGGCCCGTTCCACCGCATTGCGTCCGACCTGGCCCGGTTTCCCACCCGCGAGGCCGTAGGGTGGAATGCGGCGATGGCCGGAGAGAATCGCGGCGGTCATCGGCTCCAGAAAGCGGATACGGCGGGTGACGCCGTCGCCGCCGCGCCAGCGACCCGCGCCGCCGCTACCCGCGCGGATGCGAAATTCCTCCACCCGCACCGGGAACCGCCATTCCAGCACCTCGGGATCGGTCAAGCGGGAATTGGTCATGTGGGTATGCACCGCCGAGGCGCCATCGAAGCCCGGTCCCGCCCCGGCGCCACCGCAGAGGGTCTCGTAGTATTGATGGCGCTCGTTGCCGAAGGTGAAGTTGTTCATCGTGCCTTGGGCCGCGGCCATGACGCCGAGCGCACCGTACAGCGCGTCGACCACGCATTGCGAAGTTTCCACGTTGCCGGCCACTACCGCCGCCGGTGGGCGCGGAGCGAGCAGGGAGCCGTCCGGGATGATGATGTCCAGCGGGCGCAGGCAGCCGGCGTTCAGCGGGATGTCGTCGTCCACCAAGGTGCGGAATACGTACAGCACCGCTGCCAGCGTCACCGCGCGGGGCGCGTTGAAGTTGTTGGCCTGCTGCGGTGAGGTGCCGGTGAAATCGATCCGGG
>JAXMFY010000038.1:0-18422 GCA_046347555.1 Candidatus Competibacteraceae bacterium | reverse complement strand
ACTTTTTCCAGTTTCTCTGGACCATCGCCCGGCTTGAACCGGTCCCAGATCCGTTTTTGGAGCAGTGGCTGCAATTTCGGCAGGTCGGCTTCCTTGACGCCCGCCGCGAACAGGTGTTCGAGATACTCGGTGGCGTTCATCATCGGGACATCCGAGCCCGAAGCTTCATGCGCGACCTGGAAGAACATGCCGGGAAACTCGTTCATCATCACCCCGCCGTTCTCGCCGTCGGCGATCTGGGTCACCAGCGGCGGGACGGATTTCCCGGCCAGCTCCCAGCGCGACAAGCCCTTGGCCTCGTAATACGGCTGCATTTGCGCCACCAGCTTGGTATCGCTGCCCTGGGTCTTGACGATGGCGAGGATACTGACGGTCTCGCCCTTGGAGTTGGTGCAAACCAGCCGGTGGGGCAGGTGCTTTTTCTCTGGTCCCCAACCGTTCTCCGGCCGCTCCACGGTGTGTTCCTGCACCAGCAGCCATTGATAGCCGCAGTCCACCAAGGTCTTGATGTATTCGTAAGCGATGTCAGGATGATTGGGCAGCGCCATTTCCGAGGGCGAGAAGCCGCGGACCCGCGCCAGCGCCTCCACGCCAAAAATGGCGGCGAAGTGGTGTTGCCAGGCTTTGACATGCAGGCGGAAGTCCTGGGTCGGGGTCGAGGGCGCCACCGCGTGGCCCCAGGGACAACCCAGCCATTCGACCGCCCGCCGGTAGTTCGGATTGCAGGTCGCGTTCTTGAGCGCGTCGAACACATCGTTCAAACCCATGGCCCGCAAGCCATGAAACAGGGTGCCGGAATATTCCAGCATGACCCGCGGCTCCTTGCCCTCATGGATCAGTTGCGGGATAAATTCGCCTATCCGCTTGTAGCACCAGTGGAAGACCGGGGCGTTGTGGTTATCGCCGATACCCTGGTTGTCCATCATGTACTTGAGGTTGCTGATGATGGCCGCCGTGGACAAATCGCCGCCGCCAGCCGGAATCAGTGGCTGGTGCATGTGCAGGGCGATGGCGCAGGCGGCGCGGATACGACCGAAGTCGATCCGGCTTTCCGGCAGGAACACCGGCTGATTGCGAGCGGCGCGCAGGGTCTCTTCCACAAGCGATTCGGAACCGCAAATGTTCGGCAGACCGTCGACGTATTCTGGAAGTGGGCTCATGCGGGTCATTACTCCTGTGCGGATGGTGGATTGACTGACGCCGCCGGGAACGCGCCTGCTCGCGCGATGACGGTCAAGGATCGCTCCCGACGAACGCCGGGCCGGGCGGCCGCGCCCGGCTACTTGCAGCGGATGTGCTCGTAGATGTTCAGGTAGTCCTGGCCAGGTTGGCACCACGAGTAATCGTGGCTCATGCCGTGGATCATCAACTGACGAAAATCGTCGGGGTAGGAATGCCACAGAGCGATGGCGCGATGCATGGCCGATTCGACTCCGGCATGATCGGCGCCCTGGAACACGTACCCATTGCGTTCTTCCCAGGGCTTGTGGGCATAGTCCTTGTCGAACACCGTGTCCTTGAGACCACCGACCTCGCGCACGATCGGCACGGTGCCGTACTTCAGGGCGATCATCTGGGTCAGGCCGCAGGGTTCGAACAGGCTGGGCATGATGATCATGTCCGCCCCAGCGTAGATCAGATGCGACAACTCCTCGTTAAAGCCCAGTTCGAGATGGCAATCCGGACTGTCGTTGAGGTGTCGCTTGAGGTTCCAAAAATGCTGGTTGATGTGCGGGTCGGGGCTGGAGCCGAGCAGTACGAACTGGGCGTTGTTGCGCAGGGCGTAGAAAATGGCGTGATGAATCAGATGGACGCCCTTCTGGCTGTCCAGCCGGCCCACGTAGGCGATGATCGGCTTGTATTCCTTGCTCAGCCACAACCGGTCGCGCAGCGCTTCCTTGTTGGCGTATTTCTTGTCCAGAGTGTCGATGCCGTAGCGCTCGGCGATGTGGGGGTCAACTTCCGGATTCCAGACATCGTAGTCGATCCCGTTCAGCACTCCGCCGAATTTACCCTGATGCGTATTCAAGGTCGGCCCCAGACCGCTGCTCTGATCGGTAAAGCGCGCCTCGTGGGCATGGGTCGGGGAGACCGTCGTCACGAAATTCGAGTAAACGACGCCGCCCTTCATTAGATTGACGGCGGTGTGATTGAAATGGTCGCGCAGCCGGTCATAGTTGAAATAATGGGCAATGTTGGTCAAACCGGTGGCCCACAACACATATTCGCCGGTCAGGCCCTGATGCTTGAAGTTGTGAATGGTGTAGCAGACCCGCTGCCAGTGCATTCCGGCGTGGGCGTACTGCTCGAACAACAGCACGGGCACCAGTCCGGTCTGCCAGTCGTGGCAGTGGATGATGTCGGGCCGGCGGTTGTCCTTGAGCAGGAACTCCAGCGCCGCCTTGCTGAAGAAGGCAAAGCGGCTGACATCGTCGGCGAAACCATAGAAATGGCCGCGGTTGAAGAAATTGTCCTGCGAGTGCGGCTCGATGAAAAAGCACTTGCGGCCATGCACGAAGCCGAACCACACCGAGCAGTGAACGGCGCCGTTGTACCACGGCACCCATAAATCCTGCATGCTGATCTGCAAGCCCCAGACCTGGTCGTAGCGCATGCAGTCATACTTCGGCAGGATGATGTGGACCTCGTTGCCGCGGATTTCCATTTCCCGGCTCAGGCCAAAAATCACATCCGCCAACCCGCCGACTTTCGCGACGGGGGCGCATTCAGGAGCAATCTGTACAATGTACATACAATGTTCATCCTTTCTTATTTCGGGTTCCGGCCCTCGACCCGCAGGTCCAGGCCTCCCTCATTCGCGCGATTCGAACCGAGGCCGCGTGGCGGTTCAGCCGGGCGGAAGATCGCGGCGAGTGACCATGACGAACGCCTGGCCCGGACGCAAATCGTAGGAGAACGGCCGCGGGATATACTCCAGGGCGTATTCCGGCGATACGTCCACCAGGGGCGCGCCGGCTTGAATGTAGGTGCCGAGGTTTTCGGCGTAGAAGTACTGGTGATTCCAGGGGTCCTTGTTGAGCAGGATCAACGCTTCGTCGTGGGTCTTGGCCGACGCCTTCCACATCACCAGAATATTTGGATTCTGGTAGGGCAGGATGGTGGTGGGGCATTCTTCCTGAAATACCGCGTATTGACGCTTGATGGCGTTGACGTGGGTAATGAATTCGCGCAAATCGATGTTCGGCTGTTCCCAGTCGTCGGGTCGGGTATTGACCACATGCAGGCGGCGGCGGAAGCCGTATTCGAACCCGATGGGAATCATCACTCCGGCGGAGAACAGGGCGGCGAACAGATAACGCTGCTTCATCGCCGCCTCGTTACCATGCACTTCCTGGAACAGCCGGTCGGTGTCGTGGCTTTCCGGAAAGCTGATGGAGGGGGCGATATCGCGGACCAGTTGATACTGCTCCATCAGCCAGGCGCCGTGGAAATCCCACCATTTGGAACTGTTGAACACGTAGTCGAAGCCGGCCTGGGCGGTCTGCTTGGTCTGATCGGCGGTGCAGCCCAGGGTTTCGGCGGTGAAAACCGTGCCGGGGTATTTTTGCCGGACCTCGTGAATCAGCCGGCTCCAGGTGTTTCTGGGAATCTGATAGGCCGCGTCGCAGCGAAAACCCTTGAAACCCAAATCCAGCAAATATTCGACGACTCGGTAGCAATAGCGATAAAGCCCGTCCGGGTCCGAAGTATGCGGGTGATTGAACAGTGCCAGATCGCCCCAGACCACCTTGTGGCCGTTTTCCATGCAGAACGGATGAGCGACGTTGCCGTTTTCCTGGACGAACCATTCCGGATGCTGGCGCGTCAACTCCGAGTCGAAGGCGCAATGGTTGATGACCAGGTCAACCATGACCTTGAGGCCGAGTTTTTCGGCCACGGCGATCGCCGCCTTGATCTGCTGTTCAGGAGTGAGCTTGGATTTCGGATCGACCAGCAGGGGATTGAGCTGAAAATAATCCACGATGGAATACAGGCTGCCCGAATAGCCGGGTTTCTGGACGGGATTGACGAAAACCCAGTCGAAGCCCATGTCGGCCGCTCGCTTGAAGTGGGATTCCCAGCTTCCGAACGGGCCGGCCAGCAAGGGAAAGAGATTGTAGATCAGCATCGATAACTCCCCTGGATTCCTCGTTTTGTTGACGGCCTGGATGCGGCGGCGACTCGGGCGACCGATCACGGCGTTTGACACGGTGCAATATGAAGATCGTAGCACGAAACCGCTAGGCGCGGCAGTTCGCGCGAGGCTTCGTGGACCAGACCGGCGCTTGGGCCGTCACCGGGTTTGCCGATGGCAATTCCCTCGCGTTATCACAAGTCGATGGCAAACCAGGCGTGCGCCGGTGGGAGTTCCTTTAGAGCCGCTGGCGCGGGGGTGGCGGTCGGAAGGATCGGGTTTGGGGTGGCCTCAACCAAGGCCGACGGTGGAGTAGCGGCGGCCAGGCAATCCCGGAGCAAGGCATTGACCCCGTCGACGCACTTCCCGCAGTCGATGCCCACGCCCAAACGGACGCTCAGATCCCCGAAGCCGCGGGCGCCTTGCTCGACCGCCTGCCGAATTTGGTGGTCGGAAACCGACTTGCACATGCAAACGTACATGAACGCAATCCTCTGGATCGAAACCGGAACGATATCTTGAACGAATTCATGGTCGAATTTGTATGAAGACCGCTCGGAACCGGTTTAGTTGTGCATTCGGGTTTCATCCGAATGCCCGCCATGCTCGTTACCCGGCGGGCATTCCGGCGGCTCGCCGGCGATAAGCCAACGTCAGCAAAACGATTCCAACCACGACCAGCGGCAACGACAGCAGTTGCCCCATGGTCAGCCAGCCGAAGGCGAGATAGCCAAGCTGCGGGTCTGGTTGGCGAACGAACTCCACCAGAAACCGAAACACGCCGTAACTCAGCGCGAACACGCCCGACACCGCCATGGTCGGGCGCGGCTTGGCGGAAAACAGCCACAGGATCAGGAACAGCGCCACGCCTTCCAGCGCCGCTTGATACAACTGCGAGGGATGGCGCGGCAGACCATCGCCAGTTTGTCGGAACACCATTCCCCACGGTACATCGGTCACCCGGCCCCACAGTTCGCCGTTGATGAAGTTGCCGATCCGCCCGAAAAACAGCCCCGGCGTAATCAGCGGCGCGATGAAATCGACCGTCGGCCAAAATCGCTTTTGGTGCTTGCGGGCAAACAGCGCCATTGCCAGCAGCACGCCGAGAAAGCCGCCGTGAAACGACATGCCGCCTTCCCAGACGCGGAACAACGCCAGCGGATCACGCAGGAAATTGCCGAATCCGTAGAACAGGACGTACCCGACCCGGCCACCCAGAATGACGCCCAAGGCGATGTAGAACACCAGATCATCCACTTGGGCGGTCGTCCAGCCAGAGCCAGGTCGCTGGGCGCGATAACGGCCCAGCGCCCAGCCGGCCACAAAACCCAGCAGGTACATCAGGCCATACCAGCGCACGTGCAGCGGTCCCAGGCTGAACGCCACTGGGTCGAAATCAGGATGAATCAGCATGACAAACTCCGTGAAGGTCGCGGGATCGGTGGATCGCCAGTCGCCAGGGTTTTTCCATCAAGCAATGCTGCTTAGGTTGAAAGCCGTGTTCAATTCGTCCAAGGCGTCTTCCAGATGCGTTGCCAATCGATCCACTTCGCTCAAAAAGTCCGGGCAGGCAATCAATCCGAAATCCAATGAATCCTGATAACTGGTGACGGTGATATTCAGATTTTGCTGCTTATAAAGAGCGGATACCGGGTAAATATTCATCAGATGGGCGCCCTGCATATACAGGGGAGATCGGGGGCCGGGAACATTGGAAATCACCAGATTAAACGCGGGATTCAGGTAGGTGGACAGGCGCAGAAACTGTACCAGCAACATCGGGGCGCCTCCGATCATGGCGTATTCCTGGGCGGCTTGCGATGATAGGCGATTTTGAATCGATTTTCCTTCGGTGGATGAATCCTTGATGATTTGAAGCCGTTGCCTGGGGTCATCGACATGAGTTCCCAGATTGCAAAGGATGGCGCTGACCTGATTGCCATGCGCGTCGCTGTCCTTGGGTCGGATGGAGACGGGCACGAGGGCGACCAGCGGCTTATCGGGCAACTGGTTGATCTCTTTCAAATACCGATGCAACGCTCCGGCACAGACGCCGACGACGATATCGTTGACGGTCGCCTGGGCCGCTTTGCCAAGCCGCTTGAAGGATTCCAGCGAAAAGGTTTTTACCGCGAGACAGCGATTCGTGGTGACTTCCTGGTTGATCGCTGTCTTTGGACAGAGAAAGGGCAGGGGTAGGGTCGTTTCTCCGCTTTTGAGGGATTGGCGCCCGGTATGCCAAAAGGCGCCGGCAAGCTCGTAAGTGGCTTTCACTTGTCCGGCCGCCATGCCGATCATCCGGTAGAGTCGGGTGGGCAAGCCCGGTTTCGACCGGCTTTTTTTCTTTTTCCGTTCACCCAACTCCCAAGGGAGCGTCAATTCATGGGTCGTGGGTGATTTGCCAAGGCATTTTTCCAGGATTTGCATCCCACCGACGCCATCCAGAATGCAGTGGTGCATCTTGAAATAGAGGGCGAAGCGCCGATCCTCCAATCCATCGATCAGATGGCATTCCCACAGCGGCCGGGTTGGGTCCAGCAAGCTTTCATGAAGACTGGCAACCCGCGCCAGCAATTGATCCATGCTGCCTGGTTCGGGCAATTTGAAATAGCTTATATGATCATTCAAGTCAAAATCCGGGTCTTCCACCAAGCTGGGAAGACCAAGCTTGAACAGAGGATATTGCAATTTTTGATTGAAGGGCGGCGCGAATTCATCTCCGCCGACGAATCGTTCGAACAATTCCTTCACAAAACCCGATCCGCTGTCCTCGGGCCATTGATAAATATGCAGCCCGCCCACGTGCATTGGAGTTTCAGGGGTTTCGATTTGTAGGAACCCGGCATCGATGAGAGTGAGTTTCTTCATCGCCATCTTCTAGGAATCGAGTGGGCGGGCGCTTTTAAGCCGGCAGTACCCGCGCGAATATCGCCTTGAGATAATCGGTTTCGGGAATGGCGGGATGCACCGGATGATCCGGCCCCTGTCGACCCTGTTCCAGCATCACCAGATTGCGGTCGAGGTGCCGCGATCCCTGCAATAGCGTTTGGATCAGCGTGTCGCGCGACAGCAATTGCGAGCAGGAGCAGGACACCAATATTCCGTCGCGTTCCAATACTTGCATTGCCATCTCGTTGAGCCGTCGGTAGGCCAGCGCGCCTTCCTTGAAATCCTTGCGGCGCTTGACGAACGCCGGCGGGTCCACGATCACCATGTCGAAGCGTTCGCGGGCTTCGCGCAAACTTTTGAGCACCTCGAAGGCGTCGCCTTGGCGGATTTGCACCCGCTCGCCCACACCGTTCAGCGCCGCGTTGGCCGTCGCCTGTTCCAACGCCGGGGCGGAGGAATCGACGCACAGCACTTCCCGCGCGCCGCGCGCCGCCGCCCGAATTCCCCAGGCGCCGACATAGCTAAACACATCCAGTACTCGCCGACCTTGAACGTAGCGGTCCAGCCGGGCGCGATTGTCGCGCTGGTCGTAGAACCAGCCGGTTTTCTGGCCGGTGCGCGGCGAGACCTGGAAGCGCAGGCCGTCTTCCTCGACCGTCACGGTGTCCGGGATTGCGCCCGCCGCGTCGGCGACGGTGCGTTCCAGCCCTTCCATTTCGCGCATCCGGCTGTCGTTGCGCCACAGCACCGCCGCTGGCTTGAGCACTTTTTGCAGGGCGGCGAGGAGGTCGTCCTTCAGCCGTTCCATGCCGGCGGTGGTGATCTGGGCGACGCACGCATCGCCGTAGCGGTCCACGATCAAGCCCGGCAGACTGTCGCCCTCGCCATAAACCAGCCGGTAGAACGGCCGGTCGTACAGCCGTTCGCGCAGGCTCAGCGCCACGTTTAGCCGATGCACCAGCAGCGAGGGATTGAGCGGATGCTCCAAATCGCGGCTGACCAGCCGGACGCACAGTAGCGCGTGCGGGTTGATGTAGCCGGTGCCGAGCGTCTTGCCGTTGCTGGCCTGAATCGCGACCGGCTGGCCGGGCTGGAACTCGCGCAGCGGGGTGGCTTCGACATCGATTTCGTTGCTGTAAACCCAGAGATGGCCAGCGCGCAGGCGGCGGTCTTCGTCCTTGCGCAGGCGCAGCGGGGCGAAATCAGCGGGGGAAAGTGGGGACGTGGGCATGAGTGGCGAGGCTTGCGGTGACAAAATGGGCGGCCAGTATATTCAAACCCATAGATCGGCGAGCGAAAAAGTCACCGCCGCGAAGGGCGGGAAACAGACCGGATCGGCTTCGCGGATGGCGCCGAGCAGCAGCCAGCGACCGTCGCGCAACTCGAAGGCTTCCAGCGTGCGCGCCAGCGGATCGACCAGCCACGCGTGGGCGACGCCGTAACGGGCGTAAAGCGGCAGTTTCAGGGCGCGATCCTTTTGCGCGGTGGACGGCGAGAGGATTTCGCAAACCCAGTTGGGAATGACCTCGAAACGGTGGTCGCGGGGAATGGTCGGCATCCGTTCGCGCCGCCAACCGGCCAGATCGGGTACGGCGACTTCGGTATCGCGGATGAAGTGAATTTCGGGTTCCACCAAAATCCACCAGCCTCCAGGCCCTCCGTCGCGTCCGAAGTGGAAAGGCGACCCCAGATTGATGTTGATCGCCGATTCCGCCGCCGCATGAGGCCCGGCAGGACGCGGCTGGGCGTAGAGTTGGCCGCCGATGATTTCCCCCACCTGGTTTTCCGGCAGGGCAAGCAGTTGATCGTAGAGAGTAAAACGTGGGATGGCTTGGGCTTGATTCATATGGATGCAAAACCTCCTTTGGTCGCTGCGTTGAGAAATTCGACGGCGGCTGCCTCGCCCGATTCAATGGCGATTTCCACGGCACGCTTGGCGGCGTTGAGAAGTTCGGCGGCGCGGCGGCGGCTGACCTGGGCGGATTGAACAGCAGATACGATAGTCTGTTGAGTGTCACGCTCGATCCGAGGTATGGGAAGGTTTAACAAGTCTTGTTCAGAGATAGCCGGATAAAGGCTGGCGCTGGTGTGTAAATCCATCAGTTCGCAGAATGGAGGAAGCCGAAGGTAGGTGAGCAAAACCTCTGGTGGAATAGCCTTGGGCTGGAGAACCAAGAAGCCGGAGGAACAAACAAAATCGTTCTGTTCCGGTGCAATCAAGGCCGACAGGCGGCGAATAGGGCGCACCGTGGAGGTGATGACATCGCCGGTTTTGACAAACCAAGTGGCGCGGCTGGGAGCTTCGATGTGAGAGACAGTTTCGGATACAGCGGTGCCGTCCTGACGTACTCCGCTAATTTCTATGTAATCGAAACTACCGGCCCTGCTCGCCATAAAACGCTCGTGCCGCGCCGGGGCTGCGTCGCCAATGGTCAGGCCATCCTTGTTCAAACGATTCAAAAGTTGAGCCACACGCGGAGAAAAATACTCCGCATCCAACCGTCCAGCCGCGAAAGTATCCTGGCTGGAACGAGTGTAGGTCAGGGGTTCAGGCGGCTGCCAGTTTTCCAGGCCGAGAGCACGGAGGAGGGTTTGTTCGGCTTGCTGTTGTAAAGCGATGGCACGACTTCGTGCCTCAAAGGACTGCTGAATAACATGCAAACATCGATTTTTCAGTGCATGGCTTCCAAGAAAAACTGGAAGCTCCCGGACCAGAGTAATTGTAAGGTGTGGTTGGGCTGTCTGTGAGCTGGATCGCAGCAAAACCCGGTTAAAGAAATCCGTCTGAAAATAGATGTAGAGAAATACCCGGTTAGCCTCTTCTAGTTTTGAGGTGTTTAGAAAAATAAGATCGCGGCTCACTGCGGCAGTTTCGGTAACCAAACCAATTCGAGCAACGCTCCCACCTTTTGTAAAGATGATGTCGCCTGGATGAGCCTTTGAAAGTGTAGGGAAGCGATTACACAAATCAGCGGGAATTCGTGTACAAGCCTGAAAATCGATAACCGAATCTACATCTGCCACGCGCAGAAATGGGAGATCGCCTTGATCATAAAAGGCTTCAATAGCAGGGTAGAAGGCACTTGCATCAATGGAAATTCCTATATCCCGAAATGAGCAAAACGAGCTAACTGCTGACGTGACATGCGCGGAATCGAGAAGATGTCGTTGCTGAAAATATTCAGGATCGAATCGAACTGTCTCTGTAACAAGCGTCACCTTGGAATAGTGAACTTCACTGATTTCCAGCCCCTCCAACAACGCCCGATACCGGACCTCATCAAAGGGGCGACTCAAAAAAAACCGAATTTCTCCTTCGCCGCGAATTCCGCGAATGCTTCGGCGATACCGTCCTGGGTCAGCCCGTCGTGGTTGAAAAAATCATGCTGAACCACATCATGACCATGACGGTCGCGCAGACGCCCGCCTTTGCCATCCGTGACATAAATCTTCTCGCCGCTAGTGTCCTTGGATTCCAGCTTTTGAGTAGCGAAGAAAATAGGGTAATCGTCCACCTTCGGGCAGTGATAGCGCGGATCGCTGGCATCGTCGTTCCACTTCTGCACGAACAACACGCTGGTCTTGGTGCCGGTGTGCGGCTTGAACGTATTGGGATGCAGGCCCACCACGGCGAGAATGCGACAGCGTTCGGCGATGAATTCCCGCACCCGCTTGTCGCTGGCGTTGTTGAAGCGGCCTTGCGGCAGCACCACCGCCATCCGCCCGCCGGGCCGCAGAAAATCCAGATTGCGCTCGATGAACAGCAAATCACGCCCCACCTTGGTTTCCAGCTTGCCGTTGGCTTTGTGGCCCAATTCGTAGGGCGACAGCATGTCGCTCTGTTTGATATCCCCAGCAAAGGGTGGATTCGCCATCAGCACGTCAAAGCTGAAGGCGCGGTTGTCATTCCGGGCAGCGCGCAATTTCTTGAGCTTCTTCCAGCCTTCGCCGTAAGTATCACGCCAATCCTCGTCCTGCTTGATCCGCTCGTCCCACTTGGTCCAGTCCAGAGTATTCAAGTGCAACACGTTGGTTTGCCCGTCACCGGCAATCAAGTTCAGGCAGCGGGCCACGCGCACGCTCTTTTCGTCAAAGTCGATGGCGAAAACCTGATTCTCCACGTAATCCTTGCAGCGTTGCGGCTTGGCCTCCATCGTGAACAGATGCGAAACGGGTAACCCCTCGTCTTCCAGGATTTGTTTCCAGACATGGAAAATGGCGTGAACGGTGAATCCCGCCGAACCGCAGGCGGTGTCGATCACGGTTTCCGACTCGTGCGGATTCATCATTTTCACGCAAAGGTCGATGACCCAGCGCGGCGTGAAATACTGGCCCTTCTCGCCCTTGGATGATTTGTTGACCAGATATTCGAACGCCTCGTCGATCACATCCAGGTTGGAGTTAAACAGCTTCCATTCTTCCAGGGAACCGACGCAGACTTGTAGATGTTCCGGGCCGAGCTTGATCTTTTCATCCTCGGAAAAGACGCCGGGCCATTGCTTGCGGGCATCGTCGAATAACGCCTGGATGTTGGCCTTGAGTTGAGCGGCGGTATTGCTGTTGCGGAAGCGTAAATGCTTGTGCCGACCCCGGAAACAATACATTTCGTCGTAAAGCTTGGTAAAGATCAGCTTGAACACTTCCTCGAACACATCCACGCCGGCATTGGCGAGAACCTCATCCTCCATATCCTCAATCAATTGCTTGAGGCTACGCGCGCCCTTGCCTTCCGCCTCGCGCTTTCTTTCAAGTTCAATCAATGTATCCACCGTCCACGGTTGGCCGGCGATATCGTCGATGGTTTGAGTGGCGCTGGGAATATCGGGGATTTCGACAAAATAATTCGGGTTCTTGCGATGCCAGGCGACGGCTTGCACCCCATTGCACCACAGAGCGAGCGGAGCGCCGGTGGCGTGGGTGTAGGAGCGTAATTGCTCCTTGCCGTCCTTGACCTTGCCCTGTTTGACTTCGACGATGAGATACGGGACCGTGGGCCGGTCCGCGTCCATGACCACGATGTCGGCCCGCTTGGAACTGTCGCGCCCGAAAGTAATGGGATATTCGACCGCCAACCGGGCCAACGGGTATTGATAGTGCATCGCCAAGCGCCGCAACCAAAGCTGACGCACCACTTCCTCGCGCTTCGCCTGCACAAGCTTATTGCGAACCAGACATTGCACATAAGGTTTGCCGGCTTTCTCGGACAGATTGGCCTCCACACCCCGCACAATCGATAAGCCAAACCAATCCGCCAAGGCATCGCGGCTCAGGTCATCAAGCACTTCATTGATCAACATGGTCGGTTAATTTTTTCCGCAAAAGTGTGATTGAATCAGCCTATCGGTATAACACATCTTAACGCAATCCAGGAGATGGACACCTCATGCCCAAAATGCGCGCCAGCTTTCAAGGTCTGGTCCGACTGCTGGCCCAAAGCCTGTACCCGGAACCGGACGTGTTCATCCGCGAACTGCTGCAAAACGCCCACGACAGCATCCAGTTGCGCCGGGTCCATGAACTGGAACCGGCCGGCGAGATTCGCATCGAGGTAGACGAGTCCAGCCGGGCGTTGAGTTTCAGCGACAACGGCACCGGCATGGACCGGCGGGACATCGAGGAATTCCTGAGCGTCATCGGCAGCACTGGCACCGGCAGCCGCGCCCGCGAACTGGCTTCCCACGACGTGGCGGTCGCCACCATCGGCCAATTCGGCATCGGCTTGCTGTCGGCCTTCGTGGTCGCGGAACGGATCGAGGTTTACACCCGCAAACCGATGGCGACCCAAGCCTGGCGCTGGGTCAACCACGGCGGCGAGGATTACGAATTGGACGCCCTGCCGGCGAGCGCGCAACCGCCGGGGACTCGCGTCGTCGTCACGCTGGCGCCCGACCGAACCGACTTTCTCGACGGTCGCCGCATCCGGCAAACCGCGCGGCGGTACGCCGATTTCCTGCCGTTTCCGATCCTGTTGAACGGCTTTGGCCCGATCAACGCCGTCAACGCGCCCTGGCACGAACCGGGCTGGCGCGATCTTGGCGAGCGAGAACGGTTGCTGAGCGCCTTTCTGAGCCAGCGGTACGCCGATCCGCCGCTGCTGGTCATCCCGGTCGATCTGTCGAATCCGCGGGCATTGGGCGGATTGTTCATTCCCACCCGCTACGCGCCCAGCGGTCAAGCCGGCGGAACGGTCGATCTCTTCCAGACCCGGATGAGCATTCGCCCGAACGATGCCGAATTGCTACCGGAATGGGCGCGGTTCGTGCGCGGGGTGGTGGATTGTCCGGCTTTGCAACCGACCGCCGCCCGCGACAATGTGTTGCGGGACGCCGCTTATCATGCGCTGCGCGAAGCGTTGGGCGGGTTGATCGTCACCGCCCTACTCGATCTCGCCGCCCGCGACCGCCCGCGTTTTCTGCAACTCTGCGACTGGCATCACGACGCGATCAAGGGCATGGCGGCGCGACATCCAGACTTCGGCGCGGCGGTCCTTGATCATCTCCCCTTCGAGACCCATCAGGGGCAGTTGACCCTGCCCGATTACCTGGGCCGTCAAGCGGCGACGAGCGACGGTCGGCGACCGCTCTACTTCTTCACCCACGCCGCCGACGCCAACCAGTTCTACGCGCTCTGCCAGGCGCGCGGCCTGCTGGCGATCAACGCCGGGCGACCCTTCGACGAAACGCTGTTGCGCCGTTATGCCGAACAGCATCCGAAAGCGGTGGAACTCAAGCCGCTGGATCGGCTGGACGATCCGACTTGGTACGAACGGCTGGACGTGGCGGAACAGGCTGAATACGTCCGACTGGAACGCGCGATGGACCGGGCATTGGCCGAGATGGAAACGCGGGTCAAAACTCAGGTGCGCCGGTTTCGACCGGACGATTTAAGCGCGGTGTTGCTGGCGGGCCAGCGCATCGCCGCCTTCGACGCGATGGAACAGGCGCTGGAGAAACCGTTTCTGCTGGACGGCCTAGCGGAACTGGCCGGCGAGGTGCGCGACCGCTTGCGCCGTCAACCGTTGACCTTGCTGCTGAACGCGGCGCATCCGCTGGTGCGGCGCCTCGGCGAAGTGGCCAATCCCGCCGAGACGCGCTATCGGCCATTGCTGACCGGGCTATACCACGCCGCCCTGCTCAACGCCCAGCATCGGCTGACGCCCGCCGCCGCTCGCCGCTTTCATGCCGATTTACAGGCATTGCTGCTGGAGCATTTGGAATTGCAGGTGCGCGACAGCGCGGCCAGCACCCCCAATTGACCCTGCCGATTCTACACAAGTCTCCCTCCCCCCTTGCGGGGGAGGGTTGGGGTGGGGGGGTTGACCAATCAGCCTGCCATCATTCAAGGAGTTGTGATTCAACCCTACCCCCCCTCCCTCGCCCTCCCCCACAAGGGGGGAGGGGATTCCCTGGTTTTTAATACTAGCAGAATCAATTGGTTGGAGATATGCGTAATGGACAGCCAATTGACCGGGATCATGGCGGAGATGGCGCGGCCTTCGCTCCTGGCGGTTCACCCCCCAGTCGGCGGCTGATAATCGGGCGCCCGGTTACGAATCGGCGGCAGGGTTTGCAAGTACCGGAACATCGCCCGCAGATCGTCCTCGGTCAGGCGCGACATGGCCGGCCAGGGCATCGGCGGCATGATCGGCCGACCAACCCCCGCGTGCTTGCCGGTCTTGATCGCCTGCACAAAATCTTCTTCCTTCCAGTTGCCCAACCCGGTTTCCTTGTCGGGGGTCAGGTTGATCGCGTAGCTAATTCCCCAGGGCCCGGCATACGCGGTATTGGTCGCGGCCCCGAACCAGACCCAGGGCCCATCGGCCTTGGGTGGCGGAGATAGCTTCAGACTTTCCGGATGACCCGATAGTTGACGGGATGAATCCGGCTCCGGACCCTTTGGCCCCATCTTCATGGGCGTGTGGCAGTCGGCGCAACCAAACCCCGCCACCAGATAAGCCCCACGGGCGGTAAGATCATCGCCGCTCGCCGCCAGGGCGGACCCATTGGCGACGCCAAGCCCAACACCCAATGCCAGGAAACCGGCGGCCCTTGAGGTTTTTCGGAAAGACCGAGCCGCTTTCGAGCATGGCGGAACCATCACTTGTCTCATCATGCACCTCGTCATTAGCGATGGAATTTTTAAATTCAACGTAACTTCCGGATTAAGGATGGGGAAAGCCCGCGGGTCTTCCCCTTTCCGTTTCACGGGACACCGTGCTCAGGTCAGCGATTTTTCCGACACGATCAGGCCATCCTCGTCGGCGTAGAGGTAATAACCGGGTCGGAAGGTCACGCCGGCGAAGCGCACCGGAATGTCCCGCTCGCCAGTATTGCGCTTGACGGTCTTGAGTGGATGCACCCCCAGCGCCTTGACGCCGATGCCGATTTCGCTGATCGCGGTGGAGTCGCGGATGCAGCCGTTCACCACCACCCCGGCCCAGTGGTTCGCCTCGGCCAGTTCGGCCAATTGATCGCCCAACAGCGCGCAACGAGTCGAGCCGCCACCGTCCACCACCAGCACCCGCCCCTCGCCCGGTCCTTCCAGCACCTTGCGGACCAGCGTGTTGTCCTCGATGACCTTCAGGGTCACGATGGGGCCGGAGAACATCACCTCGCCGCCGTAATCGCCAAACACCGGCTCGGCGATTTGCAAGGCATCGGAGAACTGGTTGCATAGATCGAAGAATTCATCGCAAAGATCGGTGGTCTTGAAATCCATGGGGGTTACTCTCGCGGCAGGGGAAAGGGAGTTCGGGGAGTCTACCATACTCGATTCGCGCCCTAGCGGCTGGTGATCTTAAGCTCGATCCGGCGATTGCGACGGTAGGCTTCCGGAGTGTCGGCCGGGTCAATCGGGTGATATTCCCCCATCCCCACCGCCGCCAGCCGCTCCGGCGGGACGCCCTGCTGGATCAGATAATTCACCACCTGTTGCGCCCGGGCGGTGGACAGTTCCCAGTTGGACGGGAACCGGCCGCTTCGGATCGGCGCCCGGTCGGTATGACCCTGCACTTCGATGATGACCGGCAAATCCGGCGGCAGGCGGGCGGCCAACTGCTGGTACACCATGGCGAATTTGTCCAGATCGCCACCCCCGGACGCTGACAGTGTTGCATCGCCGGAAGCAAACAGCACCTCGGATTGAAACACGAAGCGGTCGCCCACCACCTTGATGTCGGGATTGTTGGCAAACACCTCGCGCAGGCGGCCAAAGAAATCGCTGGCGTATCTCTCCAGTTCCTCGACCCGCTCCAGCAGTTTTTTCTTCAAGGCGCTGTCCAACGCCTCGATCCTGCCTTTCTGCTCGACGATCACCGCGTCCCGCTGGGCCAGTTCCCGCTGGTTGGCCGCCAGGGCGCGGTTGAGCCGCTCCAGTTCCGCCGCCAGCCGCTCGGCCCGGACGCTCAGCAGCGCGGCCTGTTCCTGGACACCGGTCAGGGCTTGCTCGGTCTTGCTCTTGTCGGCGTTCAACGCCTCCCGCGCGGCCTGGACCGCCGCCAGTTCGGCGCGCAGTTGCGCCAGCAGCTTGTCCCGCTCGCCGACCGTGTTTTCCAGACCGCGCAGCCGGCCGCGCAGACGCGCTGCTTCCTTCTCGGCGTCGCCAGCCAGTCCTTCCAGATGGCCGATAATCCGCTGCAACTGACCGATGGCGGTGTCCTTGCCCATCATCTCGCGGCCGATCAGTACTTCAGTAAGCACGAACACCGTGATCAGGAATACCAGCACCATCACCAGCCCGCCCAGGGCGTCGGTGAAGGCCGGCCAGATGTTGAATTCGCCGACCGGATCACGCCGGCGGGGCATGGCGGGCGTCCCGTGGCGGTTCGGATCGTTGCTCCAGCAGCCGGGCGATGGCGCGCAACTCGTGCCGCAGGTCGGCGGTGCGGTCGTTCTCGACGTTTTGCAGGGTGGTTCGCAACGACTCGATTCGTTCGCCCAGACTGGCGATTTGCTCCGCGATTCGCGTAATCCCTTCGCCGCGATTGGCCAGATACTCCGTGGTCGCCGCCACCCGCTCCAGCCGGTCGGTGGTGGCTTGCAGCAACGCCGCCAGATGGCGGGGAGAAAGGGTTTCGGTCTGGGCGGTGACCGTGACCACCGGCTGCCACAGCGGAACCAGATCGCTGACCACCAGCGCCTCCAACTGGGCGTGATGGTCGTTCTGGGCGTGGAACAGTTGCAGCTCCAGGAAACCCAGCGCCAGCGCGCCCAGCAGGCCGAACAACGAGGCCGAGAACGAGGTCCCCATGCCGCCCAGCGGCGCGGCCAGTCGGTCCTTGAAATGGGCGATCAGGGTCATGGTGTCGGTAGCCTGCTCGGCGGCCAGGCCACCGATCACGTCGCGCACCCCGGCGATGGTCAGCAACAGGCCATAGAAGGTGCCGATCAGGCCGAGCAGCACCAGCGCCCCGACCAGATAGCGCACCAGCGCCCGTTGATCGTCGCCGCGCGTCGCCAGCGAATCCAGCAAATACGGCAGGGTGGCGGTCGAATCGCCGTGGCCGATCACCCGGTGCGCCTTGTGGAGAAAATCGCTCACCCCGCGTCGACGCACATGACCCAGCAGAGCCTCGTCGGCTTGCTGGAACGGCAGTTCACGGCGGCGTGCCCCGAGCGCCACGGCGGCGGCCTGGTCAGCGGCGCGGACATCCAGCAACGTGCCCGTCAACGCCTTGAGGGTATAGGCCACGCCGAACAGGAAAGCGATCCCAATGGTTCCGTTCAGATAGCGGTTGGTCAGAAAAGCGGCGGTCAACGGCTCCTGGAAAAATACTCCCAGCGCCGCCAGCGCCGCCAGGAACAGTAGACAACGCAGCAAGTAACGACTGGCGCCCCGGCTGGAGCGCCGTTCGGATTGGATCGTGGGCATAGGCTTATGGAATATGAGCGGAACGCGTTAGGCCGGCGCTTTCTTGAGCAGGGCCGGGATGTCGTGCGAGGGCACCGGGCGACTCAAATAGTAGCCCTGGATTTCATCGCACTGATTGGACCGCAGAAACGCCAATTGCGTCTCGTCTTCCACGCCCTCGGCGATCACGGTCAACCGCAGGCTGTGCGCCATGGCGATGATCGCCAGCGTGATGGCGGCATCCTCGCGCCGGGTCGCGATTTCGCGCAGGAAGGACTTGTCGATTTTCAACTGATCGATGGGAAATTGCTTCAGATAACTTAGGGAGGAATAGCCGGTGCCGAAGTCGTCGATGGATAATTTGACGCCGATGGCCTTGAGCGCATGCATGATCGCGATGCTGCCCGTCATATCCTTCATCACCAGGCTTTCGGTAATTTCCAGGTCCAGGTAACAAGGATCCAGACCAGTTTCCCGTAAAATTCGGGCCACCACATCCGCCGCTTCGAGCCGGAGAAACTGGCGGGGCGACATGTTCACCCCCATGCGC
>JAXMFY010000037.1:0-20486 GCA_046347555.1 Candidatus Competibacteraceae bacterium | reverse complement strand
ATCCGCCAGAATCTCCAGCATGGAAGGTATTCGCGCAGCCGGCCTCCGTCGGGGCCGGTCAGCCGACGCAGCTTCTCCAACGGGCGGTAACCGTTCACTCCCCTGGCCCGCTTGCAGGAGAGAGGTTAGAGATGATGGCTTTATTTTCAAATACTTACCCACAACCCTAGCCTGACCCCCTCGCTTCACTCTTCCCCTTGGCAGGGAGAGAGGAGACTGAATGATTGCGGCGGAGTTGCTTTGCCGGTCCAGTCCATCGTGGGTGGATGCGGCGCAGAGCGCCTTATTCACCCTACAAACTCTCTCTAAGCTTTCTTTACACCCATATTGCCGCTTTCCCCAATTCCAGCGCTAGGGCCCAACGTCAAACCGCGTATTTCTCCATAGTAGGTCAACGATGGCGGACGATATCTTTTTCTGGTCCTGGCTACAGCTTGCACCTCGGCTTGTTCAACCAAAACACCCGTTTGGCCCCGCGCCGGCCCGGAAAGATCGCTGCTCGTTTTCATCACTCACCTCCAAACAATCTCGGTTGCTCAAAAATTCAAATCGTTCGATAAACCGTAGCGCCGCAACCAAAGCTCAAGGCTCAGGCACAGCCACAGAAAAAGCACCTCACTGTCGGACAGCGCTGCGGTCGGCGGGCGTTTGGCGAACCACGCTCCACTCACATAACCCAACGCGACCATGCGCGGGTTGTTCAAAAGCTCAGCCACCGTCGCGCATTCCTTCTTGAACAGCCCCTCCCGCATCAGCGGATAGAAGGTGGTCTTTCCCAGCCTCAATCGAATGCTTTCCGGCACCAATCCCCGCATGGCTTCCCGCTGAAGCCACCGGTTGTGCCCCGCTCTCGGCCTTCCAAGCCGATCCGAGGGAATCGCCAGCACGAATTCCACCAACCGGCGATCGGCGTAGGGAGATAGCAATTCCATCCCAAGCCGGTTGTATTGGCGCTGCACGCTGGCGGTTCCCTGCGCGGGGAGGTTCGTCCGCAGGGAACGGTAAAATCCCCGGATCATGGGCGGCAAGTGGGCGGCTTGGCGTTCGTAGCCGGCGCGGCGGGCCTCCAGGTCCACCCGCCTGGCCAACGCCGGCGCAAGGCCGTGGTACGCCGTACCCCCCCGCCTGCTCCGCATCGCGCGCCAAATCCGCCGGAACCACCCCGGCGTCCAAGGCCGAACCACGTTCAGCAATTCCGCCCGCCAGTCCAGCTCGCGCCGCGCCCGCCAAAGCTCGCGCAACCAGCCGGCAAACCGCCCCTCGGCTAGCATCGCGCTCGCCCACGACCGTTCTCCCGCCATCAACGAATCCCCGTAATAGCCGCCCAGCAACACCCGGCAATCGTCTTGGTGAGCGGCTTCCCGCACCGCCTGGGGGAGCCAGGCATAAGCATCCCAAAAAATGAAATCCCGCTGAACCGGCCAGCGGTCGATCTCGCGAAACGTCCATAAATCATCGCACCAGACATACCTGGACTTTATTCCAAGCTGAGCGACGAACGGTTCGATATAGGACCGCTCGTCGCATTCGACCTGTCGTTCGAAAGCATACGAGTAGCAGGTCAAATCGGGCGCGGCGGGCCGACCGGCGATCAGTCGGGCGGCGACGGCGGCGAGAAACGTGGAGTCGAGACCACCACTGAGCGATACGCCAATCCGACCCGTGGCCCGAAGCCGACACCGCACCGCCTCGGTCACCAGTTCCCGAAAGTGATCGGCGTAGGCGGCGGGGTCTCGATAGCGGATTGGCGCGCGCGGCAGCAGATCGCAATACTCCCGGCGTTTGATCCGTTCGGGCGAAACCGTCAACACCTGACCCGGCGGCAGGTCGTACACGTCCTGGAAAAACGTCTCTTCCTGATTCGACCACTCGACCGCCAAATACTCCGCGATCCTGGCCTCGTTGATGCGTGGAGCGACCATCGGGTGCGCCAGCACTTGCTCGACGCTGGAAGCCAGCAGCGCCACCGAATCGTCGATGAAATAACTGAGTCCTCGGTTGCCTAACGGATCTCGCGCCGCGAACAGGGTTTTCGAGCGTGGGTCCCAGACCGCGAAGGCGAAATCCCCCAGTAGGTGATCGACGCAACCGGCGCCCCAATGCCGATAGGCAGCGAACAGCAGGCGACTGTCCGACAATAACCGCGCGGAATCACCCCGCAGCCCCAGCGCCTGTATCAGTTCGCCCCGATTGTCCAGTCGGACATCCGCGACCAGGGCACAGCGGCTGTCCCCGTCAAACAACGGTTGAACTTCGCCAATTTCTTCCGGCAAAACCCAGAAATGCTGACGCCCCAAACCCACTGGACCGTCCACCCAACGGTTTTGGCCATGCACGGCATACTCCGGCGTCGCATCGAGCATTCGCTCGACCACCTCGGTCTCGACCGGCTTCCCATCGCGGTTGAAAACGGCTACGAAGGCGCTCATGGCATTGTTTTGAGGTCACTCCCAAAAAAACGGGCCGGTATCGCCACCAGCCCGCTTATCACGCGCCGCAAGGGCAGCGACTGATTACGGCGTCATCCTTTGCGCGTAGAGTCCAGTTATGCCCTTTTTCGTCATGCAACGCCCGCATGGCGGCTCACTCTGGACCTTGTATCCGAGTGATTTCCTCGTATCTCAACCATATCATGCTCTCTAGGATCGCTAGTATGGCAATAAACTTGCCAATCGCCAAATTTTGGTATCAAAACTGAAAGACCGGAGCGCTGCGAATGTTAAAATTTTCCAAGTTTAGGAGGCTATGGAAGCCAAAATGAACACAATATTAAGCATTACGTCTCTATTTTAAATCATCTTGAGGCTTTTTCCTCCCCACCCCAGCCCTCTCCCACAAGGGGGAGAGAGGCGTGTGGGTAATCATGTGCTCCCTACCGCCATTCCTCGCGCTCCTCGCGCGGCGGGGGCGGGGCATAGCGATCGTCCTCGTTCCATAACCGGTTGCGCGGCGACCGACGACCTTCACCGCAATCCACCACGCCCTGACGGCACAAGGTTTCCCGCCAGGCGTACTTCAAAAAAACCTGGGCAAATGGCCGCTGCTCCGGATCGAACTCCACCCGCCGCGACGGCGACCACTCCCGTTCGCCATAGCCGGTGCCCGGCTCCGTTGGCGCGGCGCGCGGCGCCCCTTCCGCCGCCGCGGACGGCGCGCGCCGCAGCCCGCGTTGATCGCTGTAACCTGGCCCTTCCTGACTCCACGGTTGCGGTTGAACCCGTGTCGATTCGTGGAACGCCGCCACCGCGATCACGCCCATCGCCGAGTAATCGCCCCAGGCGCCCGAATAGGAATCGCCGGCATCAGTGAAATAAAAGCGGTTGACCCGGTTCTTGCCGGTGCGCCAGCCTTCGTAGCTTTCCTGTTGATAGGGGCCAAGCACGTACATCCGCTCGTCCGGCCGCAGATCGGAGCGGTCGCCGGAAATGATGTTGCGGCCATCCACCGCGATCACCACGCCAATGCGTTGGTTGGTGCGGTTGCGAATCTGGATCGAATAGTTCCGACCCCGCACCGCCTCCAGATAAGCCTTGTAAACCCCACCCCGCTCCTCGCGCACCGGATACTGCGGCAACGTCCGGCCCCGGTCGCCGACCACATCCACCTCGACATCGCCGCCATAGCGCTGCGCCCAGACCACGGTCGGCCCCAGCAACAACGCCGCCATCAACCCCGCCCACCATTTCATTTTCATCGAATCCACTCCCGGTTGGTCACTGGTCCGCGACGACTCGCCATCGCCGCCCTAAATCTACGAATTCAGACTAAAAATCACAGGCTGAATCCATACTGAACACCCCAACTCGGCCCAAGCGCGAGGCGGCACAATAATTCAGTCCCGATTCATTCTTAACCCGATAAGCTTTAAGCTCATTCAATTTCATCCTCACGCGAAAGATCCCGACATGTCCGACAGGTCACGGCGATTATCCCGGCTGGCGCTCCTGATGCTGGCGGGTTTGCTAGCCGCCAGCGGCGCACAGGCGCAATCCCGGTATCGGGAGGAGGGTTACGCGCCACCACCGCCCGACCGGCCAGGTTCACCCCCTCCCCGCCCCTTCGCCGATCCCGATCGGGCCGCTCGCGCCGCTCGCGAAGCGACCGGCGGCCGGGTACTCGGCGTGCAGCAGGGCAGCAATCCGGACGGTCAGAACGGCCAGAACGGCTATCGAGTCCGTATCTTGCAACCAGATGGTCGGGTGCGCAGCCTGCATTTCGACCCCGGCAGCGGCGCGGTACGCGACTAACCTTTCTTCTTCCCCAGAACGCACGAACACTCCAAGCCATGCGCATTCTGATCATCGAGGATGAAGCCGCCCTGCGGGAGCGGGTGACCGCCCAGTTGCGCGAGCAGGGTTACGCCGTGGACAGCGCCGCCGATGGTCGCACGGGGTTGTATCTTGGCCAGGAATATCCGCTGGACGCGGCGGTGGTGGATCTCGGCCTGCCCGATCTGTCGGGCATCGAAGTGATCCGGCGCTGGCGGGCGGCGGGACGCAAGTTTCCGGTGCTGATCCTGACCGCGCGCGGCCGCTGGCAGGACAAGGTCGAGGGATTGGAAGCCGGCGCCGACGATTATCTGGTCAAACCGTTCTACACGGAAGAACTGCTGGCGCGATTGCGGGCGCTGATCCGCCGCACCGGCGGCTGGACCCAGGCGGTACTCCGCTGCGGTCCCATCGCCCTGGACACCGGCGCGCAACAGGTCACCCTGGCCGGCCAGGCGGTGGAATTGACCGCCTATGAATACAAGTTGCTCGAATACCTGATGCTGCACGCTGGCACGGTGATCTCCAAAACCGAGCTAACCGAGCATCTTTACCAGGAAGACGAGGATCGCGACAGCAACGTGCTGGAAGTGCTGGTGGGTCGGCTGCGCCGCAAGCTCGATCCGAACCGCGACCTCAATCCCATCGAGACGCTGCGCGGGCGCGGCTATCGCTTCCGGCTGGAACGAACCGCCGGCTGACACCGTGAATTCCCTGCGCGGCCGCCTGCTGATCGCCGCCAGCGTGGTGCTGGCCGCCTTTCTCGGCCTGACCGGCCTGAGCCTGGACCGGGCGTTCCGCGACAGCGCCCTGGCCGCTGTCGAAGACCGCTTGCAAGCCCAGGTCTACATGCTGCTGGGCGCGGTCAACGTGGACGCCTTCAATCGCCTGACCCTGCCGCAGAGTTTGCCGGAGGCCCGCTTCTCCACCCCGGATTCCGGTCTTTACGCCGACGCGATGGATGGCCAAGGCACCCTGGTATGGCATTCGCCCTCGCTGCTTGGGCGGGCGCTACCGTTCTTTCCGGCGGTGCGCAATCCCGGCGACACCCAGTTCGCGCCGCTGGAAGCTTCCGACGGGACGCCGCTGTTCGTGCTGGCCTTCACGGTCAGTTGGGAAATCGCCCGCAATCAATATCAGCTTTACACATTCCGGGTGGCCGAAACTCGCCAGGATTTCGACGAGCAGGTTTGGAGCTTCCGGCGCGGGCTATGGGGCTGGCTGCTGGCCTCGACCGGCGTGCTGCTGGCGGCGCAGGGTCTGATCCTGCGCTGGAGCCTGCAACCCTTGCGCCGGGTCGCCACCGAAATCAAGGACATCGAAACTGGCCGGCGAGACGAACTGAGCAGCGGCTATCCCGAGGAATTGCAGCCGCTGACGATGAACTTGAACGCCCTGCTGCGTCAGGGCCGCGCCCATCTTGAACGCTATCGCAACGCCCTGGGCGATCTGGCCCACAGTCTGAAAACGCCGCTGGCGGTGGCGCGCGGGGCGCTGGAAAACGACGCCGACGCCGGCGAACTGCGCCGAACCCTGGGCGAACAGGTGGAGCGGATGAACCGCACGGTGGACTATCAACTGCAACGCGCCGCCGCCGCCGGGCGCATCGCCCTCAGCGCGCCGCTGCCGGTCGCGCCTCTCGCCCGCAAGATTCTGGACTCACTGGCCAAGGTCTACGCCGACCGCGCCCCGCAACTGCGCGCCGAAATCGCCGCGACGACGGTGTTCTACGGTGACGAGGGGGACCTGCTGGAAATTCTCGGCAACCTGGCCGACAACGCCTGTAAATGGTGTCGCCGGCAGGTGGTGGTGCGCGCTTATCCCGCCGATCACGACGGACGCCTGGAACTGGTGCTGGAAGTCGAGGATGATGGCCCTGGCATTCCCACCGACCAGGCCCCGCTACTGCTCAACCGGGGCCAGCGCGCCGATCCCACGGTCGCCGGCCACGGCATTGGGCTGGCGGTGGTCCGCGATCTGGTTGAGGAGGTTTACTACGGCCGGCTGGAAATTGGCCGGGGCGTCCTGGGCGGCGCGCGGATACGGGCGCGCTTGCGCTTCCAGGCCAACGGCGGCTGAACGCGGCGCTCCGTCCCACCAGCCGAACCGTGCCAAACTCGGCAATTTCACGCATTCGCGGCTAATCTTGAATCACAAACCACTAACGACAATAGAGATTCGCCATGCTGCCGACCATCGCTACCTTCAATCTATGCAACTTTGGGGCGGACGTCTCTCCCACGCGCCTGCGGCGACTGGGCGCGATCGTCGCCCAGGAACTGGCAGGACCCGACATTCTGGCGGTGCAGGAAGTCAAGGGGGAAAATCCGGCGAGCGTGGAAGGGCGGGTTCCGGCCGATTCCGCCTATCAAACGTTGATCGCCGCCATCGCCATCGCTGGGGGTCCGCGCTACACCTTTCGGGAGATTGCGCCGCTGGCCCACCGAGACGGCGGCATGGCTGGCGCTCATATCCGGGTCGGGCTGCTGTTGAACCCGGCGACCGTGTTGTTCCCCGACCGGGGCGACGCCAAGCCCGAGGACAGCGTCGGCATCCGCCTCGACGGCGGCCGGCCCCGTCTGACGTTCAATCCCGGCCGCATTGCCCCCACCCATCCCGCTTTCGTCGGCGACGACCATTACCACTGGGCGCCCTGCCGCAAGGCGCTGGCGACGGAGCTTGAGATTCAGGGCCGGCGTCTGTTCGTAATCGTCTGCCACTTCAAGTCCATGCGCTCGATCACCCGCCGCGAGGGGGATTACGCCAAGAAGCAGCGTCACGCCCAAGCCGAGATCGTCCACCAGTTCGCCGCCGACCTGCTGGCCTGCGATCCCCGGGCGGCCATCGTGCTGCTCGGCGACCTGAACGATGTGCCCGGTTCCAAGACCCTGAAACTGCTCAAGGGCGAATCGTTCCATAATCTGTTGGAGGATCTGCCGCGCGGGCAGGCCTACACCCGCCGCCATGGCGGCCAGCCGCAGGCACTGGATCACATTCTGGTCAGTCCGGCTCTGCGGCGGGGCGCGACGGCACGCATCCCGCACCTCAACAGCGACGCCGCGCCCGGCCAACCGGAGCCAGCCAGTGACCACGATCCGGTGGTGGCCACCTTACCGGCCCTGCTGGGTGGCTGAGGAGTAACCGCTCAGGTCCACTGGTGGTTTCGCACCGCATCGATGGGTTTCGTTCCTCAACCCATCCTACAACCCATTGTTTTTTCGTAGGATTGGTTGAGCGTAGCGAAACCCATCATGGTGCGGGACGAGAGGGGTCCGAACGGTTACGCCGAGGAAGGCGGGCCGCGTTCAAGGCCCGGTCTCCGACGCCGCGCGTCCGGTCAACCGGCCGAACGCCTCCCGCACCCATGCCGGCCCCGGTTGCGGCGACGATTCGTCCGGGTGCGCCTCCGCCCACTCCAGCGCCAGAATCAGCGCCACCCACGGCTCCCCATACTCGCTGTGTTCCGCGTTCAAGCCCCGGATCGTCCGGGCGGTGCGCAGGACCAGTTTTACGCAACTCACCGACTCGACCGTGGGCGCGGCGCAGTGCGCGGCGGGCGTCACCACCAGATATTCACGGCAGGTCAAGGGCCGTTCCGCATAGATCGAACAGGATTCCTCCTCCAAAAACGGGCAGGCGATCCCCTGCTGGAAATAATCCATGCCGATCGGAATGACGTCCTCGTCCTGGAGTTGCCGGGGTTCCCGCAATTTTTCCAACAAACCGGCTTCCGCCAGGCGCTGGCGCGCGGCCTCGAACCGGGCGCGGATGGTGGAACGACGAGGTTCCGGCATGGCCTCCACCATCTCCCACAGGCGCCGCGCCTCGATTTGGGCTAGGGGAACCAGTTGCCGGCAACAGGCGCCACAACCTTTTTGGCACGAGACTTCCAATCCCTCGGCGCGGGCGTTGGCCACCGAAACCTCGACAAAGGCGTCGGTCATCGAGCGAAACAACGGCAACAGTTCGGCCAAGCGGGCTGGCCCAGCCGGAACCGGCATCTCCAGGCGCACTTTCTGGCCGGCGACGGTCAGTTCAGCGGTGGCGTTGAGCCATTGAGCGGGGTTTTCGGGCGTCATGACCATGGGACCTTCCAGTTCGTTGTTGAGAGAGCTTACTCCTTTCCAAGACGCTCAAGGCCCCGAATGGAAAGGCAGCAAGGCGACGATCAGCGGCGCCAGCAGGGCGGTCAGCACGGCGTTCAAACCGATGGCCAAACCGGCGAAAGCGCCCGCCAAGCCGCTGATCTGGAAGGCGCGCGCCGTGCCGATGCCGTGCGCCGCCACCCCGATGGCAAACCCTTTGACGGCATCGTCCCGGATTCGCAGTCCTTTCAGCAACGCCGGCGCGGCGACGGCTCCGATGACGCCGGTCAGGATCACCAACACCGCGGTCAACGAGGGCAAGCCACCGATTTTCTCGGCGATGCCCATCGCCACCGGCGTCGTCACCGACTTGGGTGCCAGCGACAGCAGGGTCTGGGGCGAACCGCCCAATAGCCAGGCGATGCCCATAGCCGACAGGATGGCGGTCAGCGAACCGGTCAGCAATCCCGCGAGGATCGGCAGGAACAGCCGCCGCACTCGGTCCCAGTGCAGATAGAGTGGAATCGCCAGCGCCACGGTGGCGGGGCCAAGCAGGAAATGAATGAACTGCGCGCCGCTGAAATAGGTGGCGTAGGGCGTCCCGGTCAGCAGGAGAAGCGCCACCAGCAAGGTGATCGCCAGCGCCACCGGGTTGAACAGCGCCCGGCCGCCGCTGCGCCGGAACAGCCATTGCCCCGCCAGATAAACCGCCAGGGTCAGGGTCAGCCACAACAGCGGCGAGGCCGCCAGATAGACCCAAATATCGCCGATCCTATTCATCCCGGCGCGCTCCCAAATAACGACCGATGACGGCCCGCATCACCAGCGCGGTCACGGCGACCGTGATCAGGGTGCTCAACACCACAGCCGCCACCACCGCCAGCCACTCCTGGGAAAGCAGTGCCCCATATTGCATGATCCCGACTCCGGCCGGGATGAACAGCAGCGACAGATGCGACAGCAGGGTTTCGGCTACGGCGCGCAGGGCGTCAGGCAACTCTTGGCGCCAGCGCAACGCCAGAAACAACAACAGCATTCCGACCACCGGTCCCGGCAATGGCACCCCACTCCAGCGAACCGCCACTTCGCCGACCAGTTGCAGCATCAACAATATCGCCAGCGCGCCGATCATGAGGCCACCCTAACCCAGCCGGCTCGCCGACGCCGCGCCGGCCGGACCGCGAAAACTGGCCGCACCGCCAGCCCTGTCAGAACCCGCGTTTTCATCACGAAGTTGATCAAGCGCTTTTTCCTTTGATCCATCAATGACCTAAACTCAATGCCGATATCGACTCAACCGCCGCTCCAGCCGTCGAAACCACCACGCCAAGCCGAAGCACAATAAGAAATACAGCGCCGCCACCGTCAGCCAAACCTCGAACACCCGCCCCGACGACACCGCCAACTCGGTTCCCGCGAACGTCAGTTCTTGAATCGAAATCAGCGAGATCAGCGAGGAATCCTTGATCAGCGAGATGAACTGCCCGGCCAGCGCCGGAATCATCTGTCGCACCGCCTGCGGCAACACCACCTCGTTCATCACCTGGCTGGAGCGCAAACCCAGCGCTCGGCCCGCCTCCCACTGGCCTCGTGGAATCGCCTCGATGCCAGCGCGGACGATCTCGGTGACATAGGCGCCCTCGAACAGCGCCAGACAGATCAGCCCGGACAGGAAGTTCGGCAGCAATTCCGGTGGGCCGAACAGGAACGCCAGCACCCGCAGGGTCTCCGGGGCGGCGTTGGCGATTCGGTTTTCCATCTCCAATAACGGCGATAACTGGCCGCTAATGAAAAAATAGAAGATAAAAATGAATACCAATGGCGGCACGTTGCGAATCAGTTCGACATAGGTTCGGCTGAGCAGGCGCAGAAACAGGCTGCGCGACAATCGGCACACGCCTATCGTTCCGCCAATCAACGCCGCTAGCAGACTGCCCCACAGCGCCAATCGCAGCGTCGCCAGCAATCCCTGTCCCAGCAAGTTCAGCACCCAGCCGCGTTCGGCGTCATAGCGGGCGAAATAGCCGGGAATCAGCCGCCAGTCCCAGTTGTAATGGAAGTGACTTTGCGCCCGGTGCAGCACGTAGCCGAGCACGCCGAGCATCGCGGCCAGAATCAGCGCGTCCAGCCAACCCAATCGGGGTCTGGAGGAACGCACGCGGCTTGGAATCCCTTCGATCACCGAAAAAACGCGTCGTAACTGGTCTCGGAAAACCCTTGCACTCGCTTGCCCCGCCAAGAGAGGATGGGCACTCCGCGACCGCCGCCGAAGTGAACCAGCGCCGCCATGCCATCCGGCGTTTCGATGTCGTGTTCCGTATAGGAAATCCCCTTGCTGGCGAGATAAGCCTTGGCCTTGCGGCAAAAGCCACACCAGGAGGTCGTGAACAGTTGCGGGGTATTGTCGGTTTGCTGGGCGCCGGTGGCGCGTTGCTTCGCCTGCTTCTCCAACTCTTCCTTGTAACGCAGGACATAATCGGGCAACGGACTAGAGGGACCGGGCGTGAACTCCAGCGTTTTTTCGACCTGGCCGCCGGCGGGCGGTTTATCGCTGTAGGTGACGGTCCCATCCGGGCCCACCGATTTATAGAGCGTATCGGCCCACGCCAGGAGGGGCAAAAGCAGTAACGGCAATATTCTCAGCGTGTTCATGATCGCTCCCATAAAGCTGGGTGACGAAGCCAAGGGGATTCACCGTCCCCATTCAACCTTCTTCTCCGCCGCGCACTGGCAACCGGCGCTCCAGCCAACCGACCAGCAGCGACAGGCTGGTGGTCAGGGTTAAATACAGCGCCGCCACCGTGAACCACAATTCGAAGGTCATGAAGGTATCGGCGATGAGATTGCGGCCCTCGGTGGTCAGGTCGGCCACCGCAATCACGCTGACCAGCGCCGAATGCTTGATCAGCGACACCGCTAATCCAGTCAGCGGCGGCAATACCAACCGAATGGCCTGCGGCAGAATCACTCGACGATAGACCGCGTACCGCGACAGACCAAGCGCATCCGCCGCTTCCCACTGCCCGCGCGGAATGGCCTCGATACCGGCGCGGAAGATTTCCGCCGCGAACGCGCCTTCGAACAACGCCAGCGCCAGCACCGCCGCCGCGAACCGGTCCATCCCCAAAATCGGCGCCAACACGAAATAGACCAGATAAAGCTGAACCAGCATCGGGGTGTTGCGGACGATTTCCACGTAGACCCGCGCCAGCGCACGCCCGGTCCAGGAAGTCGAGCGTTGCAGCAACGCCGCCGTCAGCCCGAACACCACGGTCAATAGCAAACTCCAGCCGGTCAGTTCCAGCGTCACCCCCAAGCCACACAGCAGCGGACCCGGTTGGAACACCCCATCCTCGAATCGGTAGAGATATTGCGGCACCCGATACCACTGCCAGTTGTAATGCAGCGCCCCGGCCCCCTCCACGATGACCCAGCCCAGTCCGGCGAGCACGGCGAGAAACGCCAGGCTATCCAACGCGGACCGCCAGCGGCGCCAACGGCTTTGAGTTGCCGGCATGGAATGCACCGTCCCGGAGAATTCAAATTCCAGACGGCTACGGCGCCGCGTTCGCCTCCAGATTCGACAGACCCTGCAACCGGCGCCGCGACAGTTCCTGACGAGTCGCTTCCTCGTCGATATCGCGCAATGTCGTTTCGACGAAGGACAGATGAACGTGCGCGGCCTGCCGGGCGGCGTCGGGATCGCGTTCCAACACCCCTTTCAAGATGGCCTGATGCTGGGCGTGGATGACCGAGTAGCTACTTTCACGGGTATAGAGCCGTTCCAGCGAGCGGCAGATATTGCTCAGCAGCAGATCGAACAAGCCGCGCATGACGTGGATCAACGCCACGTTGTGGGAGGCATCGGCGATGGCCAGGTGAAAGCTGGCGTCCACCATGGCGTCGTGTTGCGGCTCGCGCGAACCGGTTTGGATCTCCTCCAACGCGGCGAAGCGACAGCGCAGAATTTCCCGGTCGGCATCCGTGGCGCGGAGCGCGGCGAAATAAGCCGCGACTTCTTCCAAAGCGTGGCGCAATTCCAGCACGTCGAACATCGCCTTGGGATGGTTTTGCAACAGCAGGATCAACGGATCGGTGAGCGCGGGTGCAATGACGTCGACGACGAAATTGCCCCCGCCCCGCCGGCTTTGCAACAGTCCCCTCGATTTCAGCGTCGTGATCGCTTCGCGCAGCGACGGGCGGGATACGTTCAACTGCTGCGCCAGTTCCCGCTCGGGCGGTAATCGTTCGCCCGGTTTGAGAACGCCTTCCAGAATCAACTGCTCGATCTGGCTGACGATGGCATCCGAGACTTTCGGAGGATTTATCGTTTCGAATTGCATAATTTCGCCCAAGCGTTGCACTCAATATCGCCGTTATTGTGCCATGCGGCACTCGTTTTAATGAGTACCCAGACATCGCCTGAAACGTATCGTTCGCGGCATCGGCAGGGTTAGCAAAATTTTGGTCAGACCAGCTTACCAAAAAGCTTGCAAACCGAAAAACGAACTGCTATAAATTGGTCAGACCAGCTTACCAAAGAACTCTTTCCACGATGGGTCCGGTAACGGTCAATAATAATGACAAGCCAGCGCACCGCCGACCCGGCTCGGGACAGCGGTATGCGGATGGCGCCAACCACCAAAGTCGGAGAAGGTATCACCATGCCCACCCGTCCCGAGAAGGTGTATTATTTCGGTACCTGCCTGATCGATCTGTGTTTTCCCCAAGCCGGCATGGCCGGCATCGAACTCCTGCGGCGCGAAGGCATCCAGGTCGTCTATCCCCAGCAACAATCCTGCTGCGGCCAGCCCGCCTACAACTCCGGTTTTCTGGCGGAAGCTAAAAAGGTTGCCCGACAACAGCTTAAAGCCTTCCCCAAGGATTATCCCATCGTCATCCCCTCCGGCTCCTGCGGCGGGATGCTCAAACACCACTACCCCAAGCTCTTCGCCGATCAACCCGAAGCCGCCGAGGCGCAACGCTTCGCCGGCCGGGTGTTCGAGTTGACCGAATTTCTCGTCAAGGTGCTGGACGTGCGCCTCGAAGACCAGGGTCCGCCGATCAAGATCACCTGGCACTCGTCCTGTAGCGCGCTGCGCGAGATGCGGGTGATCGAACACTCCAAGTCGCTCGTGCGCCAGTTGAAAAACGTCGAGCTGATCGAGTTGCAACGGGAACGGGAATGCTGCGGCTTCGGCGGTTCCTTCTCGGTCAAGCAGGCCGACCTGTCCTCGGCGATGGTCGCCGACAAGGTAACCGACATCGAGCAAACCGGCGCTTCCTTGCTGCTCTCCGGCGATTGCGGCTGCCTGATGAACATCGGCGGGGCGCTCAAACACCGCAACAGCCCGATTCCCGCCAAGCACGTCGCCGAATTCCTGCTGGAGCGCACCCAATGACCCAGACCACGGTCGATTTTCCCAAGAATTTCCAAAAGGCTTTGGGCAATGGCCAACTGCGTCGCAATCTCCGCGCGGCGATGGACACCTTGGGGCTGCGCCGCCGGACCCTGTTTTCCGACCCAGAAGCGTTCGAGCAACTGCGGGCGCGCGGCGACGCCATCCGCCGGCGGGCGCTGAACAAGCTGCCGGAATTGCTGGAGCAACTGGAGCGGAAATGCACCGAAAATGGCATTCAGGTGCATTGGGCCGAAACCCCAGCGGAAGCCAACCAAATCTGCCTGGACATCATCCAGCGCCACGGCGCCACCCGCGTCATCAAGGGCAAGTCGATGGTGTCGGAGGAAATGCACCTCAACCATTTCCTTGAAGAGCGCGGCATCGAGGCGCTGGAAACCGATCTGGGCGAATACATCATCCAACTGGACCACGAAACACCGTCGCACATCATCGTCCCCGCCATTCACAAGAACCGCGACCAGATCGCGCAGTTGTTTCACGAGAAGATTCCCAACACGCCCTATACCGAAGTGGTCGAGGAACTGAACGCCATCGCCCGTAAAGTGTTGCGCGAAAAGTTTTTCGCCGGGGAAGTCGGAGTCAGCGGGGTGAATTTCGCGGTGGCCGAAACCGGCACACTTTGCCTGGTGGAAAACGAGGGCAACGGTCGGATGTGCACCACCGCACCGCCGGTGCATATCGCCGTCATGGGCCTGGAAAAAGTGGTGGAGCGCCTGGAAGACGTGCCGCCCTTGCTGCGCCTGCTGACCGGCTCCGCGACCGGCCAGTTGATCACCACCTATTTCAACATGATCACCTCGCCGCGCAAGCCAGATGAGAAGGACGGCCCCAGGGAGGTGCATCTGATCCTGCTCGACAATGGCCGGACCAAAATCTGGGCCGATCCCGAGCTTCGGCAAACCCTGAAGTGCATCCGCTGCGGCACCTGTTTGAACCACTGCCCGGTTTATACCCGGCTCGGCGGCCACGCCTACGGCTACGTCTATCCCGGCCCTATCGGTTCGATTCTGACCCCGCAACTGGAAGGTTTGGATCAGGCCGGGACGATGGCGACCGCCTCCACCTTCTGCGGCGCCTGCGAGGAAGTCTGTCCGGTCAAAATTCCGATCACCGATATTCTGCGCCGTCTGCGCGTCGAGTCCTACAACAAGGCGGATACGCCGAACGCGGTCAAGGGTCACGGCCACAAGGTCAATATGGCGGAAAGCCTGACCTGGAAAGGCTGGGCGTTGAGCAACGCCACGCCCTGGGTCAACGCCTTGAACGCCAAGCTGCTGGGCCTGCTGGGTCCGCAACTGCCCAGGCTGCCGGGGCCGGACATCGTGAAAAAGTGGACGCAATCCAGAGCCTTGCCCCCGTTCGCCGCCAAGAGCCTGCACGCGCTGGCCAAAGAAAAGGGGATCGCCGATGAGTGACGCCCGCGCCAACATCTTGGCCCGCTTGCGCGCGGCCGCGCCGCAAGACACCGCCGCCACGACCGAACCTGCCGGACCGCCCGAGGCCGAACTTGATCGCGCCGATAAAATAGCGCGACTCAAGCGGCTGATGGAAAACATGCACGCCGAGGTGATCGTCACCGACAGTCGGAACTGGACGACCACCCTCAAGGAACTGCTCCGCCAGCGTTCGTTAAACGGCCTGCTGTACGCCACAACCACCCTCATCGGAACCACGCTCGCGGAAAGCTGGGAAAGCGACCTGCCGCCGCTGGTCGGCTACACCGAGGCGGTGGAGCAGAGTAAGGAACGGCTGTTCACCATCGACGCTAGCATCACCTCGACCAAAGGCGGACTCGCCGACGTGGGCGCCTTGATTTTGTGGCCGGACGCGAACGAACCGCGCCTGATGTCGCTGGCGCCGGCGCTGCATATCGCGGTGCTGGAAGCGGCGAATATTCACGGATCATTGGCCGAAGTTATCCGTCGGGAGCGTTGGGCCGAAGGGATGCCGACTAATGCCTTGCTCATCTCCGGCCCGTCCAAGACCGCCGATATCGAATTGGTCCTGACCTTCGGCGTTCATGGTCCCAAGGAGCTGATCGTGCTGATTCTGGACGACGAGAGAGGCTAAAACGCCCATGCTACCGACGGCTTATCAGCAGCTTCACCGTGACCTCCAACAATTCATCCCGGCCACGCACCTGATTACCGACCCCTTGCGCACGCTCGCCTACGGCACCGACGCCAGTCTGTACCGCCTGATTCCCAAATTGGTGGTGCGGGTGGACAACGAGGACGAGATGCGGCGCATTCTGGCGCTGGCGCACCAGCACGGCACGCCCGTGACTTTCCGCGCCGCCGGCACCAGCTTGTCCGGCCAGGCGGTCACCGACTCCGTGCTACTGCAACTGGGCGATGGCTGGCGCGGCTGGCGCATCGGCGAGGACGCGGCGACCATCAGCTTGCAGCCGGGCATCATCGGTGGCCACGCCAACCGCTATCTGGCGCCCTACCGGCGCAAGATCGGACCGGATCCCGCTTCGATCAACACCTGCCAGATCGGCGGTATCGCCGCCAACAACGCCAGCGGCATGTGCTGCGGCACCGCTCAAAACAGCTATCAGACGCTAAAAAGTATGCGGGTGATGCTGGCCGACGGCGCGATGCTGGACACCGGCGATCCCGCCAGCCGCGAGGCGTTCCGCGTCAGTCATGGCGCCCTGCTCGACCGGTTGGCCGAACTCGGTCAACGCACCCGCGCCGACGCGGCGCTGGCGGAACGCATCCGCGCCAAGTTCAAGATCAAGAACACCTGCGGCTACAGCCTCAACGCCCTGGTGGATTACGAAGACCCGTTCGAGATTCTGCAACATCTGATGATCGGCTCCGAAGGTACGCTGGGCTTCATCGCCGAGATCACCTATCACACCGTCGAGGAGCACACGCATAAAGCCACGGCGCTGATGATCTTCCCCGACATCAAGACCGCCTGCGAAGCCGTGGCGGCGCTGAAAAGCCAGCCGGTGGCGGCGGTGGAACTGATGGACCGCGCGTCGATCCGCTCGGTGGAAAACAAGGCGGGAATGCCACCTTACTTCAAGGAGTTGCCGGAAACCGCCGCCGCCCTGTTGGTGGAAACCCGGGCGCTGGACTCGACGACCCTCGACACTCAGGTCGAAGCCATTACCACCGGCATTGCCGCCATACCCACCCTGCTCCCGTTCCAGTTCACCGACCGGCCGGAAGAGTTCACCCAGTTGTGGGCGATCCGCCAGGGATTGTTCCCCTCGGTCGGCTCGGCGCGGGCGACCGGCACGACCGTCATCATCGAGGATGTCGCGGTCCCCGTGCCCCAGTTGGCGGCGATGACTCTGGACTTGCAACGGCTGTTCGATAAACACGGTTACGCCGGCTCGATCATTTTCGGCCACGCGCTCGAAGGCAACCTGCATTTCGTCATCACGCCCGACTTTGCCCAACCCACCGAAACCGAACGCTACAAAAACTTCATGGACGACGTGTGCCACATGATCGTCGATCAATACGACGGCTCGCTGAAGGCGGAACACGGCACCGGCCGCAACATCGCGCCGTTCGTCGAACTGGAATGGGGTCAGCAAGCCTATCGATTGATGCGGGAAATCAAGGCGTTGTTCGACCCCCGTAACTTGCTCAATCCCGGCGTCATTCTCAACGATGACCCGGAGGCGCACCTCAAGCACATCAAGCCGATGGCCGCCGTCGATCCGCTGGTGGACAAGTGCATCGAGTGCGGGTTTTGCGAGCCGAACTGTCCATCTCGCGCCCTGACCCTGTCGCCGCGCCAGCGCATCGTCGGCTTGCGCGAAATGGCGCGCTTGGCGGCAGCGGGCAAGGATGGCAACCGGCTCAAAGCCATCGACGAGGCGTATCAGTACCAGGGGATCGATACCTGTGCCGCCGACAGCCTGTGTTCCCTGACCTGCCCAGTCGGCATCAACACCGGCACGATGATGCTGAAGAAACGCGAGCAACGGCGCGGCGCGACCGCGCAATGGATCGGCAACCTGCTGGCGAAGCAATTTAATACCGTGACCGCCGCCACCCGTCTCGGCCTGGGCGCGGCTAATCTGTCCCACAAGATCTTCGGCGCCTGGTTGCAAGGCAGCGTGATCGGAGCCGCGCGCAAGCTGTCCGGGAACCGAGTTCCGCTGTGGAACCGCTACATGCCCACCGCCGGCGCGCTGCCCGAGCCGGAAGCCAAGGCGGCGGCGGGCCGTCCGCACGTCGTCTATTTCCCCAGTTGCGCCAGCCGCACGATGGGACCGGCCAAGGGCGATCCCGAATTGGACGCCTTGCCGGTGAAAACCGCCGCCCTGCTGCGCAAAGCCGGTTTCGAGGTCATCCTGCCCGAAGATCGAACTTCGCTGTGCTGCGGCCAGCCCTTCGCCAGCAAGGGCCTGCCGGAACAGGCCGACGCCAAGCGGGCCGAGGTGGAACAAGCCCTGCGCAAGGCCAGCCGCGACGGGCAAGACCCCATCGTCATCGATACCAGCCCCTGTTCGCTGCGGCTCAAGCGCAATCAGGAGCAATCCGGGCTGAAGCTGTACGACATCACCGAATTCCTGCACGACTTCGTGCTGGAGCGGCTGACGCTGCGCAAGTTGCCCGAAACCGTCGCCCTGCACCCGACGTGCAGCACCACCCACATGGGCTTGCAAACCAAGCTCAAGGCCATCGCCGAGACGTGCGCCGAGCGCGTCGTCATCCCCGACCGGGTTTCCTGCTGCGGCTGGGCCGGGGATAAAGGCTTCACCCACCCAGAACTGAACGCCAGCGCCTTGCGGGATTTGCCGGCGGCGCTGCCGGATGACTGCCAGTCTGGCTATTCCACCAGTCGCACCTGCGAAATCGGTCTATCCCTCCACAGCGGGCGCTACTACCGCTCCATCGTCTATCTGATAGACCGCTGCTCGCGGCCTAACACTAGCTAATTCGCTAATTCCCTAGCATTTTCAATAATTCAAGGATGCCCGCGCGGGCGGGTTGGGGGTTTTTTGCGCCCGCGATTCGCCCGACCGGGGTTTCAGGAAGAAAAAAACGTGTCGTCGTCAACCACCATCCGAGGAGTTTCCCACCATGCAACCCTGGACTCAGGTTTACACACCGCTGGGTGGCAATCTGTGGCTTTCCGCCCTGGTCGCCGCCATTCCGATCATCTTTTTCTTCATCGCGCTGACCGTCTTACGGATGAAAGGCCATATCGCCGGTTTGATCACGGTGGCGCTCGCCGTCGTCATCGCCATCGTCGTGTATCAAATGCCGGCCTCGATGGCGCTAGCCGCGACCGGCTACGGTTTCCTCTACGGCTTGTGGCCGATTTCCTGGATCATCGTGGCCGCCGTGTTTCTGTACAAACTCACGGTCAAGACCGGCCAGTTCGAAATCATCCGATCCTCGGTCCTGTCCATTACCGGCGATCAACGCTTGCAGATGGTCCTGGTCGGTTTCTGCTTCGGCGCGTTTCTGGAAGGAGCAGCGGGATTCGGCGCCCCGGTGGCGATTACCGCCGCGCTGCTGGTGGGCCTGGGCTTCAATCCGCTCTATGCCGCCGGCCTGTGCCTGATCGCCAACACCGCGCCGGTGGCGTTCGGCGCCCTGGGCATTCCCATCACGGTCGCCGGTAAAGTCACCAGTACCGATCCGTTCCTCATCGGCCAGATGGCGGGCCGGCAACTGCCGTTGCTGTCGCTGTTCGTTCCGTTCTGGCTGGTGTTCATCATGGACGGCTGGCGCGGCGTGCGGGAAACCTGGCCGGCCATTTTCGTCGCGGCGGCGGCTTTCGCGCTGACCCAGTATTACACCTCAAACCACTGGGCCTACGAGTTGCCCGACATCACGTCCGCCCTGGTGAGTTTGGTCGTTCTGACCTTATTCCTGCGCTTCGTCTGGCAACCCCAGGAAAACTTCGCGTTTCAGGGCGCAGGCGGCAACGGGGCCAGCACGGCGACGCGACCTGTCCGTTCCGAGTATAGCGCGGGCCAAATTTTCAAAGCTTGGTCGCCGTTTATCGTCCTGACCATCATGGTGACCATCTGGACGCTGCCCTCGTTTAAGGCCTTGTTCGCCAAAGGGGCTCCGCTGGAATCATGGGTGATGAGTTTTCATATTCCCGGCCTGGACAAGCTGGTCATGAAAGACGTGCCCATCGTCAAGGCGTTGACGCCCTATGACGCCGTTTACAAATTCGACGTGCTGTCGGCGACGGGAACGTCCATTCTGCTGGCGGCCGTCATCAGCGCGTCTATTCTGGGGGTCAACGTCAAGACGTTTTTCACCACGTTCTGGGAAACTTTGGTGGAACTGGCCCGGCCGATCTTCACCATCGGCCTGGTGCTCGGCTTCGCCTTCATCGCCAATTATTCCGGCGCTTCCTCGACGCTGGGCCTGGCTTTCGCCGCGACCGGCGTGCTATTCCCCTTCTTCTCCCCGTTCCTGGGCTGGCTCGGCGTGTTCCTGACCGGTTCCGATACCTCCAGCAACGCTCTGTTCGCCAACCTACAGCAGGTGACCGCCCAACAGATCGGCGTCGATCCGACCCTGACCATCGCCGCCAACACCACCGGCGGCGTCACCGGCAAGATGATCTCGCCGCAGTCCATCGCGGTCGCCTGCGCCGCGACCGGACTGGTGGGCAAGGAATCGGACCTGTTCCGCTTCACGCTGAAACACAGCCTGTTCTTTGCCACCATCATCGGCGTTATCACTTACATTCAGGCGTATTACCTGCAA
>JAXMFY010000036.1:0-20534 GCA_046347555.1 Candidatus Competibacteraceae bacterium | reverse complement strand
CTCAACGCGCTGGCGAACAACCACGGGCGCGGGCTCTGGGCCACGCGCGAACAACGGCCGCAAGCCCAGGTGATCTTCTGCATCGACGACCGGGAGGAAGGCTTCCGCCGCCACCTGGAAGAATTGAATCCGCGCATCGAGACGCTTGGGGCGGCCGGTTTCTTCGGCGTGGCGATCAACTGGCGCGGTCTGGACGACCGCGAAGTCACCCCGCTTTGCCCGGTGGTGGTCACGCCCGCCCACGAGGTGCGCGAAGTGGCGCGGCCTGGAACCGAAACTCAAATCGCCCGGCGCGACCGGCGGCGCACGCTGCGCGACCGGCTGCGGACCCTGCTGCCGGAACTGCGGCGCAACCTGCTGTCGTCGTTCCCCCTGATCGACCTGCTGGCGCCGGGCGCGTTGCTGGCGCTGGCGAGCAAGGTGCTGGCCCCGCTACCCCAGGCGCGGTTCGCGGAAGCCGTCACCGCCTGGTGGACACCGCCACCGCTCACCGAGGTGGCGGTTACAACGTCGGACCCCACCGCCCTGGCCACGCCGGAAAACCCACGGCTGGGTTTCACCGACGCCGAGCAGGCCGACCGGGTGGCTGCCCTGCTACGCAACGTCGGCTTGACCGCGCAATTCGCGCCGGTGGTGGCGCTGATGGGCCACGGCTCGATGAGCCAGAACAATCCACACCTGGCCGCCTACGACTGCGGAGCGTGCAGCGGCCGTCACGGCGGCCCGAACGCCCGCGTCTTCGCGGCCATGGCCAATCGTTCAACAGTGCGGGCGCTGCTGGCCGAACGCGGCATTCACATCCCGGCCGATACGGGGTTCGTCGGGGCCGAACACAACACCTGCGACGAGGAGATCACCTTCTACGATCTGGACGACCTGCCGGCCGAGGCGAAAACGGCGCTGGCGGCGTTGCGCCGGGACCTGGACCAGGCGTGCGCCTTGTCGGCCCACGAACGCTGCCGCCGCCTGGCCTCGGCCCCACGCCATCCGACGCCCGCCCAGGCTCTGCGCCACATCGTCGGCCGCGCCCGCGACTTCAGCCAGGCCCGACCGGAACTGGGTCACGCCACCAACGCCGCCGCGCTGGTCGGCCGGCGTTCGATGAGCCAAGGACTGTTCCTGGACCGGCGCGCGTTCCTGATTTCCTACGATCCGACCCAGGACCATGAAGGGACCGTGCTGGAGGGCATCCTGCTGGCGGTGGGACCGGTCGGCGCCGGCATCAACCTGGAATACTACTTCTCCACCGTGAACAACGAACGGCTGGGCTGCGGCACCAAGTTACCGCACAACGTCACCGGGCTATTCGCGGTGATGGAGGGCGCGAGCAGCGACCTGCGCACCGGCCTGCCCAGACAGATGATCGAGATTCATGAACCGCTGCGCCTGCAAATCGTGGTCGAGGCCCGCACCGAGATACTGGCCGCCATTTACGACCGCCAGCCGTCGCTGCGGGAATTGATCGGCAACGAATGGATTCATCTGATCACCAAGGACCCAGAAAGCGGGAAATTCGCGATCTTCGACCCGGCGCGGGGATTCGTCCCTTGGACCGATCCGGTCCAACCGTTGCCCGAGCGCGCCCGGTCGGGCGATTGGTACCGGGGGCATACCGGCCCGCTGCCGCCGGCCCGCGTTGGAGGAAGCGGCCATGTTTGAGGGAATCGCTGGTCTCGTTCCGGCCCTGCCGCTGGTCGCCGCGCTCTGGATCGGCGTGGCCATCCTGTTCGGTCGGGCCAGCGGCGAAGCACACGAGCGGCGCACCAGCCGGATCGCCCTGACCGCCGTCTCCGCCGCGTTCGTGGCCACGCTCGCGCTGATCGCCGCGCGGCTTGCCGGCGAATTGCCCGAACAGTTGACGCTCGGGCGCTGGCTGAGCAGCGGCGCCGTTCAGGTCGAGGTGAATTTTCTCGCCGACCGGCTCAGTCTGACGTTGACCACCTTGGTCGCCCTGTTGTGCCTGCTGGTCACCCGGTTTTCGGTGAACTACCTGCATCGGGAAGCCGGCTTTCATCGCTTCTTCATGATCCTGAGCCTGTTTTCCGCCGCGATGCCGTTGCTGGTCATGAGCGGCAACGCGGTGTTGACCTTCGCCGGTTGGGAGGTCGCCGGGCTGTGTTCCTATCTGCTGATCGCGTTTTTCCAGGACCGACCGGCGGCGGCGGTCAACGCCACCCGCGCGTTCGTCACCAACCGGATCGGCGACGCCGGTTTCCTGCTGGGCATTGCCCTGGCGTTTCACTGGCTGGGAAGCGCGGACTGGGCGACGGTGAACACCGGGGCGGCGGGCCTGAGTTCTGGCCAGGCGGGAATCCTGGCCGGCTGTTTCCTGTTGGCGGCGGTCGCCAAATCGGGGCAAATCCCGCTGGCGCCGTGGCTGGCCCGAGCCATGGAAGGCCCCACGCCGTCGAGCGCGCTGTTCTACGGCGCGGTCATGGTCCACGCCGGCGTTTATCTCCTGCTACGTCTGCAACCCCTGTTCGAGCAGTCGCCAGCGGCCATGGCGGCGCTGGCGGTGATCGGGCTGGCCACCGCCCTGTACGGCTTCTGGGCGGGCCTGGCGCAGACCGATATCAAGAGCGCCCTCATCTTTTCCACCACCGGCCAGCTTGGGTTGATGGTTCTTGCCTGCGGACTCGGCTTCTGGACGCTGGCGCTGATTCATCTGTGCGGTCACGCCATCGTTCGCGGCTACCAGTTTCTCCGCGCGCCCTCGGTGTTGTACCCGCCGCCCGGCACGCGCGTGCGGCCCGTCCCCGCCTTTCTCGCGCGACGACACCGGGCTTACGCGGCGGCGTTGCAACGATTCTGGCTGGAAGACGCGGCAGACTGGGCTGTGGTCCAGCCAGTGCGTCGGCTGGCCCGCGTCCTGAACCGCTTCGATACCGTCGCGGTGGATCGAGCGACCGGGCTGCCAGCCCCGGCGGTGAACGCCCTGTCGTCACTGGCCCAGTGGGAGGAACGCCAGGTTGGCGCCGGACGGATTTTGGAGCGTGCCCCCAACGCAGCGGATCGGGACCCCGGCATTCTGGGTTGGATCACCGAGCGGATGGCGGCGGTGGTTCACGGGTTCGAAGAGCTGCTGGTCTTTCGAGCTGTGGGGCAGGGCATCGTGGCCACCAGCCGCCGACTGGGCAATCGGCTGGGCCGGATCGAGCGCGGGTTGCGGCGGTCCTGGGCCTGGATGGTGGCGACGCTGGTGGTGCTCATCGCGCTGGTGGGCCTGCGCGAAATCGTGCGCGCCGGCGAAAGCCCGGAAAGCGGACTAGACGGTTTTCCACTGCTGAGCCTGCTGCTCCTGACGCCGCTGGTGGGAATGGTCGCGGCTTGGCGAATCCAGCGCATCCAGACGGCGCTGACGCTGGGTTTGGCGACGGCGGGCATGGAACTGCTGCTGACGATAGCAACGCTGATCCGGTTCCACCCGCACGACCCCGCCGCGCAACTGGTCGAGCGGTTCGAACCGTTGCCCTGGCTGAGCCTCCATCTCGGTGTTGACGGCCTCGGCGTGCTGTTCCTGCCGCTGACGGCGCTGTTGACGCTGCTGATCCTGCTTTACGCCCAAACGATCCGGCGGGAACGGCCAGGTGTGCTGGTGGCCGGCGTGCTGGCGCAGGAAGCGGCGCTGATGGGCATGTTCACCGCGCTGAACCTGATACAGTTCTGGCTGTTCGCGCTGGCCGAGGTTATCCCGGTGGCGTTCCTGGTCTGGCGCTGGGGAACCAGCCCGGTGCGCGGGCGGGCGGCCTGGCGTTTGGCCCGCGACCTGTCGAGCGGTCTGGCGGCGCTGTTGGCCGGGATCGTGCTGCTGGGCTGGAACCACGCCGCCGCCACGGACGGTGTCTGGTCCTTCGATCTGTCCGCCCTACTCGCCACGCCCGCGTCGTCGGGTCTTCAATCGTTAATCTTCGTATTGCTGTTCGGCGGCCTGGCGGTGCGGCTAGCGCTGTTCCCGTTTCACGCCTGGCTGCCGGTCGTGGCCCAGCACGGCACGGTCGCGGTGGGCCTGGCGTTGCTGGCGGGCGTGAAGGTGGGGGTTTACGCGCTGCTCCGTTTCGCGTTCCCGTTGCTGCCCGCCGCCACTCAGCAATGGGCCGGCGCGGTGATCGTATTGGGGCTGGCCGGCATGGGATACGGCGCGCTGCTTGCCCTGATGCAAAAGGATTTGCGCCGGCTGCTGGCCTTCGCCGTGGTCAGTCACACCGGCGCGCTCCTGGTCGGGCTGTTCGCGCTGAATTTGCCGGGGTTGCAGGGGAGTCTGCTGCTGAGCCTGAATCTGGGTCTGGCCACGGCCGGGCTGTTCATGGTGGCGGGACTGCTGCAACGCCGGCTGGGCGTGACCCGGTTCTACCGCCTGGGCGGACTGTTCGACGCCGCGCCCCTGCTCGGATTGACCTTTCTGGTGGTGGTGCTGGGCAGCATCGCCATGCCGGGCACGCCCGGTTTCGAGGCCGCGCACCTGGCGCTGGAAGGCGTGCTTGAAACCTATGGCTGGGGCGTCGCCACGCTGGCCGCTTCCGGCAACGTGCTGGCGGCGGGTTACCTGCTATGGTCGTATCAGCGGATTTTCCTCGCTCGCAATCCCCGAAACACGACGCAGCCCCTGATCGATTTGCGCAACCGGGAATTGATCATGGCCGCGCTGCTGTGCGCGGTGATGGTGAGCGTCGGTCTCTACGCCCATCCGTGGCTGGAAACGATCAGCGGGGCGGTGGAAAACGTGGCGGGGCTGTTCGAGGTTAGAGCTGGCCATTGACCGCAGATCAAAGGACTGAACCATGTTGTATTGACAATAGCTACACGAAACTTTAGGTTTGTGTATTCGTTGTGTATACACTCTTGGGAGGTATTTATGCGCGGTGCCGCCATCAATCTGCGGGCCTTGCCCGAACAGCGCGACTTGATTGATCGCGCCGCCAGCCTTCTGGGCAAGAACCGCTCGGACTTCATGCTCGAAGCGGCCTGCGAACGCGCGCAGGCAGTGTTGCTCGATCAAGTGCTCTTCCACCTGGACGCGGACCAGTTCCAGCGGTTCACCGCCCTACTCGATGCGCCGCCCAGTGCCAACCCAGGGCTGGCGCGTCTCATGGCGGTGAAGGCTCCGTGGGACGCCAATCGGGCATGAGCTTGCGGCTTTCCGCGCCACTACCGCTGGGGGTCGCCCACCGGCTGGACGGGTTTGCCTGCGGCGAAACCACGCTGGACGAGTGGCTCAAACGCCGCGCCCTGGCCAATCAACTGAGCGGCGCCAGCCGCACCTTCGTCGTGGCCGACCAGGACGACCGCGTGTTCGGGTATTACGCCCTGGCCGCGGGTGCTGTTTCGCACCAGCAGGCCACCGGCACCATGCGACGCAACATGCCCGACCCGATCCCTGTCATCGTACTGGCCCGGCTGGCGGTCGATCAGCGCGCGCAAGGCGACAAACTGGGCGCCGGGTTGCTGCGGGACGCTGTCCACCGTGTGATCGCGGTGTCGGAAAATGCCGGGGTCAGGGCGGTGCTCGTCCACACGCTGAACGACCGCGCCAAACAGTTCTACGAGCACTACGGGTTTCAGGCATCACCCGTGCATCCGATGACCTTGATGCTGCCACTGCGTGCGGTGAAAGGGTAGCGAACAACACAGGATGTCATTGGCCATGACTGGAAACGATCAGCGGGGCGATGGAAAATGTGGCGGGACTGTTTGAGGGAAGTGGGATAAATTCCATTGGGCATTGAAATGTCCTTTCTCTACTGTCCTTGAAAATTTTTCCGTTTGGCTTTAAGCAGACCAGGTGGAGAGTCATGAACCTGCTGGAGAATCTGGAAAGGCAAAGCAAACCACTAATAATATTATTAGGTTTCTTACTTGTTTTTGTAGTGGGCATCTGTGATTTTCTATCAGGGTACGAAATTGCCTTTTCGCTGTTTTATGTAATCCCTATCTCTCTGGTCACCTGGTTTACAGGCCGATCGCCAGGAATGATAGTATCGCTGGTCAGCGCCATTGTCTGGCTTTGGGCGGATGCGGCCTCCGGGCATCCTTACTCAAGCCTGTTTATTCCCGTATGGAATAGTTTTATCAGATTATCATTTTTCATTATTATCACATTGCTCCTGTCAAAGCTAAGAAGAGCAATGGATATTGAACGAGAATTAGCTCGCATCGACGGCTTGACTGGGGCGGTCAATTCACGCTTCTTTTATGAACTGGCACGGATGGAAATTGATCGCCTTAAAAGATATAAGCATTCATTTACCCTGGCCTACCTTGATCTTGACAACTTCAAAATCGTGAATGACCAATTCGGGCATGCTACTGGTGATCGCGCTCTCCGTGTAGTGGTAAATTTTATTATTAAGAATGTAAGAAAAACAGATGTACTGGCACGGCTTGGTGGCGATGAATTCTCATTATTGCTGCCTGAAACCAGTCAAGAATCTGCTCGCATGATTATCCTCAAAATCCAAAACGGCCTTCTGGAAGAAATGAAAAAAAATCATTGGCCAATCACTTTCAGTATTGGCGTATTGACGTGCATAACCGCTCCGCCTACAACCGATGAACTGGTGAGAATAGCTGACGAATTAATGTACTCAGTAAAATATGAAGGCAAGAATGCAGTTAAATATTCCATTTACGCTGGCTAATTGTCAATTAAATTACCGTTAAATTTCAAAATCTTATTTTATCAAATTTGGCATAACTTGCAAATTTGGATTGATTTTGGAGAACCCATGGATATTCGAGTCGCCTCCACGGAAGCAGAAATAAAAGCCTGTTTTCCCGCGTTGTATGAACTCAGGCCGCACCTTTCCGAACATGAATTCGTGGCGCGGGTCCAACGCCAAATGAAGAATCACGGCTATGTTCTCGTTTATGTCTTATCGAATAATCAGATAGTCGCGGCGGCGGGTTATCGTATCGCTGAATTCCTGGCCTGGGGGCGGATTTTCTATGTGGATGATCTTGTCAGCCGGAGTACGTTCCGCAAGCGTGGCTATGGCGGAATGCTGCTCGACTGGCTTTTGGATAAAGCGCGGGAATTGTCCTGCGACCAACTTCATCTCGACTCGGGTGTAACCCGACACGATGCCCATCGGCTTTACCTGAGCCGGAAACTGCAAATCAGCTCTCACCACTTTTCCAAGGAGCTTGGCAAGAGTGTTGTCCAATCCTGAATATCTATCCACCACCGACTCGTTCGGCTTCCCCATTTTGAGCCTGCTGATTCTGCTACCGCTGGCCTGGGCGCTGCTGCTGCCGTTCCTGCCGGAAGGCCGCGCCGCGCGGGTCGTGGTGCTGGCCGGGGCCGTCCTGGAATTGATCCTGGCGCTGGCGATGCTAGCGGCCCTGAATCCGGACAGCGCCGGAATGCAACTGGTGGAACGAGCGTCCTGGATTCCCAGCCTGAACGTTCAATACCTGCTGGGCATCGACGGCATCGCCGCCCTGTTCCCGCCGCTGACGGCGCTGCTGTTCTGCGGCGTCATCCTCGCGTCGTGGACCTCCATCCAGTTCATGCCCCGGTTGTACTTCGCTCTGCTGCTGGCGCTGGAGAGCTTCACCATCGGCGTGTTTTGCGCCCTGGACCTGGTGCTGTTCTTCCTGTTCTGGGAATTGACCCTGATCCCGATCTATTTCCTGATCAGCCTGTGGGGCATCGGGCCGGAACGGCGCTTCGCCGCGACCAAATACACCCTGTTCATGCTGGCCGGCGGGATTCCGCTGCTGTTCGCCATCGTGCTGCTGGGTCTGGGTCACGCCAGCGCCGTGGGCGCCCCCGCGCCGGGCGGACTGACGTTCGATTACCGGGTCCTGCTCGAACACCCCCTCCCCGCCTCGGCGCAGACATCGGTCTTCCTGCTGCTGTTTTTCGGCTTCGCCGTCAAGGCTCCGTTGTTCCCGTTCCACACCTGGCTGCCCACCGTGCTGCGCGAGGGGCCGACAGGACTGAGCGCGCTGCTGGTGGGCCTCAAGCTCGGCGCTTTCGGCATTCTGCGTTTTGCCGTCCCGCTGGCCCCAGGAGCCGCGCACGACCACGGGTGGCTCCTAATGAGCCTGGGAGGATTTGGCGCGCTCTACGGGGCTCTGGTGGCGTTACAACAGGCCAATCTGCGCAAGGTGTTGGCCTTTTCCAGCGTGAGCCACGTTGGACTGGTCATCGTCGGCATCGGAACCCTGAACATTCAGGGCGTGCAGGGCGCGGTGTTTCAACTGGCGAACTTCGGGGTCATCGCTGGCGGCCTGTTCCTGATCGCTGGTTTTTTGCACCACCGGCTGGGTTCAACCGATCTGGCCAGCCTGGGTGGGCTGGCCCGGCCGCTACCCCGATTGACGGCTTTCTTCCTGTTTCTCGGCATGGCCTCCATCGGGTTGCCCGGCACCAGTGGTTTCGCCGCCGAATTGCTGATCCTGATCGGCGCCTGGCAAGCGCATCCCGGTCTGGCGCTGGTCGCCGTTGGCGCCGCGGTGCTGGGGGCTGCTTATCTCCTCGGCTTCTTCCAGCGGGCGTTCCTGGGGCCGGTGACCGATCCGGCGGTAGCGACGGCGATGGACTTGCGGCCGCGCGAGGTGCTGATCGCGAGCATCATGGCGCTGTTGACGTTGACGGGCGGCCTGTTCCCCAACGGCGTGCAGGGGATCACCGCCAGCGCGGCGAACGCCTGGGTCGCGCGGCTGGCGGCGGATCGGACCACGCCAGTAGCGCTGGCCCGTGTGGAAACTCAAGGTTCCGGCTCTTTCACTCCCTGAACCACCAATGCCTGGCTGTCGTGAACCAGCGTCGCCGCGTGCAGGACACCATAATCCGCGGCCACGAAAAAGCCGCGAATTGGACCGGTCGCCGGCAAATCCCGCTGAAATTTCACCAGCGCCTTGCAAAAATGCCGATTGCACAGATCGGCGCGCAGCGCGCGGGGCAGGGCGCAGCCATCGGCCTGGTGGTAGACGCAGGACCCTTCGACGGTTCGATGGCCCACCCGTTCCAGGTAGGCGGCGAGGATGTCGCGGGGACGCTGGCCCGGATGCGCGACCCGGATGCGCTGAATCGTTTCCACGGTCAGGTAGGCGCGATCACCGCCGCCTTCGCAGCAGAACCCCTGGCAACAGGCGCACGCCTTGCCCAAAACGGCCTGAACTTGGGATTCCCGCTCCGTGGGCGGCGACACAGGTTCCTCGACGGGCGGCGGCGCGGGCAATCCGGCGGTCTGGCCAATCAGCGCGTTCACATGGTCGCGCAACGCGCGGCGGCGGCGCTCCGGCAGATTCACCAGCCGGGCCGTGGCCGCCGGGATCACCGTCAACCGAAACGAGCCCGGCTCGCGAAAGCCAAACGCGGTCATCACCCGGTCGCGCAGCCGCGTGGCCTGCTCGACCTCCCGCTCGATCAGCGCTGCGTAGCGGGCCTGGTTGCGCTCGTGCACGACCTGCCCGCGTTCCACGGCCGCCGCCCGCCGACAGGTCGAAGCCGCGCAAACCTGGGTCGGCAACTCCGGCGTGGCCAGTGGGCGACCACAAATCGCGCAAACCTCGCGTCGCCTTCGCAGCAGCGCGTAACGCCACTCGCATTCCCCGCGACCGCACAGCTTGTCATCGCGCGCCGGCGAAAAAGGCAGGGGAGCCTGGCAGATCAGGCAAGCCTGGGCCGCTTTCGGCAGGGCCGTCGTGTTTGTCATCATAGCCTTCCACCCCTTCACTGACCGGTTTGTCCATCCCAGCGAGAACGCTCATGCCTGAACCACTACGCTACGATCACGGCATTTACGCCGTCGACGCCGGCTACATCCGGCCCTGGCTCAACGCCATTCACTTCATCGTCGAGCACGGCCGGGTCGCCGTGGTGGACACCGCCAACAACGCGGCCCTGCCGCGCGCCCTGCAAGCCCTGCGAATCCTGGGGCTGTCGCCAACTTGCGTGGACTACGTGTTTTTGACGCACGTCCATCTGGATCACGCCGGCGGCGCGGGCGCGATGATGCGCGCCTTTCCCGAGGCGCGGCTGGTCGTGCATCCACGCGGCGCGCGGCACATGGCCGATCCCACCCAATTGTTCGCCGCGGTCCAGGCGGTCTATGGCGCGGATGAAGCCCATCGATTGTATGGTGAGCCGTTGCCCGTCCCCACCGACCGAATCCTGGTGGCCGGCGACGGCTATAGCATCGATCTCGCCGGCCGGATCCTGATTTGCCTGGAAACGCCCGGCCATGCCCGCCACCATCTGTGCTTGCACGATCCGCGCGGCGGCTGCCTGTTCACCGGCGACATCTTCGGGCTGTCCTTCCGCGAGTTGGACGTCGATGGACGACCATCGGTCATTCCCACCACCACGCCCACCCAATTCGAGCCGGCGACGATGCACGCCTCCGTGGATCGCATTCTGGCCTGCCAGCCCGAAGCGTTGTACCTCACCCACTTCTCCCGCGTCACCGACATCCCGCGCCTGGGCGACGATTTGCACCGACTGATCGACGCGCATGTGGCGGTGGCCGAACGGGAACGCGACGCCGGCCCGGCGCGCGGCGCGCGGATTCTGGACGGGCTGTGGGCGCTAATGGACGCTGAGGCGGCGCGGCAAGGCTGGCGGCTGGACGCCGAACAGTGGCGCGAGGTGTTGAGGATGGATGTCGAACTGAACGCCCAGGGGTTGGATTACTGGCTCGATCAGCATCCGCCGTCGGTCCGGGCCGACCGATAGGCCTCGCTGGCCCGCGACGTTCAAACCGCGCGTTGCAGCCACTCGACGACTTCGGCCGAGGCCTCGCGCTCCCGGGCAAACGCGACAACATCCTTTTGCTCGGAATTCAGCAGCATCTCGACGGCGAACGCCTCGAAGGCGGAGCGCAACAGAGGCGTCGTGGGGCCCAGCTCGCGAAATTTTTGCGCCCAAATCGCATGGCGGGCGGCGAATTCATCGTCGAACCGCGCCCGTTCCTCCGCCGACATGCGGCCCAGCCGCTCGTCCACCAGTTGACTCTGATGTGTTCGGAACGCGGTTTTGAATTTGGCCGCGAGGCGCTCGGTTTCGGACGCCGCTTTCCTGGCGGATCGCGCCTCCGGGGGCGTCGCTTCGGCGCGCTTCAAGTTCAACGGGTCCTGCTCTTCCCATCGGCCATAGCCTTCGCGGAAGCAGCGCGCCATGTAGGCGCCAAGATCCCGAACCTGATCCTTCGAGCCCTTTCTGCGCGTCGCCTGGCGCAAGGCGTAATCGCGGATCGCCCGCGCTCCATTCAGGCCATGAGTCCGAATCGCCTGTAGAGCGTCAGCCTCGGCGACCTGGTGGAGTTTCACGCTGTCCACAAACTCCTGTTCTTCGGCGCTGGAGGCCGGCGGCGCGCTCAGGGCCGGCGGTTCGGCCGGAATCGGCTGGTAGTAGCTCTGCAACTCGCGCAGATGCTCCTCCAACAGGGGCGGCCGCCAGTCCTGCTTGTCGATGGTGAACACCACGCCCGCCACCTTTCTCCCTTCCCGGTAGGTGTCGTAAGTCACCTGGCAGTCGGTGTTCTGGTTGATGGCCGCCAGGTTAGGCCGAAGCACTTCCTTCTTGAACGCGATGAATTGGTCGTAATAGGGTCCAATGATACCCAGCGATTCCTTCAGTTCTTGCAGGGACAGCCGGATGACCCGTTCGCCGCGCGAATAACAGTCGGCCAGGATTTCGTAGAGCGGGAAGGCGTACTTGGGCTTGGCCAGAATCGCCATCATGATCAGCTTGATCCGGGCGAACAGCCGGGGGTCCTTGATGGCCGGCTCCAGGTCGGGATGGAGCTTGAATCCGATGAACGGACCGGTGTCGGTTGGTTCGAGCAGGCTGACGATCAGCTTGCACTTGAGGCTCTTGAAGGTCTTGTCCTTGCCCAGCAGGTTCCACCGGATGGTGTTGTCGAAGATTTTCTCGAACGCTTCGTAGATGCGCGGATAGTTATGGCTGTCGTCCCAGCCGAGAAAGCGGCGCACAAAGTTTTTGCGGATGTGATAGAAGCCGCTTTCGTCCTTGTCGGCGACCTGGCAGTGGAAGATGATTAGGGTCATCACCTTCTGCTCGGTCAGCGGCATGTCCCGCTCGAAATGAACCAGCGCCGTCGGCTTCCGAACGTCGTTGCTCAGCAGGTCGGTGATGTCGGGACTCATGGCGTTCCTCGCAGCCTCGCCTCGTTCCGAACAGGTATAAACCAGAGAGTGGGGGATTGCAAATCCACCTTCCCCCCAGGATATTCCCCGCGTTTCCCCCACTTTCGTCCCGACTCCCCGCGTTTCCCCCACTTTCGCCGGGCGACTCCCCGCGTTTCCCCCACTTTCGCCGGGCGACTCCCCGCGTTTCCCCCACTTTCGCCCCGACTCCCCGCGTTTCCCCCACTTTCACTCCCCGCGTTTCCCCCACCTTCGTTCTGTAACTAATTGAATTTTTTAAATTTTTTGCATGCCCTTAATTGTATGCAAAACTACTAAGTAAAAGACAACTACTACAAGCACAGTCCGGCTGGAACTTGAACCCGGTAAAAATGTTGTTTGTTGCTTTTTATGTATAAAAAAGACAAAAAAACAACAAAACGGTGGCTATGCCTAACACCTAAGGCATCTACCACCGTTCCCCTGGAATTCAGCCTGGTTTAAGACAGACCCCCTAAAGTAACGCGCAAGCCTTGGCAACCAAGCTTTCAATTTCAAAATCCAACCCGGAGACCAATCCCAATGAACCTGCGTCGACTGATCAACGCCGTGGCCCTGGCCATGATCGCAACCACCACGACCATCGCCATTGCCGCCGGTGAAGCACCCACCGCCCCGACGCCCGCCACCACGACCAAGGTCGCTCCGGCTCAAGCTGGCATCACCAAGGAACAGGCCATCCAAATGGCCCTCAAGGCCCATCCAGGAGAGGTCACCAAGGCTTACGAGGACACCAAGAAGGGCAAGAAGACCTGGGAGGTCAAGATCAAGGGCAACGATGGCAAGAAGTGGGAGGTGTATTACGAGATCAAGACCGGTGATCTGATCGCCGAGGAAGCCGACTAATCGCTGAAGACCCTGCCTCCCCGCTGGCTTCATCGCCATGGCGGAGGCGGGACCTGAGAGGATGCAGAGCTTCCATGACCAACCGCGATGCCAACGAAATCACTATCTGGGACCCACTGGTTCGTCTGTTCCACTGGACCCTGGTGATTGCTTTCACCCTCGCCTACCTTAGCCAGGGCGAACCCTTCGAGGAGTTGCAGGATCGCCTGGACGGCGAATGGCTGCAAACCCTCCATGTCTGGGCCGGCTATACCATCGCCGGGTTGCTGCTGTTCCGATTGTTCTGGGGTTTCGCTGGATCACGCCATGCCCGATTCGCCGATTTCGTGCGGGGACCGCGCGAAACCTTGCGCTACGTCAAGGATGTGTTGGCCCTACGCGCGCCGCGCCATTTGGGACACAATCCCGCCGGTGGCGCGATGATCGTCATCCTGTTGGTGAGCCTGAGCGGTACTGTCATCGCCGGGCTGATGCTGTACGGCGCCGACAAGGGACTGGGTCCATTCGCGGGATTGTTGCTGGATAGCAGTGAAGCGACCATTCACTTTATCAAGGAGGTCCATGAATTCATCGCCAATTTCACCCTGCTGCTGGTGGTGGGACACCTGGTCGGCGTGATTTGGGAAAGTCTGCTGCACCGCGAGAATCTGGCCCGCGCCATGATCACCGGCCGCAAGCGAGCCTGATCGCGGCGCCATCTTGGGGAAACGAGCCCATGTGTCGCCTTGCCGGACCCGCCGCCGCCCTGCTGCTGGCGGTGGGCCTTCTGGTTCCCGACCTGGTCAGCGCCGGACGCGATCAGGAGGAAATCCGCCGTCTGCGGGGCGCGGGACAAATTTTGTCCTTGGAAACCATCATCGCCAATCACCGCCGCCAGTATCCCGGCGGTCAATTGCTGGAGGCGGAACTGGAGTTCGAGCGGGATCGCTATGTCTACGAACTGAAGATGCTGGGCGACGACGGCGTGGTGCGCGAGTTTGAATACGACGCCCGCACCGGCGAGTTGTGGCGCGTCGAGCACGAACGAGAGTGGAAGAGGTAGCGATGCGCTTGTTGCTGGTCGAGGACGACGCTGTCTTGAGCGGCCGGTTGCGAACCGAACTGACGCGGGCTGGCTTTGCCGTCGATGTGGCGGACAACGGCGCGGATGCCGAGTTCATGGGGGGCTCCGAACCCTACGATATGGTGGTGTTGGATCTGGGCCTGCCCGGCCGTTCTGGGCTGGACGTGCTGCGTCACTGGCGCGCGGCCGGCAATCCGGTCCCGGTGCTGGTTCTGACCGCTCGCGACGCCTGGCACGAAAAGGTCGACGGCTTCAAGGCCGGCGCCGACGATTATCTGGGTAAGCCGTTCCATGTGGCTGAATTGTTGGCCCGGCTTCAGGCCCTGCTGCGGCGCGGCGTCGCCCGACCGCACGGTCCCTTGCGGGTTGCCGGTCTGGAGCTGGATGAAGACACCCAGACCGCTCGAATCCTGGCCACGGATGAAACCTTCGAGCTGACCGGCACCGAATTCCGCCTGCTCCGCTACTTCATGCGCCATCCGGGCCGGGTGTTGTCCAAAAGCCGACTGGCCGAGCATATCTACGATTTCGACGCCGAGCGCGACAGCAACGTGCTGGAGGTCTACATCAACCGGCTGCGCCGCAAGTTGGGCCGCGAATGGATCGTCACCCGCCGCGGCCAGGGCTACATCCTTGGAGCCGGCGACGCATGACCTCGCTGCAAGCCCGGCTATCCACCGGCTTGATTTCGGCGTTGATCCTGTTGACTGTCCTGGCGGTCGCCGTCGGTGGCTGTTCGCTGCGCCAGATGGCCGAGAACTTTGTCGCGGCTCGCTTGGAACACGATTTGGAAACCGTGCTGGCCGCCTTGAGCTTCGACGCCAGCGGTCAGCCGCAACTGGCCACCGACCGGATCGGCGCCAACTTCCGCCAGCCGTATTCCGGTCACTACTACCAGATCGAAACCGCCAACGGCGAGCTTTGCTCCCGCTCGCTGTGGGACGCCGATCTGACGTTGCCGCCGCTGGCTCCCGACCGCGTCACCCGAACCTTCGTCGCGGGCCCGCAGGACCAGCGACTGTTGCTGGTCGGTCGCGCCTTCCGGGTCCAGGATCGACCGGTCGCTATCGCCGTGACCGAGGATTTCGCGCCGGTGAACGCTGGCCTCCGGCGCCTGTTGCTGGAATTCGTGCTCATCGCACTGGCGATGTTTGGCGTGCTGCTGCTGTCGCAGCGGCGGATCGTGCGGCGTGGTCTGGCGCCGCTGGAACAGGTCCGCCGTGAACTGCCCCGGCTGGCGCGCGGCGAAATTCCGCAACTGTCGCTGGAAGCGCCGGATGAGGTGCGGCCTCTGGTCGCCGAACTCAATCGTTTGCTCGACTTGTTGAACCAGCGCCAGCGCCGGTCCCGCCACGCCCTGGGCAATCTGGCCCATGCCTTGAAAACGCCTTTGACCACCCTCACCCAACTTGCCGAGCAACCTCCTCCCTCCGGCGACGCCACTGGCTGGTGGCGGGATTTGCGCCAGCAACTTCAGCAGATTCGCGCCTTGACCGAGCGCGAACTCAAGCGGGCGCGTATCGCGGGTGGCGGCGCGCCGGGTCAGCGGGTGCTGCTTGAGCGGGAAGTGGCCGATTTAATCGCCATCTTGCGCCGCATTCATCGCGACCGGGATCTTGCCATCGAAGTCCGGATTCCACCAGGCAGCGGGTTCGTTGGCGACCGCGACGACTTGCTGGAATTGTTGGGGAACCTGCTGGATAACGCCTGTCAGTGGGCGGAGACCGAGGTATGGCTGACCGCTGGCGCGGACGCGGCGTGGCTCTGGCTGCGGGTCGAGGACGACGGGCCGGGCTGCCCGCCGGACCAGTTGGAAGCGCTACGGCAACGCGGGACGCGAATCGACGAGTCCCGGGCCGGTCATGGCCTGGGTCTGGCCATCGTCGGCGACATCGTCGCGCAATATGGCGGAGTCCTGCGGTTGGGCCGCTCCGAGGACTTGGGCGGCTTTCTTGCCGAGGTTGCGCTGCCCTGCCCGTCGGTCGATGATCCATGAGAAACCCCCGCGCGGGGCGGGGGTTGGTGGGCGCGAAGTCAGGCGGCTTCGCATTCGATCGCGTGGGGGTGGTTGGCGGCGAAGTGATTCAATACCTCCTTCCAGTGCCGCGCTTCCCCTGCATGGCCATGATGCATGGCCATTTCGATATCATCCTCGATGATGTGTTCGATGGTGGATTCACCGCCAGGATTATGAGCCAGCCAACAGCCCATCTCGGCGGCGACGATTTCCGGCACATGCTCGTGTTCGGCGATGGCCGCGATCTCTTCTTCGTCCAGGTCGCTCAACCCGACGCAATCCTCAAAGCTCAACATGACACGTCTCCCCATCTCTGACTGCTGATTCGCATATCCCAAAATAAAAAACCGGACTGCCCTCAACGACCCTGACGAGGTCGTCTCCGGCAGTCCGGCAGTCCTGAATTTTTTGCAGGATCCGCGACTTTCCGCCCCTATCTCACGGTAGGTTCGGCTTTTTCCGAATCATTTGATTTTAATTTAGTTTAACATAAAAAACGCTAACTTGCACAGGGTATTGTTGGGGGACTGGCGCTATGCCAAATGAAGTATCTGGCAACCGCGACGCGCCCTCGGATCGAGCTGCCAGGCATCGATGAACAGGGCGCGTTTCTCGCTGATGGGCGGTTTGCCCTCGGCGGAACAGACGACGCGCTAATGCCAATTACTGGCAGTATCTGTAATCGCTTGCTGGAGCGTTGCCTAGCGCGCCGGGTCGCGCAGGTCGCCCGGTGGTTGAGCGAGCCGGTAGAAACGAATCCGCTCCGCCGGCGGAAGACCGCCGCCAGGATCGGGGTCGCCGATGAATCGCAGCGCGCCACTGTCCTCCCAGGGAGCTAGCGGACCGAGCGCCTGGGAGGATTGGGGGTAGTAAAAATTGACCACCAGAGACCGGCCACTTTGCCGTTCCCATGCCGTCTGGATGAACGGGTTATCCCGGCCGCGCAAGGCCGCGCGGGCGGCGTCCGTGGCGAGTCGCCAGCGGGCGGAGTCTTGGGGACAAAGGAAGTCGTTCGAGAACGGCGAACGGAGCGAGACCGCCGGATTGAACTGCTTCGGTTGAAAGATCACTCCGGCGACTCCATCGCCGTACTGGCGACGCGCGACGGCGGAAATTTCGCTCAACCGCGCCCGGTTCATCACTCCCCAAGCGATGCCCCGATAGACGCGGGGATCGTCGGGGAAGCCGGTGGAATGGCCTTCGGCGTAGGCCAGCCGGGCCAGCAGTTCCTCATCGGCCGGCGAAGTCTTCATCACGGCAGCGCGCGTCGTTTCGTCGGCCGCGCGGTTCAGGCAGGCCGGCAAGTCGGCGGCGACCGCCGTTCCCGCCCACAACAGGCCGGTGGCCAGCCACCCGAAACCAGATTTCCAGGCCATCACTTGATTCGCCGCCACAACATGGCGTGTGTCACGATGTATTGATACTTGCGGGCGTGTTCGCGGATGACCAGCGGCACGTCGGCCTCGCGCAACAGCTCGAAGTTTTCGGCCCGCAGAAACTCGGCCAGCGCCGCCGCGCTTGTTACCGGATTGCCCTCCCGTTCGTAACCGCCCAGCCACGCTTCCGGCGGCGTGAACTGTTCCAGCCAACTGTAAGGCGAGAAGATCGCCAGCAGACCGCCGATCTTGACCAGCCCACGCGGCCCGCCCAGCCGCCCCAGCAGCGATTTGGGGCTGGGCAACCGGCACAACAGGTTGGCTAACAACACAGCGTCGAAATCCACCAGTTCGGCCGGCAGCGAGCAGGCGTCGGCCTGGCGGAAACGGACCCGGCTTCGGTCGATGGCGGGATCGACCATGGCGTTCAGGGTAGCGCCCAACATCCCTTCGTCCTTGCGGAAATAGCGCAACTCGCCGTCGCGGCGCAAAGTCTCCGCCGCGTCGATGAAAGCCCGACTGAGGTCCACGCCCAGCACGGTGGGATAGACGCGCGCCAACTCGAAGCTGGCCCGACCCACCGCGCAACCGACATCCAGCGCCGTGGCGGTCGGCACGCCATATTCTCCGGCGGCGTCGAGCAACCAGCGGGCACAACGAACCGGAAACTCGACCGCGTCGCGCGGCCCGAAGGCGTAGGGCATCTGCTCCTCGGCCGGACCGTAATGCAAGAGCAGGTATTCGTTGAGAATTTGTGGATCTTCGTACACCTGGCCCGCCGAACCGGCCTGATTCAACCGCACCGCGCCGCCGTCGCCCTCGCTCCGCACCAGCCGGAATCCGGCGTGCTGAAAAAAGTGCGGGCGGAAGTGGAAGCGCGACCAGAGACTCGCCTCGTCGCCGGTGGAGACCCAGGAACCGCCCAAAATCATTTGGTGCTGGCCGTCGTAGCAGGGCGTGCTGAAGTCGTCGTAATAGGGATGCACCTTGGCGCCGGGCAGCGGGTTGAAATGATCCTCCAGCCACTGCCAGACGTTGCCGAACACGTCGTGGAAACCGGCTTCGGTCGGTCGTCCGGCATCGACCGGCCAGGACGAACTCCAGGCCAGATTGAGATTCCAGCCGCATTCCCGCGCCAGGGTCGCGCCGTCGAATTGCATCACCGGGTCGGCCTCGACGCCGACCGATGCCGCCGCGCGTTGTCGGGTGTCGCGCAGCGCCTGGTGCTCCGCCTCGCTGGGCAGTCGATAGGATGCGCTTTTCCGTTCGGCGTACCAGGCGCAATACGCCTTGGCTTCGTGGTAGTTGACCTCGACTGGCCAATCCCAGGGCATGTCGATCACTTCGAACAGGGTGCGCAGCCGATAGCGGTGCAGGCCGGTGGGTCCGTCGGGAACCCAGAAGGTCGGCCACTTGAGGTTGCGGAACGAGCGCCACGCCCAGCCGGTTTCCGACCAGTAGCGTGGCTCGCGATAGCCGCCGGCGGTCACGAAGGCGTGGAATTCGCCGTTGCTGACCAGGTAGCGGCTGGCCTGGAACGGCTGGACGGCGGTCTCGCGCCGGCCGTATTCGTTGTCCCAGCCGTAGGAAGGCCAGTCGAACGGCTTGCCGAGCGTCACCGGCTGGCCCGGCACGCTGATCGAATCGTTGGTCGGACAATCCCACCCGACGCGGGGCGGAAAGCTCCCCGCCGACCGACCGGTCGACGGATGCAGCGTCGGCCATTCGGCGGGACGCTGGACCAGCGCCAGCGGCAATTCGTGGATCAGCACCGAGGAGGTTTCCAGGTGAATCCGCTCGTGCTCGAAGCCCATGAACAGCGCCCATAGAGGATGATCTTGGGTGATGGGCGCGTGACCGGGCGCCAGGTCGGGATGGGTTTCGATCACCTGCCGCACGGTGCGGTACACCTGCTGGCGGTAGGCGTGAACCTCCTGGATGCGGGGCCAGAGCATTTCGTTCTTGGACAGGTCGTCCCAGCGCATCTCGTCCACGCCGGTTTCGAACAGCCGCTCGAAATAGGGATTCAGCGGCTTTTCGATCAAGCCGGCGACCCGCAGCTTGTTGATGTACAACGCCGGCGGATGACCGAAGTAGAAGATCATCGGATGGCGCAAGTGATGGTAGGGCGGGCGGAAAAAGGCTTCCTCGCCTTGGAGGCCGGAAAACAATATCTCGGTCAGCGTCCAGGTATTGTCGAAATAATCCGACACCTGTTGGCGGGTACAGGTCGCCAGATTCGGCAGCGGCAGCGAGGTCAACGTACCGTCCGGTTGCAAGCCGGGGCAAGCCTGGGGCGGTCGGCTCGTCCACCACCAGGCGGGACGGGGGCCGGTGAGTTCGGCGTCGAGTTCGCCGCGCAGGTTGTCGCGCCAGGCTTCGGTGGTAGTATCCGGGGTATCGGCGGCAAGCGGCATAGTGATTTCTCCTGTTAGGCCGGCGGACGACGGGCCGGCGGCAAATCGAAGCTTGGAGCGTCCTTCCAGGCGCCGAACCGCGCCTTGAGTTCCTGCCCACGCCAGAACATAGCCCCCTTCGCGGAATAGTAAAGGGCAGGATTTTCCCGGTCGAACGAAACGACTAGACTCAAGGCAGTGCAAAAAGGTCGGCTTCCACGCCGCTGGATTCCCGCCGCCGGCCTTGGGCCGTGGAGTCGTGAACCACCAGAATCTGGCGGGCCGCGCCGCCGGTCGGGGTGAACAGCGTGATCCCCTCGGCCTGGTCTTGGCTCGCTGGCGAGCCCGCATCGCTGGGAAGTTCCAGCACGGTCAATAAATCTTTGCCGAAAACCAGCGATTCCCGAGGCGGACGCGCCCCGCCCGACCAGCGGAAGACCTTTTGCGGTCCGGCTACCGTCATGGTCGGACCCGCCAGAACCAGCAAATCGTCGCCTTGCGCGCACAAGTCCCGAACGCCCAGGCCCTCCAGGTCCAGAAAGTGCTTGCGGTAGGGCCGGCCGTCCGGTCCGATGTCCTTCAAAGTCAGCGTGGAAGCATTCTGCTCCTTCAGGGCCAGTTCCAGAATGACCGCCCAGCCGCGCAGCACCGGACCGCGCAGTCCGACGAAAACGCGGTCGCCG
>JAXMFY010000035.1:0-21530 GCA_046347555.1 Candidatus Competibacteraceae bacterium | reverse complement strand
AGTTTGCAAACAAGATAAAACCGCTTTAAAGCGGTTCGAGTCCAAGGCGAAAAAAGTGGTCTTCAAGATGAGCGCCGGGGCCACGGAGCCGACAGCCTATCTCAAGGACGGCCAATTCGTGGTCGAATTCTACGGCGGGCCATTCGACGCGCGGTCTTTCCGCCAGATCGTGAAAAAAGTCCTGCAAGGCAAACCCGTTCCCCGGGGCGATTAAAGGAGAACATCATGGCTACCTTTCCATTACCCTTTGTACCTACCCAGAGCTATAAAACGGGCGGTCGCCGCTTCGGCGCCAACCGCGATGGAGGCAATAGGAAGCATGCCGCCTGCGATCTCATCGCACCGAAAGGGACCGAAATCTATGCCGTCGAAAAAGGCAAGGTCACCTATGGACCCTATCTGTTTTATCGCGGTACCTATGCCATCGAGTTCAAGCTGGACTCGGGAAAAGTGGTCCGCTATTGCGAGATCGCAAAAGTCGCCCCAGGGGTCACCGTGGGCACCACCTTGGCCGAAGGGGACTTGATCGCCTATGTCGGGAAGATGTATGTGGATTCGATGCTGCACTTCGAACTGTACGAAGGAACCGGCTCCGGCCCTCTGACGGTTCGCTCCAATCCACCTTACCAGCGCCGCTCGGATCTGATCGATCCTACCACCTATCTCGATCAGTGCGCGCTGCTGGGAGCGACCACCTATCCGAAGGGTTGCGCGCTGCCGGGACCATGAGTGCGCTGTCTTCAAATTTTCCTGGTCGCCATGGATCTCATCAAGGCGACCGACCGTTTCGGGCAAGGCGGTAGTCGCCATATCGATCCATTAATCCGAGGACGCCTTGATGAGCCAATGCAAATTTGTAATGGACGATAAAGTCACGGTTCAAGGAATGACCCTTTTCGCCGAGGGCAAGCACGCCTGCACGAAGGAAACCGGTATCTATCTTCCCCCCACCCACCAGAATAAATCCGAAAAACTGAATGTTATCGTTTGGCTACACGGATATTACGTCTCCAGCGCCAAAAATATCTTCAGTCCCGGCTCCGATTATGAAACCACCCTTCGTCAAAGCGTGCTCGCTTCCGGGAAGGACGTGGTTCTCATCGCGCCTTGGCTCGGTTACAAGGATCACGAACGTGGCAGTATCGGCTTGGGCAAGCTTGGCGAAGGCAAAGGCTGCCAGCTTTATCTTGAGGAAGTTCTAACCGCGCTTGGCGATTATTTTGGCACCAAGAATCTTCAAATCGATACCCTGATAATCGCTGGCCATTCGGCTGGTGGATTGATGATGCGGGATGCCGTGGGAGCGCTCGGAGCACTCAAGCGGAACCTGAAAGAATGCTGGGGTTTTGACTGTATCTATGGTCCCGCCAGGACTTGGAGCGAATGGATTCGCACCAACAAAGCCAAGACCAAGCTTTATTTTTATGTCGCGAACGGCAGCAACAAAGTTTCTGCGGTCGAGCTGTTAAAGCTCGTGAACGGCACCCTCAAAAAGCCTATTTTCAACCAAAACCGCCAAAATATTTTTCTAGCTCCCGCGATGAAGGCTCACGGCACGCTCACCGACAGAATAGCCTTTCAATCCTACCAAGATTTTCAAACCAAATTTATCACTGATGCGTATGAATGGATGCGCAAAGAGACCGATCCGTTGCTCGATGATCCACGATCAGAAAAATATTGGCAAAAAACTTTTCCTTATCTAAAAGGGCATTTTGAGGTCGTCAGGGATCTGGTGTGCCCGCGCATCCAGCAATCCTCCGCGCTCTAAAGTGTCGGCAGCGCCGCTTTCAGCCCTCGCCCCACTTCCTCCACCAACCGCCGTATCGCCCCCATCTAACAGACGAAATTCACGTTAATGGAATTTCGGCCCCGTCACCGCGCGCCGCGTACGCGGCGGCCCTCGGTCAGTCCGGCCGTGGGGGCGATGACTAGGGTGTCGTCGTCACCGAGTCCCGAGAGGATTTCCGTTCGGGCTTCGCCGCCAAAGCCGGTCCGCACGGCCTGGCGCCGCAAACGCCCATCGCGCACGATCCAGACATAGCCCTCACGCACGGCGGTGGTCGGCGCCAACAAGGCGTTCGGGTGCTCGTCCACCACGATGTTGATCTCGGCGGTCATGCCGATGCGCAGCGGAGTTTCGTTCTCAAAATCGATCCATACCCGATAACCTCGGGTCACGGGGTTGCCCTTGGGCGTGATTTCGGTGACTCGCCCATCCAGCACCCGATCCGGCAACGCGGGCGCGCGAATCAGCACGCGCTGACCAGGTTGCACCAGCAGGATGTCTTCCTCGTCCACCTCGGCCTCGATCCGTAGCGGGGCGCGGCGGGCGAAGTAAAAGACCGGCTGATTGGCGGGGATCACCTGACCGATCTCGCCGTCGCGTTGCAGGATTTGCCCGTCGGCCGGGGCGGTCAGATTCATGAAGCCGCGCAGCGCCCGGGCACGCGCCGCCGCCGCATCCGCCGCCCGCGATTCGGATCGCGCCCGGTCCCGCTCCAGCACCGTGCCCAGTCCCCGGTCGAGCAGGGTTTGGGCGCGGTCCAGTTGCGCCTTGGCGAACAGCGCCCGCGCTTCCAACTCGTCCACCGACTGCTTCAAGTCGGTATCCTCCAGCCGGGCCAGCGTCTGTCCAGCGTGGACCTGGGCGCCTTCGTCGACGTTCAATTCCACCAGCCGGCCGGCGCCGCGCGGGGCAATAGGCAACATCACGGTCGGTTCCACCGTGCCGGCGGCATAAACCGCCCGCACCGCCGGGCCCCGGCTGGGCCGCGCGGTTTCGACCGTCACTGGGCCGAACCAGCGCCAACCCGCCCAGCCACCGCCCCCCAGCAGGCCCAGCGCGATCAGGGTCCAGACGATTCCTCGTCGCGCGCCAGGCTTCATCGCCGGACGAAGGGCAACATCCGGTCGAGAAACCGATCCCGGTCGAAGAGCTGATGCTTGAGGCCCAAACCGACGTGCCAGGCCACGACGACGACGACGACATAGGAGGTCACGACATGAACGACGCGGGCGAAGGCGGCCAACCCTTCCTGCTTGCCGATGGGATTGGGTAAATCCTGCCAGCCGAACAGCTTGATGCCGTAATCACCCGCCATGACGAACAGATAACCGCTGACCGGCAGCAGGATCATGCAGCCGTACAGCAGCGTCTCGTTCCAGTGCGAGATCGTCCGTTCGGGCGGGGTGAGCGTCGGCGCCCAGTCCGGCAGCGGCGTCAGCTTGCGCCAGGCCAGGCGCAATAACGCCAGTACCAGCAGCACCAGCCCGATGGATTTGTGCCAGTTGTAATAGCTGCCTTGCGTCAGCCCAAACAGAGTCTTGCCCGATCCGATCCGGGTCATCAGGTTAGCGCCCAGGTACTGATACACGAACAGCAGGAAGACCGCCCAGTGCAGAAAACGGGTCATCGAGCCGTAGTGAGTGGGGGAGTTGAGCAGTGGCATGGCATGGATTCCCTTGGATTGCGTTTGAAGTCATCGCCGGGTCGTGGCGGGGTAGGCCAGTTCCGCTTTGCTCAACCCCCGGCCTTGGGCATCATGTGCTCCGGCATCTGGACCGCCACCACCTGGCCGCGCGCCACGGTCACGCCATCCGCCGCGACCGTGGCGCTGACCACCACCTTGCGCCCCTTCACTTCCTGGACCCGTCCCCGGATTTCGAGCGGCACGCCCATCGGCGTCGGACGCAGATAATCCACTTGCAGCGACGCGGTCACGAAGCGAAAGGCCGGTTCGCTGCCCATGGGTCGGCCCGCCTCGCGATAGGCCGCCGCCGCCGCCGTGCCGGTGCCGTGGCAGTCGATCAGCGAGGCGAGCAGGCCGCCGTAGACGTAGCCGGGAATGGCGGTGTGATAAGGGCGGGGCTCAAACACCGCGACCGATTCCTCGCCATCCCAGCGGCTTTTGAGTTGCAAGCCCTGCTCGTTCAGCCGGCCGCAGCCGTAGCAGTGACTGAGTTCGTCGGGGTAGTAGTCCTGAAAAGCGTTCTGGTTCATGGGTTTTTCATTCGCTATGGGTATCTGGAAACAGGATCGACCGTAACAGGCTTCAGTCCAGTCTGGCGCCGGTTTTCTCTCTCGATCACGACATCTTGCCAGAGTAGGAACACCGCTGGAATCACCACCAGGGTCAACAGGGTGGCGCTGACCATGCCGCCGACCATCGGCGCGGCGATGCGGCGCATGACTTCCGAACCCGTACCGGCGCCGTACATGATCGGCAGCAAACCGACAATGATGGTGGCCACGGTCATCATCTTCGGCCGCACCCGTAACAGGGCCCCCTCGATCACCGCCTCGCGCAATTCGACCAGGGTGACGATCCGGCCCTCGGCTTGGGCGATTTCCTTGCGTCGAGTCAGCGCCTGATCCAGATAGACCAGCATCACCACGCCCGTTTCCGCCGCCACGCCGGCCAGGGCAATGAAGCCGACCCCGACCGCCACCGACAGGTTGTAGTCCAGCCAGTACAGCAGCCAGACGCCGCCCAGCAGGGAGAACGGCAAGGTCGCCATGATCAGCACCGCCGGACCCAAGCGGCCAAAGCTCAGATACAGCAGCAGGAAGATTACCGCCAAGGTCACCGGCGCAACGACTTGCAGCTTGGCCAGCGCGCGGGTCAGGTATTCGTATTGCCCGGACCAGCGCAGCGAATAGCCAGCCGGCAGCGCGATCTGTTCGGCCACCGCCTTTTGCGCCTCGGCGACGAAAGAGCCGATGTCGCGGCCCTGAATGTCCACGTAGGTGATGCCGATCAAGCGGGCGTTTTCGCTCTGCAACATTGCCGGCCCGTCGGTGATTTTCACGTCGGCCACCTGGGAAAGCGGCACGGCGGCGCCAGTCGGCGTGATGATGGGCAAGGCGCGCAACCGTTCCAGCGAGTCGCGCGCCGCCTGCGGATAACGCAGGTTGACCGGATAGCGCTCCAGGCCCTCGACGGTTTCGGTGACGTTCATCCCGCCGACGGCGGTGTTGATCACCTCCTGCACGTCGTTGATGTTCAACCCCAGCCGGGCGGCGGCCAGCCGGTCGATGGCCACGTCCACGTAGCGGCCGCCGGCCACCCGCTCGGAATAGACCGACGTGGCGCCCGGAATAGCGCGGATGACCTGTTCCAGCCGCTCACCGACTTGCTGGATGACCGCCGGGTCGGCGCCAGCCACCTTGACGCCCAGCGGCGTCTTGATCCCGGTCGCCAGCATGTTGATCCGGTTCTTGATCGGCATCACCCAGGCGTTGCTCAGGCCGGGCAGCTTGACGATTCGGTCCAACTCGGCGATCAGAGCGGCGGTGGTCAGACCGGGCCGCCACTGCTCGCGCGGCTTTAATTGAATCGCCGTCTCGATCATGCTCAGCGGCGCCGGGTCGGTGGCGGTTTCCGCTCGCCCGACCTTGCCGAACACCCGTTGTACCTCCGGCACCGCGCGAATCAGCTTGTCGGTCTGTTGCAACACTTCCACCGCCTTGCCGATGGCGACAGCGGGAAAGGTGGTCGGCATGTACAGCAAATCGCCCTCGTCAAGATCGGGCATGAACTCGACGCCGAGCCGTTGCAGCGGCCACCACGCGGTCAGGGTCAACAACCCGGCCAACACCACCACCGGCCAGGGATGACGCAGAACCAGATCGACGAACGGCCGATACGCGGCGATCAGTAACCGGTTGAGAGGGTTTTTTTGTTCGGGAAGGATGCGCCCGCGCACGAACCAGCCCATCAGCACCGGGACCAGGGTGATCGACAAGCCCGCCGCCGCCGCCATCGCGTAGGTCTTGGTGTAGGCCAGCGGTGCGAACAAACGGCCTTCCTGCGCTTCCAGGCTGAACACCGGCAGAAAACTGAAGGTGATGATCAGCAAAGAGAAAAATAGCGGCGGCCCGACTTCACTCGCGGCTTGCTGGACGATGCGCCAGCGGTCGGTAGCGTCGCTTGGCGGAGCGTGTTCCAGATGCTTGTGCAGGTTCTCCACCATGACGATGGCGGCGTCCACCATCGCGCCGATGGCGATGGCGATGCCGCCCAGCGACAGGATGTTGGCGTTGATCCCCTGCCAGCGCATGATGGCGAAGGCGGCCAGAATGCCGATGGGCAGACTGATCAGGATGACCAGCGAAGACCGGATGTGAAACAGGAACAGCGCGCAGACGATGACGACAACGACGAATTCCTCGACCAATTTGTCGCGTAAGTTAGTCACGGCCCGCAGGATCAGGCTGGACCGGTCGTAGGTCGCGACGATCTCCACCCCTTCCGGCAAGCCGCGCCGCAACTGCTCCAGCTTGGCCTTGACTGCCTCAATAGTGGTCAGGGCATTTTCGCCCGAGCGCATCACGATGATGCCGCCGACAACTTCGCCCTCGCCGTCCAGTTCCGCCGCGCCCAACCGCAATTGCGGTCCGATGCGCACCTCGGCCACATCGCCCAGCAAAATCGGCGTACCGGCGGGGCTGACGCCCAGCGGCACCCGCCGCAAGTCCTCCACGGTTTGCAAATAGCCGCGCGAACGGACGATGTATTCGGCTTCGGCCATTTCGATCACCGAGCCGCCGACTTCCTGATTGGCGTTCTGAATCGCCATCCGCACTTGCGAGAGCGGCAGGTTGTAGGCGCGCAGCCGGTTGGGGTCGAGTACGACCTGATATTGCTTGACCATGCCGCCGACTGTCGCCACTTCGGCCACGCCGTCCACCGACTGCAACTCGAATTTCAGGAACCAGTCCTGCAAGGAGCGCAATTGCGCCAGATCGTGCTGGCCACTGCGGTCCACCAAGGCGTATTCGTAGACCCAACCGACCCCGGTGGCGGCGGGTCCCAACGCGGGTTGCGCCTGCGGCGGCAGACGCGGCGCAATCTGGCTCAGGTATTCCAGCACTCGTGACCGCGCCCAGTACAGGTCGGTGCCATCCTTAAAGATCACGTAGACGAAGGAATCGCCGAAGCCGGAATAACCGCGCACGGTCACCGCACCGGGCACGGCCAGTAAAGCCGTCGCCAGCGGATAGGTGACCTGGCTTTCCACCACTTGCGGCGCCTGACCGGGATAGCTGGTCTTGACGATGACCTGCACATCGGACAAGTCGGGCAGAGCGTCGAGCGGGATATGGCGGGCGGAATACGCGCCCCAACCGGCCAGCAGTAAGGTCGCCAGCGTCACTAGCAGCCGGTTGTGAATCGACCAGCGAATGACGGCGGCGATCATGGCACCTTCCTCTCCTCGCCCTGTGGGAGAGGGGCCAGGGGTGAGGGCGTCTTCCTCCCCTCGCCCTGTGGAAGAGGGGTCGGGGGTGAGGGCGTCTTCCTCCCCTCGCCCTGTGGGAGAGGGGCCAGGGGTGAGGGCGTCTTCCTCCCCTCGCCCTGTGGGAGAGGGGCCAGGGGTGAGGGCTGTATGGCGTCGATCTCGTACCGCCCATCCCTCCCCTCCCGAAGGCGGAAACCGACCTTGCCGCCCGGTTTCAATTTCTCCAGTTTGATGCTCTCGACGACGGGAAAATCCATGGTCATGCTCGGCCAGTTCAGTTCCGGAATGGGCTCGTGAGTCGCATTCAAAGTACGGGAGTCGACCTCGACCGCGTTAATCACGCCCTGGGCCCAAATTTCCGGCTTTGCCGGGGCGGTCAATCGTTGCAGGCTAGCGCGGACGCTGCTTTCGGAGTCGAGCAGAAATTGCGCCGAAGTCACCACCCGTTCGCCTTCCTTCAGTCCGGAACGGATTTCCACCCGGTCGCCGGCCTCGATGCCGACCGTCACCGGCCGCGCCTCGAACCGCCCGCCGCCGAGATCGACGATGACCCGTTGTTCCGTTCCCGTATGAATCAAGGCCTCGCGAGGAATGTTCAACGCCTTGGCGCGCGGCGTGGCGTGAATGATCACATCGGCGAACATGTTGAACTTCAGCCGTTCGCCGGGGTTTGGAAAGCGCAGCCGGGCGCGGACGGCGCGCGTCTTGGCGTCCACGTCGGGGTAGATGTATTCCACCACGCCTTCCCACGTTTCGCCGGGCGCGTGCGGCAACCGGACCTCGGCTTTCTGCCCGACCGACAGCCAGCCGGCCTGTTGCTCGAACACCTCCGCCTTGATCCAGACCGTGGAAACGTCGGCCAGCGTCATCAATTCCATTTCCGGGGTGACGTACATGCCCTGGCGGATGTTGAGGGCCGAGACGATGCCATCCTGCCGGGCGTACACGGCGGTCAACTGGGGCACGCGCCGCTCTTTCTCCACCTGCTGAATCTGGCTTTCCGGCACGCCCAGCGCCAGCAGGCGGTCATGGGCCGAGACTTTCAGCGATTCCAGAATGCCGCCGAGCGCCTGAAGGTATTCCTTCTGGGCGTTGACCAGGTCGGGGGCGTAAACCTCCAGCAATAGGTCGCCCTTGCGCACCCGCTCGCCGAGGGTGCGGACCTTGAGATTCTCCACCCAGCCGTTGGCGCGCAGATGGACGTGGCTGAGCGCGCGTTCGTCGTAGTCGATGTAGCCGACGGTCTCGATCCGTCGACTGAGATCGCTCCGCTCGACCGGCGCGACGCGCACGCCCAGATTGTTGACCACTTCCGGGGCGATGGCGAAACCGGGGCCGGCGGCCTTTTCCTCGCCGTCGGCATAGACCGGAATGTAGTCCATGCCCATGTCATCCTTGGCCGGCGTGTCGGAAAAGATCGTGGGATTCATCGGATGCCGGTACTTGACCGGCTTGCGCTCGCTCGCTGGCGTGACGGTGGAATCGGCCGGCGTGGGCGTGGCGGGGTCAAGATGGGCAAGGAACGGGTGCAGGCGGGGTGCCAGCAGGACACCGGCGCCAAACAGCAGAACGGCGGCAATGATGGTCAGAATCACTTTCATCGGACGGGCTACCTGAATGAAAACCGCGAAGACATTAGAACCTTGCGCCTGGTATCGTTCCCATGCGCGCGGGAATCCGGCAACCCGTTGAAAAATCCGCTATCCACTTTCGCGGGCATGACGAGTTCAAACGTCACTGGCTCCCACGCTGGAACGTGGGAGCCAGGTTAACAATCCCCTGATCCCCCCTTTGAATGATCTTTAAAAATTTAATCCGGTACTGCTAGCCCCACGTAGCGCAGCAGTTCTACAGAGCCTTTGGCAAACCAGGGCCAGCGCGTCTCTTGGGGTTCCAAGGCGACCAAAAGGTCGGGATGGGTATGTACCAGCCAGTGATCTTGAATGACGTAGATGCGCTCGATGTCGAGGTAGGCCCGACACGGTGCCTAATAAAAGACCACCAGGAAGCCGACGGTGATTTTCGAGGCCTGTGTGCCCGTTTCCAGACGATGCGCGCGCCGCGGAACCGTATGCACCCCCGCCAGCGTCAAGCTCCCCAGCCACGAACACGCCTGACGGAGACTCGCCAAGGTCCAGCGCGTCTGCTCGACCCCACAAACGCGCGGGTCACGCTGGCAAAGGGGTTGCAACTCGGCGTGAGCCGCCGCCGTCGCGTGCCGAGGGGGAAAAAGCGGGCTTGCGCCCGCGGCCGGGATGGACTTTCAGGCCCGCATAGCCCCGCTTGATAGCGGTCCAACCACGCCTGGACGGTATCGGGCTCCCGCAGGCGTTACCGGATTAAATTTTTAAAGATCATCAGGGGGGAGAGTGAAGCGAGGGGCCGGGTTAGGGTGACGGGGGAAGTCTTTGAAACCAATGCCTCACCCCCAACCTCTCTCCCGCAAGCGGGCGATGGGGGTGAACGGTTACGTCGAAAAATAGCGCCGCCAGCGGGCGGCGTGTTGCCGCAGCAGTGTGATTGCGTTGACGACGCCCGGATACCAGGGACGACTTCGGAGATAGCCCACCCAGCGGTCGCGAAAACCCCGCAGTTGTGCCAGTTGCACCCCGACCCAGGCATCCACCCGCGCCGCCCAGGCATAGGCCGCGATCACCTTCGGCCGGGCGGCGTGCCAGGTGAGATGGGCGAAATACCCCAGGCTAGCCTTAGCGGCGATGGTCACCGCCACGGCCGCCAGCGCGCCGAAATAGCGGTAGCTCAACAGCACGGCGATCTTGGAAATTTCCAGCAAGCCCAGCGAAAGCAGCGACACCGCCAGCCCCGCCGCTGGGGGAAGGCCGGCCATCCAGCGCTGATAGCGCTGGATGAACTGCTGTCGCTGTAACCAGTTGGCCAGTGACCGGATCGGCCCGAACAGCAGCGTGACCAGGATATAGAGCAGCCCAAGGGTATGACCGATCCACCGGAGTACTGGGTGCCGATGGCGGCGGTGTTCGGTGTCGTCATGGGTCACGACCATCGATCTCCGTAAAAAATGCCCGCGATGAAAACCTGTTTTATCACCCGGAACCGATCTTCCACTCCCGGTGAATTTTTACCATCCCCCGCATCCAAACGGCGCGCGCCGACGCACAAGGAAAAGAACGTTGCCATTGTTCGCGACGGACACCCAGTCACCGAGGAGCAAGATTGATGAACGAGTCAGCCCATATCGAAATGGTTCAACGGTTGTACGCCGACTTCGTGCGCGGCGACATTCCCTCCATTCTGGCGGTCCTCGATCCAGCGGTCGAATGGATCAACGGGGGATCGACTATCATAGCGTATGCGGGAACGCGCCACGGCTTGGCGCAGGTGCAAGAATTTTTCGCGGCGCTCGACGCGAGCGTCGAGGTTCGAACCTTCGAGCCGCGCGAATACATCGCTCAGGGCGATTACGTCGTCGCGATGGGCCGCTGGACGGGTCGGGCCAAGGCCACCGGACGCGAGTACGCGAGCGACTGGGCCATGGCGTGGACGATCAAGGACGGCCGGGTGACCGCGTTTCGTTCCTACGAGGACACCGAAGCCATGGCGGCGGCCTTTACCGCATAAACCCCCGACATCGTTACCATCATTTGAGAGGTGCCCATGACTGCCACGCTTCACGTCGTCGCCCGCATCACCGCGCGGCCGGATACCGTCGCGCAAACCCAGACGCTTCTGCAAAACCTGCTTGAACCCACCCGCCGCGAGCCGGGTTGCCTGCGCTATACCCTGTTGCACAGTCACACTGATCCCACCGATTTCACCTTCGTGGAAGAATGGGCCGATCAAGCGGCGCTGGACGCCCATCTCGCCTCGCCGCATGTACAGGCGGCCCTGGCCGAGGCGCCAAGCCTGCTGGCGGCGGCGCCCGACATCCGTCCCTATGCCCTGATCGGGTAAGAGGTTGCCTGGAAACCCCTCTCCCGCAAGCGGGAGAGGGGCAGGGGTGAGGGTGTTTTTCAATCAGCGGGGGAACACGGCGGGAAACGAACCATGGCCAATTACGTGCTGGACACCGTGTGGCGGGTGGCGGCGGAGCCGGAAGCGGTTTGGCCGACGCTGACCCTTATGGAGGACTGGCCGGCGTGGTGGCGCGGCGTGCTGGCAGTCGAGCGCCTCGAAAAAGGCGATTCCAGCGGGCTGGGCCGCCGCTATCGCACCACCTGGCGTGGCCGGTTGCCCTATACCCTGACGTTCGAGACGGAAACCACCCAAATCGAGCACCTCCTCCTCATCGAAGGCCGCGCCCGTGGCCAGTTGCAAGGCGTCGGGACCTGGCGACTGCGGCCCGTCGATGGCGGAACCCAGGTCGATTACCGCTGGGCGGTGCGGACCACGCGACCCTGGATGAACGCGCTGGCGCCACTGGCCCGACCCGTGTTTTGCTGGAACCACGACGCCATCATGCGCTGGGGGGCCGAGGGACTCGGTCGGTGGCTGGGCGTGCCGGCGCGGTTTGGAAGCAGCTAGCGCGGTGGGCGACGCACCGGCGCTCGTCGTCCGGCGCGATGGGTTCGAACATTGATCCTATGAGGTTGACCGATGACTCCGGAAGCAGCTCAAAACGTGGCCCTGCGGCTGATCGATTTCCTGGAAACCGGCGCGGTGCCGCCCGGCCTGTTCACTGACGACGTGTTTTGCGATTTCACCCTGCCGTGCTGGCGACTGCAAGCGCAAGGTCTGGAACCGGTGGTGGCGTTGCGCCATCGCGGTCATCCCGGGCCCAGCCACGTCCCCCGCTGGCGCTGCGATCCCACCCCGACCGGCTTTCTCCTGGAAGTCGAGGAACGGTGGGAAGAGGGGGGTGAGAACTGGTATTGCCGGGAACTGATCCGCGCCGACGTGGTGGACGAGTCCATCGCCGAGATCGCCGTCTATTGCACCGGGGACTGGAATACGGCTCGGCAAGTCGAACATCAGCGGGCGGTTCACCTGTTGCGGCCTTAGAAAATATCCGGAACGGGATTTGCCGTTTGCCAGGGTCGGTTAGCTCGATCCAGGTGCCCCACGCGGGAAGAATCGGGAACGCGGTGCAAATCCGCGCCGTGCCCCTATTCCTCGCCGATCATCCCGTATTCGGCGGGCATCTTCACGTAAAAGACCCGAACCTTCTCCCGCTCGATCAAGGTCAGGAGTTGGGTCGCCTCCTCGTCGCTGACCATGAACACGACTTCCACCGGCAGGTTGCCCGCCAATTCGAAAAAGTGGTCCTCGTGCAGCACCCCATGTCGTCCGAACCCGGCGATGGCGCGAAACGCCGATCCGCCGTGGATACCCAGTTTCCTGGCGCGCTCCAGCAGCCATTCATAGACCAGAATACCGCGATGCCGGCGATGTTCGTGGACGTAGAATTTCAGATAGACCCCGTTCATGACACCCCCATCGTCGTCAACCATCGCATGGCCGAAATCCCCAGCAACGTCATGGCGACCGAACCGACGACATGCGCCAGAACGATGGCCAGGACCCACCAATACTCCTCGCGCAGCAGCAAGGTGACCGTTTCGGCGGAAAAGGTGGAAAAGGTGGTGAGCCCACCCAAAAAACCGGTGGTGATGGCTAGGCGAAGTTCCGGGGCGAGGAGCGCGTGCTCGATCAGGAATTGCATGGTCATCCCCATCAAGAATCCGCCCAGCAGATTCGCGGCCAGCGTCCCGAGCGGCAAGGTGGGAAATACGGGATTGAGCAGCAGGCCCAATCCCCAGCGCAACCAGGCGCCCGACGCGGCGCCGATGCCGATGGCGAGAAAGGCGTGGAAACCCATGTTACCCCATGTCGATCAACGTCGCCGCCTGCTTCGGGAGACGGCGGCCAGCGAAAGAGCCGAGGACCTACCGAAAGCGCTCGGGCAGAACTTCAAGGGTGATTGGCCGATCCAGCAGCCGGGCCATCAATCGCGCGGTCGGCTCGGGCGAGCCACTGGTGAAATAACGCTCGCCGCCGACCGCGCGACCGTCGGCCAGCAGGCGCGCGGCTTCCAACCGGCGGCGCAACTGCCGCGCCACCGCCGGGCTGGGATCGATGACGGCGACTTCCGGACCGGCCAACTGCTGGATCAACGGCATCAGGAACGGATAGTGGGTGCATCCCAGCACCAGGGTATCGGCGCCAGCGGCGAGCAGCGGTTCCAGATAGCGTTCCAGCAAGGCGCGAGGATGCGGGCCGCTCAATTCACCGTGCTCGACGCAATCGGCCAGGCCAGGACAGGGCTGCACCATCACCCGCGCCCGGTGACCGTGCTGGTCGAGCAGAGCAGCAAATTTGTCGCTGCGCACGGTGTTGCTGGTGGCGAGGATGCCCACTACCCCAGAGCGGGTCTCGGCCACGGCCGGTTTGAGCGCCGGTTCGACACCGATGATTGGAAGGTTGAAATGCGCTCGCAGGTGAGCAATAGCCGCCGCCGTGGCGGTGTTGCAGGCCACCACCACCGCCTTGGCGTCCTGTTCCAACAGAAATTCGGTGATGGCGAACGCCCGCCGCGTGATGAACTCGGCTGATTGGTTGCCGTAGGGCGCATGGCCCGAATCGGCCACGTACAACAGCGCCTCGCGCGGCAGATCGGCGCGAATTCGCTGGAACACCGACAGCCCGCCCACTCCGGAATCGAACACGCCGATGGGATGATTGTTGTCGCCCATCCGATTCAGGGATCAGGGGACCGGCGGATAAGCCGACCGGCCATGAGGCCATCGGTGCCACTTGGAGAGCTATCCTCGACTTTCGGCACGTCGAGGAACTTGAGATCGAGGAACACCCTCTTATCGCTTACTTGGAAATACCCACGGCCTCGGCGGCGTCAAGCACCTTGGCGGTCGGTTTCTCGCCGCAGTAGGCAGCTAGATTAGTGCTGAACTTTTCCAGATCTTTCCAGTTCAACACGGTATCCCCGGAAACGCCGCTTAGATAGCCATCGATCCACATCATCACCACGCCAGCGTCCTCGGCGGAGCTTTGCGACAGATCCTGCAAAAACTGCCCGCAAGTGATCGAACCGAAGTCAATGTTCTGCATCTGGGCTTTTTTGGCGGCCATGGCGGGCGCCGAAACGAGCAGGCTGGCCGCAATACACACGGCGACGGTGGCAAGCGAAGGCTTCATGACGATCTCCGACGGCTGGAATGGAAGCAATGGAAATTTCCGATCAAATCACTTTTAAGCTTAGCGAGTGAAGGTTCCAAAAGCTACGGAATCGTGCGTTGACCCTGCTCCACTTTCCCAATGCCCATTGCGGAGGCATGAATTCCACGATGAACCAGAAACGACGATCTTTCATCATATTACTCGGCTGCTGGATGCTGACCCTCGGTCTGATCCCAGTCAGCGTCCACGCCGCCGAAACCGCGTTGGACCGATATGTCGCCAAGCCGGACTCCCATTATGCGTTCAGGCATTACCACACTCAGGAACGAGCGGCCTACGCCATCTATTTTCTCGAAATGACCTCCCAGCAGTGGCGTTCCGCCAGCGAGGTGGACCGTCCGGTGTGGACGCACGAGGTCGCGCTAGTTATTCCACGGTTTGGGCTCGACAGCACCGACACCGCGATTCTGGTGATCGGGGGCGGCAGCAACGGCGGCGCGCTGATGACCGAGATCAACGACGCGGTCGGCGCGGCGGCCATCGCGACGGGCGCGGTTTTCGCCCTGGTCAACCAGGTGCCCAACCAACCGCTGTACTTCACCGACGACGGGGGACGGGGGCGCAAGGAGGATGAAATCCTGGCTTACAGCCTGGACAAGGCGCTGGACACCGGCGATCCGGAATGGGCGGTGCATCTGGCGATGACCAAGGCTGCCGTGCGCGCCATGGACACGGTGCAGACCTTCGCGGCCAGCAAGGGTGTGAACATCAAAAACTTCCTGGTGCTAGGCGGTTCCAAGCGCGGCTGGACCACCTGGCTGACCGCCGCCGTGGACCAGCGCGTCAAGGCCATCATTCCAGCCTCGATCGACATGCTCAATCTCAGCCAACAATTCATCCATCACTGGGAATCCTACGGCTTCTACGCGCCAGCGCTGAAGGATTACGTGGAATTCGACTTGCCCTGTCGGGTGCAAACGCCGGAAGGTAAGGCGATGTTGGGGGTCGTGGACCCTTACACCTACCGCGACCGCTACACGATGCCCAAGTTGATTCTGAACGCCACCGGCGACCAGTTTTTCACCACCGATTCCTCGCGGTTCTACTACGCCGATCTGCCGGGTCCCAAATGGCTGCGCTACACGCCGAACACCGACCACTTTCAGAACGAGGACGTGATCATCAACGCATTGTCATGGATCGACGACATCCTGGACCACAAGACCAGTCCCCACATCGATTGGACGGTCGCCGACAATGGCTTCCTCTGGATTTGGCCCTCGGCCCAGCCCAAGGAGGTCAAGCTGTGGCAGGCGACCAATCCCAGCGCCCGCGATTTCCGGCTGGAATCGTTGGGGTCGGCCTGGACCGGCCACGAGCTGATCTCCTGGGAACCTGTCATCCTGTCGTCGTTTTCCGGGGGAAGCGGCTTTCAGCAACTGGCGCCGATGCCCAACGGTTCCTATGTCGGCGTGGTGTCGCGCCCGGCCGCTGGCTGGACCGCGTTCCTGATCGAGGCCACCTTCGACACCGCCGGGGTGCTCGAACCCGATCAGGTCTACAGCACCGGCGTGCAAGTCATCCCGGACACGCTGCCGTATGCCGGGACGGCCTGCCGGTGAAGCGACGACTGGCGTCTCACCCTCGCAGTTCCCGCCGCAGGACTTTACCGGCGGCGGAAATCGGCAGCGCGGTCAAGAACTCGACGTGGCGGGGAATCTTATAGCGGGCCAGATGCTCGCCAAGGTGCGTCAGCAGCGATTCGGCGGTGGCGGTCTGGCCCGGCTTGAGCACCACGAACGCCTTGCCGACTTCGCCCCATTTCTCGTCCGGCACGCCGACCACCGCGCATTGGAACACCGCCGGGTGTTTGTAGAGCACCGCTTCGATTTCCGTTGGATAGACGTTCTCGCCGCCGGAAATGAACATGTCCTTGAGCCGATCCACGATGGTGAAATACCAGTCCTCGTCGTGGCGGGCCAGGTCGCCGGTATGGAACCAGCCGTCCCGGTCGATCATCTCGGCCCAGGCGGTGGAGTTGTTGAAATAACCGGAGGCAATGCTGGGTCCCTTCAGCACCAGTTCACCCACCTGGTTCGGCCCCAGCGGCCGGTTGTCGCGATCCACGATTCGGGCGTCGATGAAGAAATTGGGCCGGCCGATGCTGCCGGCCTTGCGGATGGCGTCTTCCGGCGCCAGCGCGAACAGCCCCGGCCCGAATTCGGTCATGCCGAAGCCTTGCTTGAAGCGCACGCCTTTTTCGCGGGTGTACTGCTCAACCAGCGGCACCGGCAGCGGCGCCCCGCCGCTGGTGCAAAAGCGCAGCGAACTCAGATCGGCGTCGGCCCAGGCCGGGGTTTGCGTGAGCATCTGATACATGGCCGGGACCGCCGCGAACACGGTGACTCTTTCCCGCTCGATCAGCCGCAGCACGAGTTCCGGATCGAAGCGCTTCGTCAGGATGGTGGTCCCACCCATGATGACTTGCGAGGAGGCATAGGCGAACAGGCCGCCGGCGTGGAACATGGGGAACACGTTCAGGTAAACGTCGCCGCGCCCGAGGTCGTGAATGACGGTGTTGTGGCAGTTCCAGGCGATCTGGCGGTGGCTGATCTGGGCGCCCTTGGGCAGGCCGGTGGTGCCGCCGGTGAACAGGATGGTGGCGATGTCCTCGCTTTCCAGCGTCTCGCAAACGCAAGGAGTGGTCGGAGCAGCAGCCAATAGCGCATCGAATTCCAGGCTGCCGGGGATGCCGTCGCCATCCAGATGAACCCAGTGGCGCAGCGACGTTTCCGCCTGGGCCAACTGCGTCACGGCGTCCTTGAAAGCCTCGTCATAGAGCAAAACGGTCGGGGTGATGTTGACGAGAATCTGTTGCAGTTCGCGCCAGTGCAGGCGCCAGTTCAACGCGGTGTGGATGGCGCCCAGCTTGCCGCAGGCGAACAGCGAATCGAGGTGTTCGACCCGGTCCTGGGCCAGGATCGCCACCCGGTCACCCTTGCCGATGCCGGCCGTGGCGCGCAGCCAGTTGGCCAGCCGGTTGGCCCGTTCGTTCATCTGGGCGTAGGTCAGCCGCAATTCCGGCGTCTTGCCGGTGTCCACGATGGCCAGCGCATCCGGGCTATAAATCGCCCGCCGGCCGAGATAGTCGCCAATGTACATCTTGCTCCCCTTGGGTGAATGGTCACTGAGCGCCGCCCTCTCCTCCGCCGCGCCCGCCGGGGAAAACGGGGAGAGGAAGGCCGGATTGGGTTGAAGTATAGGTCACGCGGCGTTGCCTACCCTCGCTGGGCGTCCCGGCGGGCGACCGTCGCCAGCCTATACTGTCAGGGCACGCTAAAACTCATGGTCCGCAAATGAAACCTTGCCGAGGAGACCCGCCCATGCCCGCCGCCGCCCCTTCCATTCCGCTGGACCGGCCCGAAATCCTGGCCTGTCTGTTTCATCCCCGCCCCGGTTATGGCCTGAGCCACCAGGCCAGCGGTGACGACTTGCGCATCCCGGTCGGCGACGGCGTGACCGTCGGCGGGCGCTGTCATCGGGCCGATCCCAAGGCGGTCACCCTGCTGTATTTCCACGGCAACGGCGAAATCGTCGACGACTACGACGATCTTGGGCCGGTTTACGCGCAACGCGGGATCAACTTTCTGGTGGTCGACTATCGCGGCTACGGCCAGTCCACCGGCCAGCCGACCGCATCGGCGCTGCTGGCCGACAGTCACGCCGTCCTGGGATTCGTCACCGGCTGGCTGAAACGCCAGGGTTTTACCGGACCCCTGGTGGTGATGGGCCGCTCGCTGGGCAGCGCTCCGGCCCTGGAACTGGCTTCCCATCATCCGGAGGTTATCGCCGGGCTGATTCTAGAAAGCGGCTTCGCCCACACCGGGCCGTTGCTGCGCCGGCTCGGGACCAATCTCGCCGCCTTGAATTTCGAGGAACATCAGGGTTTTCGTCAACTGGACAAGGTCCGGATCGTCGCCAAGCCCACCCTGATCATCCACGCGGAACACGACCATATCATTCCATTCGGCGACGGCCAGGCCCTGTACGACGCCAGTCCGGCGCGCGACAAGCGGCTGCTCAGGATTCCCGGCGCCGATCACAACACGATTTTCGCCGTGGGCTGGCGGGCGTATCTGGAGGCGGTCGAAACCTTCGCCGCTTCCCTCCGATCCAGCGCCGCCTGATCCGATGGCCGAGTTCGACGATTCCTCAACCGCTTTCCGGTTTTGCCCCGGCTGCGGCGGAGCCCTGGTGGTTCGGACGGTTCGCGCGCATCTCCGCCTGGTCTGCGACGCCTGCGGCCGGGTATCGTACCGTAACCCGGCGGTGGGGGTAGCGGTGGTGGTGCGTCGGGGGGAGCAACTTCTGTTCGGTCGCCGGGCGGGTGGAAAGTATCAAGGCGCCTGGTGCCTGCCCTGCGGCTACGTCGAATGGGGCGAGGACGTTCGCGCCGCCGCTGCTCGTGAGTTTCGGGAGGAAACCGGATTGATCGTCACCGTGGGTTCGGTGCTGGCGGTTCATTCCAACTTCCACGATCCCGAGCGGCTGACGGTCGGCGTCTGGTTCGCTGGCCAGGTCAGCGGCGGCCAACTGGCGGCGGGCGACGATCTCGACCGGGTGGCTTTTTTCCCCTTGACTGCACCGCCCGAACCGCTGGCTTTCCCCACCGACCGGCGGGTATTGGCCGAACTTCAAGCCGGGGTCTTGCATCATATTCCTGACGCCACCCTCGGCTGAAAATCATCGCGAGGGCCTTACCGCCGTTTTGGAGGATGCAATGAATCAGAATCTCCCCTTCCACAGGTTCGGCCTGCTGTTCCTCTGCTTCCTCCTTGGGTGGCTGATTGGCTGCGCGGTTCCCCCGCCCGTCTACGATCCGATTCAGGATGCGAATTTCCAGGGACCGCCACTGGCGGTGGCCCGCGCCCGACCCGAGGCTTATCTTCAAACCTGGGTTCGTTGGGGCGGCGTGGTTGCGCGGGTGGACAATCGACGCGAAGAGACCTGGGTGGAAATCGTCGAACAGCCTCTGGAACCGAATGGATACCCTTTCAGGGCCGAGGCCAGCGCGGGTCGCTTCCTCGCCCGATTCCCCGGTTTTCTGGACCCGGCCATTTACGCGGTCGGTCGGCCGATCACCGTCGTCGGTCCACTGACCGGCACGGCGCCGGGTCAGGTCGGCGACTATCGCACCACCTATCTGGTCGTGACGGTAGAGGTTCATCGGCTTTGGCCGGAACGCCGCCCGCCCGAGGTGATTTACGTTCCAGGCCCCTTTTGGTACGGCCCCGGTTATCCGTGGGGCTATGGGCGAGGGTTTTGGTAAAGATGCGATGGCGCCAGCAAGTAAAACCATTTCTTTATATGGTTTTATTAAAATATAGGCTCTCAGAGCCTGTAAGAAAATTAAATATGTTTAAAACAAATACTTATACAATTTTCTGTTAGGTTTTGTTTTTTCAGGGGTCAAAAACTGTTCCATTCGTTATACCCGCGAAAGCGGGTATCCAGTGGTTCGGTGGCTGACTGGATTCCCGCCTTCGCGGGAATGACGAAAATCTATTCAAGAATTAGTATTACTGAATGACTGCGTGACTTTTTAGGCCTTTGAGGCGATCCATCATCAGTAAGCCATTGTTTTTAAACGGTGAATTCCCATATAGCCGCTAACCGCTATTGACGAAATGGCCGAGCAACGTCCAGACCCCGACCAACTGTTGAACCGCATCCGGGAAGAAGAAGCCCGCGCCCGGCGCGGCAAGCTGAAGATCTTTTTCGGCGCCTCCGCCGGCGTTGGCAAGACCTACGCCATGCTGCTAGCCGCCCGCCAATTGCGCGAGCAAGGGCTGGATGTCGTCGTCGGATTGGTCGAAACCCACGGTCGCCAGGAAACCGCCGCGTTGCTGGAGGGCCTCGAACAACTGCCGCTGAAAGAGGTACCTCATCGTGATCGGGTGCTGCGGGAGTTCGATCTCGATGGCGCCCTGGGGCGACGACCGGGGTTGATCCTGGTCGACGAACTGGCGCACAGCAACGCCCCCGGCTGCCGGCACCCGAAGCGCTGGCAGGATGTCCAAGAACTGCTCGACGCCGGCATCGATGTCCTGACCACGGTCAACGTCCAGCATTTAGAGAGCCTCAACGACGTGGTCGGCGGCATCACCGGCATCCGGGTCTGGGAAACGGTCACCGACCGGGTGTTCGACCAGGCCGATGAGGTGGTGCTGGTCGATCTCCCGCCCGACGAACTCTTGCAACGGCTCAGGGAAGGCAAGGTCTACCTGCCGGATCAGGCCGAGCGCGCGATTCAGAACTTCTTCCGCAAGGGCAACTTGATCGCCCTGCGCGAGTTGGCGCTGCGGCGCACCGCCGACCGGGTGGACGACGAGATGCAGAGCTACCAGCAGCGGGACGGCGGCATACCGCCAGTTCTTCGCGAAGCGTTGCTGGTATGCGTCGGCCCCGGCGCTGGAGCGGATGCGCTGGTGCGCGCCGCCAGCCGGCTGGCCAGCAAGCTGGATGGCGAATGGCACGCCCTGTACGTGGAAACACCGGCGCTGCAACGCCTGCCGGAAGCCCGTCGCCGGGCCATCCTGAGCACCCTCAAACTGGCCCAGGATCTCGGCGCCCGTACCGCTACCCAAGCCGCTGAAGATGTCGCCCAGGCCATCGTGGAATATGCTCGCCGGCATGGTCTAGGCTGGGTGGTGGTCGGTCGCCGCCAGCCGGGCCGCTGGCGCTGGTTCCGGCGGGCGCTCGCTGGCCGACTGGCGCGCCTGGCTCCCGACCTCGATCTGCTGGCGCTGGCGCAGGATGAAGCGCCCCGTCGCCCCGTCAGCCCTGCGGCCAAGGCCGAAAATGGAGCACAAACCGCGCTGCCGGCCACGTCGCGCCGCTACGGCGCGACGCTGCTGGTCTGCCTGGGGACCGCGCTGGCGGCTACCCCGCTGCTACCCCATTTCGATCTGGCCAACATCATCATGTTGTTTCTGCTGGCGGTGGTCGGCGTGGCCGTGCGGTACGGGCGCGGCCCGGCGGTGCTCGCGGCGGTCGTCAACGTGGTGGCGTTCGATGTCTTTTTCGTGCCGCCGCGCTTCTCGCTCGCGGTCCACGACTGGCAATACCTGCTCACCTTCGCGGTGATGCTCATCGTCGGTCTGGTCGTCGGCCAGTTG
>JAXMFY010000034.1:0-21564 GCA_046347555.1 Candidatus Competibacteraceae bacterium | reverse complement strand
GGCCAGATGCTCCTGGGGAATGCCGGCAATGATCGGTTGCGCGGCGATGGGCGCGGGTTTGGCCGGGGCCTTGGTTTCCTCTTGCTTGGCCTGTCGCGACAGCAGGAGGACGATGCCGCGAATGATCGCCGCGACCAGCATCGAGATCACGATCACGATGCCGTAGATCAGGAGCATGTCGCCAATGGCGTCCAGCGTGGTGTAGTGCTTCACTAGGGTCAACTCCCGTTAGGTTTTGGATACGGCGAACCGGTCAGAGCGGGATGTCGCCGTGCTTCTTGGCCGGGCGCAACTCGCGCTTGGTCAGCAACTTGCGCAGCGCCAGGGCAATGGTGGCGCGAGTGTCGGCCGGCTCGATCACGTCGGTGATGTAGCCGCGCGAGGCCGACATGTACGGCGAGGCGAACTTGGCCCGGTATTCCTCCACCAGTTCCTTCGCTTTGGCCTTGCGGTCGGTGGCATCCTTCAGTTCGCTGCGATAGAGGATGTTGACCGCGCCTTCCGCGCCCATCACCGCGATTTCGGCGGTCGGCCAGGCGTAGACCGCGTCAGCGCCCATCTCTTGCGCGCACATGGCCAGATAGGAGCCGCCGTAAGCCTTGCGCAGGATGATGGTGATTTTCGGCACCGTCGCGGAGGCGTAGGTGTAGAGCATCTTGGCGCCGTGGCGGATGATACCGCCGCGCTCCTGCTCAATGCCGGGCAGGAAGCCGGGCACGTCCACCAGCGTCACCAGCGGGATGTTGAAGGCGTTGCAGAAGCGGATGAAGCGCGCGCCCTTGTCGGAGGCGTCGATGTCCATCGCTCCGGCCCGGACCAGCGACTGGTTGGCGAGAACGCCGACCACGATGCCCTGGATACGGGCGAAACCGACCACGATGTTGCCGGCCCAGCCGGCGTGGACTTCCAGAAACTGGCCGTTATCCACCAGTCGGTGGATGATCTGTTTGACATCCATCGGTTCAGCGGACGTTTCCGGAATCAGGGCGTTGATGCCCTCGTCCGGGGACAGGTCGAGATCGGGATAGGGCCGGTGCGGCGGGTCCTCGGTGTTGTTGGACGGCAGATAGCTCAGCAGCGCCTTGGCGATTTGGATCGCGTGGCGGTCGTCCTCGGCGACGAAATGGACGTTGCCGCTGACCGTGGCGTGCATCTCGGCGCTGCCGACCTCGTCCAGGCTGGTGGTGCGGCCGGTAACCGCCTTGATCACCTCCGGGCCGGTGATGAACATGTAGGCGTTCTGCTTGGTCATGATGATGTAGTCCATCAGCGCCGGCGAGTACGACGCGCCACCGGCGCAGGGACCGGCGATGATGGCGATCTGCGGCACCACGCCCGACAGCAGTACGTTGTTGTAAAACACCTCGCCGTAGCCGGACAGCGCGTCCACCGCTTCCTGGATGCGGGCGCCGGCGGAGTCCTTGAACGCGACCACCGGCACGCCGATCTTCAGGGCCAGTTGCATCGACTGCACGATTTTCCGGGCGTGCATCTTGCCGAGCGTGCCGCCCATCACGGTGAAATCCTGGCTGAACGCCGCCACCGGCCGCCCATCGACGAAGCCGGTGCCGACGATCACGCCGTCGGAGGGCAGTTCCTTGTCAGCCAGGCCGAAATGCTTGCCGGCGTGCTTGGCATGGGTGGCGATTTCCTGAAAGGTGTCCGGCTGAAACAGCGCCAACAACCGTTCGCGGGCGCCGAGCAGACCCTTGGCGTGCCGTTCCTGGAGTTTGTCCTCGCCGCCGCCGGCCAGCACCTTGGCGCGACGTTCCCGTAGGGTTTCGAGTTGTTTCTCGGAGAGCATGGTTCTCACCTCGTGATGGTGGTATGGATGGCAAATGGACGGTCAAACACTTCCCACCGGTCCGCGCTCGGGCAGCGCGGGGCTGGTCGTTTGTGTTATGTACGGGGGGAAAACCTGTGTGGCGCGATGGGTGGTTTGGCTCCGCAAACCGCTGTCCATCCCGCGATGGTTTCTTTTTTGCTAAGCGCTTGCGCTTAAGGGTAGCCGAAATCCGGGCAAACGCGATAGCCGACACTTTTTCTTGCAGAATTTCATGGACGGGACCGCGAGCCGTGTTTCATGGATGTCGAAGCGCTGGCTCGCGGTTTCGGATCAAGCGGGGGGAGAGGTTGGGGTCGGCGCGTCGATGCGTTCCACCTCGTTGACCGCGTCTGGGGGGAAGGTGGCGGATTCGTTTTCCGGGACCAGTCGGATCAGATCACAACGGCGATGGGAACGCTTTACGGCTTCCTGGCTGAGCACGCGCCGGGCGCGCTGGCTTTGCGGGGTGGCTCGATATCTCATGACCGCAGCGCCTCCGCCGTTTCCCGCAAGGTCTGGCTGTTGATGGCGGCGTGGTAGTGGGCGCTGAAATCGGAACCGCGTAGCGCTTTCTTGATCATGCTTTCCAGATTGGGCCGCTTGTCCTCGGGCGCAGGACCACTGCCCAGGCCGCCGCCAAATTCGATGATGGTGTTGACGCCATCGTGGAAGGCGATTTCCAGGTTGTCGATCCAGTTGACCGGGTGGAACAGTTGGAAGAACAACCGGGTCTTGATCGCGGCGGGGTCGGGATCATGATAAGCGCCGGTGCAGTTGGACAGGACGCGAACGGTGGGAGCGCTCATCGTGGCGGTGTCCAGGACGGGGCGGAAGTGCAGGGCGGCGGTGATCATATAAAAGGTGTGAAACGCGCCCTCGGTCTTGAGCCGGGTGGGCCGTTTGCGTGGGAAATGCGTGTGGGCTTCCTCGGTCAACCGATCAAGGTCCTCGGCGAGACCCCCGATCACGGTCTGATCGGGCAGGTTGCGGGCGGAGACGACGCAGTAGTGTTTTTCCGCCAACGGTTGGACGTTGTCGAGATGCAGCGGAAACGCCAGCATTTCGCCAGCGCCGTAAGTGCCCATGCACTCACCGCGTTTTTGCACCAGCCGCAGCGCGGTTTCGAAATCGAGCGCCCCGGCCGCGACCAGGGCGCAGTATTCGCCGAGGCTGTGACCGCCGGTCAGAACCGGTTTCACCCGGTCATCGGTCAATTCGCGAAAGATTTCCAGGCAGGCCAGCGAGTGAACCAGCAGGGCGGGTTGGGTATGGCGGGTCAGCCTCAGCGCTTCTTCCGGCCCTTCCAGGCAAAGCTTGACAAGATCGTAGCCCACGATGTCGTTGGCCTGTTCGTAAAGCCGCTGGGCAACTGGAAAATCCCGGCGCAAGTCGCTGCCCATGCCGACGTATTGGGAGCCCTGTCCCGGAAACACGAACATGATCTGCTGGTCCTGACTCGACACGGCCAATGCCCTCCTGTGGGGGGTAATTTAAGGAAGCGGGCAAAGATACGGGGAAGTAATCGGCAAGGCAAGGGTATGCGCGCGGTGACCAGTGGCAATTCAATGCCTCGCTTGGCGTCGATCTTGGCGTCAATCCGCGATGGCGCGCACGGTGAACGGCGGTTTCGCCCACCAGATCAGGCCGATCAGGGCGATCATCAACATGCCGCTGATGCAAAGGACGGCGTTGGTGGAGAGCAGATACGCTTGAGTGGTGAGGGTGCGATCCAGTTGCGCCAACGCCTGTTCAGCCGTGAGGCCGGTCGCTTGCAGTTGATCGAGATAGCGCGTCGCCAGCGGATTGTAGGCGGTGACGTGCTCGGCCAGTCGGGCGTGGTGTTCGATGCCCTTGTGATCCCACAATGAGGTCATGATGGCCGTGCCGAAGCTGGAACCGAGGTTGCGCATGAAGTTTTGCAGGCCGGTCGCGGCGGCGATCTGGGTCGGCGCGAGGCCCGACAGATTGATGGTTACCAGCGGCAGGAAGAAGCAACTGATCCCTATGCCCATGAACAACCGCGTCAGCGCCAGCGTCCAGAAATCGACATCCGGCGTGAAACGCGCGCTCCAGAACGCCACCAGGGCGAACACGCTGAAGCCGAAGGTGGCGACCGCGCGGGCATCGACGCGGTGGATATTGGCGCCGACGACGGGACCGAGCAGGAGAGCCAGCACGCCGCCGAACGCGACCACCTTGCCCGCCCACAGCGGGGTATAACCCTGATAGGTTTGTAGCCAGAGCGGCAACACCACCACGGTGCCGAAGAAGGCGACCGAGCCCAACATCAGGCAGGTTACCCCAACCGCGAAATTGCGCCGCCCGAACAAGCGCAGATCGACCACCGGATGAGCGTCGGTCAGTTCCCAGGCGACGAAGAAAGCCAGCGCGACGACCGAGAGGCAGGCGAGGCCGATGATGAACGACGAGCCGAACCAGTCGAGCTCGTTGCCCTTGTCGAGCAGGATTTGCAGCGCGCCGATTCCGACCACCAGCAGGCCGAGACCGACGAAGTCGACCGGCAGGCGGCGGCGCGGCGTCTCGCGGCCGCGAAGCAGGGCGGTCACCAGAACGGCCACGATCACGCCCACTGGCAGGTTGATCAGAAAAATCCAGTGCCAGGACAGATTTTCGGTCAGCCAGCCGCCGGCCAGCGGTCCGGCGATGGGACCAAGGATGGTCGTCATCGACCACAGCCCGAGCGCAAGACCGCGTCGCTGGGGCGGATAGATGCTGGTCAGCAAGGTTTGCGACAGCGGAATCATCGAGGCGCCCACCACGCCTTGCAGCACCCGGGAGGCGAGCAACATCGGAAAGGTGAAAGCCAGTCCGCACAGCGCCGACGCCAGGGTGAACAGCAGCGTCGCGCCGACGAACATCCGCACCGCGCCGAACCGCTGCGCCAGCCAGCCGGTCAGGGGCAGCATGATCGCCTCGGCCACCGCGTAAGAGGTGATCGCCCAGGTTCCCTGGGTGAAGCTCACACCCAGATCGCCGGCGATGCTCGGCACCGACACGTTCGTGATGGTCAGATCGAGGATGTTCATGAACGAGCCCAAACCCAACGCGAACGTCGCCAGCGCCAACAGGCCGCCTCGCAGGGAGGGCAACGGCGTGGGGTTGGAAGGCGAAGGCTTGCTCACGACTTGGCCGCGCCACGCCGATTCGCCTCGATGATCCGTCCGATCAGGGCATCGGCTTCATTGACTTGCGCGTCGAAAACAGGGGTCGCGTACCGTTCCCAGCCGTTCGGTTCGGTTGCCAGCATGGCGCCGTCGCGCTGGTGGGTGTCCACCGTCACCCGCATCGACAGGCCGACCCGCAAGGGGTGTTCCGCCAGGGCGGAGGGATCGAGCGCAATCCGCACCGGTACCCGCTGCACGATCTTGATCCAATTGCCGGTCGCGTTCTGCGCCGGCAACAGGGCAAAAGCGCCGCCGGTGCCCGGCGCGAGTCCGACCACCCGACCGGGGTATTTCACATCGTTTCCGTACAGATCGGCGGTGAGTTCGACCGGCTGGCCGATGCGCACATTTTCCAGTTCGCTTTCCTTGAAGTTGGCGTCCACCCAGAGTTGACCGAGAGGAATGACCGCCATCAGCGCGGCGCCCGGCGCGACCCGGGCGCCAACCTGGACGCTGCGTTTGGCTACATAGCCGCGGACCGGGGCGACGATGGTGGCGCGGGCGAGTTCCAGATAGGCTTCCTTGACTTTCGCCGCCGCCGCCGCCACGCGCGGATGGGTTTCGACCGAGGTGTTGTCGACCAGCACCTCGGCGCCGATCCGTTGCTCGCGCGCCTGCCGGATCGCCGCGCGGGCCTGCTCGACGGCCGCGCGGGCGCCGTCCCGTTGCGCGATGGCGGCATCCAGGGCGGTTCGCGCCGACTGCAAGGTTTCTTCGGCAATGTATTTCTGGCGAAAGAGCGCCTGGCGCCGCGAGTATTCCTCCTGGGCTCGGCGCACCTCGGCTTCCGTCCTCTCCACCTCGGTTTGGGCGCGGTCGAAGTCGGCCGTGCGTTGCGCCACCAGCGCTTGCGATTGGCTGTCGTTCGCGTAGAGGCCGCGCACCGAGCGCACCGCGTCGGCCAGGTTCGCTTGGGCAAGTTGCAATTGCACCTGGGCGTCGGCGGGATCGAGCCGCACGAGCGGTTGCCCTTGTTCGACCAGGTCGGTGTCGTCGGCCAAGACGCTCACGACCGTGCCGGAAACTTGCGGGGTGATCTGGACGACGTTGCCGCCGACATAGGCGTTATCGGTGGTCACGCGCCAGCGCCCGTGAACGAACCAATAACCGCCTACGCCGACGGCGACCGTCGAGAACAATAGGGAGAGGAGCAACAGTACGCGGCGGCGTTTGCCGTTCGGCGTCGCCGATGGGGGATCATTGGGATTGGGGGCGGGTGCGCTCATTTGCTTTCCTTCCGGGAACGGGAACCGATCCGCCGCCGCATGGGCTCGGGAGCGGGCGCCAACCCGCATTCCGGTCGATCTTCGCTCTCCAAGTGCCCGAGCCAGCGGCGTAGCAGGGTTTCCAGCGCGGAGGCTTCGTCCGCCGAGAAGATGGCGAGCGCCGCCTGATATTCGGTCCAAGCCTCTGGCAATAACCGCTTGATAAGTTCTACTCCACTGGTCGTCAATCGCAGCGCGACGCGGCGCCGGTCGATCTCGTCATGCACGCGCTCGATCAAGCCCGCCGCGACCAGATCGTCGGCGACGCGCGTCATGTGGGTTCGCGATTGCACCACCGCCATGCTGGCCTCGGATGGCGTGATGGCGCGTTCCGGCGTGCTGTAGATCATCATCAGCACGGCCCAGGCCGAGGTAGACAGGTCGTGCGTGGCGAAATAACGGTCCAGTCGCTCGTGCAACGCGCGAAAGACGTGATGAGCCAGCCGCATAAGCACCACCGCCTGGTGGGGCATGTCGGGATGTTGGGCCTGGACGGTGTCGATGCAGCGCTCGAAGTGGGAGAAAGTTAGGGCCATGGTTGATAACCTGAAAAATAATAACATTAGTTATTATAACAGAGGAAAGTTCCATCCGGCCGCTAACAGGGTGTGCTGTTTCATGGCTTGGCCGGAGATGATTTCGGTCGGCCGAATTCGGTATGGAATTGAGATACCATTTGCGGCCAACTTTAACGATCGCGAGGATCTTTCATGGCCACCGCCACCATCATCGACGGTAAACATTTCGCTGCTCGCTTACGGGCTGGCATCGCCACGCGGGCCACCCAGCTCAAGGCGGAACACGGCATCACGCCCGGTCTGGCGACGGTGCTGGTCGGCGAAGATCCCGCCAGTCAAATCTATGTCCGCAACAAAGGTTTGCAGGCGCGGGAAGCGGGCATGAATTCTTTCGAGCACCGATTGCCGGTGACGACAACCCAGGCCGAATTGCTGGCGCACGTCGCCGAGTTGAACCGGGACCCGGCGGTCAACGGTATTTTGGTACAACTGCCTTTACCGAAGCAGATCGACCCGGAGGCGGTGATCGAGGCGATTGCGGTTCAAAAAGACGTGGATGGTTTTCACCCGCTGAACGCGGGTCTGCTGGCGGTGGGCGGAACCGGCATGGTGCCCTGCACGCCACTGGGCTGTCTGATGTTGCTCAAGGATCGGATCGGCAATCTGGTGGGTCAGCGGGCGGTGGTGCTGGGGCGTTCCAACATCGTGGGTAAACCGATGGCGGCGCTGTTGCTGCGCGAGCATTGCACCGTGACCATCGCCCATTCCCGTACCCGCGACCTGGCGGAGGAATGCCGGCGGGCCGACATCTTGGTCGCGGCGGTCGGCAAGGCGCGCATGGTCAAGGGTGACTGGATCAAACCGGGCGCGACGGTCATCGATGTCGGCATCAACCGTGTTCCGACGCCGGACGGCAAGGGTCGGCTGGTGGGCGACGTGGATTTTGAGTCGGCGGTCGAGGTGGCGGGCGCCATTACCCCCGTGCCGGGCGGCGTTGGCCCCATGACCATCGCCTGTCTGTTATTGAATACCCTGACCGCCGCCTGCCGACAGCAGGGTATTCCGGTGCCGGAAGTTCGTCCGATCGCTTGATTTCGGCGCGGTGGAAGGGCTTGAGTAATTGTTCAGATCCCCTGATGGTTTCGCCCCGTATTGATGGGTTTCGCTACGCTCAACCCATCCTACGAAAAAACCAATGGGTTGTAGGATGGGTTGAGCGTAGCGAAACCCATCGTCGTGCGGGACGAGGGGATCCGAACGTTTACGGGCTTGAAGATTCGTTCTCTCGCTTCGCGCCAAGGCAGGGCGAGAGCGGCTTGCCGGGAAGCTTAGGTTTCAGTCAACCCGCTGCCACTTTTGCTCCCGGCTGAAGAACATCCATTTGCCCGTGACGTCCAGGGTTTTGCCGCCGTTGGTCAGCTTGGCCTTGCTCGCATAGGTGCCGCCGTCGGCCGGGTTGAAAATCTTGCCGTCCGTCCACTCGTCGCCCTCTTTCTTCAAGTCCCATAGAATTTTCATGCCGACCAATGGCTTATCCTTTAAGTCACCCTCGCATTTGCTACAGGTTTTCTCGGTGGCGCCTTCCAGCAGTTCCACGATCTTGCCGGTCAGCACGCCGTTGCTTTCGGTGATCTGCACGATGCTCTTGGGTTTGCCGGATTTGTCGTCGACGGTTTTCCATTTGCCGACCGGTGAGTTGAGATCGGCGGCATGGGCGGCGGCCAGCCACAGCAATCCGCTGGCGATGCCGAGACCAGCGCCCAGACGTGACATGTTCATGCGATCCTCCTGGTTGTTGCGATGAGGGACTTTATCCTCATCGGGACGGCGCGTTCAAATGATGTGAAGCGGCAATGTCCCATTTTAACCTGTCCGACGTATGCTTGAGAGGGCTTTCCTGGAATTCCGCCATGGCATTCGTCGAATTGCAATTGCTGCTGCTGATCTTGATCGCCAATGGCGTGCCGATCATCGCCGCCGCAGTGTGCGGCGACCGGGGCGCCCGGCCGGTGGATGGCGGTCGACGGTGGATCGATGGCCGACGCCTGTTGGGGGATGCCAAGACCTGGCGCGGTGTGGCGCTGGCGCCGCTGGCAGCTGCCCTTGGCGCCACGCTGCTGGGTTGGTCGGCGATGGTCGGATTGACGATCGGGGCCGCCGCCATGCTGGGCGATCTACTGTCGAGTTTTGTCAAACGGCGGTTGGGCGTGCCCACCAGCGGCATGGCCCTGGGTCTGGACCAGATTCCCGAGGCATTGTTGCCGCTGCTGGCGGTGGCGGACGTATTCGGGCTGAGTTGGCCGGCCATCGCGGCGACGACGGCCGGCTTCATCGTGCTGGAGCTGGCGTTGTCGCGGGTGTTGTACCGGCTCGGCATTCGCAACCGGCCCTACTGAGCCGGCGGGGCGCGCAGATGGTGCAGGGTGATTTCCGGTGGGCAGTTGAAGCGTACCCCGACCACCGAGGCGCCCGATCCGACCGAGGTGTAGCCCTGCATGGCGTGGTAGCGCCAGGCGCCCTTGCAATAGCGGCGCGGGCAGGCGGCGTTGGTCATCAGCGCGATGCCGCCGGGCAGACAAATCTGCCCGCCGTGGGTGTGGCCGCTCAACAACAGATCGAAGCCGGCGTGGGCCGCGTGCCGGTAGGTTTCCGGCGAGTGCGACAGCAGGATGGACACGTCTTCCGGTGGAAGATGAGCGGCGGCCTTGTCGAAATTATCCACTTGGTAGTAGTGCGGATCGTCGATGCCGGCCAGGTGAATCGTCGAGCCGCCGCGTTCCACTGGGACCGACTCGTTCAGCAGCAAGGTGATTTTCAGCGCCTCGATGCCAGGCGCCATGCGGATGGAATCATGGTTGCCGAGAACGGCGTAGACGGGACCCCTCAGATGGAAGCGCACCTGGGTCAGGGCGGCGAGGGCTGCGGCGTGGGGACCGTGGGTCTTGGCCCGAAAATCGCCGGTGATCACGCACAGATCGTAATTGACCTGCCGCAGACGCTCGATCAGCGCGGCGGGATAGGCGGGATCGGCGTCCAGATGCAGATCGCTCAGGTGCAGCAGGGTGAAGCCGTCGAAGGCGGCGGGCAACCGGGGCATGACGACTTCGTTGTGGCGGATTTGAATGGCGGTGGCGTTGCGCAAGCCCCGGCGGTACAGACCCAGGCCACGCAGGGTCAGGCGAATCAGGGCGTGAATCGAGTACCAGTTCTCAATATGAAAAAAGGTCCGGCCCCGTCCGAACACCTGGGCCGCATGGTCGACCTCGATGCCCAGCCGCTGTTGCAGGTGGACCCGGCCGATCCGTTCTTCCAGTCGCTTGAGTTCGGCCGTTTCCCGGTCCACGACCACGCTGGGCAAGGAAGATGAAGGGCCTTTTGAGAGTTTCATCGGTTAAAGCCGCTGCCGCAGTATTTCGGTGATTTCGGTGTCGCTCAGGATCAATGGATTGGTTTTCATGCTGCCGCCGCGCGAGTGGGCGACGACATGGGCGAAATCGCTTTCCTGGATGCCGTAGGCGCCGAGCCGGGGCAAGGTCAGCCGCTCGGTCCATTCGTCCAGCAGCGCCAGCAACGCGGCGTGCGATTCCTTGGGAGTGGGAAAATGCCGCCCGTGCAGCAGGTCACCGGCCCGAGCGTACTTGCGCCAGGACGGGTGGTCGGACTCGCGTTCGGCCAGTGCCGCCAAGTTGACGCGGGTGGCGGCGCCGACGAGCGTACCGCAGACCACGCCGTGCGGAATCGGGAAGAATGCCCCCAGCGGCGAGGCCAGCCCATGCACTGACCCCAGGCCAGTCTGGGCCAGACAGACGCCCGACAATAATGCGGCGTAGGCCATGCGTGAACGACCGGCGGCGGCGTCATCGCCGCCTTCATACCAGGCAAACAAACCCTCTCGCACCGCCTTCAGGCCGCTTTCCACCAGCGCGTCGGTGAGGGGGTTGGCCTTGATGGAGACGTAGGATTCCAGCAGTTGGGTGAGCGCGTCCATCGCGTTGGCGGCGATTTGCGGCCGGGGACAGGTCGCCAGCAGATCGGGATCGATCAGGGCGTATTCCGGAACCAGCTTGTCGTCGCGGAAGGATTTCTTGAACCCGTTCGGGCCGCGCAGGCTGAGCACGGCGTTCTTGGTGGCTTCGCTACCGGTGCCGGCGGTGGTGGGAACGGCGATGAACGGTGTCGCGGGACCCTGAAAAGGCTTCTCCGGCCCGACCCCCTCAAGGTAGTTCATCACCGAATCGCCACTTGGTAGCAGACCCGCGATGGCTTTGGCGGCATCCAGCACGCTGCCGCCGCCAATGCCAGCGACGATTTGGATATTCGCGCCGCGCCATTGCTGGACGGCTTGATCCACCAATTGCGGCGAGGGTTCGTCGCTGACTCGCGCCTGCTCCCACCGAACGCCGGCTTTTTCCAGGGCGGATAATAGCGACGACCAACTGGGCGATTCGACGAACGAGCGCTGGCCGGTCACCAGCAACGCGCGATTGCCGTATTGAGCGATTAGGTTGGGCAGTTTGGCGAGAGCGCCGGCGCCAAATTCGATGCGCGGCAGGCGGGCGATGGAAAAGGGCGCGATCATGGGAAGGTTCCAAATGGTTTTTGAAATTGAAAAATCTTCTCTCCTCGCGACGGGAAGGATCCTAGGCTAAAAGCGCAATATCTTGAGTCACGATCAGTTGAATAACCGCCAGAATACTTCCGACATCGTCCAGGTAATAGCGTCGTTCGTCCATGGAGACCACGGATTCTTTCAGTCGCAGGAACTGCCAAATTTCGCCGGTCGTCACGCAACCGAATACTGGAAGTTTGGAGCGCCCCGTGGATTGGTTAAAGATTTGTGCCGCCACCATTTGCGCGATACATTGTCCCAAGCCGGTTTCCACGTCGTTCTTTTTGGCTTCGACAATGGTGATGATCGGGGATCGCAAGGGCAGGATAGGCGGAGAAAGGGTCAGGATGAAATCACATTCTCCAACCAAGCCCTTGTTGGAATCGATATCGAGTCTTTGCCCGGAATAGATCGCCAATTTCTCGTGAGAGAGTTCTCGGCTGGCCAACAGGATGGGCGCAACGATGAATTCGCTACGCGATTTTTCGGAGATCAACGCCAAGGGAGTGCGCTTGGACAACGTTTTCTGAAGCCAAACCGGAACCGGTAAAGAGCGAAGATCGGGGAAAAGAGGGATTAATTCGGTCGAAACGCCCAGCGTGGCGATAGCAGTTTCCAAGGTAAAGTCACTGTATGCCATTTGACACCTCGGATGATTGATATCCCTGATTCGACAGAACTTATGGACCTCTTCTCATCCTGGCCCTCTCCCGGCGGGAGAGGGCGAGATTAGTTTTAGAACCCGTACAGCGCCTTGTATTCCGGGTCGCGGCTGGCGATGAGCTGGGCGAGATTGAGCACGACCTTGCACTGTTTCCAGGTGGCGTCGTCCTGCATCTTGCCGTCGATCATCACCGCGCCGCTGCCGTCGGGCATGGCTTCGACGACGCGCTTGGCCCAGGCCACTTCTTCCGGTTTCGGGCTGAACACCCGCTTGGCGATGGCGATCTGGTTCGGGTGCAGCGACCAGGTGCCGACGCAGCCCATGAGATAAGCGTTGCGGAACTGGTCCTCGCAAGCCACCAGGTCGGCGATGTCGCCGAACGGCCCATAGAACGCCAGGGCGCCGACGCTGGTGCAAGCGTCCACCATCTTGCCGATGGTGTAGTGCCACAAATCTTGCTGTGCGGTGGGACGGGGAGCGTCGGGATTTTTGGGATCGGGATCGGTGCGCACCACATAATCGGGATGGCCGCCGCCGACCCGAGTGGTCTTCATGCGCCGGGAGGCGGCGAGATCGGCGGGGCCGAGGCTCATGCCCTGCATCCGGGGGCTGGCGTTGGCGATTTCATCGACGTTGGCCACGCCGAGCGCGGTTTCAAGGATGGCGTGAAGCATCAGCGGTTTTTTCACGCCGTACTTGGCTTCGAGTTGCGCCAGCAGTTGATCGGCGAAGTAGATATCCCACGGTCCCTGAACCTTGGGCAGCATGATGACGTCCAGCTTGTCGCCGATTTCTCCGACCAGCCGGATCAGGTCGTCCAGGAACCACGGGCTGTCGAGGCTGTTGACGCGGGTCCAGAATTGCGTGTCGCCGAAATCGACACTCTTGCCGATTTGCACCAGACCTTCGCGGGCGGCCTCCTTGCGGTCGATCGGCACGGCGTCTTCCAGGTTGCCGAGCATGATGTCCACGGTCTTGGCGATGTCGGGCACCTTGACCGCCATCTTGGCGTTGCTGGGATCGAAAAAGTGGATCATTCGCGACGGACGAACCGGAATCTCGCGGAGCGGTTCGGGGGCGCCGACGACCTTGGGTTTGAAGAAATCGCGGGGACTGCGCAGCATGATGGTATCCTCCCAGTTGATTTAATGGTCTTCGTATTTATGGATCAGTTGTTGTGCGGCCACGGTCGGAGGCAAATGGCCCTCGATCACGGCGTATTCTACATCGGCGCGGATACTGCCGACGCCGGCGTGGTTGAAGAAGCTGGCGCGCAGGTGTTCCTCGACCATGGAGTATACCCAATCCAGGGTTTGCCGTTGCCGGCGTTTCTCGAACGCGCCGCTGGTCGTGACCTGTTGACGGAAGTCGCCGATCACGTTCCAGATGGCGTCGATGCCTTCGCCGTTGAGAGCGGAGCAAGTATAAGCCTTGGTGCGCCAGCCCTTGGTGGCCGGGGCGAGGTAGTGCAGGGCCCGGTTGTAGTCGGCGCGGGCGGCGTTGGCGCGAATTTTGTTGTCGCCGTCGGCCTTGTTGACCAGCAGCGCATCGGCCAGCTCCATGATGCCTTTCTTGATGCCCTGCAACTCGTCGCCGGCCCCAGCAATCATCAGCAGCAGGAAAAAATCGACCATCGAGCGCACCGTGGTTTCGCTCTGGCCCACGCCGACGGTTTCCACCAGGATCACGTCGAAGCCGGCGGCCTCGCAGACCAGGATGGTTTCGCGGCTCTTGCGGGTCACGCCGCCCAGCGTGCCGCTGGACGGGGAAGGGCGGATGAAGGCGCGCAGGTCGCGCGACAGCAGTTCCATGCGGGTTTTGTCGCCGAGGATGCTGCCGCGCGTCACCGTGCTGCTGGGGTCGACCGCCAGCACCGCGACCTTGTGGCCCTGTTGGCACAGATGCAGGCCGAGCGCCTCGATGAAGGTGCTCTTGCCGGCGCCCGGCACGCCGGTGATGCCGACTCGGATCGAGTTGCCGGTGTGCGGCAACAGTTGCCGCAGCACCTCCTGGCCCATGTCGAAATGCGCCTGGGCGTTGCTTTCCACCAGGGTGATGGCCTGGCCCAGGACGTTGCGGTCGCCGGCCAGCACGCCGGCCACATATTCGTCCACCGTCAGCCGGCGGCGGCGCGGGGTCGGCGGGCGCGGCACCGCCACGCTGGCCTGGCCGAGGATGCCGTCGTGGCCGCCATCGACCCCGGCCATGACCGAGGTGGTGAATTCCTTGCCGGCGTTTTCGGGAACCCAGTCGGGTTTTTGATGTTTTTCGTTCATGGAAATTGCTTTGCGCTCTGAAGATGATCGCCCAGAGAATAGGATACTGGAAAATGTTGTTGGTTAGTTAAGGAAAGTCATTCAGGCCATGAATTTTTTGATGGTTTTAACACCGTTGATAGGTAACTCATTATTTTTTATTTGCCTGGCAAACTCGGGAATCAGCTTGTTCATGTTGCTTGAATAAGCCAGACTCCATAATTCCTGGAGCCTGTCTCTCGCCGATTCATTGATATATATCTTGCCAGAATTCTCCATGAGCAACATGGCTACATCATGATTGGACGTCAAGGTATTGATTCTCACTGTCACTACGAAAATAAAATCATCCCTGTCTTTGGTCATGGAGCTTTTCAAATAGTCCAGATGCTCTTCCAATTCATATTCATATAATTTCCGATTCATTTCACCGTCCTGGATCAATGCTTGCTTCAAGGCTTGTTTAATATCCACCAGTTTCATGTTCATGCACCGTATTCAGTTTGCCATAATTAAAAATAGGCATCATTATTTCCATGATCTTGCCGGTATTTTAAATAAGATACTCCATTAGATCAGCGATCGGATGTTTTTGCATCCATTGCCAGAATTTCCATGGCCATCCAGTGGCTACAGGATTTTCCCGTGCCATGGTAGTAGAACGGGCGCGAGCGTTCAGCCCCCCTCGTCCCGCACGGCGATGGGTTTCGCTACGCTCAACCCATCCTACTAAAAAACAATGGGTTGTAGGATGGGTTGAGGAACGAAACCCATCAATACGGGGTGAAACCACCAGGGGATCCGAACGGTTACGAACGGGCAAAGCCCACCTTCACATTTTACCCCAAACGAACTACACCGGTGTAAGGTCCAGCAGGGCAAATGGAATGGACGCCTCACACCCTGTAAGGTCAAGTCCTTGCGCATGCCGCGCCGCATGGATGCGCTCCCGATCACCAGAGATCTTGCCGTGGCCTCGGACAGTCACGCTTGGAACGGCCGCCCGAACGAGCCTGGGAACTGGTTCGACGACGCTTCGCGCCGTCGAACGAATGAAAGGGATTTTACTGGCGCTCCCATGACTCAACGTCTCCGGCATACACCTCAAACAGGGGGTGTGGTACTGGCAATTTGGTTTCACGCCACCGCTGATAATAGGCCGGATTACGCGCTTTGAGCTTTGCCATAAGATGCGCCCACTCATACTCCATTTGACCGGATGTTACGGCTAGAGTGACTTGCTTTTGCACTTGCTGAATCTTGCTTTTATCGAAGGAGTAACCCCGTGTTTCCGCCTCGGCATGAATGGCTTCCAGATACAGCGAAATAGCCGCGAGCGGCGCCGCATTATTCTTGAACCGGTCCAACTGTGGATGGTGATGATACCCGCGCGTTTCGCCACGAAGCACGGCTTGCGCGAGCAGTGTTTCTCGCCATAGCGCTACCAGTCCTCGGGGGTCCAGGTATTTTGGGTGCAATGACCAAAGTCGCATATGTTGCCGTGCCAAATGTTTGAATTGACCAGCCTGCGCGGCTTTTTGCGCAGGTCCGGTGGACCGATGGATTGGGCCAAGGAGTTACCGAAATTGCTCGATCATGGCGCGCAAGACCGAGAGGGCGGGCTCGGTGTCAAAGCGCGAGGAAAGATTACCAATAGGCGAAAGGTTTTATCGTGCTTGATATCAGGCGAATCTCATAAGCCGATGGACTGCCAAACCAATCATGGCGGACGACTTCGAGTTGAGTTGCCTCAGCGAAGTGATTATTGAACTCACGTTGCCTTCGAGCTAGATGCGACTCCGTAACGCAAAGAGTCTTGGCTGTGGCGTCGAATTCAACTCGTCGATTGATGCCAAATATCGCCATGAGGAGGAACGGAACTGAAGCTGTAATCGCGCCGAGAAGCCGAAGTTCGACAACTTGCGCCCTATTTGTCGGCGCTTCGCGCCAACAAACGTTCGCCATAACCAGCAGTGAAAAGCAATGCGACGGAGGAGCGCAGATTTTCACTGTCCGAGTTGATGGCGTTGTTATACCATTTCCTGTTAGGTTTTTTTTCAGGGAAAAAACTGTTCCATTCGTCATACCCGCGAAAGCGGGTATCTAGTTGTTCGGTGGCTGACTGGATTCCCGCCTTCGCGGGAATGACGAAAATCTATTCAGAATTAGTATTAGGTAAGCCATACAAAACGATTGCTGTTAATCAGGAGGGAGGTTGAATAGTGCTCGTGTAGCATGGTCTGGCACCATTTTGAATGCCAAAGCAGACACTTCAAGATTGTCAGCGACACTATATATCTCTGAGAAGCCCGCCTTCTGCAAGGCTTTTAACAACGATTTATGTGTAAAACCGGTCTTATGGGCAAAAAAATCTTTCCCGCTTCGCTCGATTTCAACGCTATAACCGTAAAGGACGTCTAGAACCATAATTGGCCCTGCCGGTGATTGATACAGGACATCATCAATATCTAAACCCCTGTCAATGGTGATCCGCATCACTTCGTGGATGTCTGGGACCCGAATATGCGCAAAACCGCTGTCCTTAAGTACGTGTAGGAACCCAGCTAGGACTCTCTGTACATCATGTCGGTAGTAGTGCTCAAGGTTATGTGAGCAATAAACAGCGTCAAACTGACCACTGTCAAGGGTGGTAAGATTACGCGCATCACACACAATATCTGGCGAACCTTTCGGGTCAATATCGAGCAGCAAGTGTTCAAATTCTGAATATTGGGGCGGAAGCGGAATTGCCTTGCTGTTGCCACCTACGTTTAGAACTTTTTTCATCTCGATCCTTTGTTGCTGAACCTAGCGATCCGCTTCACCTGCCGTGCGTAGTACGGTCAGGTGCAAGCCACAGTTAGGCTTTTATTATGTTGGGTTACTAAAAGACAGCAACCTGACCTATGCCTTACCGCGTTAAGGCATTCCTATCAAGTTTTTGCGAGTAGTCGATAATTATTATTTGACATGTACGACAATTCCACGCATTAAAATAATAGCCCTTCCACGGAAGATATTTTCGTATTCCAGCCTCAGATAAATCTTTATCTAGGAAAGCAAAAGAGCTAAATTTTGGGGCTCCAATCCACGATAACCCGCTATTTGCTGATGAGAAACCGCGCTCCATTTCTTTCAGGCATTTTGGGCAGTTCACTATATCTTTCATCGTTCAATTCAACATGCTGGCCTAACGACTTCGTTCACCTGCCGTGCGTAGCACGGTCAGGTGCAACGACCAGTTAGGCATTTCCAATATCCAGGGCTGCTCGAAGAGCTTGGTTAAGTTCAACAAGCTTTTCGGGTAGCAATGAACCCACATAATCTGTTAGGACGGATTTAGGCAGGCTCACCAAGTCATCACAATGGATGCTGCTTTCATGTTTCAAGCCCTGTTCGATTCCAACAAGGACTTGGGTGGAAAGGCCATGATAGGCACTATAAATAGGCGCACAAATCACCGTAGAAAACTTCGAATCAATCAGCACTTGGCGACTAACCACAACGAAAACTCTGGATCGCCTTGGGTCGCGAACCGATGGATGCGGAACCCGGTATAAATCGCCGCGTTTCAAGAAATCACCTGATAATCAAGAACATCCTCCGCTTCTTGATTTAATTCGTCCGCATGGCGGTTTAAAATTTCAAGATCGCTGTTTGCAGCAGCGTGCGTGGCGAAAAAGCAACGGAGAGCTTCTGCTATAAGAGCAGTACGTGCATCCGGTTGAGGTGCTCGCCGATACAATTCGGCGACTAGATCATCTGGAATACTGATAGATGTTTGAGCAGTCATAAAATTTTACCAAGGAAACGCAATACTTGGGAGCGGGCAATCGTAGTCCGCTCCGGTGCAGCGCCCAGTTAGGCGGGTTACGCTGCGCTAACCCGCCCTACCGCGCTAACGCAGAGTTAACCGGGCGACGACGGCGTGGCACCTTGCCCGCGAGGCGCAGGATAGGCAGGCAGCGCCTCGGGGGCAAGGTGCCATGCCGTTGGCGCTCCGGTTCAACGACGGGTTAGGCACCGCTATCGAAGCACGACATACAAGAAGAATGGAGGCCGTCCTTGAGGCCCCGCGCCGCCGTATCGCTCGTTGTCGCTGTCATTGACAAACCAGATTGTCAGCTCGCGCTCAAGCTGCCGCACTTGCGCGTCAGAAGTTGTTTGATAGAGCACCACCATTTCGCGGTATTGGGGCTCTTTGTATCGGTATAGACCTGCCCGATTCCGCGGGTCACACGTGATGCCGATTTTGAAGCCTCTTGCTCGATCGACTCTTGCGTATGCAGCGATTCGTTGCCTGAGGGTCAATTGACTGGGCCAGCCCGTCTCAATTTCGTGCCGAACAATCACTCAAATCCTCCACAGGTTGATTTCGAGGGGACGCCTGTCGCGGTGCCTAACGGGGCGCGAGTTGAGCGACACCCGCGCGTGGGTATCGCGCACGAAGTGGGCGATACCCCAAGCGGGCGTAGCGGCGAAGCCGTGTCGCTCCAACGAGGGTTCGACGGCGCTCGCGCCGGAGAACCCGAAGTGGGCTCAACTCGCGCCCCGTTCGTCGGCGCGAAGCGCCCACGAACGACCTGCTTCACCTGCCTCGCGTAGCGGGGTCAGGTGCAAGCCCCAGTTAGGCCCCGATTGATTTAATGTTGGGTTGCTAAAAAGGCGGCAACCCAATCTATTCGGATAGAAATGACATAATGTCTATCGCTTCTTTTATGCCTTTAATATAACCATATCCTGCCCCACCACTCATTGGCGATTCTGAATAATTATCGGAATTACCGGCCACCAATAATACTAAACCTTCTGATTCCATCTTTCTATTGCAATCCTTTAGCGCCAGAGAATACGGTTCAGAATCTCCTTTGCTTTTACCGACTATTTCCATTTGCCCATTTTTGATCAATATCTGATAGCCCCAAAAAACACGACTTTTCCCAGTAGAGACAATACCTCTCTTATATTCATATTCAAATATCTCCCCCGTTTCCTTTTTTAAAACTTTACAAATTCCAGATTTTTTAACATCGAAATGTTCCCAAGCCATAATTTTCGATCCCCTTATGTGTGCCTAACGTTGGACTTAAGCCGCGCCGGTACGGCGTCGGCTTGAAGGACTGGTTAGGTGCCCGGGCTTTGGAAAGACCGATGACACCTAAATCTTGAGCCGAATTTACGTGTGACGATGAAGGGCCGCAAGCTCGGTAATCACGGATGAAGCCGAAGCGGAGAACGAAGGCAGGGATTCATTGGCCTTTGTGACTGATAGGCCGAAGCCACGAACTCAACTGACTAACCGAAGCAATTACGCCGCCGAAGCTGCGTGACCCATAGAAATTTCCGAAGTGAAATGAAAAGAAAAATCTTGGGACCTAACGGGGCGCGAGTTGAGCGACACCCGCGCGTGGGTATCGCGCACGAAGTGGGCGATACCCCAAGCGGGCGTAGCGGCGAAGCCGTGTCGCTCCAACGAGGGTTCGACGGCGCTCGCGCCGGAGAACCCGAAGTGGGCTCAACTCGCGCCCCGTTCGTCGGCGCGAAGCGCCGACGAACGTTGCTGGTAACCTGCCTGCGAAGGCCGGCGAAGCCGGCTGTAGCAGGTCAGGTTGACCAGCGTGTTAGGCGGCATCTTGCACTACGTTGAGGTGGGCGAGTAGACGCTGTTCAGGATGGGGAGACAGCCTTCATTGAGAAGGTGGATATTCAGCCAGGTTCGCTCAATCTTGTTGATCTCCGTTGTCTCAGTCCAGTGGACGAGGACTGCTCGGCCGCGCGCGGTGAGTTCAGTCTTCGCCGCGCTGTCGAGGTGTTCATTGATCCTGCGTCGCAGGTTTATCGTGAGGCCGATGTACAGCACCTCTCGCTCGAATGTTGTCAGCGCGTAGCAACCAGGCTTCGCCGGGATGAACCGCTCGCGGTTGCGGCGAAAGGGTTCCGAGGTGTGCGGTAGGGGCACCAGCAGATCCAGCTTCATAGCTCGATCGCGCCACCGGCTGAGGACTTGTGCAGGGCTTTGGCCATCTCCTGCGACACGACATTGATTGCGCCTGCGTTCAGAAAGCTCGACTTGCCGCCCTTTGCCCACCAGTCGGGATGGCCAACCCCAGCGTACTCGCCCTCGACGTTGTCAAAACACGAGCGAAGTAGCGCCTCCATAGTTGCCGCCGTAAAGCTCCCGCGGTCTTGAAGCTTGATGAAGAAGGGGATTGAAAACTTGCAAAACAGCTCAACGCCGTTGTACTTGTAGAGAACCGCTGCATTGCCATCATCAAGAATTGCTGCAATCGCCTTCCAGTAGTTTAAAAATATCTTCTTCTCCTTTTCGAAATCTTTGACGATGGTTGAGAGTGGATTATTTGCCGTGAGCACGTATTTGACAATCGCCTTGACGAATGATCTTTGATTCATCGATCCCTCATCGGAGGTCGAGTTCGCCATCTTGATTTTCCCGTGCCAAGGAGAGTCGGTGCTGTCGTTCAAGTAATCTGCGTACTTGACCGCCTTCTCTACTTCGCCGCGCTCAACAGTGTTGAAGATCCACTTCGGAAGGCTGGGCAGGTCGTCCTCAATATCGAGTGCATCGCTCAGCCTTGCGATGATTCGCTGCTCCACCGACTTGTCGACGCTCTTCTGAGTGGTGTTCACGATCAGGAAGTGGCACATCTGGGCGATCTTTGGCAGATTGATTGCGATGTTCACAGGTACCTCGAAGCCAAGTACACGCGAATCCTTTTCTGCCGCCATCTTCAGACCTTCGAGCCTGTGCTGCCCATCGACGACACTAAATGGGCCAACCTTGCCGATGTCAATTGCAATTGTGTTCGTCGAACTGTCGAAGTCGATGCTCTTGTCTGTGGCGAGAAAAACCGAGGTGGGAAGGAACGCGTCCTGACTGTCTTGTCCTTTGACGATGTAGTCTGCAAGCTTCTTGGCCCTTGCTTTGTTGAGCAAGCGTTGATAGCCCTTGTCATTCATGTTTTCCGGGTCTAGCGTCTCGACGCTGTAGAACCCTTCTGACACGAGATCTGACACTTTCACGGATGTTGTGAAGAGGACAAGTTCCCCCTGGCGCACTTTGGACGCTGCGATGACTATGGTCTTGGACACCGAATATCTCCCTGTTCTGCTGCAGTGATGCGCCCCGGCGCGTGTTTTATGCTGCCTAACGGGGCGCGAGTTGAGCGACACCCGCGCGTGGGTATCGGGCACGCAGTGGACGATACCCCAAGCGGGCGTAGCG
>JAXMFY010000033.1:0-24049 GCA_046347555.1 Candidatus Competibacteraceae bacterium | reverse complement strand
TGAACGTGCTCCTCGATACCCATGTCGCCCTGTGGGCCATCACGGACAGCCCTCGACTCTCCCTCAAGGCCCGAAAACTCCCCTCGCCCTTTGGGAGAGGGGTTGGGGGTGAGGGTTTTATTCAAGTGGTTCCCTCCCTGCAAAAATATTGAAGGTTTTTTTAAATCTATTCATAAGCTTAATTTTTTATAGCCTCTTAGGCTATTTTCGGCAAGCCGGCTACGGCATCCTTCCGGTAGAGCCCGAACATGCGGTAGCGATTGAACAGCTCGCCCCTCACCACCAGGACCCCTTTGACCGCATCCTGATCGCGCAGGCGCTGACGGAGCCCATGCGCCTGCTGACTCACGATGAAACGGTAGCATCCTACAGCGACACCATCATTCTGGTCTGAATGCGATGGAGGAAATTCGCGGTTTCGCGCTCCGGGCCAAACCTGGTCAGCGCCGGTTTTCCACTCCTTGGCCAAGCTGCCGGTTTTGCTATAGTTCCCTCACGATCCAACCCGTTGCAGTGAGGTCTTTCCCTGATGGAACCCACCTTCAAACTTACCGCCCTGGACATTCGGCCAAGCTGGTCGCGGTGGCCGGCACCTGGAATTAGACGCCGCGCAAGAACCTTTCGCCCGCAGGTGGTAGAGCGGCAGAACCCCTCTCCCGCTAGCGGGAGAGGGGCAGGGGTGAGGGCGTTTGCGAGAGAAATTTTTGTACGGTCCCTAAGCGCCGTCCGCTAACAACTCCCCGCGACTAAACCGCACCAGCGTGCCGATCCGCCGTTCCTCCAGGGAATCCCATTCGCACAGCGCCAGGGTTTCGCCCGGCTCCGGCGAATCCGGGTCGAGCTTGATCCCAAGCCGGTTGATCCGCAGGGACAGCGGATGAAGATGCAGATACGGCTCCGGCTGGCCAATGATCCGCCGGACCTGTTCCAGATAATCATCCAGCGTGGTCAACGGCTTGCGAGCGTCGGTCAATTCCTCCTCGGTCCGGGCCAGCCGTTGCTCCAGCGTCGCCAATCGGCGCTCCTCGGCGTCGGCGCTCGACAACAACGGCCGCAACCCCCGGGCCTGACCGCGCAAGGCTTGCAACTGCGCCCGCAATTGCCGCCGCTGCTCCTCCAACGCATCGCGCCGCGCCCGCAGTTCGCCAATATGCTCCCGCGCCCGGCTCGCCAGAAATACCAGCATCCGTTGCCGTAAATTCTGGCGCAACTCGGCCTCGCTAGCGGCGGGAAAGTGCAACCGGTATTCCGAAAAGCTGACCTGAATCTGGCGAACCTCACGCACCAGCATGTCGCCCTCCAGCGCCGTGCCGAAGGCTTCGGTTTCCTGCTTGACCATCAGCATCAAGGCGAAACATTCCTCGGGCGGGCTGGGCTGCTGGAAAAACTCCCGTACCGACCGGGATGCGCTCAAGGCGGTTCGCAGGTCGGCCACCGTCGCGAAAAAGGCATTGACCCGTGGATCGCTGGCCCAGGCGCGCGCGCTCAGGATCAGCGCCGGGGGCAGTCGCCGGGTCAATTGGTGGCAATGGGTCAGCGCGGTCTCGACCGCGTCCACCAGTTTGTCGGCATAGTCGCCCACCAACCGGAGGCGCGGCTCGCTGGCGTCCACCACCTGTTCGATGGCGTTCCGCAGCGCCGCCAGTCGTTCCTGATGATGTCGGCGCTCGGCCAACTGCCGCTGGGCAAAGGTGGTGATGCCATCGAGCAGGTGGTGCAGCAAGCCGGGGTCGTTCGACATGGGTCAACCCTCCTCGCCACCGGATGCGACTGAGTCAGGACAACCGCGCCAGCCGCTGGTGCAGGGGGCTGGTTCGGGGAAAGTGGGCTCGCAGAAAATCCATCTGATCGACCAACACCCGCCGGCCCTGTAAGAAAACGTATTCGGCGTGATTGGGCGTGAACGGGATGGCCAGCAACTGCATGCCCGCCTGTTCCGGGGTCTTGCCACCCTTTTGGTGATTGCAGGGCTTGCAAGCGGTGACCACGTTGTTCCAGCGATCACCGCCGCCCTGCACGATGGGTCGGACATGATCGCGAGACAGGTCACGAACCGAAAAGGTCTCGCCGCAATACAGGCAGGTATTGCAGTCGCGCCGGAACAGCGCGGCGTTGGAGAGCGGCGGCGCGTAGTCCTGGCGGGCGCGCAGCCGCGCGTAGGCCCCACCCTGGGTGGCGATGATCGAATTCACCGTGACGGCGCTCCGCCGGCCACTGCGGGCGTTGACGCCCCCGCGCACCGTGTACAGGATCCTGCCGCAGGTGTACGCCACCTGGCCGGCGTGGTACAACCGCACCGCCTGTTGGTAATCGATCCACTCCAACGGCATTCCCGTGATGTCCGTGTGCAGAATCTGCTGCTCCAACCCGTACATGCTTCACCCGCCCATCTGTGCCCGTGATCCATCGTGCTTGACGACTGGTAACCGTTCATTCCCCTCGCCCGCTTGCGGGAGAGCAACTGTGTTGAAGCGACTCAAGGCTTGCACTCCGCGGGCGGCTGCCAGGGGGTCTTGGCCTTGAGCATCGCGTTCAGGATCGTCAACAATTTGCGCATGCAGGCGGTCAGGGCGACCTTGGCCGGTTTGCCGGCTTGCCGCAAGCGCTGGTAAAACGCTTTGATGACCGGATTACAGCGGCTGGCCGTGACCGTGGCCATGTACAGCACCGCCCGAACCCCGGCCCGGCCGCCGAAGATCATCCGGCGGCCCCGGCTCTGGCCGGAATCGCGGTTGAACGGGCAGACGCCGACGAGCGCGCTGATTTGGCGCCGATCCAGAGTCCCCAGTTCCGGCAAGGCGGCCAGGAAGGTCGCCGCCGTCACCGGGCCAATGCCGGGCACGCCGCGCAGGAGGTCGTCCCGTTCGCGCCAGACCGGACTGGCGCGCAGCCGTTGCTGGAGGTCGCGGTCGTGATCCTTGAGGCGTTGTTCCAGCCAGGCAATGGTCGCTTCGAGATCGGGTTTGACGTGGGGATGAGCGCTGGCCAGGCGGTTCTTCTCGGCGGTCAGCATCTCCACCACCTGCCGGCGGCGCTGGATCACGGCGGTCAGGGCCTGCGCTTCGGCGTCCTTCCACGGGCGCGGTTCGGGGCGGATCGCGTGGCCGAAGTGGGCCAGCACCGCGGCATCGAGCGCGTCGGTTTTGGCCAACCGCCCAGTAGCCTTGGCAAAATCCCGGGCCTGGCGCGGGTTGATCACCGCCACCGGCAAGCCGGCTTCCACCAGCGCCGTCACGACCGGCACCTCCAAACCGCCCGTCGCTTCCAACACGATCAGCCGCGGGGCGCGGGCGCGCAGCCACGCGGTCAAGGCCCCCAACCCCGCGTCGTCGCGGGCGACCCGCAGCCGTTCGATCGCCGGCCACGTCGCCCCATCCAGATGGGCCTTGGCCACGTCGATCCCGACCCAGCACTCGGCAGGGAGCGGGACCGCCTCGGTGGTCGGTGCCGGGCGGGGGCGGGGTTCCTCCGCCAACGCGGGGTTATCCACCCTCGCCGGGTGTTCGGCGTTGAGTGCGGCGTGGACCGTCGCAGCGACAGCGTTTTTCATCATGAGGTGTTCCTTATCCCGACCTTGCACGATGCGGGTTCTGACCCCGGCAACTGTCCGGGCTTTGGGCTCACCAGAAAACCAACGTGGCGCTTCAGGCTCTCCCACGGGCTCTGGCGTCCCAGAGGGGTATCGCGCTACCACGTTCACCAAAACTTTAACCGATTCCAAACATACAAGGGGTTGGGGGTGAGGGCGTTGGTTTCAAAGACTGACCCCCTCACCCCAACCCGGCCCCCTCGCTTCGCTCTCCCCCTTTCAGGGAGAGAGGGGACTGAACGGTTACGACGACTGTTCGACATGGGGTATTGTCGCATGGTCAACTGGTCCTTGCGTCAACATTGACCCTTGCTCTCCGCCCCGGCGTTCGGCGGACCGCCGTCCGCCCAAAATCCGCCATGGCAATTCAGCCCGCGCCTTTTATACTGTTGGCGGTGTAGGTTACTCTATAATTCGAGGTTATCGCGCGCCTTCCCGCCGTTGGCGCGCGCATTCCCTAAAACCAACGCTGGAATTACCCCCAACAGGCTTGTTAAAAGCCTTTTTTTCGCGCCCATTTCCGGGTCGGCGGGACCCGGTGGAATCACCATTTAGGAGGACAACAACATGCCTGCTCGTATGGCCGTCCCGAAGGAAATCGTTTCGGGCGAACGACGGGTCGCCTTGGACCCTACGATGGCCGAGCGCTTCGCCAAGCTCGGCGTGGAAATGCTGATAGAAAAGGGCGCCGGTCTCAGCGCCTTTTTTCCCGATGAGGCTTACGGCAAGAGCAGCCGGCTGATCGACGACGTCAAGACGTTGTACGCCGAGGCCGACGTCGTGTTCAAGGTACAGGCCCCCACCCTGGAAGAGGTGGAACTGCTTCGGGAAGGCTCGACCCTGCTAGCGGTCCTGTTGCCGCATCGCAATCTGGAGATGACCAAGCGGCTGCGCGACAAGAAGATCACCAGCTTCGCCATGGAACTGATTCCGCGCATCTCCCGCGCCCAATCCATGGACGTGCTGTCCTCGCAGGCGGCGGTTTCCGGCTACAAGGTGGCGCTGCTGGCGGCCAACCTGGCCAGCGGCTTCTTCCCGATGCTGACCACCGCCGCCGGCACCATCCGTCCGTCCAAGGTGGTCATCATCGGCGCTGGCGTGGCGGGCTTGCAGGCCATCGCCACCTGCCGTCGTCTGGGCGCGATGGTGGAAGCCTACGACGTGCGTCCGGCCGCCCGGCAGGAAATCGAATCGCTGGGCGCCAAGATGATCGACACCGGGGTCAGCGCTGCCAGCGAGGGCGGTTACGCCCGCGAACTGACGGCGGAAGAGAAGCAGAAACAGGCCGACGTGCTGGCCAAGCACATCGCCGCCGCCAACGCGGTGATCACCACCGCCGCCGTGCCCGGCCGCGCGGCGCCCAAGATCGTCACCGCCGCCATGGTCGCGGGCATGAAGCGCGGCGCGGTGGTCGTCGACCTGGCGGCCGAATCCGGCGGCAACTGCGAGCTGACCCAGCCGGGCGAAACCATCGAGCACAATGGCGTGATCATCGCCGGCCCGCTCAACATCCCCAGCAGCTTCCCGGTCCCGGCCAGCGAGATGTACGCCAAGAACCTGTTCAACTTCCTGTCGCCGATGATCAAGGACGGTAACCTGAACCTCGACTGGAACGACGAGGTGATCGCCAAAAGCGCGCTGACCCGTGACGGGAAGATCGTCCACGAACCCACCAGCAAGCTGGTATAGCCACAATAACGGAGAAGCGTTATGGAAGTCATGAAGCAAGTCGTCGAGTTCTTCTCCCCCATCTACATCCTGATGCTGGCCGGTTTTCTCGGCTACGAGATCATCAGCCGGGTGCCGGTCATTCTGCACACGCCGCTGATGTCGGGCACCAACTTCGTGCATGGCATCGTGCTGGTCGGCGCCATGGTGGCGCTGGGCCAGGCGACGACGCCGCTGGAACAGGCCATCGGCTTCCTCGGCGTGCTGCTGGGCGCCGGCAACGCCGTCGGTGGCTATTTCGTCACGGAGCGGATGCTGGAAATGTTCAAGAGCAGCAAGGGCCAGGAGAAGTAAGTCATGGGCTACACGATTGAAACCATCTATTTCGTGACGGCCGCGCTGTTCATCATCGGCCTCAAGCGGATGTCGCACCCGACCACCGCCCGCAGCGGCATCATCTGGGCGGGCTATGGCATGGTGCTGGCGACCGTGATCAGCTTCATCCATCCGCAGATTCAAGCCGGTCCCGGCAATTACCTGTTGATGATCGTCGCCATCGCCATCGGCGGCGCGATTGCCTGGTACGGCGCCAAGAAGGTGGCGATGACGGCCATGCCGCAAATGATCGCGATCTACAACGGCATGGGCGGCGGCGCGGCGGCGGCCATCGCGGCGGTGGAACTGCTGAAGGATCATGGCGACAAGGCGACGGCGCCCCCCACCTTCATCCTGGTGATGGCCGTGGCCGGCGCCTTGATCGGCGCGGTCTCGTTCTCCGGCTCGGTGGTTGCGTTTGGCAAGTTGCAGGAACTCAAGTTCTTCAAGGACGACGCCAAATTCCGCTTCCCCGGCCAACAAAAACTCAACTTGGCGATCTTCACGGTCTCGGTGGTGCTGGGCTTGGTCATCGCCCTGAACCACAGCGCCAGCGGCCCGTTGATCACGCTGTTCTTCCTGCTGGCGCTGGCCTTCGGCGCGATGATGGCCCTGCCCATCGGCGGCGCTGATATGCCGGTGGTCATCTCCCTGTTCAACGCCTTCACCGGCCTGGCGGTGGCGCTGGAAGGCTACGTGCTGGGCAACTCGGCCATGATCATCGCCGGCATCATCGTCGGCTCGTCGGGTACCTTGCTGACCCTGATGATGGCCAAGGCGATGAACCGCTCGGTGTCCAACGTGCTGTTCAGCAACTGGGCGGCGCTGGGCAGTGGCGAGGCGCAGGCCGTCACCGGTAGCCTCAAGCCGATGGAGCCGCCGGATGCGGCCATCCAGATGGCGTATGCGGCCAAGGTCATCATCGTGCCCGGTTACGGCATGGCGGTGGCACAAGCTCAGCACAAGATCTGGGAAATGTGCAAGCTGCTGATCGAGCGTGGCGCGACCGTCAAGTTCGCCATCCACCCGGTCGCCGGCCGGATGCCCGGCCACATGAACGTGCTGCTGGCCGAGGCCGGCGTGCCCTACGATCTGATCTTCGACATGGAGGAAATCAACGAAGAGTTCCCGACCGCCGACGTGGCGCTGGTGATCGGCGCCAATGACGTGGTCAACCCGGCGGCGCGCAACGACAAGTCCAGCCCGATCTACGGCATGCCGATCCTGAACGTGGATCACGCCAAGAACGTGCAGGTGATCAAGCGCGGCAAGGGCGTCGGTTTCGCCGGCATCGAAAACGCGCTGTTCTTCGCCGACAACACCCGGATGGTGTACGGCGACGCGCAGAAAGTCGCGGCGGGCCTGATTCAGGGGATCAAGGATCTCGGCTAAACGCCGCAAGGTAGCGCGGTAAACCACAGGGCGGCCCACGGGCCGCCTTTTTCATGTGCGTTGCGCTATGCTCGCCTGGACATTCTCAACCGATGGAGAGACCGTCATGCATCGCATTTTGTCAGCCGGGCTGTGCGGTGGAGTGTTGTGGGCGCTGGCCGGCGCGGGCGTCACCCAGGAGGTCGGCAGCGTGGACACCGCGTTCCAATGGCTCGGTCCCAATCACAAGATCGTGATCGAGGCCTTCGACGATCCCAAGATCGCGGGGGTCACCTGCTACGTCAGCCGCTCGCGCACTGGCGGCGTCAAGGGCGGGTTGGGGTTGGCCGAGGACACTTCCGATGCGTCCATCGCCTGCCGTCAGGTGGGACCGATCAGCATCAAGGAAAAATTCAAGGACGGCGAGGAAGTATTCACCGAACGCCGCTCCCTGTTGTTCAAGAAAATGCGGGTCGTGCGGTTCCTGGACCAGCCCCGCAACACCCTGGTGTACCTGGTCTACAGCGACAAGCTGGTGGAAGGTTCGCCGAAAAACTCGCTGTCGGCGGTGCCGATGATGCCCTGGGCCGGCACGCCGCCCAAGACGGCGCCGTAACCCCAAAATAACACTGGATAGTTCAGTACGATTGAGAGCTTATACGAAAACTCCCCTCGCCCTTTGGGAGAGGGGTTGGGGGTGAGGGTTTTTATTCAAGCAGCCGTAGGGTGCGGTTCGTACCTCACCGCATCCCACGGAGTTACACGTTCCAACAAAACCTACTGAGAATCGGTATGAGCCTTGAAAATCAGGACGGCTACTTGTCGATATCCCCCACGACCCGGCTGGCGGCCAGCAGCATCACCTTCGACAAGCGGGCGCGCTGATCGGCGGTCAGCTTGGCCTTGTTGGCCAGCATCAGCCCATGGGTGCAAATCGTATCCACTGTGGTGTCGAAACCCCACTTCTTCTCGGCCACGGTCACGTTCTCGAAGGTGTACACCGCGCTGCCATCGGGCAGCTTGTCGTTCAAATCCCAGTCCTTGACCGGAATCAGCCGGAAATCCTTGGGGTTCTCCAACACCACCTGCATCTCGGTGGACTTGGCCATGGGCTTCTGCACCACCATCGCCGCCTGAATCTTGCTGGCCTTGCCGCCGCTCTTGATCTGCAACAGCGCCTCGGCGCCGTCCACGAAGGCCGGCGCGGTATTCTTGAACGCCGGCTCCAACACGGTCATGTATTCCCAGGTCACCGCCACTCCACTGTTGGGCGACTGCACCGCGATCAGCCAGTTCCTGCCCTTTTGTTGCAAGTCGCCGTCGCTGTGAATGTCGCTGTCCTTGCCGGTGACGATGAAGACACATTCCTTGCCGATCTCGCCCAGCCCGATGAACCGGTCGGCGAAACCGGGATGACTCTTGAGGTAATACTTCAAGGCGTCGGCCTGGGTCAGCCCGACGCTGACCGGACTTTGCGGATCGTCGAGGCGGGTCAGGTTCTCAATCGAGCCGGCGCTGGTCAGCACCTGGGCGGGTTGATCCTGTTCGGCCAGCACGCTTTTCAGCCGCTCGCCGATGGTGTTATAGCCGCCGCCGCTCTTGCCGGTGCTGATGACGATGGGCGGGTCGGCGGCTTGCGCCAGACCAGCGGCGAACAGGAATACGCAAGGCCAGGCCGATTTGAAATTCATGTCGATTTCTCCCAGGGGTGGCGCCTCAGTACAGTTTGGGTTCGCCCGGCGGGCGGGTCTTGAACCGTTTGTAAATCCACAAGTATTGGGCCGGTAGAGTCCGGATTGCCGCTTCCACGCCCCCATTCAGGGCCGCCGCCGAGGCTTCCAGCGTCGTGGCGGTGGTCACCTCCGGCAAGACCCGCAGATGCAGCGCGTAACCCCGGCCACGGGGCAGGCGTTCGGCCCAGGTCAGAAACACCGGGACGCCGGTTTTCAGCGCCAACCGCGACACCAGGGTCATGGTGCTGGCGGCGATGCCGAAAAATGGCGCGAACACGCTGCTTTCAAGGCCAGGGTCCTGATCGGGGAGAATGCCGAGGATTTCGCCATGGCGCAGGGCGGTCAGCAGGGCGCGCACGCCGCGGGCGTCGGTGGCGACCACCTGGCCGCCGAGCCGGCCACGTCCCCGAACGCTGAGTTCGTCCAGCCCCAGCCGGCTGGGACGATAGAGGATGGTCAGCGGATAACGGCTGGAATAGTACAGGCCCGCCATTTCCCAAGCGCCCAGGTGCGGGGTGAGCAGGATCGCCCCCCGCTTGCGCTGCGCGGCCTCGGCCAACGCCTCCTCGCCCGCCACCGAACCTTGCGCCAGCGCCAGTACCCGCGCGCCGGGCCACAGCCACAGCGGTCCCAATTCCAGCACCAGCTTGCCGGTTTCCACCAGGTTGTCGCGCAGCAGCCGATCACGGGCGACGGCCGCCATTTTGGGAAACGCCAGAGCCAGATTACGGGCGGCGACGCGCCGCATGGGGTTGGGAATCCGCCCCAACAGCCAACCCAGCGCCGCGCCGCTGGCGTGCGCGACCGGCAGCGACAGTCGGGCGGTCAGGCGCAGCAAGCCGGTCAGCAACGCCCGCCGATTCATGGCCCGAACTCAAGCTCTCCGGAATAATCCCGCGCCAGCACGGCCCGCGCCGATTCCCGTTGCGTGGCGGGAACCTGGAGTTCGATGCCGTCGGCGACCAGCCCCAGTGGCCACAGCGAGCGGTCCGCCAGCCGGCCAGCGATGCCTTCCACCCGCAGGCGGCCACGGACGATCTCCGCCGCCGCCGGCGTGTCGAACACGGCCAGAGTGACCCAAGACCCGTTCATTGCACCGGATTGTCCGGTTCAACTTCAAGTTTGAAATCCGGCTTGGGCGGATTGCCGTCGTAGACCAGATTGCGTCGCATCTGCAAGTAGGCGCTGCGCTGGAACGAGTAGGGCTCGATCTGATCGTCGGCCAGGGCCCGCTCGATTCGCAACAACGAGGAACGTCGATTGATCAGATCCAGCCCCCACAACCCCCAGGCGACCGCGTCGGAATCCGTCGCCCAGGTAATGGGATTGGTGAAGAAATTACCGACCAGGCCCACGGTGTCGCGCGCCGTGCTCGGTCCCAGCAAGGGCAGCACCAGGTAAGGGCCCTCGCCGAATCCCCAAACCCCCAGGGTCTGGCCGAAATCCTCGTTGTGCTTGGGCAACTCCATCCGGCTGGCGACATCGAACAGGCCCGCCACGCCGAAGGTGGTATTGAACACGATGCGGCTGCTGTCCATCGCCGCCAGATGCAGCTTGAATTGCAGCAAGTCGTTGACCAGCACCACCACGTCGTTCAGGTTGCTGAAAAAATTGCCGATACTGGTCGTCACCGGCTCGGGCAGCACGCGCCGATACACCTTGGCGACCGGCTTGAAGAGGGCCTTGTCCACCGCGTCGTTGAACGCGAACATGGCGCGGTTGTAGCTCTCCAGCGGGTCGGCATCGTCGTCCGAAAGTTCTGGGGTCGACGCGCAGCCGACCAGCAGGGCGATGGCGGTGATCGTCGGAAGACAGCGGCGAAACATGTTCGTGATCTCAGGTGGGTGGCGGCGCGAATGCGCCAATGTAATCTTACTCCAACCGCCGGCCCCGCGCCGAACGGGCCGTCAGGTTCTCTCGCGCAGCAGCAGTTGGGCGATCAGGATCAGGATCAGGGTCGCCCCGAGCATGAGGGTGCACAGGGCGTTGATTTCCGGGGTCACGCCCAGCCGCGCCATCGAATAGATCTTCAGCGGCAGGATTTCGAAGGTCGGGCCGGTGACGAAGAAACTGACCATCACATCGTCCATGGACAAAGTGAAGCTCAGCAACCAGCCGGCCGCCACCGCCGGCATCAACAGCGGCAGGACGACGCGGCGCACGGCCTGAAACTCGGTCGCGCCCAGGTCCCTGGCGGCTTCGAGCAAGTGCCGGTCGAAGCCGCTGATTCGGCTCAGCACCGTCACCACCACGAACGGGATGTTGAACGTGATGTGCGCCAGCAACAGGGTCCAGAATCCCAGCGGCAGGCTCAGGCTGGCGAACAGGATCAACAACGCGATGCCCATGACGATGTCCGGCGTCATCATCAGCACGAAGATCAAGCCCTGAAGCAGCGGCTTGCCGAAAAATTCGTAGCGATACAGCGCCACGGCCGCCAGCGCGCCGATCCCGGTCGCCACGGTCGCCGATAGCGCGGCGATCAGGACCGAATTCAGCGCCGCCTGGAGCAGGTCGGGATCGTCGAGCAGGTTCCGGTACCACGTCCAGGTCACGCCGCGCCATTCCAGCGAGTACTTGGCGTCGTTGAAGGAATAGACGATCAGCACCAGGATCGGCAGGTACAGAAAGCCGTAAATCAGCACCAGGTAAGCGGTCCGGGCGGCGTTGCGCGGGCTCACGGCAATGCCCCCCGGTTAGCGCGGCGGGCGCTGAGGTAATAGGCCCACAGCAAGAACCCCATGAGCACGGTGAGCAAGACGCTGGCCGCCGCGCCGAACGGCCAGTCGCGGGCGGACAGGAACTGGTCGCGAATCAGATTGCCGACCAGCATCGCCCTGGCCCCGCCCAGCAGATCGGCGACGTAGAACATGCCCAGCCCCGGCAGGAAGGTCAACAGGCAACCCGCGACGATCCCCGGCAGGGTCAGCGGCAGGATGATCCGCCGGAAGATGGTGATCCGGCCGGCGCCAAGGTCGCGGGCCGCCTCGATCAAGCGGCGATCCAGCTTTTCCAGCACGGCGTACAGCGGCAGGATCATGAACGGCAGCAGGGCATAGAGCATTCCCGCGATCACCGCCGGTTCGGTGTAGAGCAATTCCAGCGGCTCGGCGATCCATCCCAGGTCCAGCAGGAGCTGATTCAGCCAGCCGTTGGTTTGGAGGAGGATGACCATGGCGTAGGTTCGCACCAGCGAACTGGTCCAGAACGGAACGATCACCAGCAACAATAAAAGGGGCCGCCAGCGCGCCGGCATTCGGGTCAGCAAGTAGGCGAACGGATAACCCAGCAACAGGCACAGCAGCGTGGTCGCCGCCGCCAGCCATAGCGAATCCAGCAGCACACCCAGATAGAGCGGGTCGAACAGGCGCCGATAATTATCCAGGGTAAGGATCAGCGCGACGAACTCGTCACCGCCTCGTTCGAGCAAACTGGCGACCACCACCAACAGGTTCGGCAACAAGGCAAAGGCCATCAGCCAGAACCCGATGACGCCGACGGCGGTGAGTTTGAACGGTTCCTTGAGTTGCATGAGACAGGATCACCTTTCGCCTTGGGCCTTTCGCCTCATGCCTCATGAGGCAGGATGGTCTCCCAGTCATGCACCCAGTCCACGAACACCCGCTCGCCTTCGCGGAAGTCCAGATTCATGAGCGCCTGGTCGTCCTCGTTGAAGAACTGGGTGGTGGACAACACATCGCCGCTATCGAGGCGGATGGCCAAATCCACCGTGCTTCCCTTGTAGACCACGGCCTCGACCACCGCCGGGAACAGCGCGGCGCGCTCCTCGGCGCTCCCCTCGTGTTCGCGCCAGATGCGCACATCCTCCGGACGCACGAGCACATGGACTCGATCACCGACCCCGAAGACGTATGGGGACTTGAGGTTGATCACCCGGTCATGCACGCGAAGGTCGTAGCGCGGCGGCGCGGCGGCCACCACCCGACCGGACAGGTTGTTGATTTCGCCGACGAAGCGGGCGACGAACAGATTTTCGGGCGCTTCGTAAATCTGGCGGGGCGTGCCGAATTGCTCGATCCGGCCGGCGTTCATGACCGCCACGCGGTCGGACATGGACAGCGCCTCTTCCTGGTCGTGGGTCACGAAGATGAAGGTGATCCCCAGCCGGCGCTGCAACTGCTTGAGTTCAAGTTGCATCGCCTTGCGCAGTTTGTAGTCGAGGGCGCTCAGCGGCTCGTCCAGCAACAGCACCCGCGGCTGGTTGACCACCGCGCGGGCAATCGCCACCCGCTGCTGCTGGCCACCGGACAATTGCCCCGGTTTGCGTCCAGCGAAGTCCTCCAGCTTGACCATCCGCAGCGTATCCATGACCCGTTCCCGCAGCGCCACGCCCTTGACCCCCTTGACGCGGGGACCGAACGCCACGTTCTCGAACACGGTCAAATGCGGAAACAGCGCATAGCTCTGAAACACGGTGTTGACGTGCCGCTGCTCGGGCGGCAGAGTCCGCATGTCCTGGCCACCGATCACAATCTCACCGCCATCCGCCGGTTCGAACCCCGCCAGCAACCGCAGGATCGTGGTCTTGCCGCATCCGGACGGTCCCAACAGGGTCAGGAACTCCCCTGCACGGACTTGCAAATTGACGTTGCGCAGCACCGCATGGGCCGCGTAAGCCTTGGAAACATTCCGTAGTTCGATCACCCACTCGCTCATAAGACCCTGCGTTCGTGGTGGTGGCAATGGACCTGGACGGATGAAAGCGCTGTCATAAGGACAACCGCGCCGCGAGCAAAGCCCCCATCCCGGCGCACGGCTATAATATCGAAAATCCCTTCCATCCTTCCCAGCCGGGAAGAAAGGATTGCTCATGCATCCCTCCCACTCCAAAGATCCTTTGCAGTGCCTGGACCAGCTCAACCGGATCGGCATCGCGTTGTCCCGGGAGCGGGATACCCCGAAGCTGCTGGAAACCATCCTGACGGCGGCCAAAAGTCTGTTGAACGCCGACGGCGGGACCTTGTACCGGCTGAACGAAGACCATCGGCAACTGCATTTCGAGGTGCTGCGCAACGACTCGCTCCACCTCCACATGGGCGGGGCCGCTGGCGCGCCCATCCCCTTTCCGCCGATTTCCCTGTACGACGCGACCGGCCAGCCCAACAACAACATGGTGGTCACCTATGCCGTGCTGCACGATACGACGGTTGTAATCGACGATGCTTACGCGGATCAGGCGTTCGATTTTTCCGGCACGCACCGTTTCGACCAGAAGACCGGCTATCGCTCCCGCTCCTTCCTGACCGTACCGATGAAGAATCACGAGGGCCGGATCATTGGCGTGTTCCAGCTCATCAACGCCCTCGATCCAGAAACCAGCCAAGTGCGCACGTTCTCGCCCGCCGACCGGCAACTGGCGGAATCGCTGGCTTCCCAGGCGGCCATCGCCCTGACCAACCATCAGTTGATCGCCCAGCTCCAAAACCTGTTCGAGGGACTGATCGAGCTGATCAACACCGCCATCGACCATAAATCCCCCTACACCGGCGCGCACTGCCAGCGGGTGCCGATCCTGACCATGATGATTGCCGAGGCGGCCCGCCGCTCCGACCGGGGGCGACTCAAAGATTTTCGCCCCACGCCCGAGGAATTGTACGAAATCAAGATTGCCGGCCTGTTGCACGACTGCGGCAAGATCACCACGCCGGTGCATGTGGTGGACAAGGCGACCAAGTTGGAAACCCTGTTCGACCGCATCGCCCTGGTGGACACCCGCTTCGAGGTGCTCAAGCGCGACGCCGAGATTGCGTTCTTGAACGACAAGCTGGCGGCGCTGGAACGCGGCGACGCGGCGGCGCTTCCAGCGCTGGAGCAGCGGTTTCGACAACGACTGGCCGAGTTGGACAGCGACCGGGAACACCTGCGCCGCTGCAACACCGGCGGCGAGTTCATGCACCCCGAAGCTCAGGAGCGGGTTCGGCGCATCGCCGCCTACCGCTGGGTCGGACCGGACGGCCAGGAAACCGATTTTCTGTCCGAGGACGAGGCGCGCAACCTCTGCATCGCCAAGGGCACCTTGAATCCGGACGAGCGTCTCGTCATCGAGGAACACGTCGCGCTGACCCTGCGAATGCTCACCGCCCTGCCCTGGCCCAACACGCTGTGCAACGTACCCGAATACGCCGGCTGCCATCATGAACAACTCGACGGCCGTGGCTACCATCGTGGCCTGGGCGAAGCCCAATTGCCCACGCCCGCCCGCATCATCTGCCTGGCCGACGTGTTCGAGGCCCTGACCGCTAGCGACCGCCCCTACAAGCCTGGCAAACCGCTGAGTGAAGTCATGAGCATTCTCGGCCAGATGGTTCGGGATCATCGAATCGATCCCGATCTGTTCGATGTCTTCGTCCGCGACGGCGTCTGGCTCGATTACGCTCGACAGTACCTCCGGTCCGAGCAGATCGACGAGGTGGACGTGAGTCGGATTCCCGGTTACGTCCCCTGACCATCCGCCATCGGTGGCAATCGGCTCATGGCATCCCAGGATGCCGCGCCATCCGACGCCATCCCCTGGAGTTGCTTCGATGGGCAAAGTCACGCGTTCCTTTTTCCACGCCTGCTGGCTGTTGGGCGGCCTGTCCTGGCTGGCGCCCCCGCCGGCGTCAGCGGCCAAGCCCGAGACCGAGGAATTCGTCGCGCCGTTGCAGACAGTCACCGCGCCAAGCCTGTCACGGCGCGGTCTGGATCGCGCGCGCGTCATCAAGGACGCGATGACCGGGGAAACGGCGCTCCACGCCAAGACCGCCCAGGACGCCATCGCCGCCGCGGTCGGACAACACGTTGCCGGCTGCTGGCCAATCCGCTTCGGCGGCGCCGGTTTCGGCTGGGTGGCGACCGGGACGGCCGACCCCGCCACCACTTCTCTTCCGGACGCGGCCCAACGAACCCAAGCCGAAGCAAGGTTCAAGGCGTTCGTGGATGCGCGAAGCCGGTTGAAAGAATGCTTGCGGGCGCTTTCGCCCGAAGCCCAGCGGCGCGTGACCGAGAAACTGGAAAAAAACGACGCCATCCGGCTGGCGCTGACCCATCTCGCCACCAACGACCAGGAACACTATGAGCGGGCGCTCAATATTCTGGCTCGCGGCTTCGTCGCCTATGCGTTCGAGGACGATCCAGCCAGCCACGCCAGCCGGGTCCACCTGGTGACCACGCCCAAAACCGCCACTCGGCTGACCCGGCCCACCGCCAACGCCATGGAAGCGGTGTCGCTGCGGGAAGGTCTCCGGCAGACCCAGGCCGAAGTCGAAAACGGGTTGATTCCGCCGATCGGCAACCGGCTGATCGTGGTCAAAGCCACCGGCGAGCTGGCGCTGGTCGGCTACGCCATCCATCCGACCGGGGGATCGTCGGGGCCCACGGCCCAGGACCCGGCACGCGCCGTCGAACAAGCCACCAGTGATCATGCGACCAGAGCCCTCCTGGGATTGGCCACGGGGGATGACGCGGGATGGCAACGCGAGCTGGACGAGGCTGGCCGGGAGCAAATTCGCGCCGCCGCCAGCGGTTACGACGACACTGAATCGAGCGCGCGCCGGTTCGGGCAAATCCGCGATCTGGTTTTGAGCGCGGTCCAGGATGATTCTGGTTTGCGCGCCTTGCGCGAGGGCCAGTTACCGTCAGCGGCGATAGTCAAGCGCTTCGGTAACCAGGATACGGCCATCGTCATGGTCATCTATGCGCCATCCATCAGGAAGCCTGGAATGGCTCCGCCGGCTCCATTGATTCCGCCCACCGCGCCAACGACCGAATCCGCCGAGCCGACCGCCCCGGCGGCGCCGCCCTCGCCCGCCGAGCCGGCGCCAATGGAATCGCGTTAGCGCTGACAGCACGGACAGTAGTACGTCGCCCGCTGGCCGACCCGGCAACGCTGGATCGGCTGGCCGCAAGCGGCGCAGGGCAATCCATGGCGATCATAGACGCGCAGGGACTGTTGAAAATATCCCGGTTCCCCATCGCCGCCGATGAAATCCCGCAAGGTCGTGCCGCCCTGGCGAATGGCCTCGGTCAAAATCTCTCGGATCGCCACCGCCAGTCGGTCGCATTCCGCTTCGGTAAGCTGACCCGCCGGTCGCAACGGATTGATTCCGGCGGCGAACAGCGCCTCGTTGGCGTAGATGTTGCCGACCCCGACCACGACATGGTTGTCCATGATGAAGGTCTTGACCGCTGGCGTCCGGCCTTGCGCCCGCTGGCTCAGATAAGCGCCGGAAAAGGCGGCGTCGAACGGCTCCGGTCCCAGCCCCTGGAGCAGTGGGTGCTGTTCCGGCGGCTCCGTGGTCCACAACAACGCGCCAAACCGGCGGCTGTCGTTGAACCGCAGGCATTGACCGCTGGCCAGCGCCAAATCCGCGTGATCATGCTTTTGCAGAGGCGCGTGAACGGATAGGAGGCGCAACCGGCCGGTCATGCCGAGATGTAGGATCGCGGTCCCGGCATCAGTGCGCAGCAACAGGTACTTGGCCCGGCGCTCGACCCGTCGGATGGTTTGCCCCGGCAGTTGCGCCGCCAACTCCTCCGGCACCGGCCAACGCAATCGGGGTTGCCGCACCACCACCCCGGTCACGATCTGGCCGGTCAGGTGCGGCGCGAGGCCACGACGGACGGTTTCGACTTCGGGCAGTTCGGGCATGGAAGAACCTGATTCGACCGTATTGGGTTTTAATAAGATTTCAGCCTATATTTGCGGCCGTAAAACATCAATATATTTAAAATCATAATCTTGTATTCAGACAGAAAGGAATCACTCATTCAGTCACTACTTTCCACCGGACTACCCTGGCCGGTGATGCCGGTGACGAGGGCGGTTTTGGTCATGGCTTCAATCCTTCTCGACCGCTGCGCGCAACCGCGCCAGCCAGGTGTTTTCATCCGGGCAGTCAAGCAGATTCTCGAACAGGTCTTCCAGAACGGGCGGTTGCGCGATCCCCTCCAGCGTCGGGGCGCTTTGGTCGGCGACGGTATCGCCGAAGCGGCGACGGATCAGTCGTAACAAGGCCCGCCGTTCCGAGTGCAGGCCCTGTTGCAGGCCCTCCTGTTTCCATTGTTCGGTCCATTCGACGATTCGTTCGGACAGCATGGCGCGCATCTCCTCCAGTTCGTTCAATTGCGGTCACTCTATGCCCGGCGGACGGTATTTGAGAAAGCTTTGTTGAAGCCAGACGACGAAAGCGTGACGCAGTTCCGTTTGTGCCGGGTCGGCCAGCCAGTCCGCCAGAGCGGCCAACACCGCTTGGACGGTCCACGGATCGCGGCTGTTTTCCAGGCGGAACAAGGCGGCGGCGAGATTGCGCATGACGGCCAGATCTGCGTCGCGATAAGTGCTTTCGTCGATCAGCAGATAGCGTAGATGCGGGTGGTAGAGTTGCAGGCCGACCGGACCCGGCTCGATCAGGTCGGCGACGTCGGTGGTTTGGCCGTTAACCCCCTTTCGGTCACTGTATCAAATTCCTCCATGTCCTGGTTTATCCGACCAACTGCCGCGCGAGGTGATCGCGCCCACCCTGCGCAAGGTGCTCCGACTCGGTACGGTTGAGGTGAAAAGTCCGGACGACGTTTTCGTCGCGCTGGAGGGATACGAGCGGGGGCTGGATTTTGCCGATGCGTTGCATTTGGCCAGCAGCGGGAGAGCCGAACGGTTCGCGACCTTCGACCGGAAGCTGGCGAAACAAGTGGGGACTTTGCAAATGATGGAAATCGTGGCGGTTTGATTGGGGTGACGGCATCAATGTTCCGCGCGACGAGGGGTTTTTGCTCAACGGTAGCCCGGCGGATGGTGGCCCCAGCGTGCCAGCCATCCGCGTAAACTTCGGGCCGGATGCTGTACCCGGACATGGACGCTGCGTCTCAGCTCGTCGAATTCGCTTTCCATCGCGCGGGCCAGTCAATATTCAGTTAAATCAATTTTTTATGCTGACCTAGCGCGCTTGCCCTGGGGCAGCGAGAGGAATGGGTGGCTCAGTATATGCGATCGCGGTAATCTTCCCATGGCTACCCTACGCATCCGGCGCGGCGGAACGACCCGCGCGAACAGCGCGCCATTGGGAGGACGATTTGAATATTCTGCTGACCGGCGGGACCGGTTACATCGGCAGCCACACGGCGGTAGTCCTGATCCAGGCCGGGCACTCGGTGGTGCTGTTGGACAACTATGCGAACAGCCGGCCCGAGGTCGGCGACCGGCTGGCGCGGATTCTGGGCCAGCCGGTGGCGCAGGTGGCGTGCGATGTGCGCGATACCGCCCGGCTGACCGCCAGCTTGCGCCAGTACGCCATCGAAGCGGTGATCCACTTTGCCGGGTTAAAAGCGGTGGCCGAGTCGGTGGCCCAGCCCCTCGACTATTACGCCCATAACGTGCAGGGCGCGATCAGTCTGCTCCAGGCCATGCAGGTGGCAGGGGTGCGCACCCTGGTGTTCAGTTCCAGCGCCACGGTCTACGGCGAGCCTCAGTATCTGCCCATTGACGAGTCGCATCCGCTGTCGGCGACCAACCCCTATGGCCGGACCAAGCTGCACATCGAGGCGATGCTGGGCGATGTCGCCCACGCCGACGCTGCCTGGCGCATCGCCTGCCTGCGCTACTTCAATCCAGTGGGGGCGCATGAGTCGGGGTTGATAGGCGAAGATCCGTTGGGCATTCCCAATAACCTGATGCCGCTCATCGCCCAGGTGGCCCGCGGTGATCGGCCCTGGCTGGACGTGTATGGCGATGACTACCCGACGCCCGATGGCACCGGGGTGCGTGATTATATTCATGTCATGGATTTAGCCGAGGGTCATTTGGCGGCGCTGAACGCGCTCAGCGCCGGGCAACACGGTTCACATCCCGAGCATACGAACCTGCTGACGGTCAATCTGGGTACGGGTCACGGCTATAGCGTGCTGGAAATGGTCAAGACCTTCGAGTCGGTGACCGGTCTTGCCATTCCCTGTCAGGTTGTGCCGAGGCGTCCCGGTGATGTGGCCGCCTGCTATGCCCAAGTCGGCAAAGCCACCCAATGGTTGGGCTGGCGGGCGCGGCGCGGGCTGCGGGAGATGTGCGCCAGCGCCTGGCAATGGCAAACTCGCCTGCTATCCCAGTAAGCCAGGGGCGGGAGTGGGTTCGGGAACGGTCAGGGTGATCAAGGCTTCGCCGGGCAACCCGATGATTGTGCCCTGCAGGTTGGGCGTGTGGCTGTGGGTTTTAAAAGCATCGAGGATATAGCTCAGTAGATCGGGGGAGATAGACTTACCCTGGCCGGGCTAGGGTTGGGGGTGGTTTTTAGCGTTACGGAGCATTTCCGCCACGAACATTCGCTTTCGCTGGTTTTGCCGCTGATGATCATTTTTTGAAGGACCTCTATATTGCTACTTTGCCAAATTACCCTGGTCTCTGTCTATTTTAGCCCGAGTAGATTACCGGTCGCCGCCGCTACAGATAGGGAGCCAGTTCCGGAGGTGGGGTTGGCAAGTCCTTAAAGCTTTTCCACGCGATTTGACTTTTCGGGAACAGAATGATCCAGATGGTAACGACAATGACGAGAAAATAATTTTTCACGGTGCGATTCTCAATGTACCACTGTTCGATCTCGCCTTTGTACGGCATGATGACTTGGTCATAGAAGGCTTCCGGATTTGTCGCGTGTTGGAGAATTCTTTCCTCGCCTCGAAAGATGATGGAGCCGATACCCGACAGCCCGGGGCGGACTTGTTGGATTCGGTCCTGCATGGCTGGCGGAAATGCGGCAAAGCAACGGGGTGTCTGTGGCCGGGGACCAGCAATGCTCATATCGCCAATCAGGACATTAATCAGTTGCGGTAATTCATTGATTTTGCTTTTGCGCAAGAACCGCCCTACCGGCAGAACCCGAGGATCGTTGTGGACAGTGAGTTCGCCCGTGCCGATATTGGGACTATTCTTGAGCATGGTGGCGAATTTGAGCAAATTAAATAGCTTGCCGCCCCTACCCACGCGGGGTTGGCGATAAAATACCTCGCCTTCGCCGGTGAACCGCAGGATTGGAATCACGATGATCCACAGCGGCAACACCCACGAAATAAAAATCGCCGACAGAATAAAATCAACGACACGGGTTATATCAAATTTCATGTTTAATTTTTAAGTTTTAAGGGGTTCTGATCACTCACTCCTCACATCCGCTCATCCAGAAACTTCCCGGTTTCCTCATGTCCGAAATCTGGCAGCATGGCGTGGAAAAGCTGTACCAATTCCTGCCGATCCCAGAAACCGCGTTCTCTCAGCACGGTAATCGTTTGGAGAAAGATCTCCAACTGGACGGCGTTATAGACCGACTGATTTTTGATCACACCGATGTGATCGAACCGCATCATATCGACTATTTCGTGCTCCATATAAAATTCCTCAAAATCCTTTTCGCCGGTCGTATCGCTGGCAAAGAAGTAGCACGGCCACTGTTTGCGAGCGATCAATTCGGACGCCCGGTCGCGCGCCTCATCTTCGGTCGCGCATTCATGGGCCTCGAACCCCAAGGCAGCCAGATAGCGAACCGCGATGGCCGAGAAGGTGAGTTGATCGAGTTGCTCGCTGAGTTTGGGGAAGAAGATGTCGCGATTTTCGCCCAGCAGGCAGGACAGCAGGCACAACTCACCAGATTCCTGCGGGGTAATGAAGTAGCGCCGCACATCGTGGGGCGCGGAAATCGGCTGGCGCTTGGCGAAGCGCTGGTTGAAACCATGCAACAGACTGCCATCGGAGAACGCGACATTGGCGAAGCGGGCGGTGGAGATTGGCAGCTCCAGGCTGGCTCGCATCAGAAACATTTCCATGATTCGCTTGCTGGCGCCCATCATATTAGCGGGATTGGCCGCCTTGTCGGTGGAGACGCAGAAGTATTTGCGCCCCCCACTTTTTTGGGCTTGTTCTACGGTGCTGATGGTGTTCAGGATATTGACCTCGATCATCCGCATCAGGGTGAAAGGGTCTTTCTCGCTGCGCACATGTTTGAGCGCGGAGAGATTCAGTACGTAGTCGTAGCCGCCGCTCCAGCGCAGCAGCGCCTGAAATTCGCGGGAGCCGCAGTCGATGGCGAAGGTCCGGAAGTCGCCGTCGATATAACCCAGGGTGCTGCGGATATCGCGCACCAGCTCGACCATGTTGTTTTCGCTGATATCCACGACATGGAGGACGCGCGGCCGGCGCTTGAAAATTTCGCGGACCACCGCCTGGCCGATGGAGCCGGCCCCGCCGATCACCAGAAAGCGGCTGGCGGCTACCTGCGCTGACAATTCGGCTGCGTAGCGAGCGACATCAGCGTCGAACAAGGGCTGGTCGCGGCCGATCAGGTTCAGGATATTCATGGCTTCAAACTCCCTAATGCGCCGTCGGGAACGCTGGAGGGGATGTTGACCAACCGTTCCTCCAGCCACAGCGAGTTTTCCAGGTCATCATGCGAGCAATCCCGGAACATGTCGAGCCGATGCATCAGCCGCCAGATCGGCCGGGTCATCACGCCCTGGCCGTTGCTGTATTCCAGGAAGGCATCGCGCTCGGCCAGCGAACCGAACCGGATGGCGTTGAGCCAGTAGTTCGCGGTCGTGCCCGGCGGCGCCTGGATGAAGGGGACGCCGAGTTCGGCGAACCGGGCGGCGTAGCGGGCGGCGATGGCGGCCTTGATCGCCAGCATTTCCGGCAGCCGTTCCATCTGCGCGCAACCCAGCGCCGCGTTCAAGTTCGGTAGACGATAATTGTAGCCGACTTCATCATGTACGAACTCATACGGATGCGGAATCTTGGCGGTGGTGGTGAGATGCTTGGCGCGGGCGGCCAACTCGGCGTCGTGGGTGAGGATCATGCCGCCGCCGCCGGTGGTGATGATCTTGTTGCCGTTGAAGCTGAGGACGCCCAACCGGCCAAAGCCGCCAGTATGGCGGTCGCCGACGAAGCTCCCCAGCGATTCGGCGGCGTCTTCGATCACCGGGATACCGTAATCATCGCAGAGCGTAACAATCTCCTCGATCCGGCAAGGCAGGCCGAAGGTGTGCATGGGGACGCAGGCTACCAACCGCCGCCCGCTGGCTTTGTGGCGGGTTTGGCCGTCGCGGCGTTCGGCGTGCCGGTCGAGAAAGCGCCGCAGGGCGTCCGGACTCAGGCCCAGGGTGTCGCGGTCGACGTCGATGAAAACGGGGTGTGCGCCGCAATAGCGGATGGCGTTGCCGGTGGCGATGAAGGTCAGCGCCTGGGTGATGACCGCGTCGTCGCGCCCGACGCCGGCCAGTTGCAGGGCAACGTGCAGGGCCGCCGTGCCGTTGACCGTCGCCACCGCGTGCTGGACGCCGGTGAAGGCGGCGACTTGCTGTTCGAACTCGGTGACCTTCGCGCCCACCGAGGAGACAAAGTTGGAGTCGATACAATCGACCAAATACCGCCGCTCGTTGCCCTCGAACACCGGACGATGGAGGGGGATATATCCGGCCCCATGGATCGACCGCACACACTCGATGATGGGAGCAAAGCCGAGGGTCATGTCTGTCATAAATCCTCAAGCGCGCTCAGTGCCTCCGCGCCTTCCCCGTGCCTCCGACAGGGTGGGCCCCAGGCTTTAGAACAAGCGCGGATCGTAAAGCCATTTTCGAAGTTTGGCGGCGGTCAACGCGATCGCGTCGGGATGTTGGGGATTGATGAGGATGACCTGATCTTCAGGCACGATCGCCGAAGGCAGGGCCAACACCGCGCCGCGCCGCGTGCTCAGCCAAGCGTCGCCGAAGTCGAGACTGACCTTGCCCGTGGGTACGGCATCCCACCCCACCGGCAGAGAGGCGGGCGTCTCCACCGCTCGCGCCGCCCAGACGGCGTCCGGGATGTCGATCGCGACCAGATAGCGATTCATCGGCAGGCTGCCGGTACCCAGATAAACGAGGGTTTCCAGGCAGGCGAGTGCTGGCGATGCCGCGCAGTACAAGACGGCTTGTCCTGGCCGGTTCCAGCGACCGCCGGTGAGGCGCGCACCCGTGCCGGTGAGATCGTCCGCCACGAAATCCGGCGTGTCGGTGGCGATGCGCCAGACCCGCATCAAGCAAAGACGCCGGCTTGGGATTGGGCGAGCAACCGGGAGACCAGCGCCTGACCTTGCAGGGTGTCCATCAAATCGGCGGGCTTGGCGCCACCCAGCGCCGACACCGGGCAATCGAGCCATTGTCCGACCCACCGGCCGACGTCGAAATCCGAGGTGGCATCGCTGTCTTCGATCATGGCCTGGACCTGGCCGATGAGGCGCTCCAGTCCAACGACACGTTCGGAATGTTCCGGCGACAGCCGTTCGTGCTGGCGAATCTTGTG
>JAXMFY010000032.1:0-24611 GCA_046347555.1 Candidatus Competibacteraceae bacterium | reverse complement strand
ATCGACCATCGAGGCTCGCTGGATCATCGCGCCCGGTTATTACCTGTACCGCGATAAATTCCGCCTAAGCCTGCTGGATCCCCAGGGCATCGCGATCACTGGGGTAGAAATCCCGCCTGGCGAGCCGAAGGACGATCCCTATTTCGGTCAGCAGCAAATCTTCCACGGCGAAGCCGTCGTGATTGCCCGATTGCAACGCGAATCCCCCAGCGCGCAAACCGCGCGGATCAAGGTCAACTATCAGGGCTGCGCCGAGATCGGGGTCTGCTATCCGCCCCTGAGTCAGACAGTCAGCGTGACCCTGCCGGCGATTGCCCTTCGTCCGCCGGTGGAGGTGGAGAAAGAACCAGCGGAGACTCGGGTCAAAAAACCGGCAACCGCTGCCCCTGCTCCATCCCTCGCACCCAAGGCCACGGAACAAGGAACCGAGCGCAACGAGGCAGAGCCGGACCGGCTGGCGCGGTTGCTGCGCGAACAGCGATTCCTGGCGATTCCCGCCTTCCTCGGTTTCGGTCTGCTGCTGGCGTTCACGCCCTGCGTGTTCCCGATGATTCCCATCCTGTCCAGCCTGATCGCCGGGCAAGGCTCAAACCTGACCCGCGGCCGGGCCCTGCGGCTGTCGCTGACCTATGTGCTGGCGATGGCGGTGACTTACACCGGCGCCGGCGTCCTGGCGGCGCTGCTGGGGCGCAACATCCAGGCATGGTTCCAGCATCCCTGGGTGATCGGTGCGTTCAGCGGTCTGTTCGTGCTGCTGGCGCTGTCCATGTTTGGCCTGTACGAGGTACGGCTGCCGGCCAATCTGCAATACTGGCTGGTGGACTGGAGCAATCGCCAGCGCGGCGGCCACCACATCGGAGTAGCGGTGATGGGCCTATTGTCGGCGCTGATCGTCAGCCCGTGCGTGGCCCCACCGTTGATCGGCGCCCTGACCTTCATCGCGGTAACTGGCGATGTCGCGCTGGGCGCGACGGCGTTGTTCGCCCTGGGTCTGGGCATGGGCGCGCCGCTGCTGGCCATTGGGGCGTCCGCCGGTCACTGGCTCCCACACGCCGGCCACTGGATGGAACGGATCAAGACCGTGTTCGGCGTGCTGCTGCTGGCGGTGGCGCTGGGGTTGCTGGAGCGCATCCTGCCAGCGACGGCGAGCATGGTGCTCTGGGCGACGCTGCTGATCGTCACCGCGACCTACATGGGCGCGCTGCAACCGGTCGCGCATGGCGCGCCCGCCTGGCGCACCCTGATCAAGGGGCTGGGACTGGTGCTGTTGATCTATGGCATCCTGCTGCTGGTCGGAGTGGCCGCTGGCGGCCGTGATCCCTGGCAACCACTGCGCGGGGTGGGTTTAGTGGCCAACGCCGCCTCCACTTCGCAACCCCTGGTGTTTCGTCGGGTCAAGACCGTGGCCGAGGTGGAAGGGGCGGTGCGCGAAGCCGCCGGCCGACCCGCCATGCTGGATTTTTACGCCGACTGGTGCGTGAGTTGCCGAGAAATGGAGCGTTACACCTTCACCGATCCCGGAGTGCGGGCGACACTGGCCAGCGCAGTCTTGCTCCAGGCCGACGTCACCGCCAACGACGACGCCGATCAGGCGCTGCTGCGACGGTTCAGCCTCATCGGGCCGCCCGCGATTCTGTTCTTTGGTCCGGACGGCGAGGAACGCCGCGAACGGCGGGTCATCGGGTTCCTGGACGCCGGAGCGTTCGACAAACATCTGCGGTCGCTGCTGGGAAATGAAGGTTGACTTCCAGGCGGCCCTGGCCGGAATTTGCGGCGAACGCGCGGAAACTGGCGGCGAAATGGCCGGTTCCGTCGTCTTCCGGCTAGACACGATACCCCGGTTCATGCAGAATCGCGCCCCTGTTTTTTGCAAGGTTGCCACACTCAACCCATGGCCAAGCTGCTGTTGCTGAATGGACCCAATCTGAACCTGCTGGGAACCCGGGAACCGGGCGTCTACGGCTCCACCACACTCGCCGACATCGAACAGCGTTGCGCGGAATTGGCGCGGACGCTGGGACCTCACGACCTAAGCTGTTTTCAAAGCAACGCCGAGCACGAATTGCTCGACCGCATCCACGCCGCTCGCCGGGAAGGCATAGCCTTCGTCGTGATCAACCCCGCCGCTCTCACTCACACCAGCGTGGCGTTGCGCGACGCCTTGCTGGGGGTCGGCATCCCGTTCATCGAGGTGCATCTGTCCAATGTGTTCGCCCGCGAGCCGTTCCGCCACCACTCCTATTTGTCCGACATCGCCGTCGGCGTGATCAGTGGGCTGGGCGCGCAGGGTTACGAACTGGCGCTGCGCGCCGCCGACCGTTACCTCGCCACGCCAAGGTAACCGTCATGCCGATCGACATTCGCAAGATCAAGAAGCTGATCGAGTTGCTCGAATCCTCGGCCGTGGCCGAAATTGAGATCAAGGAAGGCGAGGACTCGGTGCGCATCAGCCGCCATCCTCAGGGCGGCGCGTCGGTCATGATGCCCGCGCAACCGCTGTGGGCCGCGCCCGCCGCCTACGGGTTTGCCCCTCCCTCGCCCGCCCCGCCGGCTCCTCCGTCGTCCGCGCCCCCCCCCGCGCCGGCGCCGGCCGCGAACATCGACGCGATCCAGGGTCACGCGCTGCGCTCGCCGATGGTGGGCACCTTCTACCGCTCCGCCGCGCCCGGCTCCAAGCCGTTCGTCGAGATCGGCCAGCATGTCAACGTCGGTGACCCAGTCTGCATCATCGAGGCGATGAAGATGTTCAACCAGATCGAAGCCGACCGCGCGGGTACGATCACCCGAATCCTGGCCGAGAACGGTCAGCCGATCGAATACGATCAGCCGCTGTTGATCATCGAATAACCGCGCCATGCTCGAAAAGATCGTCATCGCCAATCGCGGCGAAATCGCCCTGCGGATCCTGCGCGCCTGCCGGGAACTGGGCATCCGGACCGTCGCCGTGCATTCCACGGTGGATCGCGAACTCAAGCACGTGCGCCTGGCCGACGAAACGGTCTGCATCGGTCCGCCGCCAGCGGCCGACAGCTATCTGAACATGCCGGCGATCATCAGCGCCGCCGAGGTGACCGACGCGGTGGCGATTCATCCTGGCTACGGCTTCCTGTCGGAAAACGCCGATTTCGCCGAGCGGGTCGAGCAAAGCGGCTTCATCTTCATCGGCCCTCGCCCGGACACCATCCGGCTGATGGGCGACAAGGTTTCGGCGATCCGGGCGATGAAGGAGGCCGGCGTGCCCTGCGTGCCGGGTTCCGACGGGCCGCTGGGCGACGATGGTCAGGAAATTCTGCGGATCGCCCGCGACATTGGCTATCCGGTCATCATCAAGGCGGCCGGCGGCGGCGGCGGGCGCGGGATGCGGGTGGTCCACGGCGAGGCCGCGCTGCTGACCACTCTCGACCTGACTCGCAGCGAAGCCAACGCGGCCTTCGGCAATCCGACCGTATACATGGAAAAATACCTGGATCATCCCCGCCATGTGGAAATCCAGGTATTGGCCGATACCCACGGTCACGCCATCCACCTGGGCGAGCGCGACTGCTCGATGCAACGCCGCCACCAGAAGGTCATCGAGGAAGCCCCGGCGCCCGGCGTCGGCGCCGACCAACGCCGCCGCATCGGTCAACTCTGCGTCGAGGCGTGCCAGCGCATCGGCTATCGCGGCGCGGGCACCTTCGAGTTTCTGTACCAGGACGGCGAATTTTACTTCATCGAAATGAACACCCGGGTTCAGGTCGAACACCCGGTAACCGAATTGGTCACCGGGGTGGACATCGTCAAGGAGCAGTTGCGCATCGCCGCCGGCGAGCCGCTGAGCTACCGCCAGGATCAGATCCGCATTCACGGCCATGCCCTTGAATGCCGGCTGAACGCCGAGGATCCGGATACCTTCGTTCCCTCGCCGGGCACGATCACTCAGTACCATCCACCGGGTGGACCGGGCATTCGGGTGGATTCCCATCTTTACAACGGTTATCGGGTGCCGCCGAACTATGATTCAATGGTGGGCAAGTTGATCGCCCACGGCGAAACCCGCGCCGCTGCCATCGCCCGAATGCGCAACGCCCTGGCCGAACTGGTGATCGAGGGGATCAAGACCAACGCTCCCTTGCACCGGCGCATCCTCGGCGACGCCCGCTTTATCGCCGGCGGCGCCGACATTCACTATCTGGAACGGCAGTTGCTCGAAGTCCACTGACCGGTTCGCTCGGCTGGAGCGCGACGGTTCAGGAACAGGGGCGCTGCTGGCGCCTTCGAGGTTTTCCGTACCTTCCGTGGACAAAACATCCCATGAGCGACCCCACCACCGCCCCCTGGCTGCAGCTGACTCTCGAAGCCATCGACCATGCTCCCGAGCAACTGGAGGACGCCCTGCTGCAAGCCGGCGCCTTGGCGGTGACGCTGGAGGACGCCGACGACCAGCCGGTGCTGGAGCCAGCACCGGGTGAAACTCCGCTGTGGGCGCATACCCGCGTCACCGGCCTGTTCGACGCCCAAACCGATATCGAGGTGATCAAGGGACAATTGCGCCGCTTCCTGCACACTTCCCCCCTGCCGGAATGCCGGCTGACCGCGCTGGAGGAACGGGACTGGGCGCGTGCCTGGATGGACCATTTCCACCCGATGCGGTTCGGTCAGCGGCTTTGGATTTGCCCGACCGGTCAAGCTCCGCCGGATCCGCAAGCGGTCAACGTCCGGCTGGACCCCGGACTGGCTTTCGGCACTGGCACCCACCCCACCACCGCGCTGTGTCTGGAATGGCTGGACGGCGCGGACCTGTCGGGAAAAACCGTGCTGGATTATGGTTGCGGTTCCGGAATCCTGGCCATCGCCGCCGTCAAGCTGGGCGCGCGCCGGGTCTGGGCGGTGGATATCGATTCCCAGGCGTTGCTGGCCAGCGACGACAACGCCGCCGAAAACGAGGTCGAGGACCGCATCGAATTGACCAGCCCCGCCGGATTGCCGGAGGGGCTGGGCGTGGATATCCTGCTGGCCAACATCCTGGCTGGGGTGCTGGTGCGACTGGCGCCGGAATTCGGCCGGCGGGTCAAACCCGGCGGCTGGCTGGTGTTGTCCGGTATTCTCGAATCGCACGCCGACGCGGTGCGAACCGCCTTCAACCGCGATTTTACCTTTGGTCCCGACCGGCAACGGGAGGACTGGGTGTTGCTGGCGGGCGTCCGGCGGGGAGCGACGGGGCCCTCACAGCCTATCGCGGCGGGATAAAGGCCGGGCGCGAGGATTTAGCGGGAAAAAGCCGCTAGCGAAAGGCATCACCAGCGGCGGGTGCATGATCGATCAGAACACGTTGAAACCGTGCAGCAGCGCGACAACCGCCCCCAGCGCGGCAATGATCGCTACAATCAGGGCGGCGCCACCTCCTGATCCGCCTCCTTGGGCCGTCAGATTGGCCGAGGCCTGTTGCACGGTGCGCTCGGCGGTTTCGCGGGCGATGGTCTCGATCACGGGCTGGATTCCAGAGCGGACCACCTGGATGATCTGCTGCTTGAATTCTGGAGTCCCCGTGATCATCCCCAGCGTTTCCCGAGTCTTGTTGCCAACCTGTTCGTCGATCTGCTTGAGCAGATCATCTCGATTGATTTCCAGACCGCGGGCCACATTGCGCTGGGAAACTCCTTCGCTGACCTCGCGGGCGGCCTGTTCGGCCACGGCTCGGGCGCTCTCCTGCGCGGCGGTGCGCGCGGTCTTCTCGGCGGTGCCGCGGGCGATTTCGGTGGCGACCTGCTTGGCGGCCTCCTGCGCGGCCCGCACCGCCGCATGCGCCGCCCGTCGCCCCAAGTCCTCGGCCACGCCGCGCGCGGTTTGCAGGGCGACTTCCCGCGTCAGGTTGGGGACCAACTCCTGGATAAGGTCGCGAGACACCTTTTCGGCGGCCGCCCAGGCGGCGCGTTCGGCGATTTGTTCCACCACGCCGGCGGGAACAGTGGCGGCCTCGGCGACCGGGGCGGTGATCGGCGCCACCGTGGGCGGCGGCGCAGGCGGAGCGACCGGAGTCGGCGGTGGGGGTGGCGGCGCTTTTTCGACCACGGTGGGCTTCACCGGCGCCGGTGGCGCGGCGGGAGCTTCCACAGCGATGGCGGCAACACCCTCGCCAACCATGCGCAGCACCTCGTCAAGCTGTTCCCGCGTGTAGGGCTTGGACAGGAAACCGACCGCGCCGCTGTTCTTGGCGTCCCGCTTGTCCTCGTCGGTGGCGTTGGCGGAACACATAACGATGGGCGGCGAACCTTGAAGCTTCTGGCTGGTGACGGTTCGACTGGTTTCGAAGCCGTCCATCCCTGGCATCATGACATCCATGAAGATAATGTCGGGTTTCTTGGTGTCCAGATATTTAATGCAATCCTCGCCCGACCCGACCCAGTCGACCTCGACGCCGCGGTCGAGCAACAGCTTACGCAAGGTTGCATGGGCCACCTTGGAATCATCCACCACCAGCGCCTTTTTGATATTCATGCAGGCCTCCTACGGCATGAGAAGCGTTGTTCCACGCGATGCATCGCGGTTCCAGACCGTTCAACTGATTTTGATCGGCGGCGGTTCCCGACGCGATCACTGGAGATCATGGCCAAGCTTGTCGGGCCATCGGCGCGGGATTTGCCAAGTGATGCGCGCGAGAACCCTCTAATTCACGGTAAGAATACTTTAAGTCAAATTACTCCAGGGGACCATGCCACAACAAAGAACCCGCCCTGCACGGTTCCCCCGACGATCCTGCATGACGTTTGGAAGTCCCCCACCAAAACAGTGACCAAAACCCACGCAAGAGGGGTCAAGGACTCCCGCGCTTCGCTCAGGGTTGGTCGTCCACCGCCTCGCGGGCTCGCGGCAGCAGATCCTCGCGGCTGACACCCAAGTACAGGGCGCTGGCGCTGGCGATGTAGATGGACGAATAGGTGCCCACCACGATGCCGACGATCATGGCGATGGAAAAGCCGCGCATTACCACCCCACCGAAGAAATACATCACGATGACCGACAGTAGGGTAACGAAACTGGTCATGGTGGTGCGCGACAGGGTCTCATTGATCGACAAATTCATGATTTCCGCCGATGAACCCTTGCGCCGCTTGCGGAAATTCTCGCGGATGCGGTCGAGTACCACCACGGTGTCGTTGACGGAGTAGCCGATGACCGCCAACACCGCCGCCAGCACCGTCAGGTCGAACTCAATCTGGAACAGCGAAAACCAGCCAACGGTAAAAATCACGTCATGGACGGTGGCGGCGATGGTGCCGACCGCCAACCGCCACTCAAATCGGAACATGACATAGACCAAAATGCCCGCGAGCGCGCCCAAAGCCGCCAATCCGCCCTGCTCCACCAACTCCTGGCCCACCTGCGGCCCGACGAATTCCGCCCGCGCCAACGTGGCCCCGGCGCCGCCCTCAGCGTCTTGCAGGGCGTGCAGTACGTCGTTACTCAGCGTGGCGGCATTGCGCTGCCCGCTCCGGGGCGGGATGCGGATCAGTACGTCCCGCGAGGTGCCGAAGTGTTGAGTCTGGGCGTCGCCGAAGCCGGCCTTGGCCAAGGTTTCGCGGACCTTGGGAATTTCCACCGGTTGCGGATATTGCACCTCGATCACCGTGCCGCCGGTGAAATCCAGCCCCAGGTGCATGCCCTGGATCAGCAGCGAACCGACCGCGATCAGCAACACGATGATGGACCAGGCCATCGCCACCTTGCGCCAGCGCAAAAAATCGATGTTGGTGTTGTAAAGACTGAATCGTCCCATAACCCTGTCCCGCTCCGTTCAGACGGTCAGCTTTTGCAGCTTGCGGCCGCCATAAATGAGGTTGACCAACGCCCGCGAACCGGTGACCGCTGTGAACATCGAGGTCACGATGCCAATGCTGAGCGTGACCGCGAAGCCCTTGATCGGGCCGGTGCCAAAGCCGAACAGCATGATGGCCGCGATCAGGGTGGTCATGTTGGAATCGAGGATGGTGTCGAAGGCCCGGTCGAAGCCGGCGTGAATCGCCGCCTGCGGACTGTTGCCGTTGCGCAGCTCCTCGCGGATACGTTCGTAGATCAGCACGTTGGCGTCCACCGCCATGCCCATGGTCAACACGATGCCGGCGATGCCCGGTAGCGTGAGGGTGGCTTGCAGCATCGACAACGCGGCGATCAGCAACACCACGTTGGCGGCCAGCGCGGCATTGGCGATCATGCCGAACCATTTATAGCGCCAGGTCATGAACGCGCCGATCACCAGGAAGGCGATGAAAGCAGCGCGAAAGCCCTGGGCGATGTTTTCCTTGCCGGCGCTGGGGCCGACCGTGCGTTCCTCGACGATCTCGATGGGGCTGGCCAACGCGCCGGCCCGCAGCAGCAGCGCCAGGTCGCGGGCCTCGCGGGTGCTGTCCAGGCCGGTGATCTGGAAACGCCGACTCAATCGGTCACGGATGGTGGCGACGTTGATGACCTCCTCGACGGTGTAGGCGGTTTTCTTCAACTCGCCGTCCACCCGCTTGGTCTCGGTCTTGTTCTCGATGAACACCACGCCCATGCGCTTGCCGATGTTGTCCTTGGTGGCGTCTTCCATGCGCTTGGCGCCCTTGCCGTCCAGGGTGACGTACACCGCTGGCCCACCGCTCTGCTGATCGATCCCGGAAGCGGCGTCGACGATGGAGTCGCCGGTCAGCATCACCCGTTTTTGCAACAGCACTGGCCGGCCATTACGGTCCTTGTACAGCCGCGAGTTGATCGGCGCGCGACCGGTGGACGCGGCCTGGTTCCAGTCGTTTTCCTCATCCGCCAAACGGAATTCCAGGGTGGCGGTGGCCCCAAGGATTTCCTTGGCGCGGGCGGTGTCTTGCACGCCGGGCAGTTGGACCACGATACGGTCGCTGCCCTGCTGCTGGATGATCGGCTCGGCCACGCCCAGTTCGTTGACCCGGTTGCGCAGGGTGGTGATGTTCTGTTGCAGGGCGAAGTCGCGCTTTTCCTTGATCTCACGCTCGCTCAAAGTCAGTTTCAAACTCAGCGGCCCCGGTTCGGTCTGTTGCAGGCTCGGTATTTGCCTGCGCAGCACCTCGGCCGCCTTGTTACGCTCGGCCTCATCCTTGAACTCCACCTGGACACCGCCGCTCGCGGCGCGGCCCACCGAGGCGTATTGCACTTTCTCATTGCGCAACTGGACGCGAACCTCATCGACGTAGCTGTCCTCGATCTGCTTGATCGTGGCGTCCATGTCCACCTGCATCAGGAAATGCACGCCGCCGCGCAGGTCGAGGCCGAGATACATCGGATTCAAACCCATGGCCCGCAGGAAGCCTGGAGCGGATGAAGCCAGGTTCAGGGCGACGATGTAGTCGCGACCCAACCGATCCTTGAGGATATCGGCGGCCTTGAGCTGCACTTCGGTGTCGGGGAAGCGGATCAGCAGGCGGCCTTCTTCCAGTTCCAGGCGTTTGTGGGGCAGCTTTTCGGCATCGATCAGCGCGGCGACCCGGTTCTGGAACGCCGCGTCGATGGCGACGTTGGCGCGGGCGCCGGAAATCTGCACGGCGGGATCCTCGCCAAACAGGTTGGGCAAGGCGAAAATCAGGCCCCAGAGCATCACCAGGCCGATCAGCAGGTACTTCCACCAGGGATATTGATTCAGGGTGTACGGAGTGGACATGACGCAGCGGTTCCCGCCAGGCGCCGGGCGGCGCGCTGGCGCTGGATTTAGAGAGTGCCCTTATAGGTGCCCTTGGGCATCAGTGATCCCACAGAAGCCTTCTGAACCTTGATTTGCACGCCGTCGGCGATTTCCACTTGCAGGAAATTCTCGCCGATGTCGGTGACGCGACCCAGCACGCCGCCACCCGTGACGACCTCGTCGCCCTTCTTGAGCCCCTCGACCATCTGTTTGTGTTCCTTGGCGCGCTTGGTCTGGGGGCGAATCAGCAGGAAGTAGAACGCCGCGATCAGGATGATGGGAAACAGCAGGTTCATCAGACCCATCTCGCCGCCACGGGGGGCGTCGCCAGCCTGAGCCAGGGCAGCGGGGATCAGGAAATTCACAATACTGTCCATGCAAGTGCCTCGTTGATTGTTCGCCACGCTTTGGAGTCATGCGGAACAGCACCGCCGTCGTCGACGGCCGGAACAGCGCGGAGCGGGCGATGGAAACTCTTGTCAAAGGGCGGCATTATACACGGGCGATGGAACTTGCCCGCGTTTTTCATAAAACCCGCCGCAGTTCTTCCCTCGACGCGGACGTTAAAACCACCGATTTGGAAACGACAGCATCTAAACCGGTCCAGGATAAATTGGACCTTCATTCACCTCGATGAATCCACACCTCGGCGCTGGCGGTCTGGCCGGCCTGATCCAACACGGTGATCCGGGTCAGTCCCACGCCATCCGGCGGCCAGAACGCGTCCCGCCGCCATGGATCCGTCGTCAGCGGCCGACCGTTCACTAGCCAGCGTAGGGGTCTGACACCGCCTTTGGCCACCATCGGCAGTTCGGCCAGCACGCCGCCGCGCTCCAGCAATTCCACCGTCGAACCAGCCACGGGAAAGGTAAGGGTCAGCGGCGGGACATTGACCGTTTCCACCGCTGGCCGGGTGCGGAAGTAGCGCAATCGCTCCGGCAACTGGTCGCGGCCGACCTGAAGGACGGCCGGGGGCGGCGCGGCCGGCCGGGTCGCCGGTTCCGGCAGCAGGTCGAACACCCGGAACAGCAGCGGCGCGGCGGTGTTGCGGCCATAGTGACCAGGGCTGGGCGAACCGTCCGGCCGGCCGACCCACACGCCCACCGTGTAATCGGCGTCGAAGCCCAGCGCCCAAGCGTCGCGGAAACCGTAGGATGTGCCGGTTTTATGGGCGATGGCGCGCGGCCGGGCGATGCTGGCCGGCCCCACCGCGTTTTGCGGGATTGGCCCATGGCGCAGGATATCCCCCAAATACCAACAGGCCGCTTCCGAAAGCAAGCGCTGACTGGACGCCTCGGGATCGGCGGGACCGAACCGCAACGGCGCCACCCCGCCGCCGTTGGCGAAACCGGCGTATAACGTCACCAGCTCCTCCAGGGTCATGCCGACGCCACCGAGCGCCAGCGGCAACCCCGGCCGGGGATGGGCCGCGCTCCAGTGCAAGGGCAGGCCGACCTCGCGCAGCCGCGCCGCCAGCCGCATTGGCCCCACCTGCTCCAGGATCGCCACCGCTGGAATGTTCAACGACTGTTGCAGGGCCTCGCGCACCGTCAACTGCCCGGCGTAGGTGTTGCGGAAATTGCTGGGACTGTAGTCACCAAAACGGGTGGGCACGTCCTCGATCAAGGTTTCGGGATGGATCAGCAGATCGTCGAAGCCGAGACCGTAGACCAGCGGCTTCAGGGTCGAACCCGGCGAGCGCACCGCCCGGACCATGTCCACCTGCCCGGCACGGCGCGGATCACGGAAATCGCTGGCGCCGACATAGGCTAGCACCCGTCGGTCGTGGTGGGCGACCACCAGGATCGCCAGGCTACTTTCCGGCTCCAGCGCGGACTGCTGCTGGCGAGCCAGCGTTTCCAGGGTTTGCTGCAAGCCTCGGTCGATGAAGGTGGGATACCACGTCACGCCGGGTCGCGAAGTCCGCAGCCGGTCAGCGAGATGAGGAGCCAGGAATGGCAAGGGGTGCAATCGGATCGGCAGCGGTTCCTGGCGGGCTTCCTCGACCTGCCGCCCGGTCAGCACGCCAAGCTGGCCCATGCGTGTCAGCACCTTGTCGCGCGCCGCCCGCGCCCGGTCGGGAAAGCGGTCCGGCCGTAGCCGCGACGGCGCTTGCGGCAACACCACCAGCAGCGCCGCCTCCGCCGCCGTCAACCGGGTCGGTTCCTTGCCGAACCAGGCTAGCGCGCCCGCGCGGACTCCCTCCAGATTACCGCCGAACGGCGCCAGCGTCAGGTAGAAACCGAGAATCTCATCCTTGGCGTGGCGCCGTTCCAGTTGCAGGGCGCGCAGCATTTCACCGAGCTTGCCGGTCAGATCGCGCTCGTGGGGCTCCAGCAATCGGGCCGCTTGCATGGTCAAGGTCGAGGCGCCCGACACAACTCGACCCTGGCGCAACCACTGTCCCAGCGCCCGCGCCGCCGCCAGTGGATCCACGCCGGGATGGGAGTCGAACCGCTGGTCCTCGTAAGCCATCAACATCCGCAGGTAAATTGGATCAACATCCTCGGGCCGCGCCGGTAATCGCCAGACGCCCGGCGCCGTGGCGAACGCGCGCAGGATGCGACCCTGACGGTCCAGCACCAGCGTCGAGACCTGGCGGGCGCGATCCAGCGGCGGCGGCAACGCCGCGTCCAGCGCCAGCAACAAACCGATCACTGGGATCAACACCGCAAACCCGCCGACGATCCGCCGGGAAGGTCGAATGAAGCGACGGAGCCAGCGCACGAACAACCTCCTGAAGCACCCGCGGCCGCCCGCGCCACCCCACTTTACGAGCACCGCTTAGCGGCGGCGTCCACCCCCCCGCGGGTTGGACGCCCGTTCCTCGTTGACTTTCAAGCGCCGACCGCGCAATTCCTGGCCGTTCAGTCCACCGATCGCGGCGCGTGCCTCATGGCCTTCCATCTTGACGAAGCCGAAGCCGCGGCAAAGACCGGAAAACACATCCCGGGTCAGTCGCAGCCCGTGAACTCGCCCGTAGGCGGCGAACAAATCCGTCACCTCCTGGTCCGTGGCGTCCGGGGGCAGGTTGCCAATGCAGACGGTTTTCATGCGCGGTCTCCTGTGGTTGCGACCCGCCGGGGCGGGCTGGGGTGATGGCGTCGCCGGGATGCATTCTCGGACCCGGCTTCCGGGCGCGTGGGCCGGCGCGGAGACGACGACGCAGGTCGATCTCCAGTCGGCGGGCCAGCGCGATGCGTCGAATGATGCCGAGCGCCGGACGCAACCGGCGCGGTTGGCGCTGGCGGCCGCCGACCACCGCTGGGCGCGAATCCTTCGACCACCGACGACGGCAATTGTCGGCCCAGCAAGCGCTGGATGTCTCGCAACCGCGGAGTTTCATCGGCGCTGACCAGCGAAATCGCCAACCCAGCGTAACCCGCGCGGCCGGTGCGGCCGATGCGATGGACGTAGTCCTCCGGCACGTGCGGCAGTTCGTAATTCACCACGCGCGGTAATTGCACGATGTCCAGGCCACGGGCGGCGATGTCGGTGGCCACCAGCACCTGAACCCGGCCTTGCTTGAAATCGTCCAGGGCGCGGGTACGGGCCGACTGACTCTTGTTGCCGTGCAGGGCGGCGGCGCGGATGCCATCGCGTTCGAGTTGGCGGCTCAGCCGGTCGGCGCCGTGCTTGGTGCGGGTAAACACCAGGGTCGCGTCACGCTCGCCGGCGTTCAGCAGATGGCTGAGCAGAGCGGCCTTACGCTCCGAATCCACTGGATGCACCTGCTGCTCCACCCGGTCGGCGGGCGCGTTGCGCGGAGCCACGTCGATCACCGCCGGGTCCTGCATGAAATCACCCGCCAACTGGCGAATTGGCTCGGCGAAGGTGGCCGAGAACAGCAGGGTCTGCCGCCGTTTGGGCAGCAACGCCAACAGGCGCCGGATCGCTGGCAGGAAGCCCAGGTCCAGCATTCGATCGGCCTCGTCCAGCACCAGGATTTCGACGCCAGCTAGACTAACGGTTTTCTGAGTCAGATGGTCCAGCAACCGCCCTGGCGTGGCGACCAGGACATCGACCCGGCGGCGCAAAGCGTCGAACTGCGGTCCCATGCTGACGCCACCGACCAGCAACACGGTGCGAGGCGCGACATGGCGGCCATAGACGCACACGCTGTCGGCGATCTGGGCGGCCAGTTCGCGGGTCGGGGTCAGCACCAGGGCGCGCGGCCGACCGGCGGGTAACGCCCGACCCTCGGGAATTTGCAAGCGCTGCAACAACGGCAGGGTGAAGGCAGCGGTCTTGCCGGTGCCGGTCTGGGCGGCGGCGAGGAGATCGCGCCCCGCCAGAATCATGGGAATGGCTTGGGATTGAATCGGGGTGGGCACGGTATAACCCCGAGCGGCGACGGATCGCGCCAGGTCATTGACCAGGCCGAGAGAGGCAAATGGCATTCACAACTCCTGAATCCGCCTGCCCATGCGTGGCGCAAGGAACCGGTCCAGGCGGAATAATTTGAAAATGGAGGGTAATCGGGGAGCCCCAGCAGGGGCGAACCACGGCGGGTTTGCGGGAGGAACAGGGGGTTGAATGACCCGCTGACGACTATTCCGAGAGGAACGGCGGGAACCTCAGGGCGCGAACCGGACCGCGCCGCGACAAACTCGGCGCCGAATGTATCACGCTTCGCGTGATTTACCTAATTCGGGGGATAAAGCGAAGGCCGAAAACGCCGGGGACTGAATCGAACTGTTTCCTCCCCGGCGTCGCGCGTCAGAGCCGGCTGAGTTGCGCGTTGATTGCGCCATTCAGGCGTTGGATCCAACCGTTGTAGTTGCTGTGGATATTGACGCCGTCGTAACCGAGGTTTTGGCTGTCCCGGTAGATGATGCTGTAGCTGGTCCGGTTATACGGAATTTCCACCTGGGCCATGTGATCGCGCACATAGAGCGTACCGACGATCAGTCCGGGCTGAACGTCCTTCATCTGCCAGCCCAGCGACACTCCGGCCTGCTGGATGGCGTTGCGGACATCTTTCAGATTATAGCCGCTTGTGCTGGTGCTGACCGGCGCGTCGTTGACACTGTAAATCGGATTGCTCTTGCAACCCACCAGCGCCAGGGCCACGATGCCAATGAGTGCGAGCCATGTTCTAGCTTTCATGCTTTCCTCCCGTTGCTTTATGTTGCAAAAAAATTTCCTTGCTAAGTATAGGTAATGGTAGTAGGTGCAGGGAGCGGAGTAAACCCAGCGGATACAGACCGCGCCTTAACAGCGACCACGCCACCAGATTCACGATGCGCAGCGTATCCCGCCAGGGCCGGTAATGACTGGGGCGGCCTTGGGCGAGGTAAATCGTTTCGATGGCGACCACCCTTGGATAGCGTCGCTGACAACCCGCCTGCATCAACAGCGCGCTTTCAAAGGCGAAACCGCGCCGTCTCGGTTCGGGTCCGTTCACCTGACGCAGAAACTCGGCTGGATACAACCGGAAGCCGGACTGGGTGTCGGGGATCGGGCAGCCGGCCGCCCAGGACACCCAGAAATCGGCCATGCCATTGGCGAAGCGCCGCAACCGGGGCGCGGCCTGGCGGCATTGCAGACGGGCGGCGATGATGGGGCAACCGGGCCAGCGCGGACGAGCTTCCAGCAGCTTTGGAATATCCTCGGGCCGATGCTGACCGTCGGCGTCCAGGGTGATGACCGCTTCCGCGCCCTTCGCCAGCGCGGTTTGCATCCCGCGCCACAGGCTGGCGCCCTTGCCCTGATTGACCGGCTGACGCACCACCGCCGCGCCCGCCGCCTCGGCCCGCGCGGCAGTCTCGTCGCGGGAACCGTCATCCACCACGATCACCCACTCCACCTGTTGCCGGGCGCGACGAACGATATCGGCGATGGTGGCGGCTTCGTTGTAGGCCGGGATGACGACGGCGATGGTCATCGGTGCTCTTCAGACGATGCCGCCGTTGAGGCCGATGATTTGCCCGGTCAGATAGGCCGCCTGCTCGGATGCCAGAAATCCGACCAGATCGGCCACTTCGTCCGGCGTTCCCGCGCGGCGCATGGGCACCAGGGTTTTGATGGTCGCCGCGTCGAACACCGCTTTCGTGGCCGATCCGGCGATGATGCCCGGCGCGACGGCGTTGACCGTGATTCCGCGCGAGGCCAGTTCCAACGCCAGCGCCTTGGTCACGCCGTGCAGGCCGGCCTTGGCGGCGGCGTAATTGACCTGGCCGCGATTGCCGGTCACTCCGGCCAGCGAGGAGATATTGATGATTCGGCCCCAGCGGGTCGCCATCATCGGCAGCAACAGCGGTTGGGTTACGTTGAAGAAGCCGTGCAGGCACACGTCGATCACTCGCCGCCATTGCGCCGACGACATCCCGGCCATGGGGGCGTCATCGTGAATGCCGGCGTTGTTGACCAGCACCTGAATCGGTCCGACTTTGAGCAGCATGCCCAGGGCGCGGCCCGTTTGATCGGCGTCGGCGACATCGAAGATCGCCGTTTCCGCCGAACCGCCCGCAGCCTGAATGGTATCCACGACCTCCACCGCCCGCTCGGGATGCTGATGGGCGTGAACGATCACATGCAACCCATCGCGCGCCAACCGCTGGCCAATCGCGCGGCCCATGTCGCCGCTGCCGCCGGTGACCAGCGCGCGCTTCATGGCTCGACCTCCACGCTCAAGGCAGTATCCTCGCTGGTGGACAATATCACCCGCCCGGCCGCTCGCCGGGCGATGGCGCGCAGCAACGGCAAACCACGCGCGGCGGGATTGCCGGCGCGCAACCGCTCCAGACTCGCGTCGTCCAGCCGGCCCGCCGGTTGTCCGCTCGCGTCGGACGCCAGCCGTAACAAGGCCAGCCGGTCGACCGTTGCCGCCGGATTCAGCAGCAGCGCGACGCCAAATGGGGCGACGATCTTGCGACGCTCGGCCAGCGGAAACGGCATCGGTAGATCGTAGACGACCAGCAACACCCGCGCCTGATCCGCCCACGCCAGCGCCGCCGCCTCCCGCAGGCCGGCGACGAAGCTGCCATCGTAGGCGGACAGACTGAGCGAGGGTTGCATGGATCCCGTGGCAATGGCCCAGTAACCGGCCGGTGTGTTGTGGACCGACTGATGAAAATGAGTCGGCGAAACCGGCCGGTCGGGTTGGGTCAGCGCCACGCAGATTTTGTCCACGATTTCGCTGTCCCCGCCCGAGGATGCGAACACCGTGCGCACCGACAACTCCCCTCGCCCGTTGCTGGGAGAGGGGTCGGGGGTGAGGGCTACCTGAGCCATGGCCTCCTGCGCGACCTGGAGCGCCAGCTTGATCGTGGCGGTAACGCGCCGCCGCTCGTTGGCTGGCAGCAGCGTGGCCATGGTTGCCGGCATCGACTCGGCGGCATAGGGCCGCTGGCCAGTCAGCACCGCCTGGCTGGCGGACCAGCCCGCCAGTCCCGGCGCCATGAGGCCCACGGATTCAACGGCAAGCGGATTCATTGCTCCCCCTCACCCCGACCCTTTCCCACCAGGAACGAGGGAGAGCGTCCGAACAGCAGACTGCAATTGGTGCCGCCGAAACCGAAGGAATTGCTCAGCGCCAGCCGCACCGGTTGCTCCCGGTTCTCCAGCACGATGCCCGCGCCTAGCTCTGGATCGCGTTGGCGGCTGTTGAGCGTGCCCGGAATCAGGCCCTGTTCCAGGCACAGGTAAACGAAACCGGCCTCGGTGACACCCGCCGCGCCCAGGGTGTGGCCGGTCCAGCCCTTGGTGGAACTGCACGGCGTGTCCGGCCCGAAAACGCGCAGCACCGCCCGATCCTCGGCGGCGTCGTTCAGCGGCGTAGCGGTGCCGTGCAGGTTGATGTAGTCCACCCGCTCCGGGAGAATCTCCGCCCGCGCCAGCGCCTGTTGTATCGCCAGCGCCGCCCCTGCTCCCTCGGGATGCGCGGCGGTCATGTGGTACGCATCGCTGCTTTCGCCGTAACCGAGCAGCAGGACACGATCATCATTGGGTTTGGCCCATTCCAGCAACGCGAAACCGGCCCCCTCGCCAATGCTCAAGCCATCGCGGTCAACATCCCAGGGGCGGCAGGGCCGGGTGGACGCCAGCCCCAGCGCGTTGAAGCCATACAGGGTGGTCAGGCACAGGCTGTCCACACCCCCGACCACGGCGGCGTCGCACGATCCCCCCCGCATCTGCCTCCAGGCGGACGCGAACGCCTTGGCACTGGAGGAACAGGCGGTGGAAATGGCGAACGCCACCCCGGTCAAACCCAACCAGCGTCGCGTGAAATCAGCCACCGAGAATACGTTGTGCGTGTGCTGGTAATCGAAGGTCGCCGGCAAGCTCCCGATGATGGGGTCGCGCCGGCGATAGGCGTGTTCGGTGGCACCGATGCCGGAGGTACTGGTGCCGACAAACACGCCGATTCGATCCGCGCCGTAACGGTCGCGGGCCTGGCGCACGGCCTGGCAAAAGTTGTCCTGTTCCAGGCTCAGCCGCGCCAAGCGATTGTTGCGACAATCGAACGGCGCCAACTCGCCGCGCAATGGCTCTTCCTCCAGCCCAGCGACTCGGCCGATCCAGGTATTCAGCTCGGCGTCCTCGAAATCGCAGGGTTGCAACCCGCTTTCACCCTCCCGCAACGCGCACAGCGAGGCCGCGAGACCGCGTCCCAGGGCGTTGGTCAGGGTACAGGCGGCGATGGCCAGCGGCTTGATTGCCATGAGTCAACTCATCTTCGTCAACAAGGGTCGGGCCGCCACCAGGGCGGCGATGAAACTGGCGGCCACGCCCAGGCTCACGGTCAAGCCGATGGCCCGCAGCGCCGGCAGCGCCGAAAGTGAAAGCATACCAAAAACGGTCAGGGCCGAACCGCAGCAGACCAGCAGCGCATGCAGGGTGCGGCGGCGCGAATCCGGATCGGCGCCCGGCCGGCTGAAAAACAGCCCGTAATCGACGCCGACCCCCAACACCAGCAGCAGCGAGACCAGATGGAACAGCGACAACCGCTCACCCAACGTCAGCAGGGCCGCCACCGTGAACACCAGCGCCAGCGCCACCGGCAAGAGCGCGGCGACCACCCGACGCCAGGAGCGCAGTCCGAGCCAGACCACCGCCACGATCAGCGCCGCGCCCCAACCGATCCGAACCAGGGTCGCTGCGCGGAAACCGGCCACCAGCCGGTTGGTTTCCGCACGCAAGTCCAGGTAGTACGCTTGGCTGGATTGAGCTTGCGGTAAACCGGCGGCCAGGACACCCGCATCCCGCACGCCGCTCAACGGCAGCAAGGCGGTCCAGCCGCGCGCGCCGGGAAACAGCAGAGCGTTGACCCGCGTCCCCAACAATGTACCGCGCAAGTCCTCGGGCCGTAGTGGCGACGCGGTGCGCGCGGCGGCGACGGCGTCGAGAAACGGCGCGAACGATCCCGGCTTGAACGGCAACCCCCTCAAAGCGGCGTTCAGATTGGCGGTCAGCGTCGTTGGGTCCGGCAACGACACCTGGCGCTGTTGCTGGGTCCGCGCGCTCGGCAGATAGCGCATCGCACCGTCGTAACCGGCCAGCAGACCTTCCCGTTGACGGTCATCCAGATAAACCGCGATGGTTTCGCCGTGGCGCAGCGCGGTTTCCGCGTCCGGCGCGACGATGGCGATCAAATGGCCGACTTCCGGGGCGCCCAGCGCGGTGCGTAGTTCCTGATCAAGCCGCATCAGTTCGCGCGGCACCGGACTAAGCGCGGCCAGGTCGTTTTCCCACAGCGGCGGGGCCTTGACCACCAGCGCCAACAATACCAGCGCTCCGCACCCGCCCAGCGCCAGCGCCAACCGGGGCCGGGGTTGCAACGCCCGGTCCGCCCAGGCGCCGATGACGACCGGTTGCGGCGGCGTCCAGCGCGGCGACAGCAGGGCCGGCAACAGCCAGCGAGTGGTCGCCACGGCGGCGGCGATGCCGGCGATGGTGAACACGCCCAACTGGCTCAAACCGGGAAAATCGGAGTCGAGCATCGCCAGACAGCCGAGCATCGTGGTCGCCACGCACAGCCGTAAGGTCGGCCACAACTGGCGCAAGGTGTCCACCACCGTTTCCGTCGCCCGCCGATGGCTGAACAGGTAGGTGGGATAGTCCAGCGTCTCCCCCAGCAGGGTCATGCTGAACGCCAGGGTGATGAGATACATCTTGCCAAAGATCAGGTCCACCGCCGCCGCGCCGGCCAGCAACGCCGCCAGCATCGGCAGCGCGCCAAGCCAGACCGTGCGCGCCGAGCGGTAGACCAGCAGCAGAATCAGCACCACCGCCGCCAGCGCCAGCGTGCTGAGAAACTCCGCCTGGGCGTGGATCGTGTCCGCCGCCAGCGTCGCCAGCACGCCGGGGCCGCTCATCTCCAGTTGCACACCGGTTTCCACGCCAGCGGCAGCGAAAGCCGCGCGAATGACGGTCACCGCCTCGCGCTGGGCGGCGAGGTCATAACCGGAGGCGCGGGTTTCGACCAGCAGCAACGCACGCTCCCCATCCGGCGAAAACCAGACGCCCAGCCGCTTGGCCGGTTCGCGCAAACCACCCTGCCACCGCTTGAGCAGATTCAGCAGCTCGCCGGTTGGATCGCCGGCCAGCCAGCGTTTCTGGAACACCGCCAGCGGCGATTGCAGTTCGGCCAGGCGTTGTTGCAAACCGGCGCGCAAGCCCTCCACCGTGAAGCGTTCCGGGGTAACCGTCGGGCTCAGGCGGTAGCGATGGGCGAACAGCGCCTGCAATTCCGCCTCGGGCAGGGCATCCGCGCCGTTGGCAATCCGGGCGAACAAATCGCTGGCCCGCAACCGCTCCGCCAGCCGCTGGCTGACAGCAGCGCGCTCGGTTTCCGCGCCGCCGGCCAGGCCGAGCAGGATCAACCGGGTGGTGGGGCCGCTACGCAACTGATCCAGCAGCAGTTCCGCCACCGGATCGGCGCGGGAAACGAACAGGGTCAGATCGGCGGCGACCGGCGTGGTCAGCACGATCCAGCCGCAGCCGAGCGCGATCAGCACCCAGAGCAGCGGAATCGGCCAGCGACGCATGGGGGGGCTTGCCTCAGCGCGGCATGATCGTCATCAAGCCACGGTCGCCGTTCGGCTCCAGCGTCTCCATGCTGTCAATCCAGCCGTTCCGGCCACGCAGCACGATGGCGGCGACGTAGCGTTGCGCGTTCGCGTCGCGGGGCGTCAGGCGCAGGCTCCAGTCGGCGGACGTCCCCTGGAATTCCAACTGGTAATAACGCTCCAGCGCCGCCCGGTCGCCGGCCTGGGCGGCGCGAATCGCCTCGACGAACGGACGCAGTTGCGGATAGCCATTGAGATCGAACTGCCGGCGTCCGGCCTCGGGTGTTTCGACTGTCAGCCAGTGGCCATCCGCTTCATAATCCTCGGGTTGCGGACGCAGGGTTCGCTTGCGCAGAAAATCGGGCGCGCGGTAATACAACACGCCGGCGGTGACCAGCGGCGCATCCAGCACCGCCAAGGTTTTTTCCTCCCGAAACGTCGCTTCCACCGCCGGCGCCGCCGCCAGCGCCCGCATCACCTGGGAGAGCGCATCATCGTCGGCCATGCCCGCCAACGGCCAGCACGCCAACGGCAGCCATATCCAATATTTCACCCGTGGACCCCGTTTTTCGGTTGCGGCGCGATGGTGATCCGGGCTTCCGCCAATGTCCGGTCGGCGGCGCTGACCTGGATCGCGTAGATGCAGTAGTCGGCGTCGCCCAGCACCAAGCAGGCGGCGACTTCCAGCGGCGCCTCCACCGCCGCCAGGTCCTCGGCGAACCAGCGCACGTCGCGCAGCGCGGCCAAATAACCGGCCGGGGCGCTTTGCCCCGCCGCCCGGGCGCGCAAACCGCCGTGAATCGCCGCCGCCTGCGCTCCATACTCGCAAGCATGCACCATCGCCAGCCGACCTTGCCGACGCAACGGATTGGCGGGATCGCGATGAGTCTCGGTCAGGCACAGGATGCTGTCCTCGTCCCAGGCGATCACCGCATCCAGCAGACACATGGCGCCCGCGTGGGGAATCAAGGTTTGAATGCGCGCCTGGTCGAGTCGCACGGTCGCAATCCCATCAGGTGATCCGCGCCAGACTGTGGCGGTTGCCGGTCCAACGCGACCAGGCCTTGCCCACCTCGTACCAATGCAGGTACCAGGCTTCCAGGCCGAGCCGCCACAGCGTCCACGGATCGAGGCGCAGGCGCTCCTCGGCGGCGCACGGCGTCGGCCGCAAGCCCAGGCCGCGCGCCAGCGCCTCGCCGCGGGCCAAATGATAACGGCTCGTCACCAATACGAAGGGCCGCGCGCCATCCCCGCCCAGCAAACGCCGCGCCTGGCGCAGATTGTCGAGCGTGTTCAAGGACTGGTCCTCGATGAACAGGCAGTCCGCCGGAAGGCCCAGCGCGCCGAGAAACTCCCGACCGCGCTGGGCCTCGCTGACGCTGCCGCCGGTGTAGCCGCCAACCAGCAAAATCCGTCGTTGGGGATCAGCCTGATATAGCACGGCGGCGCGGCGCAGCCGGCGAGCGTAGCCGGGCGCGACCTGGTCGTGGAGCAGCCGGGCGCCCAGCACCACCACCCAGTCCCCGTCCATCCCGGCAACCGGCGTATCCCGCGCGATGCGCCAGACCCGGCGCAGCAACCACAACCCGCTTAAGCCCAGGGTCGCCAGCAACAGCAGATTCGACAGCGCCAGCATCGCCAGACCATCCCAGCCCATGCCCAGTTGCCGGGCGAAGCGCCGGGACGCCGTCGCTCCCGCCTTCATGCGTCTTCCTCCCAGTAATCGTAGAAATTGAACCAGTTGTAGGGCGCGAGACGGGCGTAATGCTCCAACCGGTCGGCGTAGCGCTGAACCCAGAGGGTCAGTTGCTCCTGGCGTTGGCGTCGGTCCAGCGCGATCCGTTCCGCCAATCGTTCGAAATGGATTTCGTAGCGATGGCCGCCGCGATACAGGCCGAAGAACAGGATGACCGGACAATCCGCCAGCGCCGCTAACAACAACGGCCCGGCGGGAAACGCCGTCTCTCGGCCGAAAAAGCGGACGCGCACCGCCCTTTCGCCCGCCGTCACTCGATCGCCCAGCACACCGACCATATAACCCCGCGCCACGCTCTCCTGAACCCGGAGCAGGGTATCCGGCCCGCCGATGGGAAGGATGGCCTGGGCCAGATCGGGATTCAGCCGGTTGAGGAACCCGGTGATGCCGCGGTTATGGCTGGTATTCATCAGGATTTTGATCGGGAAATGCCGCAGGGTGACACCAATCGCCCGCAAAACCTCAAAACTGCCAAGGTGTGATCCCAGCAAAACGCAGCCCTGCCCAGACGCCGCCTGCTCCACAACCCACCGGTCACCGAAAATCTCGATATCGAACGGCCGCAATCGTCCGGTCAGGAAATACACTCGATCCAGAATGGTCGCGGCGAAACAGTGGATGTGGCGAAATACCTCCCGCCAGCCCGGCTCGCGGCCCAGCGCCCGTCGCAGGAACAACCAAGACCCACGCCGCGCCACCGGGGCGGTCGCCAGGAAATACAGGGTGATGGGATACAGCAGAGCGCGACCCACCGACCGGCCGATCCGCAGGGCGATCCACAAAATCAGCCGCAACACCAGCGGATTACCCCGTTCTGGCAGCCGCGTCCAGTTTTGGCTCATGCGGCGCGTCTCGCCTGGGGCGCGGCCGTGGCGGCGCCCCGGTAGTTCATCACTTTGTCCGTGCCGTTTTCGATCAGCAGGACACCCGACTCCAACGGCGGATTGCGCTCGCTCGATAACACCGCGGGATCCGCCTGCTCCAGCAACCGATCCAGGCGCACGAAATGAAAGCCGCGCGCGCGCAAGCGATCAATCGTCAGTTGCGCGGTCGTGAGTGCCTGCCGAGGTTTTAAACACAGCGTTCCGTAATAAAGCTCGTGCAGCAGGATGATCGAACCGTTGCGCGCCCGGCGCGCGACCCGCGCCGCGATGCGCTCGGGATCGCGGTAAAAGCCTTCGAGGCCCCGCACGTCCCAGGCAACATTACAAAGCTGCAATCTTCGCAACACATTAGCCAAATGCGGGCGGGATATCCCGGCCGGCATCCGCGCGAAGCGTGGCGGCTGCCCCAGGATATCGGCGAGGGTCCGGTTGGCCACCTCGAATTCGGCGAACAATCGTTCGGCGGGCGAAACGGTCCAGCTATACCCGTGTCGGTCGGAATGATTGCCAATCAGGTGACCATCCGCGGCCGCGCGCGCGACCAGGTCCGGGTAACGCCGCGCCGCTTCACCCACGAAAAAAAACGCGGCGGATATTCGCTCGCGTCGCAACAACTCCAGCAATAACGGTGTGGTGGTCGGATCAGGGCCATCATCGAAGGTCAACGCCACCCATGGTCGGCTGGCCGATCCGCACCGCGCCGCGCGCAGATAGAAATCCAGGCGGGGCATCAGCGAACCCGCAACCAGGAGCACGACATAACAGCCGCTCAAACCGATCAGGGCATAGGCCTGACGCCAATCGGGCTTCGCCAGCGCCAAGATCAACCCCAGCGCGACCAACACGCACACGGTACTCCATGCAAATCGACTCATTGCTGCGTATTGAAAGCGGTGACCATGGAAATCCCCTTTCTCCCGGTCTGGCGCGGAAACGATTCTCCGATTCCAACCGGTTCTCAGCGGGTACGCTGTTGCGCGACGTGCTGGCTTAGCGCCCGCAGCGAAGCGAAAACTCGCCGGTTGTCCTTGTCCTCGGAGCGCAGTTGAAAACCATAGGTTTTCGAAATCGCCAGCGCCAACTCCAGTGCGTCGATGGAATCCAGGCCCAGACCATCGCCGAACAAGGGTCGCTCCGGTTCAATGTCTTCCGGTTGGATGTCTTCCAGATGCAGGATCTCAACCAACAGTCGAGCCACCTCCAACTCGAATGGTGAGAGAGCTTCCATGAGTAACCTCGTTAAGGATGGGATGGGATAGGGCATCGACGAGCGGCGATGCATAACCGTTCAC
>JAXMFY010000031.1:0-27034 GCA_046347555.1 Candidatus Competibacteraceae bacterium | reverse complement strand
TTTTTTGATTGGGGGGCCATCGTGGCGGACATCGCCAAGCGGCCCTACATCACGGTGGGATTCACCGGCTGGCTGCTATTGATCCCGCTGGCGGTCACTTCCACCCACGGGATGATCCGGCGGCTGGGACGCAACTGGCAGCGGTTGCACCGCCTGGTTTATCTCATCGGCGTGCTCGGCGTGCTGCACTATCTGTGGCTGGTCAAGGCCGACCTGACCGAGCCGTTGCTGTACGGCGGGATATTGGGCGCGCTTCTGGGATATCGCCTGTGGTGGTGGCGTGCTCACTCGGCCACGGTCAACCGCTCGACCCGCTGAAACCCGCGCGGCAATGGCTTGCCCCGGCGACCCCGCTCGCCCGCATAATTTTCCAGATCGGCCGGTTTGAGCTTCAAATCCCGTTTTCCGGCGGTCAGCACCAGGCCCCGTCCCGGCGGGGCGAGGGTCAGGATCGTCAATCGCTCCTCGCCCGGCAAGTCGAGAATCTTGTTGCCCTTGCCCTTGGGCAGGCGCGGCAACTCCTTGACGGCGAACAGCAACAGCCGGCCACCGCTGCCCACCGCCACCAGTCGGTCGGTTTCCACGCCCGTAACCGGCAGGGGCGGCAAGATGCGTGCGCCATCCGGCACGGTCAGCACCAGTTTGCCGGCCTTGTTGCGACTCGTCAGATCGTCGAACGCGCAGATGAAACCGTAGCCGGCGTCGGTCGCCAGCAGGTAGAGATCGTCGGCGTTACCCAGCAGGACGCTGACGAAATTGGCCCCGTCGGGCGGACTGAGCTTGCCGCTCAACGGTTCGCCGTAGCCGCGCGCCGAGGCTAGCCCCGCCACCGGCAAGGTGTAAGTCCGGCCGGTGCTGTCCAGGAAAACCGCCGATTGATTGCTGCGGCCCTGGGCCTGGGCCAGAAAACCGTCGCCGGCCTTGTAGCTCAACGCCGTCGCGTCGATCTCGCGCCCCTTGGCGGCCCGCACCCACCCTTTTTGCGACAGCACCACCACCATGGGCTCGCTCGGGGTCAGGCTGGTCTCGTCCAGTGCCTGGGCCGCCCGCCGTTCCACCAGCGGGCAGCGGCGAGGATCGGCGTAGCGCTTGGCGTCGTCCTGAATCTCCTTGCGAATCAGCGTCTTTAACCGCTTTTCGGAACCGAGCAGCAGTTGCAGTTGCTCTTGCTCCTTACGCAGTTCGTCCTGCTCGCCCCGCAGCTTCATTTCCTCCAGTCGGGCCAGATGGCGCAGCTTGGTTTCCAGAATCGCCTCGGCCTGGGCATCGGACAGTTGGAAGCGGGCCATCAACACCGGCTTGGGTTTGTCCTCGGTGCGCAGGATGCGGATCACCTCGTCCAGATTGAGATAGGCGATCAGCAAGCCATCAAGTATGTGCAGGCGCTGCTCGACCTGATCGAGCCGGTATTGCAGTCGCCGGCGCACCGTGGCGATCCGATAGCGCAGCCATTCTTCGAGAATCTGCTTGAGATTTTTGACTTGTGGCCGGCCGTCCAGGCCGATCATGTTCAGATTGACGCGGTAGCTTTTCTCCAGATCCGTGGTGGCGAACAAATGATCCATCAACAGGTCCACGTCCACCCGGTTGGAACGCAGCGCCAACACCAGCCGGGTTGGGTTTTCGTGGTCGGATTCGTCGCGCAAGTCCTCGACCATCGGCAGTTTTTTGTCGCGCATCTGGGCGGCGATCTGCTCCATGAGCCGCGCCCCCGACACCTGATGCGGCAGGGCGGTGATCACCACGGCCTCGCCGTTTTCCCGTTCGAAGCGGGCGCGCAACCGCACCGCGCCGTTGCCGGTCTGGTAGAGCCGGCGCAATTCCTCGCGGGGGGTGACGATTTCCGCGCCACCAGGGAAATCCGGCGCGGGCACGAATTCGCACAAGGCGTCCAGATCACAATCGGGTTGATCCAGCAAGTGAACGCAGGCCGCCGCGACCTCGCCCAGATTGTGCGGCGGAATGTCGGTGGCCATGCCGACGGCGATGCCGGTCGCGCCGTTCAGCAGCACATGCGGCAAGCGGGCTGGCAGCAGGACGGGTTCGTCCAGCGTGCCGTCGAAGTTGGGCGTCCAATCGACCGTGCCCTGCCCAAGTTCGGCCAGCAGCACTTGCGCGAAGGGTGACAGCCGCGCCTCGGTGTAGCGCATGGCCGCGAAGGATTTGGGATCGTCGGGCGAACCCCAGTTGCCCTGCCCGTCCACCAGCGGATAACGGTAGGAAAAAGGCTGGGCCATCAACACCATGGCTTCGTAGCAGGCTAGGTCGCCGTGGGGGTGGTATTTGCCCAGCACGTCGCCGACGGTGCGGGCGGATTTCTTGTGCTTGGCGCCAGCGTTCAGGCCGAGTTCGGACATGGCGTAGACGATGCGGCGCTGCACCGGTTTCAGGCCATCGCCGATGTGCGGCAGGGCGCGGTCGAGAATGACGTACATGGAATAGTCCAGATACGCTTTTTCGGTGAAGATTTTGAGCGGCACGCGCTCGGCGCCGTCGGCGGTAAAAGTCAATTCGGTCATTCAGAAAGGTCGCTTAGGGATTGGGGAAAAGCTCGGCCAAATCAATCACGGCATCGAGACAGAGAATCGGCGCGATTTGGCCAGCACGGCGGCAATCCCGTTGGCGGTATTGGCCATGTGTGGGGTCGCGGTAGATTTCGAGTTGCCGTTGCTGGAGATCAAGCAGCCAGACTTCCGGGATGCCGCTTTTTGCGTACAGAGGAATTTTGACATCGCGATCATAGCGGAGCGTGCTGTCCGATATTTCGATGATGAGCAAAATATCTTCGGCATGAGGATGCGCAGATCTGTAATAGTCATGCCGCCAGCGCAGCACGGCGATATCGGGTTGAGGTTCTTCGTAATTGCTGAGCACCACCGGATTTTGTCCGGCAACGACCGCCTTGCCATGCAGTCGATCAGCGAGAAGACTCAGCAGGTGCATTGTTGTGCCCCGCATGTTCGCTGCCAATCGGCGCCATTTCAACGATCTCCCCGTCGATCAATTCCACCCGCGAGTCTTCATGCAATAAGCCGACTTCACCCATGCGGTGGTATTCCGCCACGGTCCAGCGGTGATGGGGCTGGGCGTTCAGCAATTCCCGTTCTGTTATCGGCGTTGACATGGTATGTCCTCCCACCCGAAGGTTTTTAATGCAAAGTAACTATTCTCCAACAAAATTCAGCAGCTTTTGCACCAGTGATTTGAGCAGTGAATTATCGGTCGGCTTCTTTTCGATCTTGAGCGTCCAGCGACCGTCCTTGTCGCGTTCGAACTTGACGTGGGTTTGCAGGATCAGGAGCACGGCGGTAACCACGGCGACGGTTTCCAGCACGCCGAATTTGGTCGGGGCCGGCCCTTCGATCAAAGCGGCGAGAATGGGTTGCTGTTGCGGGTCATCGGCCAGCAGCAACAAGGCGGCACGGGCCAAATCGCCTTCACTGGCCGAAACGGCGACAGATTCCGGGCCGGTTGCGAACTCCCGCAAGGCTTGGCGCAGTTCCGGGTTAAGGGCGGTTTCGGTCGGATTCGCTTGGGCGCGGGCGAAGGTCGCCAGCACCCGGCGGGCAGTGGCGTCGTCCAGGGATGCAATGCGGTCTTGTAGTGGCATGATGTCTCTCAAAAGTTGTGTATTTCATTCTCCCCTTCGCAAAAGGGGGGTCAGGGAGGATTTCCGTCCTCCGGGAAGGGCCCTAACCCCGCCCCTTCCCACATTTGCCGCAGTTGGGCTTGCTCGTCGGGCGAAACTTGGTGGTGGAGGATCAGGAAATTATGAGCAATTCTATGAGCATTTCCTTCGATACTCTGCGAATCGTGCTGATGGGTGAAGCCCACGATAGCTCGAATCATCCAGCGCCCGGACTCCACAAAATGATCTTGTAACCCCGCAAGAACACCCAGTTGGCCGTAGGTGATAGCCGCGCCGTGTGCGTTGCCATGCTTTTCCTTGATCGCCAGCGACTTCCGATACCACTGCTCAGCCAACGCGAACTCCCGCCGCATCAAGGCAACATTTCCTAACTGGTGATAGGTACTCGCCGTGCTGTATTCGTCACCGAGCCTTTCCTTGATCGTCAGCGACTTCTGATAGTATTTATCAGCAGCCTCAAAGTTCTGTTGCCTTTGGGCAATGATCCCCAACTGGTGATAGACGAACCCCGCGTCGTGCTCGTTGCCGTACCTTTCCCAAATCACCAACGCCTGTTTATACCAATTTTCGGCCGCCGCGAAGTCGCCCCGCTCCCCAGCAATGAGCCCCAACTGGTGATAGATGCGCGCCGCGAGAATCTCGTCGCCGTACTTTTGCGAAATCGCCAGCGCCTGCTGATGCCGTCGCTCGGCTACCGCGAAATTGCGCTGCTCTTCGGCGATCCTCCCCAATTGATGATAGGTGACCGCCGCATTGTGCTCGTCGCCGTACTTTTCCAAAATCACCAACGCCTGCTGATACCAATTTTCGGCCGCCACGAAGTTGCGCTGCGCTTCGGCAGTAGTCCCCAACTGGTGATAGGTGAGCGCCGCGCCATGCTCATCGCCACACTTTCGCCAAATCGCCAGCGCCCGTTGATATCAAGCCTCGGCCGCCATAAAGTTGCGCTGCTCCCCGGCTATCATCCCTAAATGGTGATAGGCGCTGGCTTCGTTTCTTGGCTTGTGCTGCTTGTTGAAATACCCCACCAGCGCCTCGAATTGCTGATTCGCACTGGCAAAATCCCGCTGTTTCTGGGCATAAGCGCCCAGCGCCTGAGTCAGGGCGGCTACATAATCGTCCATCCCCAGCGCTTCGGCTTCGGCCAAGGCGGTGTGGAAGTTGACGCCGTGCCAGTAAAAGGATCCTCGCTGCTCGTGCAATGCCTTCGGCACCAAGTGATCGGCCAGTCCCCCCATCACGTCCACGAACGCCCGTCGCCAGGCATCGCGCCAGCTATCGGCCTGCTCCACCACCGGCCGGGCGCGCAGAAAGTCGGTCAAGGTCGGGTGCATTTCGTGGATGTCCTGTCCCAGCGGACGCAGCAACCCGCTCACGGCCAATATCGCCAGCAAGCGTTCGATGTCCGCCCGGCTAAACCGGCTGTCGGCCCGTTGCACCATCATTTCCAGATAATCCGTGTCCACAAACCGCTCGTGCAAGCCCAGCGGCAGCAACAGTGGCTGCAATTCCGCCGGCAGGGCTTCCTCAACGAACTCTAGCGCCGCGAACAAGCGGGCTTGCAGCGGATCGCTTTGCGATTCCAGGCGAATCCGCCCTTGCAGTTGGCCCGCCAGCACGCCGGCCCCAACTTCCCGCAAGCGGGGCAACAACGCCCGCATCGCTAAAGGATGCCCGTCCAGCAAATCCATCAGGGTTTTCAACCCGGCGTCTTTCTGATCGGCCTCCAACCCCAAATCACGCAGAATCGTGGCGCAATACTCCCAACGCTCCTCGCCCTGCAAGCCGCCGAGACCGAGCGGAAAACAGCGGTCGGAACCCAGCCACGTTTCCGGGCTGCGGCTGGTGATGACGACCTTGCTCGCACCGCCACGCAGCGCGCCCAATAAATCCCGCAACTTCTGCCGATCCGGCTCCGGCAAGCTGGCAGCCAGCGTCGTGCCGGGAACACCCGTCGCCGACTCGAAATTGTCCCAGACCAGAACGAAGCGCCGCTTCCTGAACACCTCCACCAGCGCCGCCTGCTTTTGCGCCAAATCCGCCGCCATCGCATTGGCGCCGAACAGGGCTTCCACCAGCCGGTTGAAGACGTACTCGCTGCTGCGGATGTCGTTGAAGGTGAACCAGAAACAGCCCTCGCCCAAGCCCTCGGTCGCCGCCAGCCATTCCACCAGACCACGGGCCAGCGTGGTTTTGCCCACTCCGGCCAAGCCGTGAATCAGAATCCCCGCCGGGGGTCGGCGCAACGCCCGCTCCAGTTGCAGCAAGGCCACGTCGCGCCCGATGAAACCGTAGGGATTCTCGCTATCCCGCGCTTCCGGCGGCAATTCCGGCTTCTCGATCGCGGCCCGCTCGCCCGCACGCGCAAAGCTCAAATCCGGCGGCTCCTGCTGATACACCACCGGCACCAGCCAATCCTCCAGCGGAAACCGCCCCCGCGCGCACACCCGCCCGTCTTGCTCCAGCATCGCCTGCCGCCCGGCCCGCATCCCTTCCGCCATGTTGCCGGTCTCGAACAAACGCCGATAAAACGCCGGTAAAAACACCTCCGCGCCGCTCACGTACAGGGCATAGGCCATCGCCACCACGCTGCGAATCCCAGCCCGCAGCAGACTGGCCGCCACCGAGGCAAACGCATCCTCGGCGCGGGCATCCACCATCGCCGACTGACAGGCGTTCAGCACCATCACCGGAATGCGGTGCTCGCGCAACAGCGCGCCGAGTTTGTCGGCGGGCATGGGATCGGGCTTGCCGTGCTCGGTCTCGAAGATCAAGCGTCCCTGCGGTCCCCGCAAACGATGCGGCAAGCTGCCACCGTCCGCGTCCGCCGCCGTCCCATAACCGCCGTGCCCATCGAAATGAACGATGTGGTAATACGCGGGCCGTTCCCGCAAATGCTCCCGCAACCGCTCGAAGGTGGGCGGGCGCAGAATCGTCACCCGCACCGGCAACGCCTGTTTCTCGATCCACTCCACCACCGGCCGCGACAAGGAACGGAAGCGCACGTCGCCCTCGTAAGGCCGCGCGGTCACGAACAGGATGTTGATACAGTCGCGCGGCAAATCTTTGGGCAATTCAAGCGGATCGTGACCGCGATCCAACTGGCGCTCGATCCGGCAATGATGCGCCAGCGCCCCCGCCTGCTGTGGATCGGCCAGCGCCTCCCACGGCCACGCTAGCACGCCGGGATGGTCGCTGGCGATGTGCAGATCCAAGTTCTCCAGCCCGGCGCGATAGGCGTCGTGGTAGAAATCCCGCCCCTGCCCCGTGCCGAACAAGGCGGTGAACGCCTGCTCGCCCCAGCCGTGCAGCGCCTCTTGCACGCGCTCGGCCCGGTCGGTGACCGGCGGAAAGGGATAGTCGAGAAATTCCTCCAGATACCAGCGCAATTCGACGCTCAGGTTGCTGTTGGGCAAATCTTTGACCGGCCAAGCGGCGGGCGCAGCGATAGCGACGGGAGGAGCGGTTCTACCGTCTTTCAACCGCACGACCTGAAATAGAGGCGGGTCGCTGGTCTCGACGTGGCGAATGATGAGAGTGGACATCGTGGCGATTCCCGTATCAGTACAGCGGTCCTTAAGGCGCGATTCACGCAACTATTCGCGAAATTATAGTTTCGATAGTGCGACATATTCCAACCCGCACTTGCGCGCGGCCGGTGACAAGCCGCAACCGCCCGCCATACCCTGCTGACCGGGGTTTTGCTTTTTGGAAACACCGTGTAAACCTTCCATGAAGCGGTGTCGCGAAAGCTCCTTTATTCGGCCGGGACGGTCCCGATATGATGTCGGACCCATTTTCCACTTGAGCGCCATCCATCGGCAATCGTCTCCGCCAAGCGCTCGACGATTTCAAGGTTTTCAACCATGACCGATCCCTCCCGTTCCCTGGGTTTCGCCACCCGCGTCGTTCACGCTGGCCAGTCGCCGGACCCGAGCACCGGCGCGGTGGTGACGCCGATCTACGCCACCTCAACCTACGTTCAGTCCAGTCCAGGCGTCCATCAAGGCTTCGAATATTCGCGCAGCCAGAACCCCACTCGTTTCGCCTACGAGCGCTGCGTGGCCGATCTGGAAGGCGGCGACGCCGGTTTCGCCTTCGCCTCGGGCCTGGCCGCCACCGCGACGGTACTGGAATTGCTGGACAGCGGCGATCACCTGGTGGCGCTGGATGACCTTTACGGCGGCAGTCGGCGATTGTTCGAGCAGGTGCGCCGGCGCAGCGCCGGCCTGACCTTCTCCTACTCCGATCTGCGCGACCGGTCGGCGCTGGAAGCCGCGATGACGCCGAAAACCCGGATGATCTGGGTGGAGACGCCCAGCAATCCGCTGTTGAAGCTGGTGGACTTGGAGATGATCGTCGCCGTGGCCCGCGCGCGCGGCATCCTGACCGTGGCCGACAACACCTTCGCCACGCCCTGGTCGCAGCGGCCGTTGGAATATGGATTCGACATCGTGATCCACTCCGCGACCAAGTATCTGAACGGTCATTCCGACATCATCGGCGGGGTGGCGGTGTGTCGCGGTCGGGAATTGACCGAGCGGCTGGGGTATCTGCAAAACGCCATCGGCGGTATCGCCAGCCCCTTCGACAGCTTCCTGGCGCTGCGCGGCCTGAAGACCCTGGCCTTGCGGATGGAACGACACAGCACGAACGCGCTGCACCTCGCCGCCTGGCTGGAACGACATCCGAAGATCGAACGGGTGATCTATCCCGGCCTGCCCAGCCATCCACAACACGAGCTGGCGCGACGACAGATGCGCGGCGGTTTCGGCGGCATGATCGGCGCGGTGGTGCGCGGCGGTCTGGCGGACGTAACCCGGTTCCTGACCCGTTGCCGGGTGTTCACGCTGGCGGAGAGCCTGGGCGGCGTGGAAAGCCTGATCGAGCACCCGGCGATCATGACCCACGCCTCGGTGCCGCCAGAAGTACGCCGGGAACTTGGCATCGACGACGGCCTGGTACGATTATCGGTCGGGATCGAGGACGTGAGCGATCTCGTCGCCGATCTGGCCCAGGCGCTGGAGTGACCCGCGCGTTCGCGTTGAACTCCCACGGGCGCGGGACTCCCATACGGCTTCTCCGGACAGACCGAGGCACAGTCGCCGCAGTCGAAACAACGGTCCGGCTCAAGCTTCATGCGCCTTGCCCGTCGAATCGCCCCAAGGCTCATTCGTCCCGTCCACTGACCAGAATCCGTGGGTTTCCAGAGCATCGATAGCGGTCTGATCGACGCCTCGATATACCGACGCCTTGAGCGCCGTGGTGTTCGGATATAGGGGTGCATTGGCGTAAGGCTCGCGCCAGAGAAAATGGCAGACGGCTTGGGCCACCTGGTTGCATCCCATATACGCGCGCGCCGCGGCCGATCCGGTGAAACGGCCGTTTAGTTCGAAGGGCACGAAGCGGCCGTCGGCAAGCAGTTTTCCCTGAATATTGGCGACTCCGCGATGTCCTGCCCCAGCCAGGGCCCGCGCGTAACCGGTCGCCACTTCCACGAGAGCGGGATGGTCGGTTAGGCGCATATGCATCGACTGTGGGCCCTCCGTATGGCTGATCACGCCCCGCAAGGAAAGAATCTCGCCGGCATCGTCCATCAGCCATTCAGCGGCGTGCCGCAGATCACCGACGGCATGGTGAAGCGGAACGCCAGTTTCGGGCGAAAAGCTGTCGAGCCCCAAGAGGGTTCCGGGGTTCAGGCACTCCTGCACCAGCCTATTGCCCATGGTCAGCGCCGCCCGCAGTTGCGCGGCGTTGGTAACGATACGAACCCCCTTGGAGGCGTGACCACCAAGCCGCGGCTTAACCACGAGGGGAAAACCGTGCGTCTCGATTAGCGCGGCGACCTCCTCGGGTTCGTAAGCCGTCGCGGCGAAAGGCAACGCCTGTCGGGCCGCGAAACGGGCGGTTTCCAGCTTATCGTCGAAGATGGGGACAAGCTTCGGGGGTGGCACCAGTACCCGGGTGGCGTTGCAGACAGGGTCGGTGGAAAGTTCGGACAGGACAGCCAGCTCCTCGTCCCGTCCAGGGATAATCAAATCGGGCCGTTCCCGAAGAACAATCGTTCGAAGGGCCTCTCGGTAGGCTGGAGTATCCGAAGTTTTCGGCACCTGATAGGCCCGATCACAATCGAACACCGTGGGCGACACCGCCAGGGTATTACAACCGATCACGACCAACCGAGAACGAAGGGGATACAGTGCGGCCATCACCGAATAGCCGACTAGACTGCCGACGCTGGTGATTAATATTCGCCCTTGCTTCAAATTATCCAACGTATTAAATCCATTAAAAAAGAGGCAATCGATCGCTGGTGATCGGCAGCAGTTGCGGAGTCGGTCCGGCATATACGCTTTGTGGTTTTGTATCCTGGCCGATGACCGCGCCCGCTCCGATCACGCTTGCCTGGCCAATGCGCACGCGGTCCCGGACGGTGACGCTGGCTCCCAGGAAAGCATAGGGTTCAACGGTGACGCTACCAGCCAGCACCACATTGACCGCCAGGTAACAGTGATCGCCGATAACAGCGTTATGACCCACAATGCTGGCTGTACCTACATGCACGTCATTGCCTAGTCTGGCGTAGGGCTGGATAATGCAGCCATCTCCAATCAGACAGTTTTCACCGATTTCCACTTCGGGCCAAACAATCGCTTTCGAACTGATGTAATTGATAAATTGATAGCCATATTCTTTTGCTTGTTGATAGCGATCGGCTCTTATTTGATTGATTTTTACATGGCCCACCGCGATAAACATCTGATATACGTCTGTTGGATAATGTTCGACTACTCGTTCGAAGGGAACCAAAGGTAGATCCAGCAAACGATTGCTTTCCATAAGATGCCCATCCACCGTAAAGGCAACAACCCGATGAGATGAGTCGTGCCTGATGCGGGCAAAGGCTAGCTTAGCCAGTTGGCCATTACCATAGATCACTATCTGGCTCATTGAAATTAAGCTGCTATTTTGAGAAAAAAGTTACGCAATAAAATCAGACTATTGGATAAATTCAATCACAGTCCAATGGTCTTTATTTTAAACCAGGTTTCGAAAACTTCCAGCATCTCTTCTCGCAATAGATCAGGAATCAAGCTAATGGGACGATCGAGCAATTGCTGCATCGTGGCGCAGGGTACGGTTGGTTGGCTTAGACCAAAATTAAATTCGTCCCCCATGCGGGCGCTGTAAACAATAGTGGCGATATTAGCCCAAACGCAAGCTGTCAGGCACATACTGCAAGGTTCGCAGGTAGAGTAAATGATGCAATCGGATAAATCTATCGTACCTAGTGTCTGGCAGGCATGGCGAATCACTTCTATCTCGGCATGGGCAGTGGGGTCTACATGCTCCAAGATTACGTTATGCACGCAGGCGATAACAGCATCATCCTTGACGATGCATGCGGCATAGGGTGGATGGCCTTGTCGTATTGCCTCCTTTGCTTGATCGATGGCTAGCCGCATGAATCGCTCATGGTTCCCTTTCTCAGCCAATTCTGGAGAAATCTCGCTAGAATGGCCATGATCTTCTTTCGCACTGTTAGCCAGACGCTGATCTAGAATTTTCACTAAGTTAGCGAAGATTGGGTTCTCGAAGATATCCCGCATGGTTATATCGATCATTAGCTGTTCTTCCAGCCTTGTCACCAGTTTGAGCGCCAACAACGAATAACCGCCTAGCTCAAAAAAATCATCATCGGAACCGATTTTATCGATATTAAGCAATTCTCGCCATGCGCTCATAAGCACCTGAGCGGTGGAATTGGAAGAAAAAGTTAATTTGGCAACTCCATTTTCGATATTAGTGGCCGGTTGCTCGATGGCGGATAGCGCCGCAAAGTCCAATTTTCCATTGGGGGTCAGCGGGAAACAATTCACGACCACGAAACGATCAGGAATGGCGTAGTGAGGCAAAACCTCGCTGAGATAGCGATTCAAGGAGCGAGGGGAGTCATCCGGTTTTTTTAGAATGAGATAGGCGGCCAGACGGGTAAGTCCATTTGAACCCTCATATGGAGCAACCACGGCATCGTCGATTTGCGGATGCTTAGCCAAAACTGCTTCGATATCGCCCGGCTCAACGCGATAACCACGTACCTTGATTTGTCGATCCACTCGACCAATGAATTCGATATCGCCATCGGGTCGTCGCCGCGCCAGATCGCCACTCCGATACAAGCGATTTTTACCTGCCTCGGTTAAGAAATCAGGAACAAAACGGGCCATGGTCAATTCCGGTCGATTCAGGTAGCCACGCGCCACGGCCGGCCCACCGATGTACAGTTCACCAATCTGCCCCTCATTGACGGGATTATGGCTTGAGTCCAATAGGTGAATTTGTACATCTGGCAAGGGGATGCCAATGCTACTGCGGTTTCCCTCCTCAAGACCAGCCTTTACCACACGTCGGAATGCGATTTCACCAGCGGTTTCGGTCAGTGCATACATGTTCGCCAACAATGGCTTTTCATCCCCAAACCGTTTGAGCCAAGGTTCCAAAACTCGAGGCTCCAAAGGTTCGCCACTGAAGGCTACGAGGCGTAATGACGATAAATCGACTGAATTCGATACAGCCGTCGCCGCGCGGGCCAGCAATCGGAAAGCCGAGGGTGTTTGGCTAAGTACGGTAATTCGTTCGAACGCTATCAACTCCAATAAATTGGATGGAGCCATCGTCATTTCCAGGGGGACGATCACCAGGCGGCCACCATGCGCCAGTGCGCCCCACATCTCCCAGATGGAAAAACCAAAGGAATGGGAATGGAAGAGAGCCCAAATATCATTTAGATCGAATTGCAAGTATCGACTTATTGCCGGAAAAAGGCGGGCCACATTGGCATGAGTCACCATGACGCCCTTGGGATGGCCAGTCGAACCAGAAGTGTAGAGAACATACATCAGATCGTCTGGCTTAACTTCAAGGTCAAGGTTGAGGTCGGGTTGCCTGGCAAGCGCCAAATCGTCGAGATCAACTCGGATGGCATCGTGAATCGGATCAATATTAATATTTGCTTGAGTAACAAAAATATCTGGACTGCTATCCTTGAGAATAAAAGAGCGCCATTCAGTTGGATAATGAGGATCGACAGGCACGTAGGCCGCGCCCGCCTTCAGTATGCCTATCAAGCCGATGATGGTCAGTTCCGAACGTTCTGCGCCAAGACCCACCAATGTTCCAGAACCCGCTCCTAGTTGCCGCAGGTGGTGAGCCACCTGATTGGCGCGTTGGTTCAGTTGACCATAGGTCAGAGAGCGATCCCGACATCGGATAGCAATAGCGTCGGGAAAGCGCTGGGCCTGGCTTTCGAACATATAATGCAAGCAAGGGTGCATGACTAAATTCACTCAACGCAGGATAAGCAGCAAAAAAATCGTTAAATTCATTCCCTTCCATCAGTGCTAATTTTCCAGGATTCAATCATGGGCGATATTCGGCCCAGGTCCTGGGTGTTTCACTGACGCAAACAGCCGCCGTTTGGGGCCAGATGGCTTTGGCTCTTTGGAACAGGTAGTAGGCCAAATTTTCAGCGCTGGCAGGTCCAGGAACAATATCGTTTAAATGGCGGTGATCCAATTCGTTATCGATGATATCCTTAAATGGTTGAAGGTCTCCATAATCGACCACGAAACCAGTCTTATCCAATAGTTCAGCTGCAAGGATTAGCTCAACGATATAATTGTGTCCATGCAGGCGACCACAAGGATGACTGGCCGGTAATCCTTCTATGATATGGCTTGCACTAAAATAAAATTTCTTCTTGATGGTAAACATATCTTTTGAACTAAATTGCCTTTTCGAACCGCACCGGTAAAGAATCGACGCCACGTATAAAAATACTATCACGCCACTTAACCGTATTACTAACAAGAACAATATCCTGGGTTAAGGCCAGCAAAGTGTTGATAGCAATTTGTGCTTCAGCGCGGGCGATACCGGCACCCAAACAGGAATGGCGGCCTCCACCAAAGCCAAGATGGTCGTTATCCTCACGAGTAATATTCAATCTATCCGGGTCGGAAAAACGATCAGGGTCGCGGTTGGCGGAGCCGAGCAGCAAAAAACGGGATCGCCAGCCGGTATGATCCGGCCATGCCACCGCATGATTTCCGTCGCGGTGCGACCTACTACTTGGGCTGGGGTATCATAGCGCAATAACTCTTCCACCGCGCTCTTTATTAGAGTGGGTTGGTTTCTCAACATACGTAGTTGCGCCGGACTTTTAAGCAACGCGAGCATCCCGTTACCGATCAGATGGGCCAATGTTTCCTCTCCATTGGCAAACAGCAGGATACAGGTGGCGATCAATTCATCCTCACTGAGTTGGCCAAGTTCATCACGAACGTGAATCAAGCTACTGATGACATCACGTTGCGGCTGTCGACGCCGATGAACGACAAGTTCACGAAGATAAGCGCTGAAATCCAAGATTGCCTGATTGAGGCGTTGGTAAGTTTCAGTAGATGGCATTGGCGAAAAGATATAAAAAAAACAACTGGACCATTCTTTAAGTAGGCGACGGTCTTGATTAGGGATGCCCAAAATTTCGGCAATGACAAAAACGGGTAGAAGATTGGCGAAATCTTTAATAATATCCATCTCGCCCTGATCGACCAATGGATTCAGCAGTTCATTGACAATTTGCCGAATTCTTCCACGAATATCGACCACCAAGGTTTCGGTAATCACCTTCGCCAACAGGCGGCGTAAGCGGGTATGATCGGGAGGATCAAGAAAAGGTAGTAGATGCCCGGCTATTTTCGCTGCTGGAAACCGTTGACGATTGGATAACGAATGCACGGAATAGCGTGACGGTCGAGAGCTTAGCCGGGAATCCCGCAATGCTGTGGCTACATCCGCATAACGAGAGAGAACCCACATACCGTAGGGACTACGATGGATGGGATCTTCTTCACGGAGATATTGGTAGAACGAATAGGGATCGGCCAAAAAATTTGGAGAGAATGGATCGAATTCAATGGAGCTTCTTGAAGATACAGTTTTCAATTTTAGCCTACGTTATTCATGGTTTGAATATTGAAGCCTGTTTACCCGATGCAGATCCAGAATTAACCGATTCCGGCTATAATATCGACGATTTCAGCCACGCACTCAAGTTCCAGGGCTGGATAAATCGGCAGACACAACACTCTTTTTGCTACATTGTGCGCTATCGGCAACCTGGCGGGCGCAGCGCTGGGTAGGCCCCGGTACATGGGAAATTCGCTGATGAGCGGATAAAAATAACGTCGAGCATGGACGCCGCGCTCTCGCAGTCGATGATAAAGCCCATCGCGGGAGAGCGGATAATCGGGTTGAACAAGGATTGGAAAGTAGGCATGGTTCCAGACGATGTTCGGCGGTAACGGCGGACAATCGATACCGGGTAGGTCCTCAAGCGCCCGGCGATAAAACGCGTCGATCTCCCGACGGCGGCAAATGGCGGCGTCGACGTGTCGCAGTTGCAAAAGACCAAACGCGGCCTGCAATTCATTCATTTTACCGTTGATGCCCGTGGCCAGCACCGTCACCTCGTCGGCAACGCCAAAATTCTTGAGCAAATCGATATGTTGCTTGGTCTTGGTATCGGGACAGACGATGGCGCCTCCTTCAAAGGTGGTAAACACCTGGTCGCATGAAAGCTCAGCACCGAAAGGTCGCCATGCCTCGCTATGCCGCCGCCGGAATCGCGCACGGCGAACGCATGAGCCGCGTCGTAGATCACCTTAAGGCCATGGGTATCGGCAATGCGTTGAATAGCGCCCACGTCGCAGGGCCGCCCGTAAACATGCACGGGCAGAATCGCCATGGTGTGGGGCGTGATCGCGGCCTCGACCGCTTCGGGGTCGAGGTTGAGCGAGCGGGGATCGATGTCCGCGAATACCGGCGTGATCCCGCTCCACCACAAGGCATGGGTGGTGGCCACGAAGGAAAAGGGGTCGTAATGATCTCGCCGGACAACCCCAGCGCTTTCAACGCCGTCATGAGCGCCAGGGTGCCATTGGAGAGGAGGGCAATGTGTTCGACGCCCAGATATTCGGCCAAGGCTATTTCCAGCCGCCGATGAAAGGGTCCAGCGTTGGTCAGTCGCCGAGTTTCCCAGATTTCCCGAAGATAGGGAGTAAATTCTTCCAGTGGCGGCAGGAAAGGCTGGGTAACCGTGATGGGCCGGTCACTCACGAGGTTACCTCGAAACGTTCGGGCGGCAGACCCGCGCACCAGCGCCGCCACATGATCCTTATCGCCTTTTCGAAGTTGTGCGTCATGGTCTCTGGGCGGCACAGCGGGTTGCTGTTGAAGCGCTCGCGCAACCCGGCCCGCAGCATCGCCAGTTCCGAGGGATGGTTTGCCCAATGGACGGCCAGGGACACAAACTGATCTTCCGTGGCAGCAACCCATTCGGGTAATCCGAGACGCCATAGGACACGCGCGCTTTGACAATGCACCCGACTCGGTCCTGTCAGGGTTAACACCGGCACGCCCATCCAGAGCGCGTGGTTGGTAGTGGTACCCCCCGTGTAGGGAAAGGTGTCCAGCATGATATCCACTTCGTGATGCAGTCGCAGATAGTCCCGCAACCCGATCCGGGGGTGAAATTCGAGCCGGTCGGGATTGATCCCATGGCGGGCAAACATTTCGGTCAAACTCGCCTTCAAGCCGTCGTCGGTGATGGAACCGATGAGCATCCGCGAAGTGGGTAGCACGCACAGCACCTTGCTCCACAGGGCAATGACCTGGTGGCCCAGTTTGTTGGTGCGATTGAAAGTGCAGAAGGTTATGAAATCTCGGGTAAGAGCCGGCAGGGCATTCACCTCCGGTGCATTCGCTGCTGGTTCGAACAAGGTGGCTACCGGCAGACAGGCAAATTTTTCAGTGTACAGATGATCGAACATTCCCGATGGCGCGCTGAGATCGGTCAACTTGTAATCCATGGCGCGCAGACCCGTGGTTCCCGGATAGCCGATCCAGGTGACTTGCACGGGAGCCGGTTTGCGGGCAAAGGTCAACAGACGATGATGCGCGGTATGGCCGGAAAGATCGAACAGGATGTCGATACCATCGGCGCGGATGCACTCGGCTAACTCCTGGTCGGACAGTCGCGCAACCTGCCGCCAGCGGCCGACCAATTGCTTGAGACGAGCCGTCACCGCGTCTTCTTGTAAGCGATTGTTGTAGACATATAACTCCAGCCGGGTTTGATCCAGCGCTCGCCATACCGGCTCGATGAAATATGCCACCGAGTGGCTATACAAGTCGGCCGAAACGAATCCCAGCCGCAGCGTTCGGTCTGGCGTTCGGTCATTGCCATGGGGCCGCCATTGCGCACGCAACGGGGTCTCGAACCGCTCGCCGAAAGCTAGATGCTCGGCGAAGACCGCCTCGGGATCGACATTTTCCATATGCGACAAGCAAAACAACACCCCGCTGAAGGCCATCGCATAATCGGGTTTGAGTTCGAGCGCACGACGGTAGCTGGCCACGGCCTTATCGGGCTGCCCCAGATCGTGCAGCGCATTCCCCAGGTTGCCGTGGATCTCGGCGTGGTCGGGCTTGAGTTCAAGCGCGCGGCGATAGCTGGCCACGGCTTCTTGGAGCTGTCCCAAGCCCTTGAAGGCATTACCCAGGTTGGCGTGGATCAGGGCATGATCGGGCTTGAGTTCGAGCGCGCGGCGATAGCTGGCCACGGCTTCTTGCCAGTGCCCCAATTTACTGAGGGAAAAACCCAGGTTGCTGTAAGCTTCGGCGTAATCAGGCTTCAGCGCCAGTGCTCGCCTGGCATGGCGACAAGCGTCCTCAAAATGGCCCAGCGCATGCGCGCAGGCGGAAAAATCCAGCCAGATCTCCGCGCGCGCCGGGTCGATTTCGACGCCGCGCGCATAGCAGGGGAGCGCGTTGTCCGGCTGCCCCACCCGGGTAAACAACGTCCCCAGGTCGTGCCATATCTCGACATCGTTCGGACACAGCGTGCTGGCTTCCTTGAGCACCGCCGCCGCTTCGAGATCGCGACCCTGCATCGACAGTGCCGCGCCGAGCAGACGCCAGATTTTGCCGTGGTTGGGGTGTTGTCTTAACAGCGTTCGCGCGGTAGCTTCCATCTCGGCATGGCGGCCAGCCTTGAGCAGGGCGAATAGGGGCGCCACCGGATCGATTTCTCCAACCGGGGAAGAGGCTGGTGCATCCGCCGAGGCGCTGGTCCACGCGGCCGCAATCTGTTGCTGTAGCACCCGCGCGCTTTCGCCCTGCAACCCACGACCGATGGCCGTTTGCAAGGTGGCATGAGCCGCTTCGATTTGTCCGGCGCACAACAATCCCCTCGCATACGAAAGCCAGTACTGGCCATTGGCCGGATCGATGTCCAGAGCTTCCTTAAGATGGGGCAATCCCTCCTCCACCCTGCCAGTCTGCATGGCCAACACCCCCAGATTATGATGGGCGTCCGGTTGTTTGGGCTGGTGGGCGAGCACAATTCGGTAAAGCCTTTCCGCGTCTGGCAGACGAACGGCTTGATGGTGAGTGATCGCTTGCCTTAGAAGGTTTTCCGGATCGATGTCGGTGGAAGAGAACATAGGGGTCCTGGCAAGGTCTTTGGGCCAAGTGTTTTCATGATTGCCGGCGCGGCGCGTCCCCGGTGCTGAACGATCCAGGGGTTTAAATCCGCCAGCGCGCCAGCATGGGTCAAATTCCAGGGGTTGCCAAGAAATAACGATAATGAGAATCACCGCTCCCGGCAACCGGAATCGCCCCACGCCAAAAACCGACGCCATGGATCGGCTACACTACGATCCCGATCCGCACCAGGAAAAACCATGATGAACACTCCACAGTCCAGCACGGCGCGTCGAACGAAAGAGCGCGGCCAATGCCCATTCCATCGAACGTGGACGGACTGAAGCGCGCCAACCGATGGATAACCTGAACCCTACCGTCGTCCTCATCCCCGCTCACAACGAGGAAGCCACGGTCGGCGGCGTCGTCGCCCGGGTCCGGCGCTTATGGAACTTGCCCGTTGTGGTCATCGACGATTGCAGTACCGACACAACGGTACGAATCGCCCGTGGCGCCGGCGCCACGGTGTTGCCGCTGACCATCCAACTCGGCGCCTGGGGCGCCATCCAAACCGGTCTGCGCCATGCCCTGCGGCAGGGTTATCGGATCGCCGTGACCCTCGATGCTGACGGTCAACACGACCCCGAGGACATCGGCGCCCTGCTGCGACCGATGGCCACCGCCGCGGCCGACGTGGCCATCGGCGCCTTTCCCGACCGCGCCAGTCGCGCCCGGCGTCTCGCCTGGTCCTATTTTCGCGGGCTCACCGGCCTTGAACTGGAGGACATCACCTCGGGCTTTCGCGCCTATAACCGCGCGGCGATGATCGCGCTCGCCTCGCGCGAGGCCAGCCTGCTGGACTATCAGGACGTGGGGGTCCTGCTGATCCTGCGCCGCAAGGGCCTGCGCATCGTCGAGGCGCCAGTGGCGATGCGGCCCCGGACCGCCGGCGCTTCCCGAATATTCCGCTCGTGGTGGGTTGTGGGAAAATACATGCTGCAAACCAGCGTGCTATGCATCGCCCGGGTCGGCTTCAATCCCTTGCCACCCCCCGCCGACGACTAAAGCTCCTCGATGATCACCTACCAACTCACCTCGATGGCGATTGGCCTTCTCCTCGCCGCCGTCATCCTGTTCCTAGTTCGCCGCGACCATCTGCATGGCCCCTATTCACTGTGGTGGATCGGCGTCGCCGCGACCGTCGCCCTGCTCGGCTTCTTCCCCCGTCTGTTCGATATACTGGCCAGCAAGCTGGGGATCAGCTATCCACCGATCCTGGCCATCGTGTTGGGCTTCAGCATGCTGTTGGTCAAGATTCTGACCATGGATCTGGAACGCTCCCGGCAGGAGCGACTGATCCGTCGGCTGGCCCAGCGATTGGCGATGCTGGAGGCGCAAGCGCCGGCGCCAGCGCCGAATGGAGCGGACGCCGCGGAACACGATCCCCCACATCCTCCCAGGGCCGCTGAATAAACCATGCGCGTTCTCCATGTCGGCAAGTATTACCCGCCCTTCGCTGGTGGCATGGAACATTTCCTGGCTGACCTGTTGCCGGCGCTGCAAGCTCAGGGCATCGCGGCGGCGGCGCTGGTGCATGACGAACAGCCGCGCCGCCGTGGCCAATGGCCCGCATCGGACGCCACCATTCCGGTTTACCGCGCGCCCTGTCACGGCCGATTGCTCTACGCGCCGGTCAGCCCCCGGTTCCCGTTCTGGCTGGCCCGGGCGATCCGCGAGTTCCGCCCTGATCTGCTGCACCTGCACCTGCCCAACACCTCGGCATTCTGGGCGCTGGCGGTTCCCGCCGCGCGCCGGTTGCCGTGGGTCATTCATTGGCATGCCGACGTGGTGGCGTCCCTGCTTGACCGCCGGCTGGCGCTGGCCTACCGATTCTACCGGCCGTTCGAGCAACGCCTACTCGCCGCCAGTCGGGCGGTGATCGCCACCTCGCCGCCCTATCTGGACGCCAGCGCCGCTCTGGCGCCGTGGCGGGAGCACTGCCACATCGTTCCGCTCGGTCTCGACCCGACCCGTATCCCCACCCCCGACTCAGCGGCGCTGGCCCGCGCCGGGACGCTGTGGGGCGATGCGCGCTTCCGGGTGCTCGCCATCGGTCGGCTGACCTATTACAAGGGCCATGAGGTGCTGATTCAAGCCGCCGCCGATCTGCCGGACAGCCGGGTGTTGATCGTGGGGACCGGCGAGCGGCGGGCCCGGCTGGAAACGCTGATCCAAACGCTGGGGCTGGGCGAGCGGGTGCGCCTGCCGGGATTTCAGCCGGAAGCCTATCTCAACGCCCTACTGGCCCGGTGCGACGTGCTTTGTCTGCCGTCGCTGGAACGCACCGAAGCGTTCGGCCTGGTGCTGCTGGAGGCGATGCGGTTCGGCAAGCCGGTGGTGGTCGGCGACATTCCCGGCTCCGGGGCCGGTTGGGTGGTGGGCCAGGCCGGCCATGGACTGCTCGTTCCGCCGGGCGATTCCGTCGAACTGGCGGCGGCGCTGCGGGAACTGCGACAGGATGCCGTCCGGCGGCAATCCCTGGGTCAGGCGGGCACGACGGCGCTGCGGGAACGGTTTGGCATCGAACCCGTGGCGGCGGCGGTGGCGGAACTCTATCGACGGACGCTAGCCGCCGCGCGGCTCTCCTGACCGAGCAGGATCGAAGGCGCGGGACGCTTGCTCGAACACCGTCAGTATCCAGAACAGGAACGCCGGAACGAAATCTAAGGCCACCCGATTGATGCTGGTGTACTGCTCCGCCCAGCGTTGGGCGTCAGTCAGGAAAAACAGCACGAACAGGGCCGAGAGACTGGCGACGACAAAGGCCAGTTCCGCCCGCAACCAGCGCTCTGCCCGACCTCGGATCACGGCTATCACGGACACCCCGGCGGCGATCAGCGCCAAGTATCCCAACAGATGCCAGTTGGCCAGAACCAGGAAATTCTTCACCACCGGGTCCCAGCTACCGCGATAACCCAGGTTGAACCGGCCCAGATACGGAACCTGGATCAAATCCGGCATCAACACCCACTCGCCCAGTCCGGGCAGATTGAACGCCACGCCGCCCGCCCGCCACCACCCCAGCGCCGCGACCACGACCGCGACCGCGACCGCCAGCAACCGCCATCCGCTCAGGCGAGCGGCCAGCCACGCCGGGATGAAGAGGAGCAACCAAACCGCGCCCTCCAGTTTGACCAACGGACAGGCCAGGGCCAGTAACACCGCCAACAGTCCTTGCCGGCGGTCGCCGTTCCACGCCCACTGGAAAAACGCGATGGCGGCCAGCCCAAACACCGCCGCCAGCCACAGATCGGCATACCCGGCCAAGGCGACATGGGTATCCAGCAGCGGCAACGATAAGAGCAGCCAGGTGAAAACCAGCGCGGTCAGGGCCGACGCGCCCCATAGCCGCGCCTGCCCGTAAAACCCCAGTCCCAACCCCAGCGCGCAGCCCAGCCAGGGCAGATTGGCGGCGGTCTCGTTCCACCCGCCGTAAGCCAGGGTCGGCCACAGCGCCAGCAGCGGTACGGTATAGGGATAGGTCCAGGCCTCAATGGTATAGACCGATCCCGTGGCGTCGCTCAGCCAGCGCTGGGGATCGACGAAGGGCAGCAGTTGCCCCAACTCGGACCAGACGCGCGGCCGAACCGCCCAAGTGGTCCAGGCATCCCAGGGATACAGCGGTCGCCACCCCACTTCCAGCGCCAAGTTCAGAAACCGTATCCCCAGCCAAGCCAGCAGGAGCACGAACAGCGCCTGTCGCCATTTCACCCCCGTTTCCAGCGCCGTTTCCTGGGCCTGAGAGTTCAGGGATCGATCCAGTGGGGCTTTCCCTCCCTGACCCAGGACTGGGAAATCGAGCGAGGTTCGCCGCCACACCAGCCCACCGCCCGCGAGCGCTAGCAACGCGAGAACGAGGGTGGGACCGACCCAGTTGAACGGCAGGCCAAGCGCGGCCTGGGCGCGCAGCAGCAAGGTCGCCGCCAGCAAACCCAGCAGCCCACCGTAGCCCAGCGCCAGCGGCCATACGCCGGGGGGCGACGCATCACGCCACAAAGCCCGCACCCAGATCGCGCCAGCGAACCACGGGATCGCCAGCGCCCACCCCACCCGCCACCACTCCATGGTCACGTTCCTCCCCGAATCCGAAACAGCGCGCCCAAGTCGGCGAAATACAACATTTCCACCGACAATCGTGCGTCCCCCCCCTCCAGCATTCGCTGCTTGGGATCGTAGCGTGCATCCGCGAATGGCGACAGGATCAAAACGTAATCGCCGACGCGCGCCGCGTCGGGGGTCGGTAACCGCGCGAACCCGGCATAGCCGTTATGCGGCAACAGATGGTAGCGGGCGCGGCCGGCCCAGAAGCCAGCGGGATCGGCGCTGACGATGAACAGCCGCGCCGGCCGTTCCGGCAACCGCTGACGCACCTCTCGCAGAAAGCGGTAAAACTCGCCGTCCAGCGCCGCCGATCGCCGATCCTCTACGTTTTTACCGGCGAAATCCCTCGCGGTTTGTGTCAAGCGCTGACCCAGATCCCATTGCCAGCGCGTATCCAACGCCAGCCAGCCCAGCAGGAACAAGGCCGCGTAAGGCAATAGCGCGCCTGGTGCGCGGCGCGGTGGACTGAACAGTGCATACAACGCCACGCCGAATCCCACCCACAACGCCACCATCACCACCGGCGGAAACAGCGCGTTCAATGGCGCGCCCGAGTGGTAGTTGATCGACCGCTGGCTCCAGCCCTCGAACGTCGTCCAGTCCTCGACCATCCCGCGCAGCAATGCGCCCACGGTGGGAACCACCGGCCGCAGCTCCAGGCGCTGGACCACCAGCGGTTGCGACAATGGCCCGCGCACCGCCAGGCCGATGCCGGCGATGAGACCTTGCCAGCCCGGTTCCGTCCCCAAATCCAGCACGCCTTCGTCGGAACCCACTGGGGGCAACACCCGTTCGTGGGAGGTTCGGGGATCGGCGACGGTCGCCCAGACCAGCCGTATCTCGCTACCGGGTTGCAGGCCGTCGATACGCCACGCGAACTGACGATACAACGCCGCTGGCGCCATCCAGGCTGTCCCCCGCGCCGCCGCCCATCCCTGCGGACCGACCTGGTGAATTTCCAACCCGGCGGGCGTTTGCCCCCCCTGGCCGCTGACCAGTTGCAGCTTGGCGCCCGGCAAGATCACCGGTGGCGCCACCATGGCCAAGCCGCCCATCCGATAAAACAGCACCAGCGCCAGCATCGCCAGCAAGGCCCCACCCAACGCCGCCAGCGGCCAGAGCCAAAACGGTTGTGTCCAGCGAAAGAAGATTCGCGCCCTTATCGTTCGCGTCATTGCCGTAATCCGGTTTCGCAATAGCGCTGAAACGTCCAGTTTGGTCGGTAACCCAGTTCCTGCTCGATCCGCGTGGAATCGTAACAGGCCCAACCCAACAACTTGTCCAGCGCCGCCTCGATTCGCCGATCCCGGCGACCCGTCAGCCACAATACGCCATCGGCCAACATCGCCGCGCCGTAAAGCACGCTTGCCGGAACCGCCCAGCGTGGCGCGGCGTATCCCAGCGCCCGGCGGATCGTCAGATACAGTTCCCGCCCCGAATACGGCCGGCCATCGGTCACCAGATAGACTTGACCTCGCGCGGCCGGATGCGCGGCGGCCAGCAACGCCGCCTGACACACATCGTCCATGTGAACCAGCGAGCGGCGATTGCCGGTTTCCGGCAGCGGCGGCAGCCAGCCGCGACGCACCGCTTCGACCAAGCGCGCCAGATTGGCCTTCATCCCCACCCCGTAAACCAGCGCCGGACGCAGATTGACCGCGTGCAATCCGGCTTGGCGGCCCACCAGAAGAACCCGTTCCTCGGCGGCGCGCTTGGCCCGGCCATAAGGCGTTTCCGGTGGTGCGTCCCAACCTTCGTCCACGCAATGTGGCCCTGGTTCACCCACCGCCTTGACGCTGCTGAGATGAACGAAGCGTTCGACCTGAGCCGTCACGGCCGCGTCGAGCAGGCGAAAGGTTCCCTCGGCGTTGACCACCCAGTGCCGGGCCGCGCACTCCGGCGTGGCCGCCGCGTCGGCATGGGCGAAGCCGGCGGCATGGATCACGGTGTCGATCTTGGCGCAGGCACGGGTCAGACTGGCGGCATCGGCCAAGTCGCCGATGGCGGTTTCCACGCCGTTCCAGTCCGGAGGCGTCGCGCGATTCGGGCGAACCAGCACCCGTACCCGCGCGCCGCGTTCCCGCAGCGCCGCCGTGAGCCAGCGACCGATAAAGCCGGTCCCGCCGGTCACCAGCACGGGCCGATCCTGGAAAAAATCCTCTGCTACCACCACCGCCAACCGTACCGGCTGAAGAACATCGTCGCCGCGCGCAAAAACAGCCCGATGTGGCGCAAGCCCTTGCGGGCGGCGTGCCCTCCCCAATGGATGACGCGAACCTGGGGAACGTAGGCCAAGTGCGTTACTTTCCCCAGCCGCAAGCTCAAATCGAAGTCCTCAAAATACAGAAAATACTCTGGTCGGAATCCACCTATTCCATTCAGCGCCACCCGTCGGCAGAGCATGAAGCAGCCGCTGACGATGGGCGGATCCCAGAACACCCCGTCGCCAGTTTGGTCGCGCAGTTCGTACCGATCCAGCCGGGCCTGGAAGCGCCGCCGCAACCCAGCCGGCGCGAAGCCGCGCAGCGCCAGATCCAGCACGGTCGGATAACGCTTGCACAGATATTGTCGCTGGCCGTCTCCCCCCCAAGCCGCCGGCGTGACCAGGCCAACCTCGGGGTGCGAGGCTAGAAACGCCAGTCCCGCGCCAAGCGCATCCTCTTCCAGCAGCACGTCGGGATTGAGAATCAGGTGAATCTCACCATCGCAAGCCCGCAGCGCCAAATTGTGACCAGCGCCGTAACCGATGTTGCCATGGCCGCTCAGCAACTCGGTGGCGGCGGGCAGCGCGGCGGTGTCCAACGCCCTTCGCAACGACTCGCACCAGCCAGTTCCTGGGCCGTTGTCCACCAACACCAATCTGGCCTGGGTCAAATCGCCTCGCTGGCTGGCGTGGCGCAAGGCCCGACCGAGATGGTCCAGTACTTGGGTCAATAACGCCAAGTCCGGAGCATGGGTAACAATGGAAATCGCCAGCGACGTCACGCGCGATCAAGCCAGCGTTGTAATCTGGCCCACAGTCGCTCCCGCCATGAGCGTTGCAAAATGGATTGCAATCGGGTCAATTCAGCGTTCCGTTCGTTCAACCGCGCCCGTAGGGTATCTACTTGTCGTTCGCACTCCGCCTCATGCGTCGCCAATTCCCTTTCCAGATCAATCTCGCGCGCGCTTCGGGCCGCCAGTGCGGATTCCAACCCGGCATTCCGTTCCGTCAACACTGTGACGCTGGCCTCCAACTCCCCCACCCGCCGCGCTAACTCAGCCCGCGCCGCTTCCGCGTCCCGGCGCGGAATGCAATCCTGCGCCAGAGCCAGATAATCCAGCGACATCGGCCAGGACAGTTCCAGTCGCAATTCACCGCCTTCGCGCAATTCTGCCAGCGCCGCACCTGGAATCGGCAATTCCAGAACCGGCTCTTCGCCTGCCAGCAACACTGTCACGCCATCGGCGGACAAAACCGGGTCCGCGAAAGCCAACTGCTGGCTGGGTTGCATCGCCAGACTGTCGCGCCGGCCGTCCCATTCCCACAGTAACCGGTTGGCGCTGTCGTACAATCCCAAGGCATACAGCCGTATCAATCCCGGCCGGTCGGCGAGATCAAGACGCAGACTTTCCGGAGCCGTCGGCTGGGCGGGAATGGATAACGTCACGATCTGGCGCGTATCGCCCAGCCGGCCCCAAGCCGCGCTGCTTTCGCTTTCCCGATACGACTCCTGCGATGACCGCCAGAACAGTTGACAGGCAAATTGCAACCCAAGCGATGGCCACCGCAGCGGCGGCAAGGCGATTTCCTTTACCTCACGCGCAACCCGCGCCGTGACGATAAACTGATAAACCAGCGCATCGGGCCGTCCTAGCAACGTGCGCGTCAATGCCGGTGGCCACGTATCCAAAGGATGGTCGGCGAATTCGGAGTGGTGTAGTTCCCGCAGCGCGGCATCCACGGCGACAATTCGCAGGCCATGCTCAGCCAGCAGACGATTTGCGGAAGCCAGGGTAAAGAAGCGCAGATGAGACTCGTCGAGCAATCCCTCGGACCGGTAGCGGAACTCCCCGGCCAGCAACTCGGCAATCAACCCAGCATAAGCAGCGTTGGGGATCGAGGCCAGCACCTGGCCATTCGGAGCCAGCAGGTCGACCAGTTGCGCGAGCAGATCACCGGGCCGGCGCAAGTGCTCCAGAATATCCGCGCAAATGATGAAATCGTACCGGCAGTCGCCGAAACACTCCGCCAGATTGATGTGTTCGAGATCAGCGCATTCCAGTCGGCGATACCAGGGGGCCGCCTCGGCGACGGCGGCGGGATTGTATTCGACTCCATCTACCATGCAATGGAGCTGCTCCGCCAGATAGCGGCCCAGGATACCGGGTCCGGCCCCCAGGTCCAGGACCTGACTGGCCTGACGGACCCGGCGGGCGAGCTTGGCCAGCGAATCCTGGCTGTTCAGGTCCAAAGGACGACGATAGACGTGGGCGGTCGATGGAGTGGACACGGTTTCAACCCGATTTAACCGCTGACGCGCCGATAGAGCGCTCGCAGGCCACGGCTCATCAGGCGCCGTAACTGCCAGGAAGAAACGCGCCGTTGTGACTGAATCGCCTTGCGCCGCCGCCAGCACTGCGGCAAGCCGCGCAAGGCGTCCCCCTTGGCGCGTAGCAGAGTGAGTTCCTGGCCGC
>JAXMFY010000030.1:0-28598 GCA_046347555.1 Candidatus Competibacteraceae bacterium | reverse complement strand
TGCGGGTCCGCAACGAACTGGATGCGGCGGCGCTGGACCAGGCGATTCACCTGCTGGCGAGCGCGCGGACCATCGAGTTTTATGGAGCGGGCAATTCCGGCATCATCGCCGCCGACGCCCAGCACAAGTTTTTCCGCCTGGGCGTGCCGACGGTGGCCTACTCGGACGCGCACATTCACGGTATGGCCGCCACTCTGCTTCAGCCCGGCGATGTGGTGGTGGCGATCTCCAACACCGGCCGCACCCGCGACCTGCTGCACAGCATCGAATGCGCCCGGCAGGCGGGGGCGGCCGTGGTGGGCATCACGGCCAGCGGTTCGCCGCTCGCCAAGCTCAGCACGGTGGCGCTGTGCGCCGACGTCGAGGAGGACCCGGACGTCTATTCGCCGATGACCTCGCGGATCGCCCATCTGGCGATCGTCGACGTGCTGGCGGTGGGAGTCGCGTTAAGCCGTGGGCCGGGGTTGCTGGCCCGCTTGGAAAAAGCCAAGCAGAGCCTGCGGGAGCGGCGCGTGCCCCGCCACAAGGCGAGCGTTGGGGGATCTGGCGGGGGCCAGCTGTCGGAACCGGGATGAATCAGGGTTCGAGTCGGTAAGTCGGGAGGCTACGCCAAACCGGCCGCCGTGAAATCCGGCTGGATGTCGTATCCGACCAGAAAAGCGTTGAGGCGCTCGGGCGGGACGGGCGCGTCGAACTCGACCTTGAGCGCTGCCTGGTGAATGCCAGTGGAGGTGACCAGAAGGGTATCCAGGCCAGCGCGGCGAGCGCCGGGGATATCCGTCACCATCGAGTCGCCGACGAACAGCACGCGCTGCGCCCCCAGTCCTTGGAGTTGCGCCCGACCGTAAGCGAATACCGCCGGATCGGGTTTGCCGAACCAGTGGACCGTTCCCCCTGCTTCTTCAAACCGCTGCGCCAGCATTCCCGCTCCGAATTGCCGTCTTCCCCCGAACACCAGTTCCCGATCCGGGTTGGCGCAGATCAGCGGTTTGTCTAAAACATCCAGCAGTGGCGCTAGCCGACCGGCGAGTTCGGCGGGCGGAAAACCGCCGGTCGCAACGATCAGCGCGGCGTCCTTCGGTCGAGAAGTGAAACGGGCTGTGACCGCATCGGGCCAGCCGTTCAGTTCGGGAATCTCGCCGACGATGTGGATGGTGCCCTCGGCAAATGGGCCGTGCGGATCGGTTAGCGCCTCCATCGCCAACTGACCCGAAGTGGTCGCCCCCGCGTAAAGCTCGGAAGGTATGCCCAGATTGGCGAGCAGGGTGGCCGTGGCCTCGGTCGTGCGCGAAGCGTTGCTGAGAAACCAAATCGGTCTTCCCTCCGCGCACCGCCGGGCCAGCCAAGCGCGGGCACCGGCAAATGCGGTGACGCCATCCGTCACTACGCCCCAAAGATCGAGCAGAAAGCCGTCATAGCAACGGCACAATGCTTCCAAGTCGTCGCAAACGGCCATCGCACGGTGAACGCAAGGATCAACGATTGTAATGTGGTGGCCGTTTTTCCACGAAGGCGCGCAGACCTTCCAGGCCGTCGGCGTGGCCCGCGCAGGTGGTCAAGCCGCGCCGCTCGCGTTCCAGTTGCGCTTCCCACGAGGTGTCGAACGCATCGGTCAGCAGGGTCTTGACATGGCCGAAGGTATGCAAGGACCTTTGGGCGAGGGTCCGCGCCATCTCCAACGCGGTGTCCAGCAATCGTGCGTCGGGAACCACCCGCGTTACCAATCCCCAGGCCAAGGCCTGGTCGGCGGCTATCGCTTCGTCGAACGCGGCGATTTCCAGGGCGCGGGCCAGCCCGACCAGGCGCGGCAGGGTGAAGGTGCCGCCGGCGTCGATGCACAGCGCGTTGCTGGTGAAACCCTGCTTGAGCCGCGCCGATTCCGCCATGATTCGAAAATCGCAGGCCAAGGCCAGGGAAAAGCCGCCGCCGGCCGCTACGCCGTTAATGGCGGCGATGACCGGCTTGCGCAGTCGACGGATTTCGGTCACGCAGACATGAACCTGCGTGGCCAGTTCGTGAAAGGCCGCCGCTGGCCCATGAGGATGAGCCAACACGAATTTGATGTCGCCGCCGGCGGAGAAGGCCGGACCGTTGCCGGTGATGATGACGCCATGAATCGCCGGATCCGCTCCCACATCCAGCAACATCCGGGTCAACGCCTGGGCGGTTGGGATATTCAGGGCGTTATAGGATTCCGGTCGGTTCAGGGCCAGTTGGGCTGTCGAACCATGAACGGTCATCAGAACAGGTTCGCTCATCGGTTGTTTCCTGGGAGGTCGCAAGAAAGCCGGTTGAAGAAGTCGAGCAAGGGGATTGATGAATTTGGGGCGGATTGAAAAATCTCTTCACGGCATCTGTTCCACATACAATTCCATATAAGACGGGCCGAGCTTGCGAAGCTTGTGCATGTCGATAACGAGGTCGAACTGATCGTCCCCTGGTAGTGGCCTGAACCCGGTCCGCAGTTTGTAGTATCGCTCGCGGTTGAGCAGATTGGGAAAACGTTCGCGCATGAGGTGCTTGAACATTTCTTTTGGCGTCCAGTCGGCGTTGGTCGAGAGCGAGCCAAATTCATCGTGGTAATTAATCTCCGTTGGACTGTCTTGGGGGTCGGGTTGCACGAAATAAATCTTTACGGGCCGATCCCGTGGCGCCACCCGGTCGGCCGCGTATGCAAGGATTTGCAACTCCTCGCCCTGGGGCACCGCAATAAGGTAATAGGCGTGCATTCGCGCCAAGTAGATGGCCAGCGCCAGCGCCACTGCGTAGCCGGCCAGTTCGATGAACCGGCCTTTGCGACTTGCCAGACCACAGAGTCTGTTCCACGACAGGGCGAGAAAAACCAACAGTACGGTGGTGAGGGTGAAAACCGTGCGGTAGGTGGCCCATCGCTCCGACGCCACGAAGTTCACGCTATACGCGGCAACTGGCAGCGTCGCCAGCAGGATCAGCCAGAAGCCAGCCATCCACCGGTTGCCTCTAAGCCATTCGACGGCCGGCCCAGCCGCCAGCAGCGCTGCCGTGCCCGCGCCCACCGCGTAAAGCGGCCATGGCGTCCCCTCGTCGTCATTAAGTAAAAATATATTGATGGCGTTGATCAAAGGTTCCTTGAGAAACCACCAAAACTTGCCAATGGGATCTTGCTCGAATGCCAATCGTTTTGAGGCTTCGAACACGCCCGCCGCATACAACGCCTTCATGACGAGGAGCGCGACCGCGAGACCCAAGAACACGATGGCGAGATGCCTGCCTGCCCAGCACAGGTTTTGCTCCAGCCTCCATTCGCGCCGACGCGGCAACGATGCCGCGATGCCGACGAGGTAAAACAAACTACTGGGCTGATAACCAAGCGCGCTGAACGCCACGAGCAGTATGGCCCCCGCCCAGCCTATCCCCTTCCGGCGCCCGGCGAACCACCGCTCCGCCCATGCGAATCCACCCAGTGACAGGATTGCCGGGACGGAGTATGGCCAAGCGGTGGCCCAACTGGCGATTACCTGTGCCGCTGGCGTCAGCGAAACCATGGCGGCGGTGAAAGCGGCTGTGACCCAGTTCCAGCCCAGCCACCGCAACAACCCCAATAGCATGATCGCCACCAAGCCGAGCCCCATCGCTCCCACGAGGCGCAACCATTGAAGTTCGTGGATGGAGTTAATCCACTTGAACGATTGTTGCAACAGAACCCCGTAAAAGGGCCGTGCGTGCGAGGCTGTGAACTCGATGATTTTACCCGGTTCCTCGCGCGCTTCACTGAGGTTGGCGTAATCGTCGCGGAGGCCGAAGTGGTGAAACGTGGTATTCCAATAGGTAGCGAGCGGCAACCCAAAAAGCATCAGGGCTAGCACCCATGCGAACCATGGAACTGTTCGGGATTCCTGGCGCCAGCGACCCAGGGCGCCACGCAGGAAAGGAAAAATCAGGAATGGCAAGGAGATGGTCTGATTATTATTGGATGACATTAGGATTTTCCGTTCGATCCACCGCGCACGCGCTCCCACTGCTGGAACCGGTACGGCCAGGGGTGATCCTCGTCCGCCGGGCTGACTTCTTCCCAAACCAGCCACCAGTCCCCCTCGTTCCACTCCGGGAACCAGGTGTCGCCAGGTACATCGGCTTCTACCCGCGTGAGATACAACCGGTCGGCTAGTGACAGGGTTTGCGGGTACAAGGTTGCCCCACCGATGACCATGACTTCGGGAACCGCGCCAGCCAAGTTCAAAGCTTCTTCCAGCGACCGCGCCACCGTGCAGCCGGGCGCCTGGTAGTCCGGGTCGCGGCTCAATACGATCATCCGCCGGCCCGGCAACGGCCGGCCAATGGATTCCCAGGTGCGCCGCCCCATCAGCAATGGTTTGCCCATCGTCGTTCGCTTGAAGAAGCGCAAGTCCGCTGGCAAGCGCCAGGGCAAGCGGTTGTCGCGACCGATCACCCGGTTGCGCGCCAGCGCGGCGATGAGCGCCAGTCGTGGAGTCATGTCGGCGGCGGGTCGATGGCTGGCACGCTCCAAGCGGGGATGCCAGGTTCGTCCAACCGGATCGCGGTCAGCCGGTTGCCCCAGACGCAGCCGCTGTCGAGCGCGTAAATCCCCGGCGCGCGGTAGTAGCCCAGCGCCGCCCAGTGGCCGAACACGAGGTTAAGATCGGCGCCGCGCCGACCCGGCACGGCGAACCAGGGTAGCAGGCCCGGCCCTTGACTGCCCGGCGGTCCTTTCTCCGAAAAGGACAGCGCGCCATCCGCCGTGCAAAAGCGCATCCGAGTCAAGGCATTGACGATGAAGCGCAACCGGTCGTAACCGGCCAGATCATCCCGCCAGCGGCGCGGCTCGCCGCCGAACATGTGGGCCAGGAAATCCTCGTAATTCGGTCCGCGCAGGGTTGCTTCCAGTTCCGCCGCGCAGCGCTGCGCCAGAGCCAAATCCCACTGTGGCGGCAGGCCCGCGTGAATCAGGGTGAACTTGAGCGCTGGGTCGTGATGCAGCAGCGGCCGCCAGCGTAGCCAGTCCAGCAGTTCGGCGTGGTCGGGGGCATCCAGAATCGTGTGAAAGGTGTCCTTGCGCTTGGGTTTTACCTGACCGGCCGCAACCGCCAGCAGGGTCAGGTCGTGATTGCCCAGCACCATGATCGCCCGTTGGCCGAGACCCCGCACCAGCCGCAACACTTCCACTGAACGAGGTCCGCGATTGACCAGATCGCCGACTAGCCACAGCATGTCGGCGGCGGGATCGAAGCACAGCCGATCTAGCAGACGGGCCAAGGGGTCGTAACAACCCTGAATATCGCCGATGGCGTAAACGGCCATGTTTAGCCTCTACTGGGGTTTGGCCGGTGGCAACGGCGGCGATTGATCGAGAATGCGCCGGGCCACGCCTGGATAATCCTCGTCGAAATGATGGTCGCCAGGCATTTTTTCGACGATCACGCCCAGATCGGCCAGCTTTGGACAGGTCGCGTCCGCTTCATCGGCGCCGTAAATGCACAATCGTTTGAATCCAGCCAATTTTTCCAACTCCGGCCGCACCGGTTGGTCAGCAGCGTCGGGTTTGTCGCTGATCCAGTCCGTCAGGTTGAACTCGAAGGAGGCGTGATCCGACAGGCCCAGCAACGCCATTAGATCGATGCGATCCCGCAACTCCTGGGGCAGGCGGTTGACGACCGCCGGCAGCACATCGGCGCCGAACGAATAGCCGATCAACACAATCCGGCTCTTTTTCCACGCGTCCAGATAGTGGCGCAGCGCCCGCTCCAAATCCAGCGCCACTTCATCCGGCTGGCGAGCTTTCCAAAAATAGCTGAGCGAATCCCAACCGACCACGGGTAGGCCGTGCTTCGCCAACTCGGCGGTCACGGCGCGGTCGAGCAGCGCCCAGCCGCCATCGCCGGAAAACATCACCGCCAGTTGCGGCCGGTCGGGACCACCGGTGACTGGCACCTCGGTAAGCGGTACGCCGCTGACGCTGGCGTCGGGCTGCACCTGCCGGACGATGCCCGGATCCAGCCATTGCAGCAAGGCGGAGACTTGCGGCAACCAGGTTTTGGCGCCGTCCGCGCCAGGTACTTCCGCCAGCCGGGCCAGTTGAATTGACTTGACGAACTGCGCGGCGGCTCCAGCATCGCAGGCCGGTCGGTTTTGAAACACGAACCAGGTGGTCGGCAGCCGAGCCACCGGCTTGAGCGCGATACCCTTACCGTCCGGTAACGCCGTGCTCTCCAAATGGGCCACGCCCGGACACAAGGGTTTGCGCAACGGCAATTCCGGGCAGAAATCCATGCCGATTCCGGCATGAAAGCGGTCGTCCGGTCCCTGGGCCAGCGCCGCGTAGGTCAACGCCGCGCCCGCGCCGTAACCCACCAGGATGGGGGGCTGGTGGGTGACGATGGGATAGCGTTGCTCCATCAGCCGGTTCAATCGATCCAAATCGGCCGCTGGGTCGGCGCAGGCGGCCTCCGCCCGGTCCAATCGGGTCAGATAATCGTTCAAGTCGATGCCCGCAACCACGTAATCCAGTTCCGCGACCGCTTTGGCCACCGCCGTCAACTCGGTGTTCCAGCCGCCCGTGCCGGACGCGAAGAGAATCACGCCCTTGGGTTCGTTGGTGGCGTACCGAACCATCAGCTTGCCGAAGGTCGCGTTGTCCAACGCATCCTCGGTGGGTTGCGCCAACGTGGCGGCGGCCGCCAGCAGAGCGGCGGTCAAGCCTAACATTCGCCATGACATGCGCATCGATGGATTCGTCATTTGCCGATGACCCCCTTGACACCGCCAGCGATCAGGGCGGTCAACTCCGTCAACACCCGAGGCAACGCCAGGCCGCCCGGTGCCGCCAGATAGCGGGCTTCCCAATGGGGATTGAACTTATCCTTATACTGGTGCAGGCCCCGAAAATTGTAAAATGCTTCGCCACCGCCAAACACCGTCGCCCCAAACCGGTTCCACAACGGCGCGAGGTTGCGGTTCTGCAAACCGGCCAGGGGTGCCATGCCGAGATTGAACCACTCGTAACCTTGGTCGCGGCCCCACAGCATGATCTGAATCAATAGAAAGTCTATCAACCCATTCGGGCTGTCGGGCGGGTAACGCATCAAATCCACCGACAGTTCTTCGCGCCCGCCCAGCCACAGGTTGGCGAAGGCGGCAATCTCCGCGTCGTGGCGCGCGATGGCGACCGGGCCGGTTCGCAGGTAGTCCTCGTGGTAAAATCCCAGCGAAAATCCCTTCTCCCGCGCGTTTTTCCCCCTTAGCCAGGCGTCGGAAACCGCGCGCAACCGGGGTAGCAGGTCCGGCACGGTTGTCGCCTCCACGATCTCGAACCGGTAGCCGTCCCGTTCCAATCGGTTGACGGTGTTGCGCAGGGTTTTCCGGGCCTTGCCGTCCAGCGAAAATTCCGCCAGCCGCACCCGCGCCTCCTCGCCGAACTTGAGCAGCGTCAGCCCCAGTTCCACGTACAACCCCAGATGGTCCGGGTGAACTTGATAGAACACCGGCCAGCCACCATGGCGCTCGCACAACTCGCGGAATTGCCAGGCTAGTTCGCGGCGCTCCTCCTCGCGGGCGGCCACCGGATCCCCCATCACCACCCAGGCGCGACCCGCGACGCCATACATCAGGAAGGCATCGCGGTTTTCGTTGAACAATAGCGCCTTGTCGCCCAACAAGGCCAAATGGGCGTAGCTGCGCGGGAACGCGGCGGCGATGGCTTGAACCTGTCGCAGATCGTTCGGCCCAGGTCGGCTCGGCTCAAAGCGCATGGGCCGCAACAATTTGGCGATCCCGAAGAACAGCACGACGCCCAGCGCGCCCACCAGCGCCCGCAGGGATCGCGGCGCGTTGCCCTGGTCGCCGAAGCTGAAATCCCACCACAACACCCGCGAGTACTTGACGTTCTGGTATGAGAAGATGCCGAGCCAGGCGGCGCAGACCAGCACCACCAGAATGGTGGCGACCCAACCCGGCGTGAAGCTTTCGCCGAGTAGCGAGGCGCGGCGGTAGAATTGCTGGCGGGACGGCAGCAAGCCGGCCAGCAGCGCCGTCAGGATGATCGCTTCCTCGTAATCCGCGCCCTTAAGCAGCGAGGCGGCGATGCCGGCGCTCAGGAAAAGCACCGCCAGCAGCCAGGCGGCGTCCAATCGGCGTTGCAGGCCCCGCGCCAGCAACAGCAAACCCATCCCTAGAAGACTGCTGACGAAATGGGAGGCTTCCAGCACTGACAGCGGAATTCGATCCTCCAGCCACGCCAGCCGAGCCTCAACCGCCGGGGTCACCGCCGAGAACAGCAACACCGCCCCACTGACGAGCGCCAGCAAGGCGAACACCTGCGGCAACAACACTGGCGCCCATGGTCCCACCAGACGCGGCAGCCACAGAATCCGTTCCTTCTGATGTCGCAATTCGTACAGGCCGAGCGCGATCGCCGCTAGCGCCAGTGGCAGCAGGTAGTAGATCAGTCGATAGGCCAGCAGCGTACCGAGCAGGTGGGCGGTGGGCAGATGGTTCTTCAGCAACAGCACCACCAGCGACTCGAACACACCCAGCCCACCCGGAACATGACTGATCAGGCCGGCGAACTGGGCCACGAGAAAGACGCCGAGCACTTGGCCAAAGTCGATCCTGGCCGAGGCCGGCAGCAGGATATACAGCACCGCGCTGGCCATGATCCAGTCGAGGGAACCTACCACCAACTGCGGCAAGGCCAGGCGGGGTCGCGCCATCGGTAGGGTCCATGGCCCTACTTGCAGCGGCCGGCGGCGCAAGACTCCCAGCAGCAAGTAAGCGACCGGCGGGATCAGGAGCAAGATTCCCAGCAGCCGACTGTTCATGGTCAGGTGCGGGAAAACGCGCGGATCCAGCAGATTCAGCGTCAGCACCACGCCCCCCATGGTCAGAATGCCCAGCCAAAAGGTCAGGGTGGTAAACAAAACGATCCGGGCGATGTCCACCGCTGTCAGACCCCAGCTTGAATACAGTCGGTAACGCAGCGAACTGGAGGTCAGGACCGAAAGCCCGATCGAATTGCTGATGGCGTAACTGGTCAGGGCGGCGAAACCTACCTTGAGCCAGGGAAGCGGATGGCGGATGTAGCGCAGCGCCAGCCAGTCGTAGCCCGTGGTGATCAGATAGCTCAGAAAGGTGCATAGACAGGCGACCGCCAACCGCGAGCCCGGTTGGCGCTTCAGGGCGGCAATGACGTCCTGATAGCGGTGCGTGGCCAGCGCATGATGCAGGACCCACAGCGCGACGACGAACAAAGCCAGCCCGATGCATGGCCCCGCGTAACGGGCGAACAACGCCTTCATGGCAGGCTCAGGATGGCGCCTCGATTAGTGTGGGACGTAACCCGAATGGCGGCGGCGGCCCGTGGCAGCCATTCGTATTCGCCATGTTCGGCGGGACTGAGTATCACCAGCCGGCATTCTGGCAGCAAGACCCGGAAGACGTGCTCGACATTCTCCGTGACGTTCGGGGCATAGCGATGCCGCCAGGGCGGCAGGATCGGAAAGCGGTTGACCACGCCGCAAGCGATGATTTTCGCTTCGTCGCCCAGGCCGGTTTCCTCACGCAGCTCCCGGCGCGCGGCGTCCAGCGGATCGGTTTCATCCCAGCGCAGGCTGCCGGTCACGGATTGCCAGAAATCGGGAGGCTGACGACGACGCAACACCAACACGTCGCCGGCGGCGGTATACACCACCACCAGCACCGATTCCGGGCGTTTCCAGGACGGCGATTTCCCCTCGCCCACTGGCTGGAGAACGGGCGGGGGTGACGGTTGTGTTTCCAACCGCTCCCGCTCTCAGGGCGTGCGGCGCAGGCGGATGTTGAGATCGCGCAACTGCGCCTCGGTGACGGGAGCCGGCGCCTGGGTCAGCAGGCAGGCGGCGCTCTGGGTCTTGGGGAAGGCCATTACCTCGCGGATGGAGGTCGCTCCCGCCATCAGCATCACCAGCCGATCCAGGCCAAAGGCCAGGCCGCCGTGCGGCGGGCAGCCGAACTTCAGGGCGTCCAGCAGGAAACCGAATTTGGCCCGCGCTTCCTCGGGGCCGATGCCCAGCAATTCGAACACCGTGTTTTGCATCTCCTGGCGGTGGATACGCACCGAGCCGCCACCGATTTCGGTGCCGTTCAGCACCATGTCGTAGGCCCGTGACAGGCACCGCTCGGGGTGCGCGCGCACCTCGGCGGGATCGTCGGTGCGCGGCGCGGTGAAGGGGTGGTGCAGGGCGTTCCAGCATTGCTCCTGTCCGTCCCATTCGAACATTGGGAAATTGACCACCCACAATGGGGCCCACGCGCCATGCACCAGGCCGAGATCGTGACCCAGCTTGATCCGCAGCGCGCCCAGCGCGTCGTTGACCACCTTGGCCGAGTCCGCTCCGAAGAAGATCAGGTCACCGTTTTCCGCCCCAGTCCGGGTCAGCACCTTGGCCAGGGTCTCGTCGGGCAGGAATTTCACGATGGGCGCCTGCAAGCCCTCGCGACCGGCGGTGACATCATTGACCTTGATGTAGGCCAGCCCTTTCGCGCCGTAGCGACCGACAAACTCGGTGTAAAGATCGATCTCGCGCCGGCTCAGCTGGCCACCGTTCGGCACTCGCAATGCCGCCACCCGGCCGTTGGGATCGCTGGCAGGACCGGAAAAGACCTTGAATTCCACGTCGGCCATCAAGTCCGACAGTTCGGTTAGTTCCAGCGGGATGCGCAAATCCGGCTTGTCGGAGCCGTAGCGCCGCATCGCGGTATCGTAGGGCATCCTCGGAAACGGGTTGGGCAAATCCACGTCCAGGACGGCCTTGAACATCCGCCGGATCATTTCTTCCATCAGGTCGGTAATGGCCTGCTCATCCATAAACGAGGTTTCGATATCGAGTTGGGTGAATTCCGGTTGGCGGTCGGCGCGCAGGTCTTCGTCGCGGAAGCAGCGCACCACCTGATAGTAGCGGTCCAGGCCCGCCATCATTAGCAGTTGCTTGAACAACTGGGGCGACTGCGGCAGGGCGAAAAAGCTGCCGGGGTGGGTGCGGCTGGGCACCAGATAATCGCGGGCGCCTTCCGGCGTGGCCTTGGTCAGCATCGGGGTTTCGATGTCCATGAAGCCGTGCTGTTCCAGAAACCGGCGCAGCGCGCTGATCACGCGGGTGCGCAATCGCAACCGCTCCTGCATCTCCGGCCGGCGCAGGTCGAGATAACGGTAACGCAGTCGCACTTCCTCGGAGGTATCCGGATCGTCCAACTGGAACGGCAGTGGCTCGGACCGGTTGAGAATTTCCATCTCGCGAACCAGGACCTCCACCGCGCCGGTGGCCAGGTTGGGATTCTCGGTGCCCTCGGGCCGCCGGCGCACTCGGCCCGTTACCCGCAGGACGTATTCGTTGCGGACCCGTTCGGCGTTGGCGAAGGCATCCGGGGTATCAGGGTCGATCACTGCTTGCACCAGGCCCTCGCGGTCGCGCAGGTCGACGAAGATCACGCCACCGTGATCGCGGCGGCGATGCGCCCAACCGCAGAGGGTGACGTCTTGATCCAGCAAGGTCTCGTTGACCTGGCCGCAATAATGGCTGCGCATGGTGTCCGGTTTCCGTTTTGCGGGGCGAAATCTCAAGAAAACGCAAGGTTGGCGCGTCGGGACCCGCCGAATTTCAAAGGTGGAAATGTTACGGATTCAAACGGCGGGCCGCAACCGTGGCGGCGAGCGGTTGCGCGAGGATCCTTATGCCGGCTCTCAATAAAGACCACCGCCCTGAAGGCGGTGGTCTTTACTGGGGTTTCACAGCAAACCGCCGCTGAAAATATGCGGCAAATCCAAAATGGGAATCGGCTGATTGCCTTGTTGGAAACAGGAAATCGCCAGAGTTTGCCAGTGGCCGGGTTGCTTGGGTAGAGCGCAGACCTGGTCGTCGTCGACGCGGGTCCGCGTTGGGATGGCGGAGAGCAACAACGCGCCATACTCGGGGTCCGCTCCCGGTCGCGTCTGGTAGGCAAACACCCCGACCAGCGGCTCCTGGCGTTGCGTCGACTGCCCTCGCAACCAGGCCGCCAAATCCATCGCCGGCAACACGGTGTCGTTCCAGACCAATACCTGCCGGCAATAGGGTGGACTGCGCGGGACATCCAGCAGGATCGGCGCCTCGATCAGGTGCGCCAGTTCACGCTCGCCCACGGCGGCGCGCAGTTGATAATCCAAGGCCAACACCCAGGCGGCGCTTTCAGCCATCGGCATTCTCCAGGGCGGCGGCGATCAGGGCCGCCAGACGCTCGGTGGTGGTCACGCAACCCAGTTCGTCGTTCAGCAGGGCCAGCGCCTGAATCGGAGAATCCGGCAGGGTCATGCAGGCCGGCAGGGCCAGCAAGCGGGGCGTCGCCGTCAATGCTTCCACCTGATCGCAGACCAGGCCGAAGCGGTCGGCGCCGTTGTCCAGCAACGGGCAGGCCCGGCGACTGTCCGGCGGCTCCGATAGGAGCCGCAGTTCGCTGGACAGACAGTACACCGGCCACCACTCGCCCGCAAACCCCACCGCCCCGATGCTGCGCGGAATTCGCACCTCGCGATCGATGTCCAGCAGCGACTCCAGCGCCTGGATTTCCGTTTGCGGCAGGAGCCATTTGCGCCCGTCCAGGGTCAATACGGCGAACGCCCGGATCGCCTGAAGATCGGCCAGGGCCGTGACTTGCGAGGGTCGGTTCATGCGCGCCGCAACAACTGATGGATGTGCCCAAGCAGTTCGTCTTCCAGGAACGGCTTGGTCAGGTATACATTGACCCCGGTCGTTTCAGCCTCGCGCCGATGCTTCTCGGTGGAGCGCGAGGTGATCATGATGACGGGCAACTCATGGGTGGCCTGATTGGCTCGCAGGTGCGCGGTCAATTCCAGACCGTTCATGCGCGGCATCTCCAAATCGGCCAGCACCAGATCCGGACGCTTGCCGTTGATGATCTCGATCGCCTCCAGACCATCGCGCGCGGTGCGCACCTCAAAACCGGCGTCCTGCGCGAACTGCGCCAACGAGCGACGGGCACTCAACGAGTCGTCCACCGCCAGCACGAAAAGACGATGAGGGGCGGTTGCGGTCGGCGCCGCCGCGCGGGCGGCGGCCAACGCGGGTTGGCCGGCGGTCGGGGCGCGCAAAAGCTCCGGCAAATCCAGCACCGGCGCCACGCTGCCATCGCCCAGGATGGTGGCGCCGACGATGCCGTTGAGCCTGGGAATATACTGACCCAGGTTCTTGACCACCAGATCGCGGCTATCGATGATTTCCTGTGCCAGCACGGCGCGAACGGCGCCGGTATCCTCTCGCACCAGCAGCACCGACGGCACGGCTCGGCTCTGCGCGCGGTGATCCGGTGGCAGGTTGAGCATCGTGTCCAGGGAGGTTAGTTCATAGATCTCGTCGCCCATCTGATAGGTGGTGATCTTGCCCAGTTTCTGAATCGTGCCAATACCGGAATACAGAATCTGCTCAATGCCGCGGTCGGACAGGGCCACCATCTGATCGCGCAGGCGCACCAGCAACGCGTGGGTGGAGATCAGGGTGACCGGCAGCCGCAACTCCATCAGACAGCCCTGACCCGCCTGGGTCTGGATGCGCAGCGAACCCTTCATGGCCAACAGCCGGGTGTAGACCATGTCCATACCAATGCCGCGCCCCGAAGTTTGAGTCGCTTCGTCGCGGGTGGAAAAGCCCGGCAACAAGATCAACCGGATCAACTCGTCGTCCGACAGCGGTTGGTCGGCGGCGAGTAGACCGCGCGCGATGGCCGTCTGGCGAATCGCCGCCAAATCCAGCCCGGCGCCATCGTCCTGGCAACGCACGACGATGTTGTTGCCCTCGCGCCCGAAGCCGAGGTCGATCCGCCCGACCGGCGGCTTGCCCAGGCGCTTGCGCTGGGCCGGGGATTCGATCCCATGATCCACCGCGTTGCGCAGGATGTGCATCAGCGGATCGACCATGTCGTTCAAGATGTTGCTATCCATCAGCGTGCCGGCGCCACGCACCGTCAATTCCGCTTCCTTGTCCACCAGCCGGCAGGTCTGCCGCACGCCGCGTTGCAAGCGCGGCGTCACCGTCTGGATCGGCACCATGCGGGTGCGCAACACCGCCTCCTGATTGTCCCGATGCAGGCGACCTTGATCCACCAGCAAGGTGTCCAGCGCCGCCAGATTCTCCTCGATGGCGCGGCCCAGTTCGCGAGTGTCGGTGGCCGCCTCGACCAGGCGATGGGTGACGGTGTTGAGTTCGTTGTACTGCTCCAACTCCAGCGGATCGAAATCACCGCGCTGGATGGACTTGGAGAGTGGCGACGACACATTGCGGATGTCGACCAGTTGCTCCAATTCGGCGGTCAGTTGCTGGAACATGCGGTTTTGCGCCATCACCGCCCGGGTCTGCGTAACCGTCTTGCGAATCCGTTCTTGAACCTGGCCGGTGAGAATGATGCTCTCGCCCACCAGCCGCAACACATCGTCGACCAAGTGGGCGGGAATGCGCAGGGTCGCCTCGGGCGCCGCTGTCGGTTGCGGCGTCGCTGGCTCCGGTTCGGTCGGTTCGGCCGGTTGCGGTCGGGGCGCGGCCGGCAACGGCGCTGCGTCGTCGGTCGGTATCCCCGTCCGGTCGATTCGATTGGCCCAGTCCAGCACCTCTTGCAGCACGGTGGGGGCTTGCGCCGGCGGCGCGCTGATGCCCAGCAGCGCCTCGCTCATGGCTTCCAGACAGTCGGCCGCGTTCAACAGGGTTTCGGCCAGCGGTCGGTTGGGCAACGCGCCATGCTTGGCGAGCGCCTGTAGAATGTCCTCGACATGGTGGGTTAGCGTGGCGATGCCGCGCACCCCAACGGTATTGCCGGCGCCTTTCAGGGTATGGGCGATGCGCCGCGCCACATCCACGTCGTTGACCTGGCCATCGCCGACGGCCAGGCGTTGGATGGCGGCGGAGAACTCGGCGGCCTGGTGAGGCAATTCCTGAAGCAAGCCATCCAGCAATTCCTGATTGACATCGGCTGGCAGCGCCAGCGATACATCCTCGGGCTGGGCTTGCCGGGGTCGGGCTTCCGCTTCGGCTTCCTCGGCCACCAGTTTCGGCGCGACCAGCAGGTCGACGAGCGGAGCCGCCGCCGAGGTTGCCAACGGTTGCGGCCAGTGAGTATCCTGGAGATGGTGTACCAGGGCTGTGCAAACCGCGCGGTCGTCCAGCGTCTGCAGATAGTCAAGCGCCAGGACAGGCCAGGTTTCCACCACCCACCGCTGTTCCGCGTTGAGCGGGCTGTCCTGAGCGGCCAGTCGGTTCAGATTGGCTTGCAAGCCGACGCAAACCTGTTGCAAACCGGTCAAGCCAATGGAGGCCGAGGCTTCCCCTAGTCGCTCCAGGCGCTCGGCATAATCGGATAATGCCTCGCGCCGGACAGCGGGCGCGCTGTCGGCGGCCGTGACGAGAGTGAAAATCTCGTCGGAAGTTTCGACGATTTGAGCAATTTCCGCGCTGAGGATATCCAGCAATTCCTGGCGGGCTTCATCCAATCCGACCGTTTCGGTAAGTTCTTCGTCCTCTTCCTCCCCACCCGACATCCATTCCTCGGCTTCGGCCGCCGCGTCGGTCGTTTCCCACTCCTCGGCTTCAGCCGCCACGTCGGGTTCCAGTTCCTCGGCCTCGGTCGCCGTTTCGGGTTCCGTCCATTTCGGTAACTCAGCGGGTTCTATCCTCGTGACCGCTTCGGATTCAGCTTCAGTCCCAGCCTCAGCTTCAATCCCGGTTTGAGCTTCAACCTCGGCTTCGGTTTCGGCTTGAACGTCCACCTCGGCTTCGGCTTCGGCTTCCACCTCGGCCGCAACCCCCGGTTCGCCTTCAGCCTCGGCCTCGGCCGCAACCTCCGTCTCAACTTCAGTCTCGATTTCAGCTTCGGTAGCCGTTGCTGCCGCCAGAATTTCAGTCAACCGTTCGGCAACACTGGCGTCGGTGGAAGCCCCAACGATGAACGACTCGATGGATTTAGGTTCGGCCAGTAAAGGCTCCGTAGTCTCGACCATTGCTGGCTGTGGCGCCGGCGTTGATGGGGCAGGTTCGGCCGCTGGGATGGGCGATGTTTTCTCCACCGTTTCCACCGTGGCGCCAACTGGGTTCCCGGCCCCGGTTTCCGCCAGCGGAGCCGATTCCGATTCGGTCGCCAGCGTTTCGCCAGCTAACAAGGCGCGCAACACCCTGGCTTGTTCCGCCGTCAGCGGGGCGCTCCAGATTGGGCTGGACAAATGATCGACCAACGGTTCGCTAACTGCTGGATCGGCAGGATCACCCAGATAGCCGATGACCAGAATCGGCCATTCCTCCAACCGCTCCCGCTCGGCATCGCTCAGATCGCGGCCACCGCCGCTCAAGTCCGCCAGATGGTCTTGGAACGACCGGCAAATTTCCCGCAGCCCTGGGAAACCGGCATTGTCGGCCGTCCCACCGATATACCCTACCTGCTCGGCGTACCGGCGGACGCCTTCGGCAACGCCATCCTCGTCAAGCAACTCCAAAAGGCCGAGCAGTTCGGCGACCTGTGCTTCCAGCGCCGCAATCTGTTCTTCCGATATGAGCATGGCGGCTAAACCCCTCTCGCGGGCGACAGTAACCCTGTGATGGCGGCCATGACGACGGATGCGTCTCCGCTTATGCCGGCAGCCGGAACACGCGCACCGAATCCAGCAGACCTCTGGCGTATTCCACCAGATTGGTGGTCTGGACCGTCTGTTCCTGCAATTGTTGGCTGGTCTGGCGGGTGCTTTCCCGAATCTGCTGGGCACGGCCCAGCAGTTCGTCGCTGACGCGAGCCTGTTCCTGCGAGCGGGATGCAATCTGCTGCACGGCGGCCACCAACTCGGCGGTGGTTTCCTGGGTTCGCTTCATCTGGTCGCCAGCCTGCTCCGCCAGTCGGCTGCCGTCCACGACCTGGCTGATGGCGGCGTTCATGGCGTTCACCGTGTCCGCCGTCTCGATCTGAATGTTGCTGACCAGGGTAGCGATTTGTGAAGTGGCCTCGCGGGCATTCTCGGCCAGGCGCTGCACTTCGCCCGCCACCACCGCAAACCCACGGCCCGCCTCGCCGGCCGAGGCCGCGTGCATGCTGGCGTTCAACGCCAGGATGTGGGTACGCTCGGCGATGGTGTTGATCAGGTTCACCACCCCGCTGATTTCCTGGGAACGCTCACCCAGGCGCTTGATGCGCTTTTCCGTCTCGCGGATGGTGTCGCGGGTGTTGTTGATGCCGCTCACCGTGCTGGTCACCGTCTGCAACGCCGTTTGGGTGGTCTTGATGGCGGTTTCGGCGGCGGTGTTGCAGGTTTGGGCCAGATCGGCGATCTGTCGCATGGTTTCGGCCGCGGCGGTCAGGTCGGCGGCGGTTTGCTCCACCGCCTGGCGCTCGTTGTCGGCCACGGCGATCACCGTGTCGGACTGCACCTTCACGGTGTCGGAGGCGGTCGCCACCTGTTCGGAGATTCGGGTCACGCCCTGCAACACGACGGCGGTCTCGGCGGTCAGCAGATTCAGCGCGTCGGCCACCGGGCCGGTCACGTCCTCGGTGACCGGCACCTTGACGGTCAGGTCTCTCTGGCTAAGCTGCGATACCGCTTGCAGCAGATTGATGATTGAGTCGTTAAGCTGTTCGTTTTCCTGCTCCACCTGCACCAGCGTACTCACGCGCTCGCTCAGCATCTGGTCGAACGCCTGGCCCAGCTCCGACAATTCGTCGCCGCCGGTCAGGTTGGCGCGCGACTCGTAGTTGCCTTCGCCAATTTGCTTCACGGTCTCCATCATCCGGTTGAGCGGATTCATGATGGCCCGATAGGTGGCGAAGCCCAGGCTCAACGAGAACGCGAGGCCGATCAGGGCAATCACCGCAATCACCACCGTAGAGCGGTTGCTGGTATCTCGCGCGTCTTTCGCGTCCTGCGCGGCGCGTTCCTCGGCTTGCACGGTGCTTTCTTGCAGGGTTTTGAAAAATGGATTGATCAATGCATCAAGATCGTTGCCAATAAACAGGGTCAACTGGCTGCGATCCCGCGCGGCCAATAACTTCTCCAGCTCGGCGAAAGCGTCGTTGACGCTGCTCAAGGACGTCTTGAAGGTTGTTTCCCACTGCGTTCGCTCGTCCGCTCGCAAGGAGTCAAGGTACGCTTGCCAGCTTTTCCGGAAATTCGCCTTGGTTGTCGGCAAGGTGGCGCTTCCCCGCTCCCACGTGGCGGTGCCGCGCGCCACGTTGTTGACCACGTTCAGCAAATCGGCGCGAAGAATTTCGCCCAGTCGGATTAGACTGGCCTGTTCGGTCACGGATTGGCTGACCTGGATGACGGCGCCGCCGACCCGGTTCATGCCTAAATAGGCGGTCAGCCCGATCGCCGCCAGAAACACAAGTTGCACGATAATCGTAATGGTTAACCGCGCGTTGATTTTTTGACCGCCCATAACGGCTTTTACCTCCTCAGGTGATTGAATCCCGCCTCACTTGGCCGGTTCATGGATTCCCGGCTATTTCAGTGACGGCTCCTGCGTTCGACGCTATTCCCTGCCGCGTCTGTCCGGTTGAAACCGTTACTTGAACAGTCCCGCCAGCTCCTGTGGAGTGACGATGACGAACTGACCGTCGCGCAGCACGGTGATCAGCACGAAATCGGAACCCTGGTTATCGGTGGTAAAATCCACCTTGACGCCGCCGATGTCATAGGGCTGGCGGCGCGCGGCCTTCAGGAAATTCTCCCGGGTCAACGGCCCCTCGATCGCTTGCATAATCGTCACGAACAGCTTGCCGACGATATAGCTTTCGAGCGATACATAGTTCAAGTCGTTGCCCAGCGCCTTGCGCGCTTCCACCACCACCGGCAGCGACGAATTGGGAGACGGCACGATCTGGGTGGCGATCACCTTGTCCGTGATTTGCCGCTCCCTGAGCAGTTCTTGCAGTTTGCTGCCCGCCGCCGGCGAGGGTACGCTGAAAACCCAAGTTTCGCCCTTGTAGCGGGCATACGCCATGAAGGTGACCGCCGGATCGTAAACCGCCATGATCACCACCATTCGGCAGCGATTGCCGCTGTCAGTCTCCCATTTCTTCAACGATTGATAGCCCTCTCTCGCGCTCATGGTGTCCCGCTGATAGACGCCGACCGGGCCGACGCCATTACGCTCGGGGTTGTCTCCTGGCAGGCTCAAGATATGATCCAACCTAGCGACGATCGACTCGGTGCCAGGGTGCTTGACCAGAGCCGCGCGGAGCCCCTGAATGCCTCCCATTCCGTAAGCATCGTTTTGGACGTAGGCGCACACCTCGGTCGGTTTGAGGCCCGCCGCCAGCGCCGCGTCGATCACGGCCTCCATCTCTTTGACGTAACTGGCTCGGAAGTTCAACACATCGCCCGGCCCAGTGAAGCCGGCGCCCGTGTAGAACCCAAATGCCGGCACCTTATTCTCGGCCAACACCGGCAACACCGCCCGGGTGGTCGGCGAGCCAAAACTGTGCACCATTGCGAAAATACCTTGCCCAATTAATTTCTTGGCGGCCTCGACGGTTTTGACCGGATCATAGAAATCGTTGATGACAACGAGTTCGATGGAGCGTTTCTGCACCGTCTGGCCAGCCAGCGCCGCCTCGATCGCCCTTTTCTGCAGGAGGCCGTAAACCTTGTAATCCCCCTCCAGGGGGATGGTGGCTCCGATGCGGATGGTTTTGTCAGTGACGCCTGGATCCTCGGCCCAACTCCAAGGCGTGACCGCGCACAGCCCCAGCAACAACCCCAGCGCCATTTTATTTTTGAGCCATCGCCAACCCACCGCTCTTTCGGTGGCGCCATTGGAATTATGTCGTGCACGCATACGCGTTATCTCCTTTGGGGTTATCTCTTATCAAATCATCAAAATCAACCTTGGTCAGCATTGTAGTTCTTTATTGTAGCCGCCTGGCTCTTCTTAAAAATCTTTCCTGATGCATTTTCAAGGAAGAAAAGGGTAATCATTTATCCCTTGGGTACAACGACGATCAATCCATGCCAGCCATATGTCCACCCAGCGCCCGAAAAAAACCCCGATGATCGAATTCCAGCCATACAACCTCATCCTGCGTATAGGCCTTGGTGACGTGAGTTCGCAACGGGGCTGGCAAGGGTGGTAACCGGGGGAGGGCGTGGCCGATAGCCACCAGTCGGGGCAACCCGTCAATCAATATCCCGACCGATTTGTCGCCCTGGTCAAAAACCAATAGCCGACGTTTTTCCTGATCGGCGGCGCTGTCTTCCAGATCCAGGAACCGTTTCACGTCGAACACCGGCGCCAGATTGCCGCGCAGATTGATCAGTCCCAACATCCAGGGCGGTACATTGGGCAGCGGATAGATCGACGTCTGCTCCAAAACCTCGCTGACCGTGTCCTGGCCGACCAACAAGCTAAGGCCACCGACCCGGAAACCGTATCGCGCGCGCTGGTGTTCGACCGAGGCGATCCCGGTCACGACGCTGCTTGGCGGTTTGAAGCGGCCCAACGCCGCGCTGGGATTGAGCCAGCGCCGAGAAACCCTCGCGGTCTTGTCATTCATGGTCGTTGAAAGCCATGGGTGGTTTTACGAAAACGCCTTCAATTGGTCGATGATGGCGTCGGGCGAGTAGGGCTTAGTGACGAACGCCTTGCCACCTTGCATCTGCGCCCAGAGGCGATCCGCTTTCTGCTTCTTGCTGGTGACGAACACGACCGGGATGTCCTTGGTAGCGGTTTCATTACCCAGCAACCGGCAGGCGGCGTAACCATCCATGTCCGGCATGATGATATCCATGAAGATCAGATCGGGTTTTTCCGCCTTGGCCTTATCGACCGCTTCCTTGCCATTGGTCGCGGTGATCACGACACAGCCGGCCTCGGTCACGATGCTCTTGATATTGGCCAGCTCGGTGGGGGAATCATCGACCACAAGTACTTTTCGCAGGGGCATGGACATCTGTCTCCTCTTGAAAATCACACCACTCATCATTCAAATTGGGTGCATGCTTTGAGAATCCGCCTGGTGGCGGGTTACGAAAGTTTTAAATACTTCTTGACGATTTTCTGGAAAACGGATTGCTTGGCGGGTTTGGTCAGATAGGTGTCACATCCGGCTAGGGCGCCCTTGACACGGTCGAAGGGCGATGATTTACTGGTCAACATGATGATGGGTATTTTTCTCCTGACCTTGTCCTTCTTGATCGTCTTGCAGATTTGATAGCCATCGGCGCCGGGCAATACCACATCCAGAAAAATCAGGTCATAGCTTTTCCGGGCCAGTGATTCAAACGCCTGTTCGCCGGATTCAACCGCATCAACCTGAACGCCAAGCAACTTCAACTCCAGTTCAAGCTGTTTTCTGATCGTGCTGCTGTCATCCACCACTAAGGCCGTTGGCGCTGGTGGTTCCTCGGCCTGAACCGGCACGGGTGTCGGTGTTGGTGGTGTCGATTCACCGATAGTCCGCTCTGGAGCAGCGCTAGGCGCCTGGACCGCGACCTGATCCAACATGCCGAGCACGCGGGTAGCGATGAAGGGCCGACGAATGTAATAAGCCGTGCTGTTTGTGGGCGCTTCCTTGGTAACCAGCACGGTTGGAATTGTCGAAGTCGCGCCGCCCGGTTTGGATGGTGAGGATTGGCTCGCGCCGTCGCTGCGGCGCAAGGCGCGCCACTCCGCCAGGGCGCTGGAGTCATCCGCGTCCACCATCATGATTTGACTTGGTTCGTTGATCGAAACCAGCGTATAGGTGTAAGCGCGATACAACGACAGCTTGAAGATGTTCCTTAGAACATTTCGCTCATTCTCGGGAATTCCAATGACGGCGACCGCGAAAGTCTTCCCATCGCTCATTTTGTTTCTCCACAGGCTGGTGGATTTATTTTATTTATAAAATCAACAGATTGTATTAAAAAGTCCCTCAAGGCCGACCCGAGGCGAAATGTGGGAGCGGCGAATAGACTCCCAATCAATTGTTACAATTTTGTGAGTATAGACCAAAATTTCCGGTTTTTCGACCGATTCCACGGAACATGTCGCGCGGGGAAATCGTAAACCTGGTTATGATCTTGGAATAAGGTTATTCGACAGCCCGTCGTTCGACGTAAAGGACTACGAAATGGCGGCTCTTGATCGATGAATCGGAATCCCCGCCATGGCGGCGGGGAGATCGGTATCGTCAAATTTAACCCGTGGCCGCCGCTGGCGTGGCGCAAGCTCCACAACCGCCGGCCCCATCGCAGGTGGGGGTGGATTGGCTCTCCTTGGCAGGGGCGCTGTCGGTCTCGACGACGTTTTTCCTGCCCCCGCTCTTGAAATCGGTTTCGTACCAGCCACTGCCCTTGAGCCGGAATCCCACCGCTGAAATCAGTTTCTTCAATTTCGGCTGACCACAACTCGGGCAGTCGCTGAGTTCTGGGTCGCTCAGCTTCTGCAATGCTTCCAGTTCATGGTCACAGGACTGACAACGGTACTCGTAAATCGGCATGGCGCACCTCGTGGACTAACGGAATGGTTGGGGAATCCAACTCAATCATATGGGAGCACTGACGGGCGATTTCAAGGCGCTGACCCGAGCCGCCCCGATTGTGGTTACACTATCTCACATGTCACCGCCTCTTCGCCTGTTGCTTGCCGCCCTGTTCATCCTGGGACTGTCCAACTGCGACTCCCCCGCCAACCAGACCGTCGTGGTCGAGTTTTGGGCGATGGGACAGGAAGGCGAGCAGGTTAAGGCGCTGTTGCCGGAGTTTGAACGCCGCCACCCCGGCCTGCGGGTGCGAGTGCAACAAATTCCCTGGAGCGCGGCCCACGAGAAGCTGTTGACCGCCTATGCCGGCGACGCCATGCCGGACTTGTTCCAGCTCGGCAATACCTGGATTCCTGAATTCGTCGCCTTGCGCGCCATCGAACCGCTGGATTCGCGGTTGCAAGCTTGGCCAACGGACGCGCTGGCCGACTACTTTCCCGGCATCCTCGCCACCAACCGACTGGACGGTCGAACCTACGCCCTGCCGTGGTACGTGGATACTCGGCTGTTCTTCTACCGTACCGACTTACTGGCCGCCGCTGGCTTCGCCGAATTGCCCACGACCTGGGAGGAGTGGGTACGGACCATGATCCAGCTCAAGGCGCGGGCGGGTTCGGAACACTATGCCATTTTGCTCCCGATCAATGAATGGCAGTTGCCGGTGATCCTGGCCCTGCAACGCGGCGCGACCCTGCTGCGTGACCAGGACCGGTACGGCAATTTCCAGGAGCCGCGTTTCCGCGAAGCATTCCTGTTCTATCTCGGGTTATTCGAGCAGGGCCTGGCACCACCGGTGGGTAATACCCAAATGGCCAATCTCTATCAGGAATTCGCCAACGGCGCGTTCGCGGTTTATGTCAGCGGGCCGTGGAATATCGGCGAGTTTGGACGGCGATTGCCGGCGGCGACGCAGCCCCACTGGGACACCGCGCCGCTGCCGGGATTTGCTGATTCCTCCCCTCTCCCCCTGGGAGAGGGGTTGGGGGTGAGGGCGGTGGGCGTATCGCTGGCTGGCGGCGCCAGCCTGGCGCTCAGCCGAACCTCGCCGCGCCGGGAAGCGGCTTGGAAACTGCTGGAATTTCTGGCCGAGCCGGAACAGCAGGCCCGATTTTATCGACTGACCGGCGATTTGCCCGCCCGCCAGTCGGCCTGGGCCGATCCGGCCTTGGCCGGCAACCGTTACGCCGAGGCGTTCCGGCGCCAGTTACGGCAGGTTCGGGCGACGCCCGCGATTCCCGAATGGGAACGCATCGCCAACAAACTGGCCTATCACGCCGAGCGAGCCGTTCGCCGGCAGGTCAGCGCGGACGAGGCGCTGGCGGCGCTGGATCGGGACGTGGACCAAATTTTGGAAAAACGGCGCTGGCTGCTGAGCCAGGGGTTGCAACCGTGACCGGCCGCGAACGCCATGCCACTCTAAGCGCTGGTATTTTTCTCTCCCCGGCCCTACTGCTGATCGCGGTGTTTTTCTTCCTGCCGGTGCTGGCGGCGTTGCTGCTGAGCTTCACCGATTTCGACATCTACGCGCTGGGCGACTTGAACCGGCTGCGCTTCGTCGGTTTCGCCAACTATCTGCAACTGTTGCAAAGCCCGCTGTTCTGGACCGCGCTCGGCAATACCTTTTACTTCGTGCTGGTGGGCGGGCCGTTGTCGGTGGCGATATCGCTCGGCGCGGCGCTGTTGGTGAACGCCCGTCTGACCCGCTTCCCCGGTTTCTTCCGCGCCGCGTTCTTCCTGCCGGTGGTCACCACCCTGGTGGCGGTGGCGGTGGCGTGGCGCTATCTCTACCATCCACGTTATGGGCTGCTGAATTACGGCCTGAGTCTGTTGGGCATCGATCCTATCGATTGGCTGGGCGATCCGGACTGGGCGATGCCGGCGATCATCCTGATGGCGGTGTGGAAGAATTTCGGCTTCAACATGATCATCTTCATCGCCGGCCTGCAAAACATCCCCCCGCAACTTTACGAAGCGGCGCGGATTGATGGAGCCGATGCCTGGCGGCGGTTCCGCTATATCACCCTGCCGTTGCTGGGACCGACTTTCCTGTTCGTGGCGCTGATGACCATGATCGGCTATTTCCAGGTATTCGCCGAACCGTATGTGATGACCGAGGGCGGCCCGGCCAACCGCACGCTCAGCGTGGTGCTGCTGATGTACCAGGAAGGTTTCCGCTGGTGGAATATGGGTTACGCCTCGGCGGCGGCGTTCGTGCTGTTCGTGCTGATCCTGGCCGGAACTGTGCTGCAACTGAAGCTGCGGCGGCGGGAAGCGCCATGAGTCGATGGATTCATCGTCTGCTTCCCCTCCTGCTGTTGCACGGCGCGCTGGCGGTGGGCGCGGCGTTGACCCTGCTGCCACTGGTATGGATGCTGGCGGTGTCGCTGATGCCGCCTGGCGAAGCCAACCACTATCCGCCGCGCCTGTGGCCAAGCACGATCACTTTCGAACATTACGCCGCGCTGTTCACCCGCCTCGATCTGGGACGCTACCTGCTCAACAGCACCCTGCTGGCCAGCGCGGTGACCGTCATCTCGCTGTCCATCAACTCGATGGCCGGCTACGCCTTCGCCAAATTCCGCTTCCGTTACCGCGACCGCTTGTTCCAGAGTTTGTTGGCGGCGATGGTGATCCCCGCCCAGGTGGCGATGTTGCCGCTGTTCCTGCTGCTCAAACAGTTCGGGCTGATTAACACCTACTGGGGCGTGATCATCCCCGGCATGGCCAGCATCTTTGGCATCTTCCTGATTCGGCAATACCTGCTGGCGATCCCCGACAGCCTGCTGGACGCGGCGCGGATGGACGGAGCCGGCGAGTTTCGCATCTACTGGTCGCTGATCCTGCCGCTGTGCCGACCGATTCTGGTGACGCTGGCGATCTTCACCTTTCTCGGCGCCTGGAACGATTTCATGTGGCCATTGATCGTGCTGACCGACAGTTCGCTGTACACCCTGCCGGTGGCGCTGGCCAACCTGCTGGGCGAGCACGTGCAGGACACTGAACTGATGATGGCCGGCTCAGTGCTCACCGTGCTGCCGGTCATGTTGCTGTTCGTGGTATTGCAAAAATATTACATCGCTGGGATTCTGCTGGGCGGCATGAAAGGTTAGAGGGCAAGCGGCGGGAAACCGCCCAGGCGGTGGATTCCGCCGGTCGGGTTACCAACTTGGTGCCGATTCAGCGCATTTCCAGTTCGTTCAGGTGCAAGTCAAAGTTTTGGATCATTTCCGCCAGACTGCGGATTTCCTCCAGCGTGGGCGCGCTCGCCGCCTCCACGCCAGAATCGGCCCCAGTTAGCACCAACCGAGCCAACCGCTTGAGTTCGCGTAGGCCATCGTCTTGCTCGTCGATGGCTTCCACCACCTCGCCGCATTGCACCAGTTGGTCGAAAAAATCGTGGCCTTCCTGCTGGGCCCGCGCCAGCGCGCCGATTCCCGCCAGCCAGATTTGACTGGCCAAGGCCAGCGTGTCTTCCACCTTGCGCGTTGCGCGCATGTATTTTCGCAGTTGTTGGTACGCCATGGTTGCCACCCCCGCGCCAAACCCCAAGAACGGTCGTCCGTGACAACCCGTTCCGGGCGTTCCGAACCCTTGTGCCGGTTCTCCGTGGCGGACCCAAAAAAGCTTTTCGAATCGCTGGTTACCCTCCAGGTTGTGGCGGTTCGAGCAGCCGGGCCATCGCCCCGGTCCACCGTCGCTTTCGATAGTAGCGGCCTGGATTAGAATAAACACACTAAAGGCGAAAAATGGCGTCCTTGAGCAATTTTTCAACGCCAACTACCTAATTCAAAAATAAAAACCCCGCATTGAAAAACCAGACAACCTGTTGAAACCATAGGTCGGAAGGTCGCTTGATGGTGGGTTGGCCAGGGCGTTTGGCGCATTAGCGCCTTGATCGGTTTGGGGTTGCCAAACTCAGCGCGAACAGTGCCGTGGCGGCCACGACCACCGAGGGGCCGGCCGGCGTATCCCAACGCAACGAGGCCCACAACCCCAGTCCGACCGCCGCGCCGCCCACGAGACTGGCCAGCGCCGCCATGCCTTCCGGCGAGCGGGCGAAGCGCCGCGCCGCCGCCGCTGGGATAATCAACAACGAGGTAATGAGCAGGATACCGACCACTTTCATCGCCACCGCGATGACGAGAGCGATCAGCAGCATGAACGCCAACCGGATCGGAAACACCGCCACGCCTTCCACTCGCGCCAGATCCTCGTGCACGGTCAGCGCCAGCAGTGGTCGCCACAACCCCGCCAGCGCGCTCAGCGCCAGCAGGCCGCCGCCCCAGATCCAGTACAGATCGACGGGGGTGATGGCCAGGATGTCGCCGAACAGATAGCCAACCAGATCCACCCGCACCGTCTCCAGGAAGGCCAGCGCCACCAACCCCAGCGACAGGGCGGTATGGGCGAGAATGCCCAGCAGGGTATCGGTGGCCAGGTTGCGTTGTCGTTGCAGAAGCGCCAGCGCCAGTGCCACCAGCAGGCAGGTCAGAATCACACCCAGTTGCGGATCGACGCGCAACATCGCGCCGAGCAGCACGCCCAGCAACCCGGAATGAGCCAGGGCATCGCCGAAATAGGCCATGCGTCGCCAGACCACGAAGGTACCCAAGGGTCCGGCCGCCAGCGCGACCCCGAAACCGCCCAGCAGGGCGCGCAGCAGGAAATCATCCATGCGTCTCGGGCTCCGCCGGTTCCACCACGGCGCCATGCAGGTCGTGACGATGATTATGGTGATGGTGGTAAATCGCCAGGCGGCGGGCGCCGTCGAGACCGAACAGTTCCAGATAGGCTGGATCGCGGGCGACGTGGTCGGGATGGCCAGAGCAGCAGATGTGTCGGTTCAGACACAGTACATGGTCGGTGGTCGCCATCACCAGATGCAGCTCGTGCGACACCATCAGAATCCCGCAGCCGCGCCGCTGGCGCAGACCGCCGATCAGATCGTACAGCTCGTACTGGCCGTTCAAGTCCACGCCCTGAATCGGTTCGTCCAGCACCAGCAGTTCGGGTTCCCGCAACAGCGCCCGCGCCAGTAACACCCGCTGCATCTCGCCGCCGGAAATCGTTTGCACGGGTGCGTCCAGGACGTGAACGGCGCCCACTTCGGTCAGCACTTCCCGAACTCGGGTCCGCGAGGCGGGCGTGCCGAGGGTGACGAAGCGCCGCACGCTCAATGGCAGGGTGTCGTCCACCACCAGCCGCTGGGGCATGTAGCCTACTCTCGCGCCGGGCTTGCGCCAGACCCGGCCGCTGTCGGCCCGAATCAAACCCAACGCCACCCGCGCCAGGGTGGATTTGCCGGCTCCGTTCGGCCCGATCAAGGCGACGATTTCGCCCGCCGTGACCCGAAGGCTCACGTCGCGCAAGATCGGGTTGCCCCGGATGGCGAGGTTGACCTTCTCAATCGTCAGCAGGGGTTCGGGCGGCATGGGACGTTACTCAACTTGACCGGCTTCTTTCCAGCAGCAGGCTTGTCGACGATGCGGACGGACCGAGAACAAGCGATGGAATGGTCAATGATTTCAAATTCTTATGGCCAATTCGCCATCACGTTATTTGAATCAAGGCATTGGCTGCATTATAACGGCTTTCACCACGACAGGGTTTGAGGGGGAAGCATGCCGAACGAGCCGCGAGGTTCCCGTGGGCGGTGGATTCTACTGGGATGGGCATTGCTGGTTGCCCCGTTGATGGGAGCCGCCGCCCAGCCGGTGGTGGTGGCCAGCATCAAACCGGTCCACGCGCTCGTGGCCGGCGTCATGCGGGGCGTGGGTGAGCCGCTGCTGCTGATCCCCGGCGGCGCCTCGCCGCACGAGTACAGTCTCAGGCCATCAGACACGCGCGCCCTGAGTACGGCCCAGGTCGTATTCTGGATTGGACTGGATCTGGAAAGCTTTCTGGTCAAACCGCTCGCCAATGCCAAATCCGCCCGCTCCGTGGCGCTGATGGACGCGCCCGGCTTGGCGATTCTGCCGCTGCGGGCCGGCGGCGCCTGGGAAGCGCATGAGCATGATGCGGATCACCACGGTCCTCACGATGAGCGCCCTCCCGCCGCCAACCGCGATGCCCACGTCTGGCTGGATCCGACC
>JAXMFY010000003.1:0-185513 GCA_046347555.1 Candidatus Competibacteraceae bacterium | reverse complement strand
ACTGGCGGACCTGTTCGGCGGACAGGCGCAGTCCGGGAACGGGCGCCCCGCCGAGCCAGTCGGCGTGAATCGCTTCGATGCCCTCCAGGCTGACGTGCACGGTCTGGTCCACCGGCGTGCCGGTGCGCGCCAGGATGCCGACCACGCGAAACGGCTTGTCGTCGTGCAACGCGAAACTGACCTCGCCGGCGCCGTGGGCGATGACGATGGACTGGCCCAAGCGGTAACCGAGCCGGTCGGCGACTTCGGCGCCCAGCACGGCATCGAACACGTCCCCGAACGCGCGGCCCTCGGCGAGTCGCAAGGGTTGGTTGCGACCGTAGCGGTAATGCTCGAAATAGGCCCGGCTGGTACCCAGCACCCGAAAGCCCCGGTGCGAATCGCCGAGCGACAGCGGCACGGTCCAGGCGACTTGGGGATGGGCGGCGAGGGTCCGATAGCTGGTCCAGTTGACGTTGTTGGTCGGGTCGCCGATGCGGAACACGCTGTACAGCAGCAGGTTGATCGGACCGCCGCGCGCCCCCACGATCAGATCGGTGCCCGACAGCGTGTTGGCGAAGCTGGCGCGGGCCTGGGTGTGCAAGCGCTCGACCCCCAGCAAAAGGGTCACGCTCAGGGCGATGGCAAAGACCACCAGCGCGCTGGTGAGGCGACGGTTCCACAAGCTCTTGCCGGCGAGGGTCAGGATGGCCACGCTTCACCCGACGGACGGCGCGGCGTTGATGGCGGGCAGTTCCACCACCCGGTCGAAATGGCCGGCCAGCGAGCGGTCGTGGCTGACGAACAGCAGCGCGGCGCCGGCGCTCGCGCATTCGCGGCGCAGCAGTTCGACGAAATCCAGGCGACGGTCGGCGTCCAAGGCGGAGGTGGGTTCGTCGGCCACGATCAGATCCGGGCGACCGATCAGGGCGCGGGCCGCCGCCACCCGCTGTTGCTGTCCGACCGACAGCTCGGCGGCGGCACGACCTTCCAGACCGGGATCGCCCAAGCCCAGATGCGCCAGCAACCGGCGCGCTTCGGCGGACACCGATCCGGCGGCGGCGATGGCGCGGGCGCGACGGGCGGTCGAGAACCGGCACGGCAGCGTCACGTTTTCCAGCACCGAGAGATAGGGCAGCAGGTTGAACATCTGGAAGATCACGCCCAGCCGGTCGGCGCGAAAGCGGTCGCGGGCCGAACCGGAGAGCGCGGTCAGGTCGGCGCCGAGCACGGCAATTTTCCCCTCGGTCGCCCGGTGGATGCCGGCGATCAGCGCTAGCAAGGTGCTTTTGCCGGAACCGCTTGGACCGGCCAGGAACAGCCGCTCGCCCGCCGCTAGCGTGAAGGCGGGAATGTCCAGCACCCAGGGTCGATCCGGTCGCCAGCGAAAGCGCAGCCCACCAATGGCGATGGCCGGGATGGCATCCGCTTGGATCGTCGATGAGCCGGTCATGGCAGGGTGATGGTGCCCTGTCCCGGAACCAGCCGCTGGCTCCGTTGCCCGGTGGGGGTCACCATTTCGGCGCCGAGCCGCTCCAGCTTGGGCAACTGCTGGAACAAAAGAACCCTGATCTCCTTGAGCGCCTCGGGGCGGCGGCAGTCGAAGCGGTAAACCGCCTCGAAATCGGCGTGCGCTTCGCCATCGGCATGATCGTGGTCGGCTTCGTGCTGGTCGTGCTTGTGGTCCGCCTTGGGCCCGTCTTCCAGCAGTTCGCTTTCCACCGTGCCAGGCGTGGCGATGCATTGAGCGGCGTCGGGAAGCGCCAACACCTTGCGTGAATCCTTCAGCATCGCCACGGCTTTTTTCACCGCTTCCTTGTGCTTTGCTTCTCGCGGTGCGTGCTCGAAGCCCACCACATCCATCGCCGGCAGGCGCAGTTCGGCGTTCAGGCTGCCGCCTTCCAGAACCAGTTGCAGCGTCCCGGCGCCGTGGACGTGCGGTTCGGCGGCTAGAGCGTCGGGACCGCCACCCAATATACCGAGTGAGAACGCAGTGAAAACGGGGACGAGTCTTTTCATTTCGTGATCTTCGGACGAGGATTAAGAGACTCCCCTCTCCCTGCGGGAGCGGCGCGGTCGTTTCGCGAGTGGGGGGCGTCAGCCCCCTGTTTCGCGGAATGCGGCAAGGCGTCGTCGATAGTGGCTGGTGCGGAAACAGTGGACTCACGTCCGCCGCTCGCTGGCGACCCCAAGCAAGCGCGGAAATACGATAACCAATTCTCGAATTCGGTCAAGCGAATTAGGGATGTAGTGGGGATGTAGCGCGAGTTGAGGACGCGTGTCGGAATCCACGACGATCCCTTATGCCCTGATCACCGTAATCCTTCGCCCCTGGGGACTTTGGGTCTCGCCGCTGGACGTGCGCTCCCGAATCGGCGGCTGGCCGGAGCGACGGTCGAAGATCACCAGCCAGCCGCTCGCCAGCCCCAGCCCAGCCAGGTAGCCGTCCAGTTGCTCCAGGCCCTCCGCCAAGGGATTGGGCTCGCCGTCGCGCCAGACCTTAAGCTCGATCCCCAAGGTTACCGCCCCGTAGCGCAGGCAGAGATCCATTCTCCCCCAGCCGATGGCGTATTCCCGCTCCAGCGTGCCGCCGCCGTTGACCACCCGGTGCAGGAAGGCCATCAACACCAGATGTGGAGCGATTTCGTGGTAGGGCGCGCTGCCCAGGAGAGGTTGGCCGTGCTGCCGCCAGAATTGCAGAAACGCGGTCAACAGCCGTTCCGGGTTCAGGCTGCTGTCGGGATTCAGCCAGGTCGGGGCGATCTGCGGCAGGGAGGCTTGGGAGGTAAACGCCAGAGCGCGCGGCAAGACTTCGCGGTAAATCGGATTGGCGATGGTCAAGCCCTGACCGGACGCCATTCGGCACAGGCCCAGATCGATCAGATATTGAATATCGTCTTCGGGCACTTCGCCCAGCGCCGTGCCGGCCAGCATCGGCTCGATCACCCGCCGCACCCGCGCCTCGCGTAGCTTGTCCGCCAACTGGTCCAGATGCGTCACCCGCCGCAGAATCAGATTCTCCTTGGCCTGCTCGATCAGCTCGACCGTGATCGGCCGATTCCGGTCGCGACCTTCCCGCATCTCAAAGCAGGCTTCGTAGGCCAGGGCGTTGACCAGCCAGGGTTGGCCCAGGGTCAATACCCACACCGCGTCCAGCGCTTCGGGCGCGAATGCCTGCCCCGTCTCGTCCGTGTGCTGCCGAAGCAAGGCTATGACCTCGGCCGCCGCAAAATCGCCCAGCCGCAGCGATTTGGCCTTGATGTTGAAGGCGCTCCCGCCGGTGATGGGCGCGGCCTCGGAACGGGCGTGAATCCGGTAGTCGCGCAGGTCCCGCACCCCACACAACACCACCGTCTGCGGGAACTGGGTGGGGCGCTTGGGGTAGCCGGCCCGCAACTGTCGCAGCAGCGAAATCAGCGTGTCCCCGATCAGCGCGTCCACTTCGTCCAACAGCAAGACCAGCGGCTGCGGCAAGCGCTCGCACCAGCGCGTCAGAAACTCCTCGACCAGCGTCGTCCCCGACGAACGGGCGATGAGGGACTCGGCCAAGTCTGTCGCCTGTTGATCGCCGATCTGATCCCGGGCGCCACGGGCGATTTGTTCGACGACCGCCGTCATCCCCAGCGAGACATTTTCCCGGATGGCCTGGGCCGGTTCGAGGTTGGCGTACACCGCCCGGTAGCGGCCTTCCCGATTCAAATAGTCCGCCAGCGTTAGCAGGCAGGTGGTCTTGCCGGTCTGCCGAGGAGCGTGCAGCAGAAAGTATTTTTCTCGTTCGATCAGGTCGAGGATGTCCTGCAAATCCCAGCGCTGCAACGGCGGCAGACAGTAATGCTTGTTGCCGCGGACCGGACCTTCGGTGTTGAAAAAGCGCATGGTTTAGATTGTCCAGTTCAATCAGCCGACCCGGATACCGAATAAGCCGTGCTTGACGGTGGTCGGCGAATGTTCGCGAGGTTGGCAGGGTTGCGGGAAAAACGTGCGAGGGGTTCTCAAAGGGGGCATCTCACTGATTTTTAACTCATTATTATAGCGCAGGCTTAGGGTGAATACTTGCGGAACCCATCTCTGGTTTTTGAGGCTATGGGAAAAATAAACTCCAAGGCAATATGATGACCCAGTGCCCGCTCGAAACACCGAATTCTTTTTGCCAAGAGATGCTCAGATCATGACCGATTTCCTCAACGACGGGTTGGCGTCCCCGCTGACTGACCGCACTTCGGCGACCGATGACCAGCGCATCGAGAACATCGTGCCGCTGCCGCCGCCCATGCACCTGATTCAGTTCTTTCCGATCAAGAACACGCCGGCGGAAGCGTTCATCTCGGAGACCCGCCACAACGTGCGCGCCATCGTGCACGGCGTCTCCGACCGGCTCCTGGTGGTCATCGGGCCTTGCTCCATTCACGATCCGGCTTCCGCGCTGGACTATGCGTCGCACCTGAAGGCGGAGCGCGACCGGTTAGGCGAAGATCTTGAAATCGTCATGCGCGTCTATTTTGAGAAGCCGCGCACCACCGTCGGGTGGAAGGGCCTGATCAACGATCCCTATCTGAACGGCAGTTTCCGGATCAACGAGGGGCTGCGCATCGCTCGCGACCTGCTCATGCGCATCAACCAGTTGGGCGTTCCCGCCAGCTGCGAATTCCTCGACGTGATCTCGCCCCAGTACATCGGCGATCTGGTCTCCTGGGGTGCCATCGGGGCGCGGACCACCGAATCGCAGGTGCATCGCGAACTCGCTTCCGGTTTGTCCTCCCCGGTCGGGTTCAAGAACGGCACCGACGGTAACGTGCGGATCGCCATCGCGGCGATTCTGGCCGCCCGCCAGCGCCATCACTTCCTGTCGGTGCATAAGTCTGGGCAGGTGGCGATCGTCGATACCCTGGGCAATACCGACTGCCACATCATCCTGCGCGGGGGGAGCCAGCCCAACTACGATTCGGCCAGCGTGGACGCGGCTTGCGCCGAGCTCACCCGGTCCAATTTGCCCGAACGGTTGATGATCGACCTCTCGCACGGGAATACGCCCGGAGGGTTCCGGCGGCAGTTGGTCTCGGGCGCGGCGGTCGCCGAGCAAATCGCCGCAGGCAGCGCGCGGATCATGGGGGTGGCGGTGGAATCCCATCTGGTCGAGGGTCGGCAGGATCTGCGCCTTGATCAACCTCTGGTGTACGGTCAAAGCATCACCGACCCCTGCATCGGCTGGGAGGATTCCGTGCATCTGCTCGATCAACTGGCGCGGGCCGTGCGTGCGCGGCGGGCACTAGCCAGATAGAGCGTTAAAAAAACGGGGGCAATAGCGGCGATCAATCCATCCATCAGCGGCAACGGCGTGCCGGCAGCCATCGTCCAGCGGATGAGTTCCGCACAAGTGCGGGCGGCACGGTGGTCGAAGTCAAGCCGCCGCGTGCCAAACAGCCGAAAAAGCGCACGTCAATTTTTTTCCATCGCCGCCGCGAGCGCGGGCACGTTGTGGCGGAACAGGCCGATGTAGCTGTCGCCGGTCTGACCGACCGGCGCCAAGGCATCGGAATACAGCGTGCCGCCCACGACGCCGCCAGCCTCGTCGGCGATGCGCTTGATCAGGCGCGGGTCGCTCATGTTTTCCACAAACAGCGCCCGCGTCCCTTCCCGTTTGATTTGGCGGATTAAGGTAGCGATCTGTTTAGCGGACGGCTCGTTTTCGGTGTTCCAGCCCACCGGGGCCAGAAATTCCACCCCGTAGGCCATTCCGAAGTAGCCGAAGGCATCGTGGGAGGTGATGATGCGCCGCTGGGCGGGAGGAATGGCCGCCAGTTGCGCCCGCACCCACCGGTCGGTTTCCTGGAGTTGCGCCCGATAGGCTTCGCCGCGCCGCCGATAAGCCTCGGCGTGGGTCGGATCGACCTTGGCGAGGGCGGCTACGAGGTTGTTTACATAGATTTGACCATTGGCCAGGTCCTGCCAGGCATGGGGATCAATCGCGCCGTGATCGTGGCCCTCGTGGCGATGCTGGCCGTGGTGTTCCTTTTCATCCTTTTCCTCCGCCATTTGCCGGGGCGTGACGCCCTGGCTGGCGACCACGATTTCACCTTTATAAGCGGCTGACTGGACCAGGCGATCCATCCAGCCCTCGAAGCCCAGGCCGTTGACCACCACCAGTTGCGCGTTGCCCACCGCCTTGGCGTCCGCCGGCGTCGGTTCGTAAACGTGGGCGTCGCCATCGGCGCTTACCAGCGTGGTGACCGCTACGTCCTCGCCGCCGACGTTTTTCACCAGGTCGGCCAGAATGCTGAAGGTGGCGACCACTCGCAGGGGTTCCGCCCACGCGGACGGAACGAACAGGGCGAGGGCGAGAACGAGGCATTGGGATGAGAAGCGCACGAAAACCTCCCGAAATCAGGTTTGCAGATGCTGGCGGGGCAGGAAGCGGACGATCAGGCCGTCCCGATGCCCCAGGACGATGGAAAGCAGATAGGCCATTCCGGCGGTCAGGATGATGGCGGGGCCGGATGGCAGGTCGTGGTGATAGGACAGCAACAGCCCCAGATAACCGGACAGGACGGTGATCCCGGCGGCCACGGCCGCCATGCTCCACACCTCTTGCGCCCAAAAGCGAGCGGCGGCGGCGGGCAGCATCATCAAGCCGACCGCCATCAGCGTGCCGAGGGCTTGAAACCCGGCCACCAGGTTGAGCACGACCAGGACGAGGAACAGCAAATGGTAAGCCGTGCCCCGACCCTGGACCGATTGCAGGAACCCCGGATCGAAACACTCCACGATCAGCGGCCGATAGATCAGCGCCAGCGTCAACAGGGTCAGGCTGGCGATGCTGGCCACCAGCAACAGCGAGCGGTCGTCCACCGCCAGGATGGTTCCGAACAGGACGTGCAGGAGATCCACGCTGCTGCCCCGGGTGGACACGATCAACACCCCCAGCGCCAGCGAGATCAGATAAAACGCCGCGAAGCTGGCGTCCTCGCGCTGCCCCGTGAAGCACGTCACCAAGCCGGCCAGCAACGCCACCGTCAAGCCGGCGGCAAAGCCGCCCAGGCTCATGGCGGTCAAGGAAAAACCGGCGATCAGAAAACCGATGGCCGCGCCCGGCAGTACCGCGTGCGACAGGGCATCGCCCATCAGGCTCATGCGCCGCAGCGTCAACAGCACGCCGACCGGGCCGCAGCCCAAGCCCAGCGCTAGACAGGCCACCAGCGCCCGGCGCATGAAGCTGAACTCCACGAACGGAGCGAACAGTCCATCGACCCATCCGCTCATGGATCAACCCCGCACGGCGGGGCGCTCTCGTCCCAGGCTTCGGCCATCTGGCGGGCGCATCGCAGATGGTCCGGCGTCAACACCTCGGCGGTCTGGCCCCAGGCGATGCCGGAGCGGGCCAGCAGCAGGGTTTCGGGGAAATGGGCGCGGACCTGCTCCAGGTCGTGTAGCACGGCGATCACGGTGCGGTGCTCGGCGTGCCAGGCGCGCACCACGCCGAGCAAATCGGCCGTGGTTCGGGCATCGATGGCGGTGAAGGGCTCGTCCAGCAGGATCAGCCGGGCGTCCTGTAACAGCATCCGCGCGAACAGCACACGCTGAAACTGGCCCGCCGACAGGCTGCGGATCGGGCGCCGTTGAAAATCGGCCAACTCCACCGCCGCCAGCGCGGCGACGGCCTTGGCTCGCAACTCGGCGGTCACGGCGCGCAGGGCGCCGATGCGTTGCCAGTGACCGAGCAGGACCACATCGAGGACGGTGATCGGAAACTGGCGGTCGATTTGAGCCTGCTGGGGCAGATAGGCGATGTCGGACCGCGCCAGGACCGCATGATCGATCCGGCCGGTGGTCGCCGGCAGCAAGCCCATGATAGCTTTGAGCAAGGTGCTTTTTCCGGCCCCGTTCGGCCCGACGATGGCGGTCAGCGACCCGTTGGCGAAGGCGCCGGAGAGATGGTGGACCGCCGGGTGGCGGTCGTAGCAGACCGTCAGATTGTCCAGACGCAGGGCGGCGGGATTCATGGCGTATCAGCGCAGCGCCCAGGCCACGGCCAGCCAAAGCCCGGCCACCAGCACGATTGCCGCCGCTAACCGTTGCAGAGCCCCGGTCGCCAACAGGCTCAAAGCATGCACAGATAGCCGCCTCATCGAATAAACTCGAAGGCCGCGACCGTGCCGTCCTCGCCGCCCACCGCCAGCAACCGCTCCTGGGAATGCCAGGCGAGCAGTTGCAAATCCGGCATGTTGACAGTAATGCTGTCCGCCGGAGACCCATATCGGGGCCAACTTGTCGCGGTATTTGTATTCACGGGCATTGGTAGCGGCTCGATCAATTCGAGATTGGGTTCTCAATTCTCGAATACGATAACCAATTCTCGAATTCAGTCAAGCGGAGCGCGAACATGGGCTATTCCACACGACAGCGCGCGGTGATTCTGGGCATCCTGCGCCAGGCGGGCCAACCGCTGACGGCGCAGGACATTCGCGAGCGGGCGAGTCGGGACAGCGCGGGAATCGGCCTGGCGACGGTGTATCGCGCCCTCAAGACGTTCATGACGCGGGGCGACGTTGCCCAGGTTGAAATTCCGGGGTCGCCTCCCTGCTATGAGCCGACCGACCGGGGTCACCATCACCATTTCATCTGCCAGCATTGCCGGCGAGTGTTCGATCTACCAGGTTGCGTCCACGATCTGGAGAAGCTGGCTCCCCGGGATTTCCACGTCGAGCGGCACGAGATCGTGTTGTATGGGGCGTGCGCGAGCTGCGGGCAAGCCGAATCCGATTCCAGCGATTCCTGAGCGGCGCCTAGCATGAGCGGCCAGTTGCGACGCTGACATGATTATCTTGCAGTATTATTTATACTGCGTTTTGACTCTAGCCGGAATTCCGCTTATCATTATCAAATGCAGTATTTAATATGTTGCATTTCCCTCTCTCGCGTTCCTGCATGAAAAAGCGACTCCTTGACATCGCGGAATTCCGCACGGGCTACCAGTTTCGGGGGAAGGTGAAGCCCGACCCGGCCGGGACCGTTCGGGTCGTGCAGATCAAGGACATCGACTCCGACTTGCGGATTCGCGTGGCGGACCTCGTGACGGTGAGCCTGGACCGGCCGGAGCCGTACCTCGTCCAGGTCGACGACGTGCTGTTCCTGGGGCGCGGGCATCGGCTTTACGCCGTCCTGGTTTCCGAGGTGGAGCCGAACACCATCGCCACTGGCTACTTCTTCATCCTCCGGCCGAATCCCCGCGCGGTGCTGCCGGCGTATCTCGCGTGGTCGCTGAACCAGCCGGACTTTCAGGAATCGCTGCGGCCGTTTCACCGGGGCAGCCACGTTCCGATGGTCTCGCGCGCCGACGTGGAGGAACTGCGAATCGAGGCGCCGCCGCTCGACGTGCAACAGCGGATATTGACGCTCAACGGCTTGCTGGATCGCGAACGCCGCCTGTGCGCGGCGATTTTGGAGAAGCGCCGCCTGCTCGCGCAGGCCGTTTCGCGGAAGTTGATGCGAGAAACACAATAAACAGGGGACTTACGTCCCCCGCTCGCCAATAAGGACGATTGACATGGCCAACGGTTTTAATCAGGACGAAATCAACGCGATTGTCTGGAAGGCGTGCGATACCTTCCGGGGCGCCGTCGATCCGTCCGAGTACAAGAACTACATCCTCACCATGCTGTTCCTGAAATACCTGTCCGATCTGTGGAAGGACAAGCAGCGGGAATTGCACGACAAATATCAGGGCGACCCGGAACGCATCAAGCGGGCGCTGAATCGCGAGCGCTTCGTCGTGCCCGACGAGTGCGATTTCGATTACCTCTACGCCCATCGCGACGCCCCGAACGTCGGCGAACTCATCAACGTGGCGTTGGAGAGGATCGAGGACGCGAACAAGGCCAAGCTCGAAAACGTCTTCCGCAACGTGGATTTCAACTCCGAACCGGCCTTGGGGCAGACCAGGGAACGGAATCGGCGGCTGAAGCATTTGCTGGAAGATTTCAACGATGCCCGGCTCGACCTGCGACCCTCGCGGGTCGGGCACCGCGACGTGATCGGCGACGTGTACGAGTACCTCATCGGCCAGTTCGCGGCTGGAGCGGGCAAGAAGGCGGGCGAGTTCTACACGCCGCCGGAAGTGTCCATGCTGCTGGCGAAGCTGGTCCAGCCGAAGGCGGGCGACCGCATCTGCGACCCGGCCTGCGGTTCCGGCTCGCTGCTGATTCGCGTCGCCCGGGAGGTGAAGGACGCGGACGGCCAGCCGAGCAGGAATTTTTCGCTGTTCGGCCAGGAATCGAACGGCAGCACCTGGGCGCTCTGCCGGATGAATCTGTTCCTGCACGAGCAGGACGCCGCCCGCGTCGAGTGGTGCGACACGATCACCAATCCCAAGCTGGTCGAGGATCGCTCGCTGATGAAGTTCGACGTGGTCGTCGCCAATCCGCCGTTTTCGCTCGACAAGTGGGGGGCTGATTTCGCCGGGCACGATCCGTACAAGCGGTTCTGGCGCGGCATTCCGCCCAAGAGCAAGGGCGATTACGCTTTCATCACCCACATGATCGAAATCGCGCTCGCCGACGATGGCCGCATCGGGGTCATCGTGCCGCATGGCGTGCTGTTCCGGGGCGGCTCGGAAGGGCTGATCCGGCAGAAGCTGATCGAGGAGAACCAGCTCGAAGCGGTGATCGGTCTGCCGGCGAATCTCTTTTTCGGCACCGGCATCCCGGCGGCGATCCTGATTTTCCACAAGGGCCGCAAGACGACGGACGTGCTATTCATCGACGCCAGCCGCGAGTTCGCCGATGACAAGAAGCAGAGTCGGCTGCGCCCGGAGGACATCGAAAAGATCGTCGGCGTTTATCGGACGTTCAACAGCGTGCCGAAATACGCCTACCGGGCCAGGCGGAAGGAGATTGAGGAGAACGAGTTCAATCTCAACCTCCCGCGCTATGTGGATACGTCGGAGGAGGAGGCGGAGATTGATATTGCGGCGTTGCAGGCGGAGATTGAGGGGCTGGAGGCGGAGCTTGTAGAGACGCGGGAGGAGATGAAGCGGTTTTTGAGTGAGTTGGGAGTGGCGTAATGAGGCATCCGGATCTTCCATCCGAATGGCGAATTATTCCATTGTCGAGTGTAGCCGACATCCAAACTGGCCTCGCCCTGGGCAAAGAGGCCAAGGTTGATCCTGTTCGTGTTCCGTACTTGCGAGTAGCCAACGTGCAAGACGGATATCTTGACCTGACCGAGATCAAGGAAGTCGTTATTGAGCGGTCGATCCTGCCCCGCTATTCACTTCGTCCTGGTGACGTACTCATGACGGAAGGTGGCGACTATGACAAGCTTGGACGTGGCTTCATCTGGCATGGAGAGATTCCAAATTGTCTTCATCAGAATCACGTCTTTGTCGTTCGTCCCCACACGGAAATGCTCTCATATTTTCTCGCTGCACTGACCAGCAGCGACTACGGAAGAGCCTATTTTCAGGGCTGTTCCAAGCAATCAACAAACCTGGCGAGTATCAATTCAAGCCAACTCAAAGCATTCCCGGTTCCTCTTCCCCCGATTTGGGAACAGGAAGCCATCACGTCGAAACTCTCTATCTGGGATCGCGGCATTCGGCAGTTGAGTGATCTGATCGCCGCCAAGCTCCGCTTCAAGCAGGGGCTGATGCAGCAACTTCTGACCGGCAGGCGGCGGTTCAAAAAGTTCAAGGAACAGTGGAGTGAGCATCAACTGGGCGACCTCTTCAAGGAACGCGAGGAAACCAACCGCACGAACCTGCCACTCCTTTCGATAACCGCTGACCGAGGCGTTGTCCCACGCCAGGAAATCGAGCGAAAAGATACCTCTAGCGAAAACAAGTCACTCTACAAACGCATTGCTCCGGGCGACATTGGCTACAACACCATGCGAATGTGGCAAGGAGTATCCGCCATGTCTTCGTTGGAAGGCATCGTCAGTCCCGCATACACGATCTGTATCCCGCGACCCGCAATCAATGCGAAATTCGCTGCTTACCTTTTCAAATACCCGCCGGTCGTACATCAGTTCTTCCGACATTCGCAAGGTCTCGTTGATGACACGCTCAGCTTGAAGTTTCATCACTTTGCGCAGATTCATGTACATGTGCCGAGCGTCGAAGAGCAACTACGAATTGTGGAAGTCTTCCAATCTGCCGACCGTGAAATCGACCTGTTGAGAAAGAAGCTGGACGCCCTCAAAACGCAGAAAAAGGGCCTGATGCAGAAGCTGCTGACGGGACAGGTGCGGGTGAAACTGCCGGACCCTGTTTGAGACCCCGAAGGGGTTTGATCGCAAAGCCCGGGGCAACGCCCTGGGAAAAAAGAAAAAACGGGCCGCCAAAAAGAATCTACCCCGAAGGGGTTGCATCAATGAATCAAGAGAACCCGACATGCCACAGTCGCTCGCACAGATTTACGTCCACATCGTGTTCTCGACCAAGTACCGGGAGCCCTTCTTGCTGGAACGCACCGTTCGCGAGGAAATGCACAAATATCTTGGCGGTGCATGCAATCAGCTCGACTGTCCAGTTCTCTGCGTCGGTGGCCCCGAGGACCATGTGCATATTCTCTGTCGGCTGGGCCGGACGATAGCGGTGTCCGATCTTGTCAAGGAGCTGAAGCGTGAATCGTCAAAATGGGTGAAGACCAAGGGCGTCTCCTTGAACGATTTTCATTGGCAAAATGGTTACGGCGCCTTCTCGGCTAGCCCCAGTCATGTGGAGATACTGCGGATCTATATCGCCAACCAGGAAGAGCATCACAAGAAGAAGTCATTTCAGGACGAATTTCGGCGCCTGTTGAAGAAATACGGTTTGGAATGGGATGAACGGTACGTATGGGACTAGATGAAACCCCTTCGGGGTTTGTCCTCGTCGGTTTTCAATTTTCATCTTCAACTTTCGGCCCAATACCCAGGGTGCTACGCGACCCTGGGCTTTGAGGTCAAACCCCTTCGGGGTTACGGGACTGCGTTGAGGCACGGCGGGTGCTGAATTTGAGTGCAAGGCGGTTTTACATGAACGACGATCTCCCTTCCTTCCTCGAAGATCACATCTCGCAAATTCCGGCCCTGCAACTCTTGCAGAATCTGGGCTGGCGCTACCTCACGCCGGGCGAGGCGGTCGCGCTGCGGGGGGGAAAGCCGGGCAACGTGCTGCTCGAAGCGGTGCTCGTCGAACAACTGCGCAAGCTGAACCGGATTCGCTTCAAGGGGGAGGAGTACGAGTTCAGCGAGGCCAACATCCAGACCGCCGTGCAGGTTCTGAAAGACGTGCTGTACGACGGACTCGTCCGCACCAACGAGAAGATCTACGACCTGCTGATTCTCGGCAAGAGCCTGCAACAGACGATCCGCGGCGACACCAAGAGCTTTCCGCTCCACTACATCGACTGGAACCCGGACACTCGGCTGACCTCCAACGTCTTCCACGTCACCGAGGAATTCGAGGTCGAACGAACCGCCAGCCACGAGACCCGGCGACCCGACATCGTGTTGTTCGTCAACGGTATTCCCCTGGCGGTCATCGAGTGCAAGCGGCCCGATATCAAAGACCCCATCGCCGAGGCGATCAGCCAGCACCTGCGCAACCAGCGGGACGACGAAATCCCCAAGCTGTTCCTCTACGCGCAACTGCTGCTGGCCCTGTCGAAAAACGAGGCCCAATACGCCACGACCGGCACCGCCGCCAAGTTCTGGGCGGTCTGGCGGGAGGAGGTGGATCGCGAATTGGCCCCGTTGATCTCCCGGCGAAAATCGAAACAAGAGGATGTGGGATGGTTGATGCAGCGGTTTCAGTCGATCAGCGAGGCGCAGGCGGACTATTTTCGCGGCCCGCGCGAGATCACGGCGCAAGACCGCGCCCTCTACAGTTTGTGCCGACCGGAGCGATTACTGGACCTGACCTTCAATTTCATCGTGTTCGACGCCGGCGAGAAAAAGATCGCCCGCTACCAGCAGTACTTCACGGTTCGCAACATCCTCGAACGCATCCAGCAGCGCGACGCCGACGGTCGACGGCTCGGCGGCGTGGTCTGGCACACCCAGGGCAGCGGCAAGTCGCTGACGATGGTCATGCTCGCCAAGGCCATCGCCCGGCTGAACTTGCCGGACTACAAGATCGTCCTCGTGACCGACCGCGTGGACCTGGACGACCAGATTTACCGGACCTTCAGCCACTGCGACCTGGAACCGCACCAGGCCCGCAGCGGCAAGGACCTCGCCAAGCAGGTCGCCGGCCCCAAGAGTCGCGTCGTCACCACGATCATCGACAAGTTCGAGAACGCGGTGCTCAAGGCTAACCTGCGCAACGAGAGCGACAACGTGTTCGTCCTCGTCGATGAGAGCCATCGCGGCCAGTACGGTGCGATGCACGGCCGCATGAGGAAGGCCCTGCCGAACGCCTGCTTCATCGGTTTCACCGGAACGCCGGTGAGGAAGAAGGAAAAGGACACGATCAACCGGTTCGGCGGCCTGATCCAGCCGACCTACTCGATCCGCCGGGCCGTCGAGGACCGGGCCGTCGTGCCGCTGCTCTACGAAGGGCGGGATGTCGAGCAGCGCGTGGACCGCCAGAGCATCGACCGCTGGTTCGACGTGATCACCGCGAACCTGACACGGGAGCAGAAGGCGGACCTGAAAAAGAAGTTCACCACGACCGATCAACTGAACAAGGCCGAGCAGAAGGTCCGCGAGATCGCGCTCGATATCAGCCTGCACTTCCGCGACAACTGGCAGGGCACGCCCTACAAGGCCCAACTGGTGACGCAAGATAAAGCGACGGCCCTGCTCTACCAGAAATACCTCGACGAGTTCGGCATGGTCTCGTCGGACGTGCTGATTTCCGGCCCCGACGACCGCGAAGGCAACGAAGAGGTGGACGAGGAGAATCTGCCCGCCGTGCAGCAGTTCTGGAAGAAAATGATGGCCCGGCACGGCAGCGAGGAGCAGTACAACAAAAACCTCATCAACGGCTTCAAGAGCGGCGACGATCCGGAAATCATCATCGTCGTGGACAAGCTGCTGACCGGCTTCGACGCCCCCCGCAACACGGTGCTGTACCTGACCCGGCAGCTTCAGGATCACACGCTATTGCAAGCCATCGCCCGCGTGAACCGGCTCTGCGACGGCAAGGACTTCGGCTACATCATCGACTATCGGGGCGTCTTGCAGAACCTGAACAAGGCGTTCGACCTGTACGGCAAGATGGAGGAATACGACCAGGCCGATCTGGAGGCGACGCTGACCGACGTGGCCGAGGAGATCGACAAGCTGCCGCGTCGCCATACGGACCTGCTCAATCTGTTCCAGGACATCAAGAACAAGCAGGACGAGGAACAGTACGAACGGAAACTGGCCGACGCCGCCCTCCGCGAGCGGTTCTACGAGCGCCTGCGGGATTTCGGCCGCTCGCTCGCCATCGCCCTCTCTTCAACGCGGTTCATGGAGCAGACGCCCGATGCCAGGATCACGAAGTACCGCAAGGACCTGGCGTTCTTCATGAAGCTGCGGACGGCGGTCCGCCGACGCTATGCCGAAGTCGTCGATTTTAAGGAGTACGAGGCGAAGATTCAGAAGCTGATCGACACCCATGTCTCGACCGGCGCCGTCGAGAAGGTGACGACGCTGGTGAACATCTTCGACCAGGACGCCTTTCTCCAGGAACTGGAGCGACTGGAAGGCACGGCGTCCAGGGCCGACACCATCGCCCACCGCACGAAGAAGACCATCGAAGAGCGGATGGACGAAGACCCCGCGTTCTACCGCAAGTTCTCGGAACTGCTCGAAGCCGCAATTCGCGCCTTCCGGGAGCAGCGGCTGGCGGACCGGGATTACCTGGCCAAGGTCTCCGAGATCGCCGACGCGATCCGCACCCGCAAGGACGACAATCTGCCGGCGTCGATCCGCCAGCGGGAAGTGGCCAAGGCGTTCCATGGCATCGTCCGCGAGGCGCTGGCCGCGCATCAGGCCGACGGTGGTTTCATGGAAAAAGTCGCCGAGGCGGCGATGGCCATCGACGACGCCATTCTCCGCGAGCGAATCGTCAACTGGACGACGAACGCCGACGTGCAGAACCGGATGCGGAACGACATCGAGGACGCGCTCTTCGACCTCAAGAGCCGCGCCGGGCTCGACCTGAGTTTCGACGAGATCGACGCAATTCTGGAAAAGTGTCTCGACATTGCCCGGCGCCGGTATCCCGGATGATCGAGAGCGGTCAGCCGGACGGCGGCTACGTGCTGAATTTCGACGGCGAGCGGATTCCGTTTCGCATCGAATACCGCCAGCGCAAGACGCTCGCCATCACCGTGCATCCCGAATTGCGACTGGAAGTCGTGGCCCCGGAAGGGACGACGAGCGAACAGGTTTTGCCGCGCGTGGCGAAGCGCGCGGGGTGGATTCTGCGACAGTGGCGATATTTCGAGCAGTTTCTACCCAAACACCCCGGCCCGCGCTTCGTATCCGGCGAGACCCACCGCTATCTGGGCCGACAGTACCGGCTCAAGGTCCACGAGGGGTCGCTGGAGACCGTGAAGCTCGTCGGCGGATTCCTGCACGTATGGACCGGCGACCGAAACCCGGCGAGCCGCATCGCGCGGCTTCTCGACGGTTGGTATCGCGAGCACGCCGAGCGGGTGTTTCAGCACCGTATGCGGTTATGCCTGGAACGATGCCCGGCGTTGCGGTCGCCGCGCGAACCGAAACTGACGATCCGCCGCATGAGGCACCGTTGGGGGAGTTGCACCCGGGCAGGCCACATCGTGCTGAACCTGGACCTCGTCAAGACGCCGATCCACTGCATCGATTACGTGCTCGCGCACGAACTCTGCCATTTGCAGGTTCACAACCATAGTCCGGCCTTCTATCAACTGCTGGGCCGGTGCATGCCCGACTGGGAGAGCCGGAAGCGCCGGCTGGACGGGTGTGAAGTGTAATGCGGGGACCAGCAGGCGCTCTCTGTTCCTATTCGAAATCTCTCCAATCTCCCTTTACGAAAAGGGGGAAGCGAACGGGGTATGAGCACGGCAATTTTCCACATTTATTAATGGTTAATAATTCCTTATAATTCGGTGGCAAAAAATAACGAACGATGGCTACAGCCGCTGTTGTGCTTACATGCAGGAGAGAGCTTTATGAAACACTCTTATCACTTGTTGCCGCTGCACCACCTAGACCGGGGAATCCGCCATGCCCGACCCAAGCAGCGGTTACCCCGCCGTATCACCACCGATGATCCCGCGTTGTCGGTGATGACCGACCTCTGCCAAGTAACCGCCGTCACCACCGAACTATCGACTCCTCTCAGCAAGGCGCTGGATGTCATGGTTAAGCGCGGAGTGCGCGTCCTTTTGGTCGTCGATGCCGACGACAACATCCTTGGATTGGTCACCAGCCGCGACATCGACGGAGAAAAAGTCAGCCGGATTCTGGCCAAGACCCAGTGTACCCGCGAGGACCTGTTCGTCTCCGATGTCATGACCCTTCGGGCGAAACTGGAAGTGTTGATGATGGAAGATGTACTGGACGCGCGAGTGGGTGACATCATCGCGACCCTGCGGCAGGTCAATCGCCAGCACGCTTTGGTATTGGACATCGATCCCGAAACCGAGATACCGGCGGTGCGCGGCATTTTCTCGCTGTCGGAGATCGGCTCGCGGCTGGGATTGGACATCAATCGATCGCGGCAACCGACCACTTATGCCGAATTGGAGAAGGCTGGGGCCGCGTTGTAACCACCGCTTTGACGAGCGACGCCGGTCCTGTACGGACAACTCTTCTGCCATCAACCAAGGCCATCGGGTTTCCAACCCAATATTTGAGGGGCAACCGACTGGTTGCCCCTCATGGTTTCAGCGGTTTGATTCTGTACGCTTGACATGACGATGGATTCATAGGGACGACTCCATTGCTTCAATAGATGCGACGTAACCGTTCACTCCCCCTCCCAGCGGGAGGGGGTTGGGAGGTAAGTCGTTGGCGCCACAACCTTTCCCCCCTCCCAACCTCCCCCCGCTGGGGGGAGGGGTCTGAACGCTTACGATGCGACAATTTGTCGCATTCCCACCCCGTTCTCCGCGACTTAGCATAATTGGATAACGCGAAGCGATACGCCCTTCGTGGTTCATCCCAAAACTTGCCCAATCCCAGGAGAATCCCGCATGACCCGTTCTTGCGACCGACGGTTATTGTTCCCGATTCGAAGCGCTACGGCACTGGGTGTCGTGCTGGTATTACTAGCCGGTTGCGGCGGCGGTGATGACAACGGTCCAACCGAACGTCAGGTCAGCGTGCTGTTTGAGGCGCAAGTCAATGGCCAGGATTTCACCTGTGGTACTACCTACAGCAACGTCGGCATTGGTCAACCCGGCACCTACCAGGTCAATGACTGGCGCTTTTATGTCCACGACGTGGCGCTGGTCAAATCCGATGGCAGCCGACAGGCGTTGGATCTGGATCAGGACGGGGTTTGGCAATACCAAAACGTCACCTTGCTGGATCTGAGAAAAAATTGTGGCGGCGGCACCCTGCCGTCGAACGCCGTGGTCAAGGGAGCCGTGGCCAACGAGAGCTTCACGGGGGTCTGTTTCAAGGTCGGCATTCCCTACCAACTCAACCACATCAGCGACGCCACCGCGCCTTCGCCGCTGAACAGTTCGGGGATGCTGTGGAACTGGCGGGCCGGACGCAAGTTCATCCGAATCGACGGGGTGGGCGATCCCGCCAATCTCAAGCAAGCGTTTCACATCCACCTGGGCAGCACCGAATGCCCCGGTTCGGACCCGAACGCCCCACCCACCGCCGCTTGCGGTTATCCAAATATCGCCGAGTTTTGTCTCGATAACTTCGACGCGAGCCGGGACCACATCGTCATGGATATCGGCCACGCGCTGGAGGCATCCAACGTCGCCATTGATACTCCGAACACCGCGCCGGGCTGCATGTCGGGGAACTCCGATCCCGAGTGCATTCCCATCATGCCACGTCTGAACCTGGACTTTACCTATGTCGCCGGAGCCGGAGCGACGCCCGAGAAGTATCCCAAGGTAGTTCCTCAGCGCTTGTTTAGCGTCCATAAGCCGTGATGAGTCAACGGTTTAGTTGGACCTTGCTGCTGAGCGCGCTGCTGGCGATGGCCGGCTGCGGTGGCGGCGATGGCGGCGGCGACGATGAAACGTCGCCGCCAACAACCGGCTATTCCTGGTCGCTGCCCCAGGGATTTCCCACTCCCAGGGAGTCGGCTGATAACCCGCTGACCGACGCCAAGATCGAGTTGGGCCGCCATCTGTTCTTCGACCCGCGGATGTCGATCAACCAAACCATGGCCTGCGCTTCCTGCCACCAGCCGGCGCGCGGGTTTACCGACGGTCGGCTGACGTCCATCGGCGCCACCGGTGAGGACCACCCGCGCAACGCCATGAGCCTGACCAACGTGGTCTACAACGCCACCTTCAACTGGGCCAACCCGACACTCACCGCCCTGCACGCCCAGGCGCTCATCCCGATGTTTGGCGAATTTCCCTTGGAGTTAGGCTGGAGCGACCACGAAACCGAAATCCTGGATCGTTTCCGCCACGACGCGGTTTATCAAAAGCTGTTCGCCGACGCCTATCCGGGCGAGACCAATCCCTTTAACGCCGACCGGGTCGCCAAGGCCATCGCGGCTTTCGAGTCGATCCTGATTTCGGGTAATTCGCCCTACGACAAGGCTACCCTTCAGGGTGATCGCAATGCCATGAGCGCGGCGGCGCGGCGTGGCCAAGAGTTATTCTTTTCCGAGCGGATGGAATGCTTTCACTGCCATGGCGGTTTCAACTTCAGCCAGTCGGTCAACCATGCGGGGACGACGCTCGCGCAAGCCGAGTTTCACAACAACGGCCTCTACAACATCGGCGGGACGGGCGATTATCCGTTGAACAATCGCGGTCTGTGGGAGTTCACCCAGCGGCCCGCCGACATGGGACGGTTTCGGGCCCCCACCCTGCGCAACATCGAGCTGACCGCGCCCTATATGCACGATGGCTCCATCGCCACCCTGGAAGAGGTGCTGGATCACTACTCGCGCGGCGGGCGGCTGATCAAGGAAGGGCCGCTGGCCGGAGATGGAGCAAAGAGCCCCTATAAAAGCGAGCTGATCGTCGGTTTTTCGCTGACTCCGCAGGAAAAGCAGGATGTCATTGCCTTTTTCCAAAGCCTCACCGATTGGGAATTTCTGTGCGATCCGCGCTTTACCGATCCATTCGGCAATTTTCCCCGGCATCCCCGCTGTAATTGACCCCCTTGGAGATCGTGGCTCGTGTTCAATTTCAAACAACGCTCATTCGGTGAAGCTCACCGAGTCGGCTTGACTCGCAGGTTCGCCGTTTACTGTCGCTCGGCGGGGATCGTTCTGGCCCTGGTTCTGACCTTGCCGACTCCATGCACGCCCTTCCTTCTGCCGGTAGCCCATGCTCACCACGGCGGTGGTGGCGCGAGCGGCGGCGGTGGCCCAAGCGGTGGCGGTGGCGGCGGTGAAACGATGCGGAAACCCCCGGATGGCTATGGCAAGGGCGGCCGTGGTTTTCAGGGCATGAAGTCATGAAGATTCTCTTCGGTATGGTCCTCATCCTGGTGCTAAACGCCGGTTGCGCGGGGTTGGGCACGGTGGGCAGCCACGGTGCCGTGGCCTACGCGCCCAGCACGCAGGACTGGCGGTTGCGCTGGCGCGTGGTCGACCCCCAGCGGGCGCGGCAAGTCGTCCTTGAGGACTGCCCCGCCGCTGACTGTCGGGTGGTTCTGGAGTTTGGCCCTGGTCAATGCGGCACACTGGCCTTGGGTCAGCAGGGCGGATTCGGCGTGGGGCTGGGCGATACTCCGGCCGCCGCCGAAGCGGCCGCCCTCGCCGAATGCCAGCGCACCGGTACGGACTGCCGGGTCGCCTCCGCCGAATGCAATCGCTGAAAATTTCGATTCGGGACCACGCCGATCAATTTCAGGAGGCTTTTCGGTGATCCCGAGACGATTTTTTTCTTTGCTCGCCACGCTGGCGTTGATCGGGTTACCGCTCCTTGCCAGCGGTCATGGCTATCGGCTGGGCGATATCAGAATCGTCCATCCGTGGGCCATGCCGACGGCTCGGTGGGTCGCTGGCGATGCCAGCGGCATGGGTTATCTGGTATTGAAGAACAACGGCCGCAAGTCCGACAAATTGCTTTCGGCCTCGACGGAAATAGCCGGGAAAGTCGAGTTGCGCCCCCACGGTGGAGCAAGCGATACGCCGACGACACGCCCCGTGGAAAGCATTGAAATCCCCGCTGGTGGAGAAGTACGGCTGGAACCCGGCGGGCCCTATCTGCTGTTGCAGAACCTCAAGCAACCGCTGGAGGAAGGGCAGCGCTTCGCGGTCGCGCTCCAGTTCGAACGAGCCGGAAAAATCACCGTGGACGTGTACGTACAGAAAAACGCGAAAAGCTCAATTTATTGAATGGATTCATCCTTGGATTCCCGATGATCTTATCGATTTGATCGATGTAAATGCGCGTAAGGTGGCAAGCTCCGCACGCGCCGATCCTCGATTGGGCCGCCGACGGTGAAGTGATAAAGCGACTGCCACGCCAGGCCGTCCAGCCCCAATAATCGGTGCATAGCGTCGTCGAAGAAACAGCCGATGCCGGTGGCGCGAATGCCAGCGGCTTCCGCTTCCAGGTAGAGAACCTGCCCCAGCAGGCCGGTTTCCCAAAACAGTTCCCGGTATGCCCACGGCTGGCCCTGGAGCGGACCGACGAACTCGGTCAGAAAGCCGACCGCGAAGCAGGAATCGGCGGCGATGTCCTGATGGCAGGCAATCACCCGCGCCGCGTCGCGGGCGTCGCCCACGGTGAGTTGGTACAGCGGCAGATGTTCTGGCGCCGGTTCGACTCGCGACCACTCCCATTCCCCGTGCAACGCGCCGCGCAACTCCGGTAGCGCCTCCGCCGTCCGCGCCAGCAAGTAAAGGCCGGGCGATACACCTTCGATCCGATGGGCGAACAGCAACGGATGCACGCGCGGCGGCCACGGCCACGCATCGAGCGGCGGCGCGTCCGGACGCGGCAACAGCGCGTCCAGCATCCCAAACCAGCGTTCGGCGGGTAGAGTGGTCACGCCATCGAACGCCACCGCGCTGCGCCGTTGGCGAATCAGCGTCGCGGCGCTGGCCTGGCACCCCGACTGAGCCAGGGGTGGGCGTTGAGGGGGGTGGAAGGTGGGTGTTGGAATCGCACCCGGCCGATGGGTGGCGTGGTCAACCGCGTCGATGCCGGACCAGTCGCGTTGAGCCTGGCTCAGCCGGTTAGCGCGGCCGGTGAAGGAGAGATCACGGGCTAGCGCGCCGGGCGATAAATCCGCCGGCGGCGGTTCGGGTCCCACCCACAGCGCGACCTCCGGGCTTTCGGGTTCGGCGTCAGCGAAATCTTCCGCCCGGTCCAGCCCCAGCACGGCCGCCAAATCGGCGTCGCCCCAGCCGGCCAGCAACCACGCCCGCCAGCCCAGCGCGGCGGCGGCGTAGGCGACGGCGGCGATGGCGTGGCCGCAATCGTGCTGACAGTAGCGGTAGGCCCGCAGGCCGTATTTCCAGGCTTCGCGCCAGTGGATGCCGGTCAGCGCCAGCACCACCCCGCCGTCCAGCTCATGGCCCCAGCTTGAATGACTTGGCGCGGCGCGCTGTTCGAGCAGGTGATCGTGGCTCAGGTAGTGGTAAACGCCGGCGCTCAGGCCAGGCAGGGCGGCGCAGACCAAATAGCCTTCGGTCGGATGCAGATTGCCACTCGACGGATTGCAGCGCAGCGCCCAGCGCGATCCGCCATGCTGCTTCCAGGCGGACAGTCCCAGCGCCAGTTCGAACAGGATCGCGAGCGAATCGCGTTCCAGCGGGCGCGCGGTTGGCCGCTCGCCCCGGCGCACCGACTCGAACGAGGTTGCCAAGGCATCGGCCCGCAACGGCAATTCGATACGCGGAACCCCGGCGAAACGGCGAAACGGATCGGGCTGGTTAGCCCAGTCGAGCCCGCCCGGGCCGGGCGCGTAGCGGTTCAGGTGATGCTTGCTCGCCTGGTGGTAAGCAATGACCCGCGCCAGCGGATCGGTGTCGAGGTGATCGGATTTCATGGAAGGCGGGTTTGAAAGAATCTTACGGATGAGACAGCCGCCAAAGCTTCCTTGCCAGTATCGGAACCTGCCGAGACCCGATCCCGGCAAAAGGAAAGGCATCCGATGCGGTCATCGGAAGTGAGTATAGCGCGCCAGGCACTTCCACGGCGCGCTTTACCCAAAGCCAGAACTCAACAATTTCCACCGTACTTTGTACAATCACGTCGAACAGCCACCCGCACCCCGATGTCGTCCAATGCCCCAGCCGCCAACCTCCCCACCCGCCGTGCTACTGATCGGTCACGGCACTCGTCTCGCCGCTGGCGTCGCCGAATTCCGCGCCCTCGCTGACCAGTTGCGACAAGCCCTGCCCGACCGGACCTGCCTGGCCGGTTTCCTGGAACTGGTCGAACCCGACTTGCCCGAGGCGTTGGAACAACTGCGGCGACAGGGTTTCCGCCAGGTCACCGCCCTGCCGGCGCTGTTGCTGGCGGCCGGTCATGTCAAGAACGACATCCCGGCCATTCTTCACGCCTTTCAAGCCGAACATCCCGAGATGCGCATCACGTTCGGCGCCGATCTGGGGATTCATCCCCATCTGCTGCAAGTCGCCCGCGAACGGATCGAGAGCGCCGAAACCGAATTTGGACCGGATTACGACCGGCGGGACACGCTACTGATGGTGATCGGGCGGGGCGGTTCCGATCCCGACGCCAATTCCAACGTCAGCAAGATCACCCGGATGCTGTGGGAAGGGATGGGCTTCGGCTGGGCGGAAACCGCCTACACCGCCGTGGCCGCGCCGCTGATGGCCGAGGCACTGGAACGGACGCACCGACTGGGCTTTCGGCGGCTGGTGGTCTTTCCATATCTGCTATTCACCGGCCGGCTGGTCGAGCAGGTGCGCGCCACGGTCGCTGTCCACCGGGAACGCCATCCCGAGGCGCAAGCGGTAGTCGCGCCTTATCTGAACACCCATCCACTGGTGGTGAAGACCTTTTTGGAGCGTCTGATCGAGGCGGAGGCCGGCGAAGCGCACATGAATTGCCAGTTCTGCCCATATCGAACACCCATCGTCGGCCGCGAGGCGTGGCGGGGAGCGCCGCAAACCGGGCATCATCACGACGATCACGATCACGATCACGATCACGATCACGGGCACTAATCCCCCCTCACCCCCCCTCACCCCCAGCCCCTCTCCCTCAAGGAAAGAGGGGTCAACTTTGGAGCCGCCATGTCCCGCTTCGACTATCTCCGCGATCCTGATGAAATCGAACGTCAGTCGTTCGCCCAAATCCGTCAACTGACCGATTTATCCGGTTTCGACCCCGACCAGCAACAGGTGGCGATGCGGCTGGTTCATACCTCCGGCGATCCCAATATCATCCACGATCTCCGTTTCAGTCCCGGCGCGGTCGAGGCCGGACTCACCGCATTGGAACAGAGCGCGGACGTGCTCTGCGACATCGAAATGGTCAGTCACGGCATCAGCAAACGCTATCTGCCGGGTCAAATCTACTGTTTCCTGAACGCGCCCACGGTCGCCGAGCGCGCCCGCCAAACCGGCGAAACCCGCGTCATGGCGGCGATGGCGGAATGGCCCACCTATCTCGCCGGAAGCATCGTCGTCATCGGTAACGCGCCCACCGCGCTGTTTCGCCTGCTGGAACTGCTGGACGAAGGCGCGCCCTGGCCCGCGCTGATCATCGGGATGCCAGTCGGTTTCATCAACGCCGCCGAATCCAAGCAGGCCCTGTGGGACATCGCGCCGACCGAGTTTCAGACGCCCTGCATCACCCTGCTGGGTCGGCGCGGTGGTAGCAGCCTGGCCGCGGCCACGCTCAACGCCCTGACGCGGATGGTCGGCGGAGTTCGCTTCTGATGACCGCGCCGGTCGCCTGGCCCGGCCCGCCGGTGCAAGTCGTCGGCATGGGCATGGAGATCGGCGCCCTCGGTTCGGCGGCGCGGGCGGCACTGGACCAGGCGGAACTCGTCATCGGCTCGCTGGCGCATCTGGCTGCGTTTCCCGATCTGGCCGCCGAAAAACGGCCGTATCCCAGCCCAATGAGCAGCTTGTGGGATTTGCTGCGAACCCACGCCGGGCGGCGTATCGCGTTGCTGGCTTCCGGCGACCCGCTGTTTTTCGGCATCAGCCAGACCCTGCTTCGCCATCTGCCGCCCGAACACCTGGTGTTCCATCCCAACGTGTCCAGCGTCCAGGCGGCGTTTGCCCGATTGGGCCGACCGTGGCAATCGGCGCAACTCGTCAGCCTGCACGGCCGGCCGCTGGCCAGTTTGCGCGCGGTACTGGGGAGCCATCGGCTGTATGCCCTGCTCACCGACCGCGACAGCTCGCCACTGGCCATCGCCCGGCTGTTGGTCGAAACTGGCTTTGGTGAATCCGATCTTTGGGTGGCCGAGGAATTGGGGGCGGCAACCGAACGATTCCGCGCCTTCCGCGCTATTGAACTGGCGGATGCCGACACGGAATTTTCCCCGCTCAACGTCGTGATTCTGGAGACCCGTGGGCCGGGCGGCGCGCTACCCGAATTCCCCGGCATTCCCGACCCGTGGTTCAGCACCGGCGCGGAGCCGGGCAAGGGGCTGCTCAGCAAACGCGAAGTGCGGCTGACGATTCTTTCCCTGCTCGCGCCGCGCGCCGGCGAAATCGGCTGGGACGTGGGCGCCGGCTGCGGCGGCGTGGCGGTGGAATGGGCGCGCTGGAATCCCAGTGGCCAGGTTCACGCGGTCGAATGTCACCCGGAGCGGCTGGAGCATCTGGGCATCAACCGTGAACGGTTCGGAGTTGTCGCCAATCTCCATATCGTTCCCGGTCATGCCCCGGAGGCGCTGATCGATTTACCCGACCCACAAGCGGTCTTCATCGGCGGCAGCAGTGGCGGTCTGCGTGAGATGCTGGACGCGGTCTGGGCGCGGCTGCGACCCGGTGGCCGGCTCGTGGCGAGCGCCGTCACCGAGGACAGCCGGGTGGAGTTGCACGCCTTCGTCGGCGACCGCGCGGCGGAATGGACGGAACTGAGCGTCGCCCGTGGCGAACGGCTGGCCGGCCAGCGGGTCATGCGTCCCTATCTGCCGGTGCTGCTGCTGAAACTGGAGAAACCCGCGTGAATCACGCCACAGAACCCTCAACCCCAACCCTTCTCCCACTCGCGGGCGAGGGGAGCGCGCGGCCTGGCACCCTGTACGGCGTCGGGGTCGGTCCCGGCGACCCGGAACTGCTAACCCTCAAGGCGGTGCGCATCCTGCAACGCGTACCCGTGGTCGCCTACCCCGCCACGCCGCAAGGCAGCGCCCAGGCCCGTGATATCGCGGCGGAATGGCTGATTGGCAAGCGGGAAATTCCGATCACCATGCCGTGCATGTTGGATCGTGGTCCGGTGAACAAAGGCTACGATGAAGCCGCCGTGGTCATCGCCGAGGAATTGACCGCCGGGCGGGATGTGGCGATCCTGTGCGAGGGCGATCCACTGTTTTATGGCAGCTTCAGCTATCTGCTGCACCGGCTGGGCGACCGTTTCCCCTGCGTGGTGATACCTGGCGTCAATTCGGTCAGCGCCGCCGCCGCCGCCGCCGCGACGCCGCTGATCACCGGCGAGCAACGGCTGACCGTCATCCCCGCCACCGCTGGCGACGAGGCGTTGCGGCAAGCCCTGCTCGGCAGTGATAGCGTCGCGATTCTCAAGCCGGGCCGGCATCGGCCGCGATTGCTGGAATTGCTGCGGGAAACCGGTCGCGCCCAGGAAGCTCTTTACATCGAACAGGCCAGCCGGCCGGCGGAGCGCGTCATCCGGCGCATCGAGGATATCCCCGCCACGCCGGGGCCGTACTTCGCCCTGTTTCTGGTGGTCCGAAACGGGTATCGGCAGGATGGCGGGGATTGAGCAATCCGCCGACGTAACCGTTTAGATCCCTTGGTGGTTTCGCCCCGTATCGATGGGTTTCGCTACGCTCAACCCATCCTACGAAAAACAATGGGTTGTAGGATGGGTTGAGCGTAGCGAAACCCATCGCCGTGCCGGACGAGAGGGGTCTGAACGGTTACCCACCGACCGAGATTAACCGTGCGCGCATTGGTAATGGATCAGATCGGGATTGTTATCCGCGACCGCCTGCCCCAGACAGATGATCCCTCGATCATGCAGGGTAAATTCCTCGCGCCGCACGAAATACCTGGCCCCGTTTTCCAGTAGTAGATAAGTACCGTTCGTGCTGTGATCCACCAGGATGAACTTGCCCTGGCGAAACTCGATATCGGCATGACTGCGGGACACCAGTTCCCGATCCACCACCAGGCTGCTCCGCTCGCCGCGACCTATCGTGAACGCCTGCGCGGACGGCGTCAGCTCCTGCTTCTTGCCGCGATACTCCAACACCAACCGGGCGAACAGTAGATTGCGTAGTTCTTCCTGATGCTGCCCGGTGGCCATCTGGGTCAGGCTGGTGGTGTCGTGCCAGATCACCTCGCAGATTTCGATTTCCTCCTGCTTACCTCGCACCTGCGATTGCCCGAGGCTGCGCGTCATCCGCGCGGCATCGGTCGATAGATACCCGACGGTTTCACGGTTAGTGATGATCTGATCGGCCTTGGCCAGGGACACCATTCGGGCAGCGACATTGACCGCATCGCCGAACACATCGTTCTTTTCGACCAGCAATGGCCCGTGATGCAGGCCGATCTTGATCGCGATGTTCAATTGCGCCAACTCCGGATCGTCCTTGAGCGCCTGATGCATCTCGCAGGCGGCGCGCACCGCCGCTTCGGCGTCGGCGAAGCGGCTCATGATCTCATCGCCAATGGTCTTGATCACCTCGCCATCATGCGACCTGGTTTCGGCGGCGAGCGCATTGAGAACCCGTGTCTCGATCTGCCGCGCCCGAACATCACCGTATCGCTCGAACAGTCGGGTGCTGCCGCAGATATCGGCGAACAACACGGTCGCCGCCACCTGTTGGTGCGCCGCTCCCCGTTCCGTCAGCCCGGAGATCAGATTACCCAGTTTCAGTTTCATAATTCCGCTCTCCCACCCTTCGTAACCGCGCGCGTCAGCGGTAACCGCGCGCGCGCAAATCGGCGATGATTCGCGCCAGATTCGCGCGCGCGATCAACTCGTAGCGTTGCTGAAAAAATGCCGTGCAAAAAAAGGTGGCGCGATCTTGCAGGGCCCGCAGAAATCGCAGGTGACCCGGATAGTATTGATCATCGGCGACCCCCGCGAACTCGGCGCGGATCAGGCGGCCATCCCGTTCGCAAGCCTCCCACGGCAGGCCGAAGCTGGACAGATCGATATCCACCAAAAACCTGGCGTCGTCCCAGTCCGGCGGCTCGCGGTGGATGGTGGCCATGATCAGATCGTCCACCCGTTGCTGGAAAACCGGGTCCGCCCGGCCGTTTGACCATTGCAGGAACAGGTCGGCGCTGCGCCGTTCGTTGTCCTTGGCGCCCGGTTGATAAATCGCGTCATGAAACCACAGCGCCATCTCGACCGCGTCGGGATCGGCCATCAGCGCCGCCGCCCGGTCGAACTCGCGCAAACAGTGGCGGATGTGATTCAGGGTGTGGTAATGACGATGCGGCTCGCCATACAGTTCGATCAGCCGACCATGAATCGTCTCGGCCATCACGGATTCGCCCGGCAGGCTTCGCGTCCACAACGCCGTGAAACGCTTTCGCTCCCAGGTGGATTCTTCCACTGGCAAGGCTGAATCCGTCAGCCTGCCGGATCGTTCATTCATTGCCGACCCCCCAAACTGGTTATTCCCATCGCTTCAAACCGGCGCGACCGTGGACCGCACCCCCCTACCCCGTTCCCCGAGCCACGAAATCCTGAATCAGCCGCCACGCCATGCTCATCGGGCTGGGCAGGCCCGGCAAGGCGTCGGGCGCGAACCAGCCGGCGTCGAGCAGCTCCCGCCCATCCACGCGTACCTCGCCGGCCGCGTACTCGGCGGTGAACGCCACCATCAGCGAATGGGGAAACGGCCAGGACTGGCTGGCGAAATAGCGCGGGTTGCGGATCTGAATCCCCACCTCCTCGGCCACCTCCCGCCGCAACGCCTGCTCCAGCGTCTCGCCGGCTTCCACAAACCCCGCCAGTACACTGTACACGCCCGGCGCGAAGCGCGGCGCGCGGGCCAGCAGAATCTGCCCATCTCGCACCACTCGCGCCATGACCACCGGCGACAGGCGCGGATAGGCGGTCAGTCCGCAGGCCGCGCAATGCCGGGCGCGCTCCTCGGCCCGCCGCTGGGTCGGCGTCCCGCACCGTCCGCAGAACTGGTGAGTGTGATCCCATTCGATCAATTGTAGAGCGTGACTGGCCACACCGAGCAGCGCTTCATCCAATCGCGTCCACAAAACGCGCAGGCTCTCGAATTTCATCCCCGGCGGTGGGAGCACGGTCGGTTCCACCTCGGCGGCGTGGCAGGACTGACCGCCCAGGGACCCCAGATACAGTCGGCGCGTCGTCGGCAGCTTGGCGAAAGGCCAGACCGAGGCCGCTGGCAGTTCGACGCCGTCGGCGGTGGGTCGCACCAATAGGTCGCCGCCGGCGAACACGAACCACCAACTAGGCGCGTCGGCTTCACGAGCCGGCAGCAGCGCTGGTTGAAACTCATCGGGCAACATCAGCACGAGCAAAGCTTCCCATTCAGGTGATTTTCTCGGTAAGCACGGGCTGGCCCGTGCTCGACTCTCCCAGATAATGGCGCACCCGCATGAGCGCCTGCGCCAAGCTGGCCGATAGCAGCAATTTGCCGGGAATGTTGCGCAACCCGGCCCGCCGCATCAACAGGGCTGGTTGGCCATGCACGCCCGCCACCGCCACCAGGATACTGTCGGCGCGCAAGCGTTCGATGGCCGAGTCCAGCGCCACCAGCCCCGACACGTCCATCACCGTCACCCCTTCGATGTCGATGACGACCGCCCGAGGTTGGGCGCCGATATCGTGCAGGGCGCTCATGGCCTTCTCGGCGGCGCCGAAGAACAGCGAACCGGAAACTTCGTATACCCGCACGCCTTCCGGTAACGGGCTCTCCAAGTGGGGATGGTCGGCTTCCACTTGCTTGCCGCCGGTCAGTTCCGCCATCCGGTTCATGAACAGCAACGCGGCCAGCACCACGCCGACGCCGATCGCGATCACCATGTCGAAAATGACCGTCAGTCCGAAACACACCAGCAACACCAGTATATCGCTGCCAGGCGCAATCTTGAGAATATGGCGGAAGTGTTTCAGTTCACTCATATTCCAAGCCACCAGCAGCAACAACGCCGCCAAGGCGGCCATCGGCAGATACCCTAGCAGCGGCGCCAGCGCCAGTAACACCAGCAGGATGAACAGGGCATGGAACACAGCGGCCAACGGACCCCGGGCGCCGGCGCGGATGTTGGCGGCGGTTCGGGCCAGCGCGCCGGTCGCGGCGATCCCGCCGAAGAACGGCGCGACCACGTTGCCGATGCCTTGCCCGATCAGTTCGGCGTCGGGATCGTGTTTGGTCCCGGTCATGCCGTCGGCCACCACCGCGCACAGCAGCGATTCGATGGCGCCCAGCATGGCAATCGCCATCGCCGGACCCAACAGGTCCTTGACCAATCCCAGCGACACCCCCAGCGGCTGACCGTCCGGGCCGGGCAATTGCCACGGTAGCGCGAAGTGCGGCAGGAACGGCGGGATACCCGGCAGCGTTTCTCCACCTTGGACATAGCTGAACCGGGAAGCGATGGTGGCGACCTCGAAACCGTCCACGAAACGGGTGAGCAACCAAGCCAGCGCGGTGGCGGCGACGATACCGACCAGCGGCGCCGGGAAGCCGGTTTTCAGGCGCGGCCACGCCAGCAGCAGAGCCAGAGTCAGCGCGCCAATCAGGAAATCGGGGAGATGCGCGCCGGACAACGCCTGTCCCACCAGCCACAACCGTTCGAGAAAGTGCTCCGGTTGCGCGGCCAGTTGCAGGCCGAAGAAATCCTTGAATTGCAGGCTGGCGATGACGACCGCGATACCGGTGGTGAAACCGGTGGTCACCGGATAGGGAATGAACTGGATCAGCTTGCCCATCCGCCCCACGCCCATGCCGATCAGCATGATGCCGGCCATGAAACTGGCGGTCACCAGCCCGCCGAGGCCGTACTTCTCGGCGATGGGATGCAGGATGACGATGAAGGCGGCGGTCGGGCCGGACACGCTGAAGCGGGAACCGCCAGTCAGCGCGATCAGCAAGCCCGCGACGATAGCGGTATACAGACCGTACTGTGGCGGCACCCCGCTGCCAATCGCCAGCGCCATCGCCAGCGGCACCGCGACGATGCCGACCGTAATCCCGGCCAGCAGGTCAGCTTGCAGCTTGGAGAGATTGTAGCCGCCGCGCAATTTGTCGCGCAGGGCGGTGGCGAAGGGGAGATAAAGCGGGTGTTCTCGGTCGGGTTTCATGGGGGTTGCAACGACACCTCCCATCAGAAAAATCACTAAAAAACCAGCAACTAGCCCTACTGCGCCTGCAACAACGCCAGTAAGCCTTCCAACAGTTGCACTGGACTCGGCGGGCAACCGGGTATATGCAAATCGACGGGGACGACCCCGGCCACGCCGCCGACACAGGCGTAGCTACCGGCGAACACCCCGCCGTCCCGCCCACAATCGCCGACCGCCACCACCCATTTCGGATCGGGGGTGGCGGCGTAAGTCCGTTCCAGCGCCTCCCGCATGTTGGCGGTGACTGGGCCAGTCACCAGCAGCACGTCGGCATGACGGGGCGAGGCGACGACGTGGAAGCCGAACCGCTCCAGATCGTAAAAAGCGTTGTTGAGCGCGTGAATCTCCAACTCGCAGCCGTTGCAGGAGCCTGCGTCCACCTCACGGATCGCCAGGCTGCGACCGAGTCGGCGCCGCGCGGCTCGGTCGACCTTCGCGCCCAGTTCGGCCAAGGCTTGTTCGGAAGGGGCTGGCGCAGCGACCGTCAACGGCAATCGCAACAGATTCTGGAACAGCAGCTTGCGCATGGCAGTGTCGCTTAGAGATCGTGGCCCGAATACGAGCAGTTGAACGATTTATTGCAGAGGGGGAAATCCGCCACGATGTTGTTTTCGATGGCGGCTTCCAGCAGCGGCCACTGGAACCAGGACGGATCGCGCGGATGGCAGCGCGCCACCGTGCCATCGGCGGCCAGCCGCAACCAAACCAGCACATCGCCGCGAAACCCCTCGACCAGCGCCATGCCTTCGCAAGCTTGACCGGGATGGTTCAACTCCCCGCGCGCGTGACCTGGCGGCAATCGCTCCAAAATCTGCTCGACCAGCGTCAAACTCTGCTGCACCTCAGTGATGCGCAGCCACACTCGACCGTTGACGTCGCTGTCGGTTCGCACCGGCGTCTTGAACTCCAGTTGCTCGTAGGGCGGATAGCCGGGCTGGCAACGGGCGTCGAAGGCACGACCTCCGGCTCGGCCGATGACGCCGCCGCAGCCGAACTGCTGGATCAAGGCTGGTCGGACAAAACCGGTGCCGACGGTGCGGTCTTGCAGCGAAGCGGTGTTGTCGTACAAATCGACCAGCGGCGGAAACTGGCGACGGAACTCGGCGACCAGCGCACGCAAGACCTTGATGCCATCCACCGGCAGATCCACCGTCACCCCACCGGGAATCACGCAATCCATCAACAGGCGATGGCCAAAACAGGCGGCGCTGGCGCGCAGTACCCGCTCGCGCAACACCGCGCAATGGGCGTGCATCAAGGCAAAAGCCGCGTCGTTGCAGATCGCGCCGATATCGCCGCAATGATTGGCCAGCCGCTCCAGCTCGGCCATCAACGCCCGCAGCCAATGGGCGCGAGCCGGCACATCCGTCTCGGTCGCGGCTTCGACGGCGCGGGCAAACGCCAGCGCGTAGGCCACGGTGCTGTCGCCCGACACCCGCCCCACCAGTCGCGCCGCCCGCTCCAGCGATGCACCGGTCAACAGGCTTTCGATGCCCTTGTGGACGTAGCCCAGCCGTTCCTCCAGCCGAACTACCGCCTCGCCGTTCGCGGTAAAACGGAAATGGCCAGGTTCGATGATGCCGGCGTGAACCGGCCCCACTGGAATCTGATGCAGGCTTTCGCCTTCCGCCGACAGGAACGGATAAGGCGACATCGCTTCGGCCGGCGCGGTTGCGGCGCCCAGCGGATGGCGCACCGGCCAGCGACCATGATCCAGCCAAGGCCGCACATCGGGCGCGTCCACTGGTTGTAAACCGACCAGATCGGCCAGGGTGCGTTCCAGCCGCTGCGCCGGTGGATGCACGCGACCGACCGAGGGAAACTGCCCATCCGGACACGGCAGGCTGGCGACGCCGAGGGTTCCGCTCGCGTCCTCGCGCACCGCCAGATGCGCCATTCCAGCTTCGCCCCACAAGCCGAACAAAGTCCACGCGCCACCGGTCAAGCCTCTAATCAAAGCATTCCAGATTTCGGCAGTAACGACGACTCGCGGCCAAGGCTGGTGTCCGGCGACCGGCTCACCCGCATCCATGACAGTCCGCAAAGAGCCAGTTTTCATCATCACGCTCTCAAGCCAACAAAAATATTGATTTCAGATGTCCGGGTCACGATGGAGATTGAATACCCGCAGACCTCCGGTACCGATCTCGACATAGCATCGCGCCTCTTCGAAAATGGAGCGCAGCGCCGTCCAATGATGATCAAACAAGGCGATCAACTGGTCGTTAGTAGAGATTGCCAAGGGCTACTCTTACCACGCGAGCGGGTTTGCCCGTGATGAAATGGCTATCCCGGAAATCGGCATCCTTGGTGATGAGAAACGATCCAGTTTCATCGACATAACGGACGATCTCGGCGTCCTTGGTGTACGACTTGTCAAGAATCCGGTTGACGTGAGTGGCATCCACGCCCCGCCCACGCAGGAAATTGACCAGGCGATAAGGAATGTGAACGTCGCAGAGAACGCGCATCAGGCGACGTGTGCTACGGTCTCGCCAGAGACCACCAGCCGGGCGTATTGCAGGCAGGCGGTAATGTCTTCGCGTTCCAGTTCGGGATGGTCCGCCAGGATTTCGGCGGGCTGCATCCCCGAGGACACCAGGTCCAGCACGGCCTCGACCGGCCAGCGCATGTGCCTGACGCAGGGTTTACCGTGGCAAATTTCGCTATCCAGGGTGATGCGTTCGAGAAGAGACATCGTTTGAGACTCCTGGGATCAGGCGACGTGATCCTAGATGGACTGATTGGGGTTGACAAGGCGCAGACCGTTCACCCCAGCAATATCGCGACATGGTGAAACCAGGCGACCAGCGGTCCTGGCAACCAGATTCCCGCCACGAACACCAGCGCCAGATGCGCCAGCATCGGCAGGATGCTGGCCTGCACCGGCGCGGCGGGACCGCCGTCCGGTTTGCCGAACGCCATGCCGTTCAGCCGCCACAGCAGGGTACCGAACGCCAGCAGCAACCCCAGCACCAGCGGCAACGCCAGCCACGGCTGGCGGGCGAAGGTGGAACTCACCACCAGGAATTCGCTCATGAACACGCCGAACGGCGGGATTCCGGCGATGGCAATCACGCCCGCCACTAATCCCCAGCCGAGCGCCGGATGAGTGACGGTCAAGCCGCGAATGGTGGAAATCCGCTGGGTGCCCTTGACCTGGGAGATATGGCCCACGGCGAAGAAAATCGCCGATTTGGTCAGGCTGTGCATCGTCATGTGGAGCAACCCGGCGAAATTGGCCAGCGGCCCGCCCATGCCGAAAGCGAAGGTGATGATGCCCATGTGCTCGATGGAGGAGTAGGCGAACAGCCGCTTGATGTCGCCCCGGCGATAGAGCATCAACCCGGCGAACAGCAGGGATAGCAACCCCAAACCGACCATCAGCGGACCTGGCGTCAGGGCGGACGGATTGGCGCTCATCAGCATTTTGAACCGCAGCACCGCATACAGCGCGACATTCAGCAGCAGGCCGGACAACACCGCCGAGATCGGCGTGGGGCCTTCGGCGTGAGCGTCGGGCAGCCAGGCGTGCAGCGGGACCAGGCCGGCCTTGGTGCCGTAACCGAGCAGCAGGAACACGAACGCCAGATTCAGCAACGCCGGATCGAAGGCTTTGGCATGGTCGAGCAGCCGATCCCAGGCCATGGCCGGCAAGCCTTCCCCCATCACCGGCTGCGCCGCCAGGTACACCAGGATGGTTCCAAACAGCGCCAAGGCGATGCCGAGGCTGCCCAGGATGAAATACTTCCAGGCGGCCTCCAGCGCGGCGCGAGTTCGATAGAGACCGACCATCAGCACCGTGATCAGCGTCGCCAGTTCGATGGCCACCCACAGCAGCCCGATGTTGTTGGCGAGGAACGCCAGATTCATGGCGAAGATCAGCGCCTGATACATGGCGTGATAGAAGCGCAGATACGCCGGAGTCAGCCGGCCGGTTTCCAGTTCGTGGGCGATGTAGCTGGCGCTGAACAGGCTGGTGGTGAAACTGACCAGGTTGTTCAGCACGATCAGATAGATGTTGAAATCGTCCACCCGCAGGTAGAGATTGGCTTCCGGCCGCGCCCCGAACAGGGTGACGGCGGCCAACAGGCTCACCAGGGCCGCGCCGACGTTCAACCGGGCGCCGAGTCGGTAACCGGACAGCAACACCAGCAGCAACGCGGCGCCGACCGGGACGACCAGCAGCGCGATCACCGCCAGAAAGCCCACGTCGATCATCGCCGCCGTCCCTCTCGAAAGGTATCCATCGCCTGCATGTCCACGCTGTCGAAGCGTTCCCGAATACGGAACAGGAAAACGCCGATCACGATCAGCGCGATCAAGACCGAGAAGGCGATGCTGATCTCCACCGCCAGCGGCATGCCGCGCGCTCCGGCGGCGGCCAGCACCAGCCCGTTTTCCAGCGACATGAAGCCGATCACCAGGCTCACCGCGTTGTGGCGGATGACCATCAACAACAATCCCAGCAGCACCACCGCCAGGGCGAATGCCAAGTCTTCCCGCGCCAGTGGGTCTGCCTTGGCCGTCACCGGCAGCATCACCAGAATCGACAACGCCACCAGCCCGGTACCAGCCAACATGTCCCGACCCACGCCACCGACCACTTCCAGAGTACGGTGAATGCCGAGCCGCCGGATGATGCGATGCAGTGCGGTCGGAATCACGATGACCTTGAACACCAGCGCGATCCCCGCCGTGACGTAGAGATGGTGGGCGTTCTGGATATGGGCTTGCCAGCCGACCGCCAACACCAGCACCAGCGAGTGCAGGGCAAAAACGTTGATCAGCGCGGACAGGCGATCCTGGTACAGCAACAGAAAGCTCGCCAGCACCATGCCGCCCGCCAGAAAATGGGCGATATCGAAGGCCAGTCCGTGCATCACAGACTCCGCGACACGAACAGCAACAGGGTGCCGAGCAATCCCAGCATCAGCGCCGCTCCCAAAAATTGATCGACGCGGAACACCCGCATCTTGGCGATGCTGGTCTCGAACAGCGCCAGCAGCACACCGCCGAACGCCAGTTTGGCCACATAGATCACCGCGCCACCGAGATAGGCGGCCGGCCCCGCCCCGGCGGTCGCCATGCCCCAGGGCGCAAAGATGCACCCCAGCAACGACAAATACAGCAGCAGTTTGAGCGAGGCGCTCAGCTCGATCAGCGCCAGATGGCGGCCGGAATACTCCAGCACCATCGCTTCGTGCACCATGGTCAACTCCAGGTGCGTGGCCGGATTGTCCACCGGGATGCGGGCGTTCTCGGCGATCGCCACCATGACCAGAGCCAACAGCGCCAGCGCCAGCGAAACCCGCAGCCCAACGTCAGCGGTCAACATGAAGCGGGCGACCGAGGACAGTTCGGTGGTGCCGGCCAGCAGCGACAGGGTGAACACCATCATCAACATGGCCGGTTCGGCCAGCGAAGCGATCATCATCTCGCGGCTGGAACCGATGCCGCCGAAGCTGGTGCCGACGTCGAGCCCGGCCAGCGCCAGAAAAAAGCGGGCAGTACCGAGCAGGGCGACGATGGCGATCAAATCCGCCGTCCAACTGAACAGCAAGCCGCTGGCGAAGGTCGGCACCAGCGCCGCCGCCACCCACAGAGCGGCGAAGATCAGATAGGGCGCCACCCGGAACAGCCAGGAGGCGGAGTCGGCCAAGACCACCTCTTTGCGCAGCAGCTTGGACAGATCGCGGTAGGGTTGCAGCACCGAAGGGCCGCGCCGGCGCAACAGCCGGGCCTTGACCGCGCGGACCCAGCCAGTGAGCAGCGGCGCCAGCAGCAGGATCAACAGCATTTGGCAGCCCTGCACCAGATAGCCGACGATCAGCGCCATAGCACCATCCCCAACAGCAGGACCACCAGCGCGCCGAACACCAGGCTCAGGTAACGGCGGATCGTGAGGTATTGCAGGTAGTTGAAGCGGCTCGAAAGCGCCACCACGGCATCGGCGATGGGAGCGTAGCCGCGCTCCCAGACCGGATCGTGCAACTCGACCTTGAACCGTGCCGGCCGCGAGTCGCCGGGCGGCGGCATCGTTACCCGCTCGCGGGCCTGAAACACGATGCTGCCGAACACCCGGCGGATCGGCTGGGCAAAACTGCTGGCGGTGTACTGGAAGGCGGGGTTAGCGTCGGGGAACCCGCAATCCCAGGCGGGGCCGCGTCGGACCTTGTCAGAAGCCAGCCGGTGAATCAGCCAGGCGGCGCCAAATCCCGACAGCGCCATGAACAGCATCACCAGCAGGCCGTTGTAGGTGCTTTTCACATCCACCACCGGCACCAAGGTCAGCCAGGGCTGATCGTGCTGTGCCATCAACCGGGTGCCGCCGTTGAGCGCGCCGACGACCGGAGCCAGCCCGTCCACCACCAATCCGGGTAAAATCCCCGCCAGCAGGCACAGTCCAGCCAAAACGAACATCGCCGTCAGCGAGTAACGGTCCGTCTCCCGCGCTGTAGCGGCGGCGGTCGAACGCGGCCGGCCCAGAAAAGCGATGCCGAATGCCTTGACGAAGCAGGTGGCGGCGAGGGCGGCGGACAAGGCCAGCACCGCGCCGACCGCCGGCACCAGGAACTTGAGCAGCCATTGCGGCAGTTCCGGGCTGATCAGGATGGCCTGGAAGGTCAGCCATTCAGAGACGAAGCCGTTCAACGGTGGCAATGCCGAAATCGCCGCCGCGCCGATCAGGAATGCCAGCGCGGTCCACGGCATCGGATGAATCAAGCCGCCCAGCCGTTCCATGTCGCGCCCGCCGGTGGCGGTCAGCACCGCGCCGGCGCCGAGGAACAGCAGGCTTTTGAACAGCGAGTGATTGAGGACGTGAAACAGCGCGGCGGTCAGCGCCAGCGCCGCGCTGGCGTACATTTGATTCGCCTGAAAGGCCAGTGCCAACCCCAGTCCGATGAAGATGATGCCGATGTTCTCCACCGTGTGATAGGCGAGCAGCCGTTTCAGATCGTGCTGCATCAGCGCGTACAGCACGCCCAGCACAGCGGTGATACCACCCAGAGCGAGCACCACCCCACCCCACCACCATACGACCGGCTCGCCCAGCAGGTCGAACACGATGCGGATGAAGCCGTATATCGCCACCTTGGTCATCACCCCGCTCATCAGCGCCGAAACATGGCTGGGCGCGGCGGGATGGGCCAGCGGCAGCCAGACGTGCAATGGCACCAGTCCGGCCTTGGAGCCGGCGCCCAGTAGCGCCAGCATCAGCACCAGCGCCGCGAATCCGGGGCTCGTCGTGCCGGCTCGGATCGTGGCGAAGTCGTAACCGCCATCGGGGCCAGCCAGCAGGCCGAACGCCAACAACAGCGCCAGGGTGCCGAAGCAGGCCATGACCAGATACAGATAGCCGGCGCGGGCGTTGGCCGAATCCTGGTGATGCGCCATGACCAGCGCCCACGAACTCAGCGACATGAATTCCCAGGCGAACAGAAAGGTGAAGGCGTCATCGGCCAGCAAGACCAGGTTCATGCCGGCCAGAAATGCCGGGAAGAACGGCAGCACCCGCTCGGGCGCCCGTTCGTGCTGGCCGTAGCCCAGGGCGAACAGGCTGGCGACCGCGCCACCCAGATTGACCACGATCAGGAAAAAGGCCGCCAGCGCGTCCAGCCGGAAATGCGCGCCCAGCCAGGGCAGGCCCAGCGGCAGCGTCAATGTCGTCGGCGTGCGTCCGGCCAGCAGATGTCCGAGCGCCAACGCCAGCAGAACGACACACACGAATAGGGTGATCCCGTAGATCCGGCGACCGATACCCGGTTGGCGCGCCGCCGCGATCGCGTAAGCGCCGACCGCGAGTAGCAGCATCGGTAAACCTAACAGCAGTGGCAGCGACATGATGGAAAAACGGCTTTCCTCTAACTTGCGGCGATTCGGGGGGCGATTGAGCGGTTCAGCGCTTGAGCCGAACCCCGCGTCCACCCCCTTCGCTCACGGCGCCTTCGTCGATCAACTTAACGCCAGCGGCATCAAGCGCGGCGATCAGTTTGACCAGGGAATCGACATTGCCCCGGATGGTCCCCTCGCTGGCTTCCATCCGCTGGATCGTTGGCAGGGATAAATCGGCGGCTTCCGCCAGGGCGCGTTGGTCCATGCCCAACAATGCACGCGCCGCTTTCAACTGGGCTGCGGTGATCATTGTCTTAATAGTTACAAATAAATTTTAAAATATCAATTTCAATTATTGATTATTGATTATTGATGTTTAAACCATCACATCGCCAGATCGCAGCGGTGGAACCTTGCCGTTGGCGGTGCGCGGAAGATGGTTCAAGTTCCACCCAATCGGTCTGATCCCCCTGCCGATGCACCCGCAGCCGGGGATGCTGGCGCAGTCGTGGCGGATCAAGGTGGAGATCGAACGGAAACAGCGCCGGATGCGTCGCCACGGCGTTCAGCGCCAGGCTGCCACCTTCCGCCCGCAGCAGCCCTTCGAGCACAATCTCGGCGGTAGCTTCCAGGACGCGAATACGCCTGGGGAGCGGCTGATACTGGCCGGGAGTTGCCCCCTCCCGCAGCGCGCCCCAGCCGACCATCGAACGCAATACCCGTTGCACGGCGCGGGACAGGGTGGAGCGTTCGCCCCAGCGTTCCATCATCCGCCGATGAATCTGGGCGAAGGTGCAGTCGCCGTTCAGGCTGAGGAGCTTGCCGGTCTGCGCGGCGATGTCGAAAAAGAACGGGTACGCGGCCAGCGTCATGGCCCAGTGCAGCGCCAGCCGCTCGTCCGGGGACACCTGGCCAAAGATCGCCAGCGCGGCATCGCGTAACGGTTGGTGCGTGGGTACTGTCATCCAGATTTGCGTCAGGACCGTCAGGGTCTTGCCACGGGCGCTGTTGGAGGCGTCCCCGCTTAATACGCCTTCCAGCCGGTTCCAGACCTGGTGACGCGCCGCCATCGGCGAGTCGCCGGCCGCCAGTCGCCCGGCGGCGGCATCCAGCCATTCCAGCTCCAGCTTGCGGTCGAAACCGATCTTGCGTGGACCGTCGCTCATGCGCGCCTCGTGATATGGATGAAGGGGACCACCAGTTCTTCCAGAGCGATGCCGCCATGGGCGACGGTGCGTTTGCCGGCCGGGATGAAGGCGCGGCGCGGCGGGGCCAACAGGGGGAAATAATCGTCGGGCAGGCCGATGGCGGGCCAGGGGATGGCGCCGGGATACTGGGCGGCGACCTGCTGGCGCAAGCCGGCATCGGGGAAGACATGGACTCGCTCACCCCGCTCGTGGGCCGTCGCGCCGACATTCGGTTTGCCGATACCCTGGCCTTCGACATTGCCGTGATCGGCGGTCAGAAACACCGCGAAGCCAGCGTCGATCAGGCGGTCGAGGAGCGTCCAGAGCGCCCCCCGTTGCGCCCAGTGCCGCACGCTGGCATGGAGGCCGTCGGTCCCCGTGACCGCGCCGTGAATCAGGTTATCCACCGTGCCGACGATGACCGCGAGGACGCGGCAGGGGGAGTCGCTGATCCGCGCCCGCACCCGTTCGATCAAGGCCTCGTCGTCTTCCTGCTGCTGTTGGCGCAGATAAGCCAGTTCGCGGTGGCGAAGGCCCCGGCTTTCCCAGAACCGCAGCCAGTGCGCTTCTTCCTTGTGGGTGGTGTCCAGGCTGGCGGCGAAGAAGAACGGTGGCTCGCCGACGAAAATGGCCTGGCGGGAGACTGAAGTCAGGGTCGGCGCCCAGGCGAATAACGCCCCCTCCTCCACCGTCCAGGGCCGTTCGGGCATGGCGGCACGGGCGGCGACCCATTGATCGAGTGCCAGCCCGTCCACCACGACCAGCGCCCGCTGTTGTGGGGGGTGAAACCCGTGGGCAAGGAGGTGGGGAATCTGATGCACCAGCACCGGGCGCGGCCAGTAGGGCAGGCTGCACAGGGCGGCATAGTGGGCGCACAGCCAGGTCTGGAATTCCCGCTCCAGGCGGTCGTGCAGGGCTTCCAGGGCTGGGCGATCGGCTGCCAGCGCCTCGGGCGGCGCCATCCAGCGCCCGGCGACGATCTCGGCCCAGCGCCGGGCGGCGCGCAGCCACTGGCGATAATCGGCGTCCGGCGCCGGGAACTCGGCAGCGAGCCGGGCCAATCCCTGGCGCAGCCGCGCGATCCGGTCGTCCGCCGTCTCGCCAGCGACCCCCACCGCCAGCCAGCTATCCCGTACCGCGCTTTTGGGGACCACCGTCGTCGGGCGGAGTTGGCCCTCGGCGAACAGGTTGTCCAGATACACCCGGATGTCGGCGTGATCGAAGGGCAGGTCGGGCGGACCGGGGTAGACCCACCCCCCACCCCAGCCCTCCCCCACCAGGGGGGAGGGAGTGTTGTGCAACCACACGCTGTGGGTCTCCCCCTCCCCAACGTGGGAGGGGGTCGGAGGGAGGGGGAAACTGCTGGCGTGCTGGCGCACGAAGCGCGGCCAGCGTTCCTGCAGGAATTCCAGAAAGTTGGCGCGGTGGGAGAACAGGGTATCCAGCGGCCAGGCCTGCCAGCGGTCCTCCTGCCCGAGTCGCTGCAGCAGCCGGGCGACGATCAGCGGCGGGAGTATTTGCTGGCGATAGTGCAGCCGCAGCAGGACTCGCAGCAGTTCTGCCGCGTGGGTGATCAGCGCCGGGTCGATTTCGAACACATGGCGCAGCACGAAATCCGCCGTGGCGTTCTCGCCCAGCCGTTCCGTGAGGGCGGCGTGAGCGGCAAACAGTCGGTCGAACTGGCCGCGCTCCAGTTCGGCCACGGGACGCGGGGCCAGCCGGGGGAACAGGTCGGCCAGGCTGAAGGTGAGAATCCGCGAGTCGCGCCGGGCCTGATCCAGCAGATCGAAGGGCAAGCCGGCCACCTCGGCGCTGGCAGTGCGCAGCACGACCACCAGGGTGGTGGACTGGCCGGCGTCCCAGGGTTCCCGGAAGCGCCGTTCGTAGGCGTAGCGAAAAGCGACGTGATCGGCGAAGGGCAGGATTTCAAACCCCCGCGCCCGGATGCCCTCGATGATGCCCGGTTCGGCCAGCAATTCATCGGGATCGGCCACCACGGTCAACCGGGCCACCGCCGCAATCGCTGGGCTGAACTGCGCCAGGATCGGCGCGCGCCAGTCAGCGGGTTTCATTTCGGCGAGCGCCGGTCTTCATGTTGATCTGTCGCTACCGTCTTATTTTCCCTGGCAGGTTCAGATGCCTGATCCTTCCCGCCATGTCCTATGCCAATAAATGAGAAGCGTTTCTTCTCAGCGGTCAAAACATCCCAGTCGGTTTCGGGAACGGCTGGAGCGATCAAATCATCGTGAATCTCACCCTGACCGGCAATACTGGGCGGTGGCTGGCGACGATGCGATGGCGCGGTTTGCGTTTTGAGCCTGAATTTAGGCGGGCGAGAAACCACCGGGCACCCGAGTTCGCTCTGTTGTTTTCTGAAATCCGCACAAATGGCCGACAGGTCATAGTTGAACTTCGCGGCATGGGCTTCACGCACACGGCGAACTTCATCAATAATCGGATCGGATCTCATAGCTCAGTACCTCCCAGTTCTTCAGGGGAACAGAGAATTGGACATTCATACCCCAGCGCTTCAATGGCGGCGGTGATCCGGGCTTTCATTTCCGCGTTATTGATATGGCGGAAATTCCAAGTCAACAAAAAATCCATGCCGTTGATAGTCGCCAAGGCAATATGCAGCGCATCTTCGGCGCTGGTGGCCGGGATCAGTTTTTGGTCGACCAGTTGTCTGGCCAGATTTTCAGCGGCAGCATTAACATCGAGAACCGGCAAGTCAGCAATAGCCAACATACGCTTTTGCGCCGCTTCGGGATCGCCGGTTTTCGCTTCGGCAATCACCACAGTTGAAACGTAAAGCTCGAAGCGATTCCGTGATTCTTCCCACCATTCCTGGGTAATGGCTTGCCGGGCGGCGGCGACCAGATCACGACTGGATCGCGCGGTGTAGTAACTGATGACTGAGGTTTCGATGTAAACGGAAGCAGGCATAGCGTTACTCCTCTTCCAGCCGCATACTCGCTACGTCGTAGTACATCAGCAGTTTTTCGTCTTCCTGCAACACGGCGTCGGGCAGCTTGGCGGCGACGCCGACGATGGCGCGGTAGTCGCGGGCGTCGTAGGCGGCTTTGAAGCCGGCGCGCAGGGCTTCGGTGCGGAATTCCTTGAGCTGGCGGCCGGTGTGGGCCTGGTAGAGGGCGAATTCCTTGAGCAGCGCCTTGGTGCGGAGTTTTTCCAGTTCCTGGGCTTTGTTGGGATCGGGGACGTACCAGCGATTGGTGGCGTCTTGCAGAAAGTTGTCGTCCAGCAGTTGTTTTAATTCCGGGCGGGTTTCGTGTTTTTTCCAGCCGGCGCCGAGTTGCTGCATGAAGTCGGGGTGGATGTCTTGGTAGGTCGCGGGCCGCTGTTTGAGGAAGCCGGTCAGCCAGTCAATGGCGGAACGCTCGTCGGACACGAACAATTCCATTTGCGGGGCATGGGCAGCGTGCATCCGCGCCCGGTCGTAGTCGTTAAGTTGTTCCGGCAGAAAGATCATGCCGTCGCGGACGGGGAAGCGCTCCTGCAAGCCGGCCTGGAATTCCGGGCTGGACAGCGGCACCGGGCAACCGTGGCGGATGAACCAGGCGACCATGCGGTCGAAGAGAATCCGGGGGTCACGCTCGGCGATGTAGTCGAGTTGGCCATTGTTGAGCTTGACCGTGGGCAAGTAGTTCAGGTGGGTGCTGACGAAATCCCAGACCGATTTTTCAGTGCCGCCAGTTTGGGTAAAGCGTTCTTCGAGACCGCCGTTGGGTTTGTAGGCGGAAATGACCAGGTCTTGCTTGACGGCGGTGGTGGTCGTGACGGCTTTGAAGCTGCCTTGCTTTTTATCCAGCGCCGCGACGTTAGCGACGATAAATCCGGCTTCCTGAATGGCGGTTTGGATGGCGTTCCAGACTGCGGCTTGCGTGTTGGAAAACTCGATGGTCATCCACCGACCGGGTTTGAGGATGCGGAAGGCTTCCTTGAAACAATCCGTCATCAGACGGCGATAATCATTCAGAGTTTTGCCTTGGACTTTGTTTTCAATCGCTTCGGTTTGATTGTTGGTAAAAACTTTGAGCCAACCCTCCCATAAAAAGTTAATTTCGGAGTACATCAGATTTGCACCAAATGGGGGATCAATAAAAATGTAGTCAATATAATTATTCTGCAATTGCACTAAATTTGTTGTCGATTGAGTTATATTCAAAGTTATTTTTGGTTTAAATATTGATTTTGAGAATACATTGATTCGTTCAACAGCTTGTTCAATAACATTCATTTCCACAGAGAGCGATGGAATATATAACGTCCCATTAATCACACCTACTGTAGCACCACCAACCCCTTTTTTTTCTCCACCTATTCGACTTGCAGCTATTCTATGCATTCTTGTGGCACGAGGTGTTAATGCGCTAAATGGTGCCCAAAATCTTGATCCAAAAAATCTAAAAGCAGACAATATTTTTAAATTCCTCCTCGTATAAAAATGATGAACGTAGGTAGCACCATGCGAATCCATAGGTTGCCGGGTATTATAACCATCCGGTAAGTGGTTCGTCGGAAACCAATACGGAATCTCCATTCCCTCAATCTTCTCAATTAACGCCAAATCAAAAGTATCGGGGGTTTTCTCGAAGCGTTTCGTTCCCACGCTGTAATTGATCAACACCGGCGTTTGCTTGGCTTGGCGGATAGTTTGCTGAATCGCGGTATCGAACTTCGTGACCCAGGCGCGTTCCATATTGCGCTTGGTCAATTGCTTCGCACAGTGGGGACAGGGAAACTCATCGCGGACTTGGCCGGCGTCCTTGTCCACCGCCGCATCCCAGAACACCACTTCGCCCGCGCATTCCGGGCAAGTGAACACATCAGACCAGACCGTGTAATTGATGCGGCCCCTGGTCTTGCCGTTGCCGTGCCGTGTTTCATACATCCAGCCGCATTCTGCCTCGACCTCCGCCAAAATCCGCTTCGCCTCCCGCTCGAACGCCGCCACATCCACCGGCGTGTTGTAGTTGTAGGCAATGAACGTCGCCGCCGGCGATAAATCATTCAGAATCGCCCGCCGCGCGCCCAACCGGGAAAACGGCTTCCACACCGTTTGGCCGTTCTCCTGAACCGGTTCCAAAACCGCGCCGTCTTTCTCCACCCGATAGCCGAGCGACTCCATCGCCTTTCGATCCCCGCACAATTGCGCCGCCACCCCGGTCATGCCCGTCCCGCAAAACCCGTCAAACACCAGATCGCCCGGCTGGGTGTAGTGCAGGATGTAGCGCATGATCGCCTTGTGCGGGACCTTGGTATGGTAGGAATGCGCGTTATAAATCGGGTCGTTCTTGCCTTCGCTCACATCCGCCGCGAACGGTTCCTTGTGATACGGCGCCGCAGGGTCATACGGCGTGCCATACCGGCGGATGAACTCCTCGATAAACGGATTCGGGCAGGCGGTATAATAGGGCGGATCGGACAGCGCCAGAATGTCCTCATCGCTGCCGATGGGAAAGCCTTCGATCTGCCGGAAGGCCGGGTCCTGCAACTGCTCGCGCAGGATCGCCAGAAAATGCGTGCGACGGGCAGCGTCGTTGGGGAAGGTCAGACCGAGGCACTCGACCGGGCCAGCGGCGTGGTGCAAGTCGTCAAGCAGGTCGGTCATGAAGGCAGGTCTCAATCAGGGGACTGGTGAAGGGAAGAACGCGCAATCAGTGGATGTAAATGAGTTCGCTTACTTTCTACGCCGGGGTGTTTGAGGTCCATGAGCCGGTTCATAAGCTTTCAACCCCCGATCCCCGGTGAGAATTTCTACCTGATACCCCGCGCGGGCGTAGTGTTCCGCCACGTCTGTGATCGTAGCATCACCGATGGAAAGGCCACTCGCAGCCAACTTCGGCCAGCGGTCGGCCAGTTCCTTCAAGTGACGGGCTTCCCAGAGTGGCGATTGATCGGTAAATGCCGCCCAAGGGGTGGCAGCGTCAGCCGCTGCGCGTAGATGTTCGGCAAAGCGGGTGGCCAAGGCAAAACGATCTCCTGGCGCCTGGGCAATGTGGTTACCGGTCTCAATCAGACTGGCAAGCGGCAACACAAAGGTGCTGCCCCGATTTTGTTCATCAGCGATCTTTTGCTGGATGCGGGTCTGATCCCAGCGATCTTCCCGGGGACCGGCTTCCGCTTTACCCGGCACGGCCAGCCAACAGCACAACACCGACGTGTCGAAAATCAGCACCCGCTTTTTCATCGAGCCACCGCTTCAACCGTAAGGGGAGGAAGCTGTAACGCCACTTCGATCAACCCTTGACTGGACAATCGCCCCACCGGGCCTTGCGCCAGAAGTTTCGGCAATTGTTCGATCTCTTCCAACAAAGTCAGGACGCTGTCCCCCGTTCTTTGATCGCGGTGCGCCACCGTAATAAACGGCACCAAGTCCATTCCCATCGCATCGAGCAAAGCTGGATTATGGGTCGTTACCAACACATCCACGCCACGTTGCCCACCGACTTTTTGCAACATATCCAGCAGCAACCGGGAGCGGGACGGATGTAGCCCATTATCCACTTCCTCAATCACCAGAAGGCTCCCCTTGGGGCGCATTAACAAGGCGGTGAGAATGGCGAGGAACCGCAGCGTACCGTCGGACATGCCCCGTGCATCCACGGTTGGCGCGTTGCCCATATCCAGCCAGTTTTCCTCGCAATAAAGCATGGCATCCGTTTTGAACTTGCCTACCGGTTCGGCATAAATCCGCCGAATATCCCGCTCCGGTAACTGGCTGGCGTACTCAGTCAGTACGGCTTCCATTTCCTTCTGCTTGGCTTCGGGCAATGCGGCGATCACCCCAGCGATGTTGCGCGCATCCGGCTCCAGTTTTTCTGAAAAAGGCGAAAAGCCACGCATGTGGGATGGAATCGGATCAAGAATAAAAATCTCGCGTAACGCCGCCGCCACCGCAACAATACCCTCCTTGATTTCCTGGCGCGTGGGTTGCCCAGCCAATTGATAAAGAACGGTATGCGCTCTACTCAGTGGTCGTGGCGATCCCTGCTTTTCGTTGTACAGTCTGGCCGTAATCGTGGGCGCGTCACCCTCACAGGGATCTGTGCGGTAGAGCTTAATCACACCGACTTGAGACTTACGGCCTCCACTTTTATCCAAGCGATATTTGACTCGTTGCAACTGTTCGGCCAACACATCGCAACGGGCCTCGGCAATTTGGCATTCGAGGCGATATTCATAATCGGTGGTATCGTCAGACCGCACCGTAACGCCCACGACAAAGCGATTCCCCGGTCGTTTGGCGACCCATTCCATGCCACCCCGCAGCGGCGGCGTTGTGCTATCTCCCTGCAATGCCGCCGTGATCAATACTCCTGACGCTACACGGTTTAGGAGCTGCAAGGCATCCAGAACATTTGATTTGCCGCTGGCATTCGTGCCGATCAATACCGATAACGGATCGAAATGGAGCGTAGCGGTTGCAAAGCTTTTCCAGTTCTCAATCTGTAGCTGGGTCAGCATGAATTCGCTCCGGGTTTGGATACCATAGCGTCAATGACTATCAATTTTACTGATGGAGATGCTCCATCTTAGTTTGTTGACTCCAACACCACCCGAATTTTCCGCACATCCCGACCTTTGGTCAGAGTCGCCAGATGCTTTTCAAACCGCTGGCGCCATTCGTCCACCGTGCACGGCCAACCGCCCTCCGCCAGCGCGGCGCACAATTCTCCGGTCGTGACCACCCGCTTCTGCAAACCGCCCAGCACTTCCTGCAGGGCCTTGACGAAGGCCGGACTGAGGGTCTCCGGCCATTGCCGGCTGGCGATGAACGCCTGTAATTCCCGTTTGCCGTGCGCGTCGCTCACCAGTTCGAGATTGGCCACCACGGTCGGGTCGTCCAGGTTGTTTAGCAGGGTTTGCCGCCAGTCGGCATCCAGGGTATCGAGCGCGGCGTCGGCGGTTTCCAGCACTTGCGCAGCGGTGTGGGACGGGTTCCACTCGGCCGGGCGAAACTGGCAATGCGGACACACTGGATCGGCGTCCAGGTCCAGCCGGGTGACCTGAAAACAGGTGAGCAGCGGCAAAAACCGGTTCTCCAGGTCGCGCAACTGCTGGGCCGGCATCATGTCCACCCCGGCCAGCTTTTGCAGCCGCTTGAGGCGCGGATCCTGGGTCAGCGCCGCTTTCTTGCGATCTTCATTCACGCCCAGCCGCGCCCGGGCGTGCAGCGCCAGATAGGCGTCCTGGTACTGGGTTTTCAAATCCGCCAGGGTTTGCCCCAGACGCCGCTGAAAGCCGGCATCAGCGCGCTGCTTGGGGCTGCCGATCGCCGTCAGCACTTCGGAGCGCCTGGCCCGGACCGCGTCCTGCCACGGATGATCCGCCGGCAACAGGGCCTCGGCCTTGCCCAGATAAGCCGTTTGTGGCGCGAGTTGCTGAGTCAGGGTCGCCAGCACCTCGATCTCCCGCACCAGCGCCAACGCGGCTTGCTGGCCTTGCACCGCCGCCACATCATGCGGGAAATTCTTGAGCTTGCCGGGGGTATTGAACGGTTGTAGCGATTCCAGAAAGGTTTTCAGAACGCCCAACCGATTGCGCCAGTCCTGCTGTTCCGCCTCCGACAGGAGGGACTGACCCCAAAACGTCAACTTACCGAGCTGGTCCTGGGCGGTCACCACTTGATTGAGCCGCTGTTGCATCGCGGCTTGCAGCTTCGCCACCGCTTCATCCCGCGTGGCGGGAGTGACTATCAGGCCTTTAGCGACGCCGAACAGATCGCAGAGTTCCTGCAATGGAGCCAGCGGCAAATCCTTGGGCCGTTCCAGGTGCTTGAACTCCCGCGCCTCGCTGATGTTCAGCTTGGCAAACTGGTCGAGACTGGCGGCGTCGATTTTTTTGCCGGGCAGGCTGATCACCAGATCGCCGCTGTGCACCAGGGCGGCGGCGACCACCGCCAGAAATTCCGGTTCCAGCCGGAACCGGATCCAGTACTCCACGCCCAGTCGGGCCTGCACCAGTTCCGACCGGTTCACTACCTGGCCCTGGCCCTTGTGCGCCAGCGCGTCCAGCAGGTGGCGGGCATAGCGCGACGAACGGGGTTTGAGGATATCGTCATCCAGCAATTCCAGCGCGTCCAGCACCGCCGCGCCCTGCTTGCTCTTCACGCTGCCGGCGATCCAGCGCAACGCCTCCTGCGCCGCCTGTTCGCGGTTCTGGCGGGTGATGGCGATGCTGAAGCGGGGATAGTCGGGGCTGGCGTCGGCAAACGCGGCAGCCAGCAACACCGAGCCGGCGGTATTGATCATGTCGCGCACCGTGGCCTGGGCCGGCAGTTGGCCCTGCACCACCGCGCGCAAGGCTTTCGCCCGGCCCTGATGCCGCACCTCGACCGCCTCGGGCATCCGCTCGCGCAGCCAGGCGGTGAGCGCCTGTAACTGCTGGCCGGCCTTGTCTTCGTAGATGCTCTTGTTGCTGCCCGACGCCGTGATGGCCTGTTCCCGCGCCCCGGCGTAGAGCTTCAGGGCGCGCTCGAAGGTCGCGTCGCGCTGCTTGAGGGTGAAGAACACCTCGTCGGCTTGCTGCTCGTCCTTGAACGCCGGCGGCTCGAACGGTTGCAGGAAGTACAGGTAGAAATCGCGCGGCGGCTGGGCGGTGGAGCGTTCGTTGGGCGCACCGAAGAACAGATAGCCGCTGCGCCCGACTCTGTGCTCGCGCCACTCCAGTTCGTATTCCCAAATCCGGTAACCCTGCACGTAGGACGGCGCATCGGGTTGCTCCAGCACCACCCGCCGCAGCGCCTCGAAGTAGTAGCGATCCAGCGACGTGGATGCCAGGGTGTCGGCCTTTTTCTCGATCAGGGCGTCGAAATCAATGCCCTTCTTGAGATCGAGGAAGTATTGGCCGTTCTCGGGATTGATGCTGAGGAACTGGCCGTTGACGGTCTTGATGATGTCCTTCAACACTTTCTCGACCATCGTCCGCAGAAAGCCCGCTTCCCGCTCCGGGACCGGCAGCATCAGGCACAGACCGTCGCGCAATTCCTCGGCGGTGGCCCCGAGCGGAGTGTAGATGTCGCTGGTGGTCAGGCGATGCACCGACAGGGCGTGAATGAGGCGCAGTGCGGTCGCTTTGTGCTTGCTGGGAAAGGCCTGCTGAATCCGCCCTTCCAGCACCTCGCTTTTGTCCAGCACGTCCCTGATCTCCGGCACCGAGCGAAACGAGGGGTTGGCGCGCAGTACGCTCCAGTACTGGTCGTAGGCGATCAGGCCGGTGTCGTCGGCGGGCACCTCGGCGTCGAGCAGGCGCCGGATGGCCGCGCTCAGGGTCTTCAGAACTTCGCGCTTTTCGGCCACGTAGACCCGCTCGAAGGTTTTGAGATAGGCCGGATGCACCGGATACAGCCGGACGAATTCCTCCAGGCGCTCGTTCATCGCGCCGTACAGCGGCGCGAAGGCTTCCAGATGCGCGCGGATCAGCGCCTGCTGCGTCGCGTTCTTTTTGAGCAGTCGCTCGGCCACCACGAACGCCACGTCCTCGCGGGCGATACGGAGTTGCTCGAAGCGGTCTTTCACCCGGCGCAGGGTGTCGGCGACAAACTGAAAGCGCGGGTTATCGAACAGGCTTTCCTGGACGCCGGCCATGAAGCGGAAGCGCGAGCCCTTGACCACCTCGCCCACTTCCCGCAGGAATGACAGGTCGAGGCTCAGTTCCAGGTCCTTGCGGTTGCGCAGATAGTCCAGCAACTCGTCCACTACCAGCAGCAAACCGCGATCAGGATAGCGCGCCTGAAACGCCGCCATCATCTCCTGGAATGCGCTCTTGTTCTCGTGCCGCTCGTCCAGCGCGGGGAACTCGAACGCCACGCCGAGCCCGGCTAGGCCGGTTTCCAGCACCCGGCAGAGGATGTCGCGCAACGGCATGGTGGTCGCGCCGATCTCGGTGCGGATGACCTTGAATTGTCCCGCGACTGGCGCGGCTTGCACCGCTACGTCGGGGTGGGTCAAGCGGTTCGCCAGTTCCGCATGTTCCGCTAGCGCCGACAGCACCGCCATCAGGTGGGATTTACCGGTGCCGTAATTACCCACGACCATCAGGCCCCGGGTATCGGCCGGCCGGGCGAACTGCAACTGGGGGAATACCAACTCGACGAGCAGTTTGGCCAGGTTCCGCGAGATGACGAAGGTTTCCACCAGCCGGCGCGCAGCGCTGGCGGAATCCGCCTCGCGCAACTGGACCACGGACTCAATGGGATCGAAGGCGATGAGATCGGCGTATTTCATGGGCGATCAACACTCCTCGCCCGGTGGGGACGGGGTTAGGGGTGCGGCGACCCCCGCGGGGACGATGCGGGCGTCAGGGTGGACATAACGGCGGGCTTCCGGATGGCCCGGTGCGGCGTAGGTCAGTGTCTGGCCGTCGTACCCTCCCGGCCAGGCCGCCACGATGACGCGATGGCGGGAAAGTTGCTGCAACAGGCGCAAGGGGTCCAGCGCCAGATCGACCGCGAACAGGATTTCCAGGTTGTCCAGCACGATCCCTTCGGCGGCGGTCTCCCGGACCAGGTCCTCCAGCACGGATGCGGTCTGGACGGTGCGCTGCTTCGGGGTCAGGTCCAGCAGGCGCTCGGCCAGTTGCCGGTTCACGTTCAGGCGCGGCCAGCCCTGAGTCTCAGCCAGCTTCAACAGCGCGGGGGTTTTGCCCGAACCGGCAGGACCCACGATGAGCGCCAAACGATAGTAAAGTCCGGAAAGATCGTTGAGCACGTTCTGGATGCGATGAGAGAGCGGAGTAGCCACAAGGGCATCTGCCTCACCGCCGCCACTGGGTTAGATCGCGGCGCCGGACCTTGCCGTTGGCGGTGCGCGGCAGGGTGTCGGTGAAAATGATCTCGCGGGGACATTTGTAGGCGGCCAGATGCTCGTGAGCGAACGCCAGCAGCGGCGCCGCATCCATTCCGCCCGGTTCGTCGGGATCGCGCGGCACCACGAAGGCCGCGATGACCGACACACCCTCGCGCACCGCCAGTTCGGTCACCGCCACCTCGGCCACGGCGGGATGCTGGCTCAGGCAGTGTTCGACCTCCAGCGGCGAGACCCGGTAGCCCATGGCGTTCATCACATCGTCGTTGCGGCCGTGGTAGGTCATGTAGCCGTCGGCATCGAAATGCACCAGATCGCCGCCGATGAACCACTCGCCCCGGTAGACCAGTTCCTCCTCGTCCGGCCGGTTCCAGTAACCCAGCATCAAACCCGGATCGCCACGATGCACCGCCAGCAGACCCGTTTCGCCCGGCGGCAGCGGCTCTTCCCCGCCTTCGATCGGCAGCGCCACCACGCAACGACCCGCCTGCGGCCTGCCGGGACTGCCCGGCCGCACCGGGACGCTGGGCGATGATGAAACGTAGGTCGAGCATTCGCTCATCCCCAGCGCCTCGTACAACTCCTTGCCAGTCGTCGTCCGCCACTGCTCCAGCAACGTAGTGTTCAACGCCTCGCCGGCGGTCAGGCCATGGCGCAGACTGGACAAGTCGAACGCGCGCAGGTCGTTGTACTTTAGAATCTGCCGGTACAGACCCGGCACCGCCGCGAACAGCGTCGCCCGGAACTTTTCCATCAGCAGCGGCCAGACCGTGACATCGCGCGGACCGTTGTAGAGCACCGCCGTCGCACCGTTGGCCCAGGGATCGGTCAGGCCCACGCCCAGGGTATAGGTCCAGTTGAACGCGCCGGCGTGCAGGACCACGTCGTCCGGGCAGATGCCATACCAACCCTGGTACATGGGGCGGCGTCCCCACGCCGAGCGCTGGGCGTGCAACACCCCCTTGGGCTGGCCGGTGGTGCCAGACGTATAGATAAGAAAGGCCGGATCGTCGGCGGCGGTATCGGCGTAATCCAGCGGCTCGCATCGGGTTCTCAGGATCACGACGTCGGTGGGACCGAGCACGCGCACGCCCGGCGGTGGCTGGATGGCCAACTCATCCGACATGGCGAGAACTTGGGCACCGGAATCGGCCAGCAGGAAATCGGCTTCCTCCTCGGTGAGTTGCGCCGAGGACGGCAACGGCACGCAACCGGCGGCGATAGCGCCGAAGAACAGCAGGGCGTAATCGCTGGTATTGCCCATGCGGATCATCAGCCGCTCGCCAGGTCCAAGGCCCAGACCGCGCAAGCCCGCCGCGACCCGCCGAACGGCGTCATCCAGTTGCGCGTAGGTCCAGCGTTCCGCCTGTTCGACCGGCGCGTGGGCATCGGACACCACGATCAGCGCGACCTTATCCGGCGTGGTCCGCGCTGCGGCGTTCAGACAGTACCGCGCCATGTTGAACCGCGCCGGCGGCAATTCCCCCACATAGCCTCGTTTATCGTTCACCTTTCGCCTTTCGCCTTTCGCCTTATCTCCAGAAATCCGGCAGGAACAACAGCAGCAGGGGAAACACCTCGAAGCGCCCGACCAGCATCGACAGCGACAGCAGCCAAGTCGCCGTATCGTTTAGCGGAGCGAAATTCGAAGCCGTCTCGCCCAAACCGATGCCCATGTTGTTCAGGCAACCGGCCACCGACCCGAACGCCGTCACCAAGTCCACTCCGGTCGCCGCCAGCGCCAGCGAGAAAAAGCAATAGCTGAAGATATAGAGATAATAGAATCCCCACACCGCCTGCATCACCCGGTCGGGAATGGGTTGATTGCCCAGCTTGACCGCGATCTGCGCGGACGGGCGGATCAGCAGCCGGGCCTCGCGCACGCTCTGCTTGTACAGCAGCAGGAAGCGGATGGCCTTGATCCCGCCGCAAGTCGAGCCGACGCAGCCACCGAAGAAACTGCCCAGCAACAGCAGCAGCGGGACGAAGATCGGCCAGTCCGCCGGATAGCCGATCGTCCCCAGACCATTGTCGGTAATCACCGAGGCAGTCTGGAAAAAACCGTGATAAACGGCTTCCCACAGCGGAAACTTGCCGCTCCAATAAAGATAGGCGCAAGCCGTGGCGATGATGGCGCCAAAAACCGTCATGCAGAACCTGAATTCCGCGTCACGAAAAATCGCCCCGAAGCTGCGCGAGCGCCAGGCCAGGAAAAACAGCGCGAAGTTGACCGCCGCCACAATGGAGAAAAACCCAGCGACCAGCTCAATGGCCGGGCTATTGAAATAGCCGATGCTGGCGTCGTGGGTCGAAAATCCTCCCAGCGCCAGCGTGGCGAAACTGTGGCAGAGGGCATCAAAAAAACTCATCCCCGCCGCCCAGAACGACAAGGTGCAGGTCACGTTCAGGCCCACGTAGATGTACCAGAGATTCTTGGCGGTCTCGGTGATGCGCGGCGTGAGTTTTTCGTCCTTCATCGGCCCCGGCGTTTCTGCCTTGTAGAGCTGCATTCCACCGACGCCCAGCATCGGCAACAGGGCAACCGCCAGGACGATGATGCCCATGCCGCCCAGAAAATTGAGTTGCGCCCGGTAATACACGATGGCCTTGGGCATGGCGTCGAGACCCGAGAGCACGGTGGCGCCAGTCGTGGTCAGGCCCGAAACGGTTTCGAACACGGCGTCCACCAGCGGCATGTGCGGGTTGTCGGACAGCATGAACGGCAGCGCGCCCAGCAGCGATAGCAAAAACCAGAACGCCACCACTACGATGAAACCGTCCCGGTTGCGCAAATCAATCTTGAACCGGCACACCGGCAGCCAGCACAGCAGACCCAGCCCCAACATTACCCCCATCGCCTCCGCGAACGGCAAGATCACGGCATAGCCGTCGTATCCCCACGCTACCGCCATCGGTGGCAGCATGGTGGTGCTGAACATGATCATCAGCAATCCCACCATGTACAGCGCCGTCCTGATCGGCGACCGTCTGATGCGTCGTTGGCCCGGTTTGCCGACCGCAGTCTGGCTGATGGGCGACCGAACGGTGACCGGCTCCCTGGGACTTGGCGAGCGCGGCGGCACCGACCTGGCTTCCAGCCAGCCATTTGGTTCAATTTCGTCGATGCTTCGGTCCAGCGGCGCGCTTTCCGCCGATCGATGACGCGGGTTTTGATCGCTCGTCACGTGAAGGTTTTTCCTTCCCCTGTCCAAGGATTGATGGCCAACCACTGGCTCTAAACCGATTGGAAATGCCCACGAGCCAGCCGCGAACTCAATGGACCGTTACCTCGCACCCGCGCGACCACTAAGAAGGACAATCGGCGGGCTGGCGGCGCGACTTGGCGTGGTCTATTGGTTTATCATGGAATGTGTAAGGTCATGCTCGGCCATCCGGCATTGTACAGGCGACAGCGATTTCTTGAGAAACGGTAAAGATCGACCGAGCGATCCCCACCACCCGTCACGCGCCGGTTCGTCGCGCTGGAAAAGTCGGTTGGCGCGGACCTCGACCCCTACTCCAATGCCTGCCCATTCCGCTTTTATTCAGGAGAAATGCCATGCGGCTCACCAGTCCCGTCCTGCGCGCCCAGCAACCGATTCCCGCCGAATATGCTTTCGGTATTCCCGATCTCGAACTGCATGTCATGCTCGGCGCCAACCGCAACCCCTCCTTCGAATGGAGCGACCTGCCGGCGGGCACCCAGTCACTGGCCCTGATCTGCCATGATCGGGACGTGCCGACTCGCGCGGACGACGTCAACCAGGAAGGACGGCAAGTCCCCGCCGACTTGCCCCGCGCCGATTTTTATCACTGGATCCTGGTAGATCTACCGCCGGAACCAGCGCGCATCCGGGCCGGCGAGTTTTCCGAAGGCGTGACGTCTGGTGGCAAGCCGGGACCGGTCGGTCCGCGCGGCGTCCGTCAGGGCATCAACAACTACCGGGAATGGTTCGCGGGCGATCCTGCCATGGCGGGCGACTATTTTGGCTATGATGGCCCCTGCCCGCCTTGGAACGACAGCATCGTCCACCATTACGTTTTCACCCTCTACGCGCTTGACGTGGCCCGCTGCCCGGTGGAGGGCAAGTTCACCGGACCGGAAGTGCTGGCCGCGATCGCCGGCCACGTTCTCGATCAGGCCAGCATCACTGGTACCTATAGCCTGAACCCGGCCGTGCCGGCCTGAACCGACCTTCGGTCTTGACCCCTATCCCCTGGAAGACCGTTGGTGACCGTCGCTGGCTGGCTCCCCGGTTTGACCGGATCGCCCGCCTGGCCGCGCCCCGGTCTTCCTTCCACCTTCACCAGGAGTTCGTCATGAGCGTCGCCGATCCGTCCGGCGCCAACAAGCGCCGCCTCAAACGCTGGTATTTGGTCATGTATCTGCGCGTCTTCGATGAGGACACCGGCGAATTGCTGGGCCACATCGTGGATATCAACAAGGAAGGTCTTCGCCTGGTCAGCGACAAACACATTCCGACCCATGAAACTTTCCGTTTGTGGGTCGATGTCCCCAAGGAAGGTGGCTCGCGTCAGCGCATCCACCTGGAAGCGGAGAGCCTGTGGAGCGGCCAGGACGTCAACCCGGATTTCTACGACACCGGGTTCCGCATCCAGAACGTCAGCACTCAAGCGCTGCTGCAACTGCAATTATTGATTGAGGAATTCAAATTCTAACCAATTTGAGTATCTTGGCACTCGACATGCATCAACCCTAGTGGGCGTTATGGCGCCCGTCGGCCCAAGCACGGGGTTTGGGCCGAAACCGATACTTGCACTGGGGAGATGCCGTCATGTCGTTTGCCATCGCTGCCGATCATGCACTGGTATGGGATAGCCAGCAGACCAAAATGGTGCGGAAAATCCGGGTCGAGGTGAGCCTGCTGGGTAATCGTGGCAGCGTGTACCGCGAAGCCGGGCCGCTGTACGTGGAAACCGCGCAGGAAGTGTTCGAAGCGGTGCAGTTGCTGCGAAAGCGGCTGATCGATTCGCTGCTGTCCGGCGTGGGCTGAACGCGGCGAGGACGCGACATGGCCAGCCGTCCCTCGCTTCGTTTATCCGCCTCCATCCCCATCCCAACTGACGCAATCCGAAGTATCCGGGTTGCGTCGCTGCTTTTCCGCCCGTTGGCGAAACCGCCCTACTTCGCCAGATTGACGCGCGTCGGTGCTTCCTCGAACACGTCTCGATAGCTGGCATAGATCGCGCAGACCGTCACCGGCCCCAGGATCAGAAGACCCAAGCCAAACGGGATGGCCGCCACCACCGCCAATACCAGATAAATCAGCCCGAACACCAGCAGCGGCAACACGTTCACCCAACAGGCAGCAACGCTGTCCCACGCGGCCGGCCAAGCGTTCTGGCCACCCAACATCACCAGGGGAATGCCGTAGAACAGCGCCATGGTCATCAGCAACCCGATCGTCAGCATGACGAGCAACGCGATCAGGCCCGCGCCAACGAAAAGACCGCCCATGGCCTCGGGGGGAACCACCGCGCCGGTGCTATCCATCATCGCGCCCACCATCAAACCGCCGCCCACGAACATCACGGCCACCAGAATCATGAGCACGTAGCCGGCCAGGCTGATCAAACCCAGCAAAACCAGCGGCCCCATCCGCTCCTGATCCTGGAAGCCCCGGAACAGATGCGCGATTCCCAGCGGTTCACCCCGCGCCTGCGCCGCGGCCCCGTACAGCATTCCGCCCGCCAGCACCGGCGACAACAGCATATAGGCCAGTCCACCGACGAAGGGAATGAGCGACAGCACCACGCTGATTCCCAGATAGATCAGCAGGATGACGATCCAGATTCCCGGCGCCTGGGCAAACAGTTGCCAGCCTTCGACGATCCAGCCCCAGCCGCGCCCGGCGTCTACCCGCATCATGGCCATACTCTTCTCCTCCTAATTGGTTTTACCTACTGGACTGATCAACCAGCGTCCAGGGCGTTGGGATCAACGCCCAGCGCACGCAACCGCTCGGCCAGCCGTTCAGCCCGTTGCCGCTCCATTTCAGCCCGTTGCCGCTCTGCCTCGGCCCGCTGTTCCAGTTCCAGAAAGGTCTCAAAGCGTCGGCCATCGGGCCGATACAGTACCAGGTCGTGACCGTCCAGACTGAACCGCACTCTCAGGCGCGGACTGACCCAGCCTGCCATGTCCGGCACGTCTTCCAGATACTCGCCCCGCCGCACCCAGCCATCGAGGCTGCCACGATCCGGGTCGTAGACATAGTACTCCTCCACGCCATGGCGTTCGTAGAACCGGAACTTGCGGGTCATCTCGGCCACGGTGTTGCCGGGTGAGAGCACCTCAAACACGACCTGTGGCGCCAGACCGTTTTCCTGCCACTGCTGGTAGGAACCCCGGTCGCCGGGTGGGCGGCCGAACACCACCATGATATCGGGCGCGGCCCGCAGCCGGTTGTTGCCTTCCACCGGATACCAGAGTAAATCGCCGGCCACGAACACGTCGGGCCGGTCGGCGAACAGCGCGGCCAAGCCGCCCTGAATCGTGACGATGTAGCGGAATTGACGGGTGTTGTCGGCCATGGGCTGTCCGTCACTGTCAGGATAAACAATCTCGGTGGATGGCACGGGAAGCGGTGCAGTGGCCTGGCCTGACGCCGACGGCGGCACGGCGAGCGGCTTCACAGGGGTGGGTGCAACGGCAGTTGCGGTCATGGTGACCTCCCATCGGCGATGTCTACAATCGGTATTCAAGCGTACACGCGGCGTGGCCTGCTGTCATCGGGATACAAAAAAACCCACTGGCACCAACCAGTGGGTTTGTATTGAAGAGCGGACGGCGGTCGTCGCACCGCCCCGGTGGTTACAGCGCCTCGAAAATCCCCGCCGCGCCCATGCCGGTGCCGATGCACATGGTCACCATCCCATACTTGCCGCCGCGCCGCCGCATCCCATGCAGGAGGGTGGCGACGCGGATGGCGCCAGTCGCGCCCAGCGGGTGACCGAGCGCAATCGCGCCGCCCAGCGGATTCACCTTGGCCGGATCGAGGTCCAGATCGCGGACCACCGCCAAACTCTGGGCGGCGAAGGCTTCGTTCAACTCAAACCAGTCGATATCGTCCTTCTTCAGCCCGGCCAGACTCAGCGCCCTTGGAATCGCGGCGATGGGGCCGATGCCCATGATCCGCGCCGGGACGCCAGCCACCGCGTAGCTGACGAAGCGGGCTAGCGGCTTCAGGTTCAATTGCTGGACCATCCGCTCGCTCATCAGCACCACCGCTCCCGCGCCGTCGCTCATTTGCGAGCTGTTGCCGGCGGTGACGCTACCCCGGGCGGCGAACACCGGCTTGAGCTTGGCCAGCCCCGCCAGGTTGCTGTCGGGCCGCGGGCCTTCGTCGTTCTCCACCACCCGCTCGCGGAGCTTCACCTGCAGGGTCTTGCTGTCCGGCAGGCGGTCCACCACGGTGTAGGGTAGGATTTCCTGCTTGAATTCGCCGCCGGTCAGCGCGGCGATGGCGCGGCGATGGCTCTCGACCGCGAAGGCGTCCTGATCTTCACGCGAGACTTTCCATTCTTGCGCGACCTTCTCCGCCGTCAGGCCCATGCCGTAGGCGATGCCGATGTTCTCGTCCTTGGCGAACACCTCAGGATTGAGAGCGATCTTGTTGCCGCCCATCGGGATCATGGTCATGGTTTCGGTGCCGGCGGCCAGCATCACGTCCGCCTCGCCCAGCCGGATACGGTCGGCGGCCTGCGCCACCGCCTGCACACCGGAGGCGCAGAATCGGTTGATGGTGATACCGGGCACGCTGTCCGGCAGCCCGGCCAGCAGCAGGCCGATACGAGCCACGTTCATGCCTTGCTCGCCTTCTGGCATGGCGCAACCGACGATCACGTCGCCGATCAGCTTCGGGTCCAGCCCCGGACATTGATTCACCACCCCGCGCAGCACATGCGCCAGCAGATCGTCCGGGCGAGTGTTGCGAAACGCGCCGCGCGCCTTGCCCACCGGCGTGCGCGCGGCGGCCACGATGTAAGCATCCTGGATTTGCTTGCTCATCATCAAGTCTCCTGTCGATCAGTTACGCAGCGGCTTGCCGGTCTTGAGCATCTGCTCGATCCGGGCCTGGGTCAGTGGCGTCTTGGCCAGTTCGACGAACGCCTTGCGCTCCAGCCCCAGCAACCAGTCCTCGTCCACCATCGTGTTGGGGTCCACGTCGCCGCCGCACAAGGCTTGGGCGATGCACAAGCCCAAGCGGTAGTCGTGAGGTGAGATGAACCCACCGTCGCGCATGTTGACCAGCGCCATCTGGCAGGCGGCGACGCCGGTGCGGCCCGCGACACGAATCTTGCGCGGCTGCGGCGGCCGATAGCCGGTCTCGGCCAGCGCCCGAACCTGGGCCTTGGCGACGTACAGCAACTCGTTGGGGTTGAACACGATCACGTCGGACGATTTGAGGTGACCGAGTTGCTTGGCCTCCTCAGCGCTGCGCGAGACTTTGGCCATCGCCATCGCCTCAAAGTAGCCCCGCAGGAACGGCAGCAAATCGCCGCCCTTGGCTTCGTTCATCGCCCGCAAGGCGAATTCCTTGCAGCCGCCGCCGGCCGGAATCAGGCCGACGCCGACCTCGACCAGGCCGATGTAGCTTTCCAGCGCCGCCACCACCCGGTCGCAGTGCATCAGGAACTCGCAGCCGCCACCCAGCGCCAGCCCTTGCGCGGCCGCCACCACCGGAATCGCCGAATAGCGCAGCGCGGCGGTGGTTTGCTGGAACTTGGCGACGCCCTTCTCGAACGCCTCGAAATCACCGGCCAGCACCACCGGAATCGCCTGTTGCAGATTGGCACCAGCGCTGAATGGGGCTTCGGTCTGCCAGATCACCAGGCCGCTGAACTTCCGCTCGGCGATCCTAAGGGATTCCAGCACTCCGTCCAGCACATCCTCGCCGATGACGTGCATCTTGCTTTTGAAGCTGAGCACGCCGATGTCGTCGCCGGTGGTCCACAGCCGCACGCCGGTATTTTCAAACACCGTCTCGCCGTAGCGGTGCGGCGCTTCGCCCAGCACCCGTTCGGGATACGGTTGACGCTGATACACCGGCAAAGTCGAACGCGGCTTGTAGGCATCCTCGGCCGCCGAGTAGGAACCCTCCGGCCGATGCACGCCGTCCACCTGCTTGACCCACGCTGGCAGCGGGGTCCTGGTCATCGCCTTGCCAGCGGCAATGTCTTCCTCGATCCACTCCGCCACTTGCCGCCAGCCGGCGACTTGCCAAATCTCGAACGGCCCCATGCTCCAGCCGAAACCCCAGCGGATGGCCAGGTCGATATCGCGAGCGGTGTCGGCGATTTCGGCCAGCAACACCGCCGCGTAGTGGAACACGTCGCGCTGGATCGCCCACAGGAATTGCGCCTGCGGATGGTCGCTGGCGCGCAGAGCGGCGATCTTCTCAGCCGGATTCCTGATCTTCAGAAGCGCCTGCACCGCCTCGTCCGGCTTGGCCCCCGCGTCCCGATATTCGCCGGTCCCGGTATCCAGGACTTGCTTGCCCTTGTTGGCGTAGATGCCGACCTTGGTTTTCTGGCCCAGCGCGCCCTTCTCGATCAGGGTGTTCAACCAGGCGGGCGGGCTGAAATACTGCCGCCATGGATCGTCGCGCAAAGCCAGCGCCGAACCCTTGAACACATGGCCCATGGTATCCAGGCCGACCACGTCGGCGGTGCGGAAGGTAGCGCTCTTGGGCCGGCCAATCGCCGGGCCGGTCAGCGCGTCCACCAGGTCCAGTCCTAGTCCGAAGGCCTGGGTGTGGTGGATGGTCGCCGCCATCGAAAAGACGCCAATGCGGTTGGCGATGAAATTGGGGGTGTCCTTGGCGCGGACCACGCCCTTGCCCAGGGTGCTGACCAGGAAAGTTTCCAACTGGTCCAGAATGGCCAGATCGGTGGCCTGGCAGGGAATCAGTTCCACCAGCGCCATGTAGCGCGGCGGGTTGAAGAAATGGATGCCGCAAAACCGGGCGCGAGCGCTCTCGGGCACCGACTCGGCCAGCAGGCTCAGCGGCAGGCCGGAAGTGTTGGTGGCCAGGATCGCCCGGTCGTTGAGATAGGGCGCAACGCGCTGGTAAAGATCGGCTTTCCAGTCCGGACGTTCGGCGATGGCCTCGATCAGCAGATCGCAGCTTCGCAGTTCCTCCAGGTGCTGGTCGTAGTTGGCGGGCTGAATCAATTCGGCCCGTTCCTTGGTGGCGAACGGGGCCGGGCTCAGCTTGACCATGCTGGCGATGGCCTTGGTCACGATCCCGTTGGGATCGCCGTCCTTGGCCGGCAGATCGAACAACACCACCGGCACGTCGGCGTTGGCCAGATGGGCGGCGATCTGCGCACCCATCACGCCCGCGCCCAGAACCGCCACCCGGCGGATGGATGCTGCGTTACTCATAGCGTGAATGTCCTCTCGTCAGGCTGTCGAAACACGCGGCGGAACCGCCGTTCCTTCCATCATGCGCTGGCAAAAATAAAGCCGGGGACGGGGCCCCGGCTTTCTCGATTTGGCTAATTACCGATTTTTCAAGGCTTAAAACTTGTAGCTGGCCTGGAGGCCGACCAGATTGCCCGAAGATCTATAGTCAAGCAACAGGTTCTGGACCACCAGCCCGGCCGGTATCGGCAACGCGGCGGGGGGAAGATTAATGGTTTCATCCGTGCTGGCGTCGGCAAAACTGATGTACATATAGCCGAAATCCACCGACAGGTTCGAACCAGGATGGTAGCTGAAACCTAGACCGAAGGCGTTGCGGTTGCTGTCGGGAATGGTCGGATGGCGATATTCGGCCGAGCGAATCGGCGTCTGGTCGTAGACGTAGCCCGCCCGGAAGGTCCAATCCGGGTTGTAGTCGTAGGTGACGCCGAGATTGAACGACCAGCTATCCTTCCAATTTTCCTCTTGAACGGATAGCATGCTGCCATCGGCTCTATCAATCTGAAGCTTCTGGAACAGGCTCCAGTTGGTCCAGCGCGTGCTGGCCATGACCGCCCACTGATTATTTAGCCGCTTGTAGAAGGCCAGTGCCGCCCAGTCCGGCGCGGTCCAGTCCGCCGTGACGTCCGTTTTGCCGTTCGCGGTTGGAATATAGCCACTGACGGTGTTATTCCCCTCCAGGGTATAGTTGACCCGCGATCGGTAGCTCAAACCGATCCGGGTATTGGCGTCGAATTCGTAAGTGGCGCCCAGGTTGAAACCGAAACCCCAGTCATCGCCCCGAACATCCGCGTAACCGTCGTTGGCAGGGCTGAGCGGATTGAACAGCGCATGGGTCAGGGTAACATCGGCATATTGAGCGCTGACGCCGAAACCGAGCGATAACTGGTCAGTGACCCGATAAGCAATCCCCGGATTGATGTCGATGGTTTTCAATTCCGACTCGACCGCGCTATAGCGGCCCACCCAGTTCCTGCCGTAGTTGGTGGACACAGCGAACGGCGCGGTGATGCCCAGACCAAACCGCATCCGGTCGTTGATGTCCATCGCGAAAAACGCGTTGGGCACCACGTTATCGGTGCCGCCGTCGTCATTGCAGCGCACCGCGCCGCCAGGACGACAATCCGGCACGGAGACAAACACCGGCAAGGTGCCCGGCTTGGTGAGCACATCGCCCAGATTGGCTGGAAGCCGGGTGGTCGAACCGGCATCACTAGCTTCCACGCTAATCCCGATGAAGGTAAAACCCGCCTGCACCTGCATTCCCTTGCTCAGCATCATGTCGGCGGGGTTGTAGTGCACCGCCGACACGTCGTCGTTCACCAGGCTACCCCCCGCGAACGCCCGACCCAGGCCGGTGACGCTCTGTTCGCTGATCTGCAAACCCGAGGCGTAAGCCTGGCCGGTGACGGTCAGCAATCCGGCGATGCCCAGGACCCATAGTGAACTGTATGTTTTTGGGTGCAACATTGTTTTACCCTTTGTCGTTGTCAATCAAGACCTTGTAATGGATTCTCGGCCACCAACGGGAACTGGCCGATGTGCTTTTCAAATCCAGGGCCACATCCTGGCTTTCACGCCGCTTCCTCGGTCTTCTCCCCCACCGCCGGCGCGCGCAGACCGGCGGTCAGGAATCGAACCAGTTGTCGCTGCAACCACGCCTCATCCCCGGCCTCTCGAACGGCGAACGGCAACCGCAGCAACGACGGCGCTCCCGCGTAGGTGAACGAAAGCGCCCCCACGGTAAAATACAAGCGCCAACGGATTTCTCCCGGCGGTAACTCAGGCAGAAGCTGGACCAGCGTCCGCTGAAACCGCTCCAGCACCGGGGCGTATTGCTCACGCAGAAACCCCCGCAATGCTTCGGAAGCCTCAATCTGCGCCCGGCCCAGCAGGCGGGTAAACCGTTCACCCTGGACCCCAGCGCGGCGCAACCGCAGCGAAGGCTCGATGAAAGCGGCCAGCACCGCTTCCACCGTCACCGCCCCACCGTCGGTTTCCAGTTCCGTCAATTGGGTCAACCGTTCCTCGTTCAACATCCTTAACCGGCGGGCGAACACGGCGCGCAGTAGCTCGTCCTTCGAACCAAAATGGTAGTGAACGGCTGCCAGATTGGCCCTGGCTTGTGTCGTGATTGCTCGTAGCGAGGTTTCCGCGAAGCCGTGCTCGGCAAACAAGGCCTCGGCAGCATCCAGGAGGCGCTGGCGTGTATCATCTTCCATACCGAAGTGGCCTGTTTCAAACGTTTGTTTGAATTATCCCAAAGTATATTGCAAATAAATGCATAATCTGGCTGTTTTTATGAGTGATTCAGCGTCAGGCGTCGCACCGCCGCCGCATCGAAGGGCCAGTCCAGCTCTTCCCCCGTATCCAACCGGCGCAACACCGGAATCCGGACCCCGTAGCGTTCCAGCAAATCCTCATCGTCGACAATCTCCACCGTGCGGAATGGCACGGCCACCGCGCCGCGAATCAGGTCGGCGGCCCGCTCGCACAGATGGCAACCGCTGGTGACGTACAGCGCCAACAATAGCGCGCGCTCCTTTTGTTCCATGCAATTTCCCTCCGCGTCGAAAATCCCCACCCCGTCAAGGCACCCCGCTCGTGCCCTTCATTGTGGAAGTGATTATCATTAAATTAAGGTCTTCTCCCACGGTCGCCCATCCCCACCGCCCCATCCAAGCTCCGAATGGCCAGACTGCTGCACGAACTGATTCTCGAACAAGCGGGTCGTCGTCCCGACGCGACCGTCATCACGCATCGCCACTCCCATTGGGACTATGCCGCTCTGGCCAGTCAAATCCAGGCCGTGGGGCACGGGCTGCGGGCGCTGGGTTTGAATCGGGCCGACCGGGTCGCCGTCTATCTACCCAAACGGATGGAAACCGTAGCCGCCCTGTTTGGCGCGGCACTAGCTGGCGGCGTGTTCGTCCCGATCAATCCTTTGCTCAAGCCCGAGCAGGTTGCCTATATTCTGCGCGACTGCAACGTGCGGATTCTGGTCACGGCCCGCGACCGGGCGACCCTGCTGGAACCCGCGCTGGCCGATTGTCCCGATCTGCACACCCTGGTCCTGACCGACGCCGCCATATCCCCGCCCGAATCTCCGCGTCACTGGCGCGTCCTCGACTGGCCGGCGCTGCTGGACGCGCCTAACGGTCCGGGACCAGCGCGGGTCATCGACCTGGACATGGCCGCCATTCTCTACACCTCGGGCAGCACCGGCAAACCCAAGGGCGTGGTGTTGTCCCACCGCAACCTGCTGACGGGCGCCCAAAGCGTTGCCGAATACCTCGGTAATCGACCCGATGACCGGATTCTCGCGGTGTTGCCGTTCAGTTTCGATTATGGCCTCAGCCAACTCACCACCGCCTTTGTCGCCGGGGCGCGGGCGGTGCTGATGGATTATCTGCTACCGCGCGACGTGATCGGCACCGTCGTCCGCGAGAGCATCACCGGACTGGCGGCGGTGCCGCCGATGTGGGTGCAACTGGCGGCGCTGGAATGGCCCGCGGCGGCGGTAGCCAGCTTGCGCTATTTCACCAACTCGGGCGGAGCGATGCCGCGCGCCACCCTGGCGGCCTTGCGCCGCGCCCTCCCTCGCACCACGCCTTATTTAATGTACGGGCTGACCGAGGCGTTTCGCTCCACCTATCTGCCGCCCGAGGAGATCGACCGTCGGCCGGATTCCATCGGCAAGGCCATCCCAAACGCCGAGATTCTCGTCGTGCGCGAGGATGGAACGCCGTGCGCGCCCGGCGAGCCGGGCGAACTGGTCCATCGCGGCTCGCTGGTGGCGCTCGGCTACTGGAACGATCCGAGCAAGACCGCCGAACGCTTCCGGCCCGTCCCCGGTCAGAATCCCGGCCTGCCGCTGCCGGAATTGGCGGTGTGGTCCGGGGACACAACGCGGATGGACGAGGACGGCTTCCTGTATTTCATCGGCCGCAAAGATGACATGATCAAAACCTCCGGTTACCGGGTCAGCCCGACCGAAGTCGAGGAAATCCTCTACGGCAGTGGTCGAGTGGCTGAGGCGGCGGCGCTGGGAATTCCGCATTCCACCCTGGGCCAAGCCATCGTGGCCGTGATCAAGCCCTTGCGGGAACTGTTCGACGAAGGCGCGCTGATCGCCCACTGCAAACAGCATTTGCCCAATTTCATGGTCCCGTTGCGCATCATCGCCCGCGCTAGCGATCTGCCGCGCAACCCCAACGGCAAGATCGACCGCAAGGCGCTGGTCGAGGAATTGCGCGCGTTGTTCCCAGAGCCGCCGCCATGACCACCGTTCGACCCACCCACTGGCCCATGAACCCGTTTCCGGTGATCGACGACTGCCTGTGGATCGGTGGGATGCCGCTGACCCAACTGGCGGCGCGAGTTGGTCAAATCCCGTTTTACGCCTATGACCGGCGGTTGCTGGACGAGCGAGTAGCGCTGCTGCGGCGCACGCTGCCGCCCGCTATCGAACTGCATTATGCGGTCAAAGCCAACCCGATGCCGGCCGTGGTTCAGCACATGGCCAATCGGGTCGATGGACTGGATGTTGCCTCGCTCGGCGAGTTGAAGGTAGCGCTGGATACCGGCATGAACCCAGCCCGGATCAGTTTCGCCGGACCGGGAAAACGCCCGCCGGAACTCGCCGCCGCTATCGCCGCCGGCATCACGATCAATCTGGAATCCGCTGGTGAACTGGAAACGGTGGCCCGGCTGGGCCTGGAAGCGGGTCGGCGTCCCCAGGTTGCGGCGCGGGTCAATCCGGATTTCGAGCTGAAAGCCTCTGGGATGAAGATGGGCGGCGGTCCCAAGCCATTTGGCGTGGACGTCGAACAGGCGCCCGCTTTATTGCGGCGGATCGGCGAATTGGAGCTCGACTTTCAGGGCTTTCACATTTTCTCCGGCTCGCAGAACCTGCGCGCGGCGGCCATCGTCGAAGCGCACGACCGCACCTTTGAACTGGCGTTGCGGCTGGCGGCGGACGCACCGGGGCCAGTGCGGCTGCTGAACATCGGCGGCGGTTTCGGCATTCCCTACTTCCCCGGCGACGCACCGCTGGACTTGCAACCCATCGCCGCCAACCTGGATCGCTGGCTGCCAAGGGTGAAGGAACACCTGCCGGAAGCACGGGTGGTGCTGGAACTAGGCCGCTATCTGGTGGGCGAGGCTGGAATCTACGTGACCGAGATCGTGGATCGCAAGGTTTCGCGCGGCCATACGTTTCTCATCACCAACGGCGGTTTGCATCATCACCTGGCGGCGTCCGGTAACTTCGGCCAGGTGATTCGCAAGAATTACCCGGTCGTGGTCGGCAACCGGGTGGTGGGAACCGAACGGGAAGTGGTGACGGTGGTCGGGCCGCTGTGCACGCCGCTGGACATCCTGGCCGAGCGGATGGAGCTGGCGAAAGCCGGGGTCGGCGATCTGATCGTGGTGTTCCAGTCCGGCGCCTATGGGCTGACCGCCAGCCCGACCGCGTTTCTCAGCCACCCCCTCTGTGCGGAGGTCATGGTATGACGCTCAAAGCCCACCCCATCCGGGAAACATCTGGCAAAGCCCCAGTGCGGTAGATGGCATTGGGCGAGAAACTTCAGATATCAAAGCGTTACCAGTCGGGATAGCGCGCGGCCTTCAAAACGCCGCCATCGGGGTATCCACCGAAACCCCACAAGGCGTCCCACTGGGATTCCGGCAGTTCGACTGCCAGAAAAGGGGTCAATTCGCATGGCGCCAGGCGCCCCGATTGGCGCTGGAAAAAGCCGAGGCCCCATGGCGGCTCACCACGGGGCCTCGTTCAGGCGGGTTAGTGGCGGGCGCCTACTTCTTCAGGGCCATGATGCTCTGATTCAGGGCCTCGACGCGCTTGGCCAATTCCTGAATATCTTCCTGGGTCGGCACGCCCAGCCGGCCCAGCACCTGGGCCACCCGCTCCTGAAACAGCTCTTCCAGCCGGTCGAACTGTTCGTTGGCCTTGCCGCGGAACTCGATAACCTTGCCCTTGGCTTCCTCAAAGCGGGCTTCGGCGCTGGCCTTGGCGCGCTTCTCGACAGCCTCGCCTTCCTGGATCAGGGACTGGAACAGCTTTTCGCCTTCCTCCTGGGTTTTGGCGAAGGCGCCCAGCCCGGCCAGCCAGATGCGATTGGCCGATTCGCGGATGTTGGCGGCCATGGGGGCTTCGATGATGTTCTTCAGCGCAACGTTTGCCATGATGACTCTCCTCAACTCAAGATGTTGATCGAAATGCCGGTTTTCATCTGACCCGGCGGGGTTTTCACCTTTGTTGAGGCGCACTGTAGCAACGAAAATTAGAGTGAACATACTACCCGCGTTTATGGTAACCGTTCAGATCCCCTGGCGGTTTTGCCCCGTATTGATGGGTTTCGTTCCTCAACCCATCCTACAACCCATTGTTTTTTCGTAGGATGGGTTGAGCGTAGCGAAACCCATCGCCGTGCGGAACGAGGGGGGCTTGAACACTGACCGTTTATGTTTCCATCCGCCAGCCCAGCATTTCCCCGGCCCGCAGCGGGATCAGTGCATCGTCGCCGAACGGGAAGGATTCGGGAACGGGGGTCGGTTGGCGATTTAGGGTGATCGTTCCCACGTTGCGCGGCAGGCCGTAAAAATCCGCGCCGTGGAAGCTGGCGAAAGATTCCAGCTTATCCAGCGCCCCGGCGGCGTCGAACGCCTCGGCGTACAGTTCCAGCGCGGCGTGGGCGGTGTAACAGCCGGCGCAGCCGCAAGCGGTTTCCTTGTCCCGGCGTGGGTGCGGGGCGCTGTCGGTGCCGAGAAAGAATTTGGGATTGCCGCTGGTGGCGGCTTGAATCAGCGCCTGGCGATGGCGCTCGCGCTTGAGGATCGGCAAGCAGTAGTGGTGCGGGCGAAGGCCACCCTGAAAAATCGCGTTGCGGTTGTAGAGCAGATGATGGGCGGTGATCGTCGCCGCGACCGTGGCTGGCGCTTCCCGCACGTAGTCCGCCGCGTCCTCGGTGGTGATGTGTTCCAGCACGATTTTCAATTCTGGAAAATCCCAGACCAGGGGAGTGAGTACCTGGTCGATGAAAACCGCCTCGCGGTCGAAGACATCGACCGCCGGGTCGGTGACTTCGCCGTGAATCAGCAAAGGCAAGCCCCGCGCCTGCATCGCCTCCAACACCGGATAAATTTCCTCGATGGCGGTTACGCCAGAGTCGGCGTTCGTCGTTGCGCCAGCAGGGTAGAGCTTGCAGGCGACGATGTGGCTGGATTCCCTGGCGCGGGCGATTTCGTCCGGCGGGGTATTGTTGGTCAGGTACAGCGTCATCAATGGCTGGAACGTCCACCCCTCCGGCACGGCGGCCAGAATGCGCTCCCGGTAGGCCAGCGCCTGTTCGGTGGTGGTCACCGGTGGGCGCAGATTGGGCATGATGATGGCGCGGGCGAACTGGCGGGCGCTGTGCGGCACGACCGCGCGCATCGCCGCGCCGTCGCGGACATGCAAATGCCAGTCGTCGGGTCGGGTGAGGGTGAGGGTGTCCATGGTGGTTTCCAGCGACTGGGAGGAGATATGGCAATGGATTATACGCCCGCCGCACCTTGACGCATGGGGGTAAAACCTTAAGCTAGCGGTCTATGGCGGCCTGGGCCGAAGGGTGTCCGGGCCGTTCTTGTTGCTCAAACATTGGTGTTTGTGGGGAGTGTTATGTCCGACGTGAAAAAAGTCGTGCTGGCCTATTCGGGTGGCCTGGATACCTCGGTGATCCTGAAATGGTTGCAGGACGTGTATCAATGCGAGGTGGTGACCTTTACCGCCGACCTGGGGCAGGGCGAGGAACTGGAGCCAGCGCGCGCCAAGGCGCTCAAGCTGGGCATCAAGCCGGAAAATATCTTCATCGACGATCTGCGCGAGGAGTTCGTGCGCGATTTCGTGTTTCCCATGTTTCGGGCCAACGCCATTTACGAAGGTGAATACCTGCTCGGCACCTCCATCGCCCGCCCCTTGATCGCCAAGCGCCAGATCGAAATCGCGGTGGTGACCGGGGCCGACGCTGTTTCACACGGCGCCACCGGCAAGGGCAACGATCAAGTCCGGTTCGAACTGGGCGCCTACGCCCTCAAGCCGGATATCAAGATCATCGCGCCGTGGCGGGAGTGGGATTTGCTGTCGCGCGAGAAGTTGCTGGCCTACGCCGAGCAGCACGGCATCCCGGTCGAGATGAAGCGCGGGACGAAATCGCCGTACTCGATGGACGCCAACCTGCTGCACATTTCCTATGAAGGCGGCGTGCTGGAAGACCCGTGGAGCGAGCCCGAGGAAGAGATGTGGCGCTGGTCGGTGTCGCCGGAGAAAGCACCGGACCAGCCGCGCTACGTGGACCTCGCCTATCGCCAGGGCGACATCGTCGCCATCGACGGCGAGGCGCTCAGTCCCGCCGCCGTGTTGACTCGGCTGAATCGACTGGGTGGCGAGCATGGCGTCGGTCGGCTGGACCTGGTGGAAAACCGCTACGTCGGGATGAAATCGCGCGGCTGCTACGAAACTCCCGGTGGCACGATCATGCTCAAGGCGCACCGAGCGATGGAATCGCTGACCCTGGATCGGGAAGCCGCCCATCTCAAGGACGATCTGATGCCGCGCTACGCCAGCCTGGTTTACAACGGCTACTGGTGGAGTCCCGAGCGGAAGCTGCTGCAAACCCTGATCGATGCCTCGCAGGCGCCGGTGAATGGCACGGTGCGGGTGAAGCTGTACAAGGGCAACGTGATCGTGGCGGGCCGCAAGTCGGATGACAGTTTGTTTGATATGAACATCGCCACGTTCGAGGATGATGCTGGCGCCTATGACCAGAAGGACGCCGGCGGTTTCATCAAACTCAATGCCTTGCGGATGCGCATCGCGGCGTTGAAGGGACGGCGGTAATCGATCTGCCAGCCGGCGCGTTTTTGCAACCGCGCCGGTTTCGATACCGCCCGAGATTCACGCGGCGCCGGTCGCCACGGGCCGGGCGGGGTCGCGAATCCACTCGCTCCACGAACCGGCGTATAGCCGCGAACCATGCAGGCCAGCAACCTCCATCGCCAGCAGATTGTGGCAGGCGGTCACGCCGGAACCGCAACTGTGCGCCACCGTGGTTGGTGGCCGTTCGCCCAGCGCCGCCGCGAACCGCGCTCGTAGTACAGCGACCGGCAGAAAATGACCTTCAGCGGTTAAATTGCCCTCGGTCGGCAGGTTGACCGCGCCTGGAATGTGGCCAGCGACCGGATCGATGGGCTCCATCTCGCCCCGAAAGCGCGCCGCCGCCCGCGCGTCCAGCACCACATTCTCCGCCGGCGACGCCAGGACCTGGGCCGTGGTCAACCAAAGCCGATCATCCGGTTGGCCATCGAATAGGGTCGGTTGTACGGTAGGCAATGTGGCGGTCAACGGCAACCCCGCTCGTTGCCAGGCGGGAAAACCGCCGTCCAGCACCGCCACCGCTTCGTGTCCCAGCCAACGCAGCAGCCACCACAGTCGCGCCGCCGCCAGCATCCCGCCCATGTCGTCGTAGATCACGACCTGGGTTTCGGGACCGATGCCCCATTCGCCCAGCTTGCGCGTCAGCCGCGCCGTATCGGGCAATGGATGCCGGCCCGTGGCCGGCGTGATGGGACTGGACAGGTCCTCGTCAAGATGAGCATAGCGGGCGTCGGGCAAATGACTGTCCTGGTAGGTGCGGCGGCCAGCTTCGGTGTCCATCAAGCTGAAGCGGCAATCCATGATCACCCAGTGGGGATCGTTGAGGTGGGCGCGCAGAGTGGCGATGTCAATCAGGGTATCGTAATGCATGGTCTTCCAGAGAGCGGGGGACAAGGATCAGGGTGCGGGCGTCAGCCATTCCAGCCGGGTTTGGCCGTGGTCGCCAACGCGCAACCAGCGCAGCAGTTCCAGCAGTAGGCGGCCCAGCGTTTCGTCCAGCTTCCATGGCGGATTGATGAGGATCATGCCGCAACCATGCAGGCCCGGTGGGCCGTCGTAAGGATACAGCCCCAGTTCCGCGCACAGCATCGATGGAATCTCCAACTGTTGCAGGGTCCGTTGAAAGCGCAGACTGGGCGCGCGGTCGAGAATGGGATACCAGAGGGCGACGATCCCGGTTGCCCAGCGGCGGTGAATGGCCTGGACCGCTTCGAGCAGCCGGTCGAATTCATCCTTCAACTCGTAGGCCGGGTCGATCAGCACCAGCCCACGCCGTTCCAGGGGCGGCAGCAACGCCTTGAGCGCGGTGTAGCCGTCCTGGTGGTGAACCACGACTTGGCGGTCGCCGGCGAATTCGGCCTTGAGCGCGGCGTGCTCGGCTGGATGCAATTCGGTCAGCAGCAGCCGGTCGCTGGAGCGCAACAGATCGCGGGCGATACGGGGCGAACCGGGGTAAACGCGCAACCGGCCGTCTGGGTTCAAGGCTCGAACCCGCGCCACATAATCGGCCAGTTCCGGACTCAGCCCCGGTTGGTCCCACAGTCGGCCGATGCCGCCGCCGAATTCGCGATTTTTCCGCGCCGGCGGGGAATCGAGGTCGTAGCGACCCGCGCCGGCGTGGGTGTCGAGCACACAAAACGGCTTGTCCTTGCGGTGCAGGGCGCGGATGAGCTGAACCAGCAGGACATGCTTGAACACGTCCGCGAAGTTACCGGCGTGGAAGGCGTGGCGATAGCTCAGCATCGCGCTCGCTTGATCTCCCCTCTCTCCATTAGTGGGAGAGAGGTTGGGATTGAGACGTCAATGCAGCGGACCCGTCGGCGTGTCAGTCGGCATATTGGCGAAGGCGCACCGGGCGTCGCCGCGCGCCCCACGTGCCCGGTTGGGTTTCGAACACGCCAGCGCAGGGCGTTCCACAAAACTTGCAATGCCCGTCGGCGGTCAAGTTCCACTCGCCGAGCGTGTACCAGTCCCGACCGATCAACTTCTGGCCGCACTGGTGGCAGTAGGTGCTGCCTCCCTTTTCGTCGTTGACGTTGCCGGTGTAGGCGTAATGGATGCCGTTCTTCAATGCGATCCGTCGCGCCCGGCTCAGGGTCGAGGGTGGCGTCGGCGAGTGGTTCAGCATCTTCCAGTCCGGATGAAAGGCGGTAAAGTGAATCGGCACGTCCGGCCCGAGTTGTTCCACCACCCACTGGGTCAGCGCCTCCAGTTCCGCGTCCGAATCGTTCTCGCCGGGAATCAGCAGGGTGGTGATTTCGAACCAAACGTTGGTTTCACGCTTGAGATAAACCAGGGTATCGAGCACCGGTTGCAGGTGGCCGCCGCAGATCTTCCAGTAGAATTCCTCCGTGAAAGCCTTGAGGTCCACGTTGGCGGCGTCCATGTATTTGTAGAATTCCCGGCGCGGTTCGTCGCACATGTAGCCGGCGGTGACCGCCACCGACTTGATGCCATAGTCCCGGCAGGCGATGGCGACATCCATGGCGTACTCCATGAAGATCACCGGATCATTGTAGGTGTAGGCCATGCTGCGGCAGCCCAGTTCATGCGCCACCCGCGCCAGCTTGTCCGGTGAGGCGGCGTCGGCCAGGGTATCCATCTCGCGCGACTTGCTCATGTCCCAGTTCTGGCAGAACTTGCAGGCCAGATTGCAACCGGCGGTGCCGAACGACATCACCGAGGTGCCGGGCAGAAAATGATTGAGGGGTTTCTTTTCGATCGGATCGATGCAAAAGCCGCTGGATCGGCCGTAGCTGGTCAACATGACCTGGCCATTGTGACAACCGCGCACGAAGCACAGGCCTTGTTGGCCTTCGTGCAGCTTGCAAAAGCGCGGACAGACATCGCATTGAACCCGGCCATCGTCGAGGACGCGCCAGTAGCGAGTAGGAAAAAACTCGGTGGTTTGGTTATTCATATGGCCTCCTGGATAAAGGCTCTCGTCGTTGTTCAGCCAGCGGAAATGCAGGCTGCCATAGGTTTAGACCACAATTCGAGCTTCGCCAAATGAATTTTGACCCTATACTCTAACTGATCGATATTGGCAAACTCATCGGGAGGGCGTCGTTATGCAAACCGTGCGCACACCCGCCGTGGCGGGCCTGTTCTATCCAGCGGACGCCACGGAGCTGCACGCTCAGGTGCGGCATTTTCTCAGTCAGGTCAAACCTTCGACCGAACCACCACCAAAAGCGATCATCGCCCCTCACGCGGGTTATATCTACTCCGGACCCATCGCTGCCTCGGCTTATGCCCGGCTGTGGGCGGTCCGCGATGTCATCACCCGGGTGGTCTTGCTGGGGCCCAGCCACCGGGTCGGATTCCGGGGCATCGCGGTCAGCGGGATGAAGGCGTTCGCCACCCCGCTCGGCCAGATTTCGGTGGACCAGGAAGCGGTCGAGCAGGTTCGGGATCTGCCGGAAGTGGGTTTTCTGGAACAGGCCCACGCCCACGAGCATAGTCTGGAGGTGCATCTGCCCTTCCTGCAAGAGGTGCTGGGCGACTTCAAGCTGGTTCCGCTGGTGGTCGGCGACGCCCGGCCAGCGGAGGTCGGGGCAGTGCTGGAAGCGCTGTGGGGTGGCCCGGAAACCCTGATCGTCATCAGTTCCGATCTCAGTCACTATCAGGACTACCAAACCGCCCGCGACTTGGACAGCGCCACCTCCCAAGCCATCGAGACCCTGCGGTACGAAGACATCGGCTACGACCAGGCTTGCGGGCGCAATCCGGTCAACGGCCTGTTGTGGGTGGCGCGGCGCAAGGGTCTACGCAGCGAAACCATCGACTTGCGCAATTCCGGCGATACCGCTGGCTCGCGCGATCAGGTGGTTGGGTATGGCGCCTATGTGTTCCATTGACCGGGGGCGGCACCCGCATGTCCAACGATAATTCGCTGTCGGCGACGGATCGGAACACCCTGCTGGAGGTGGCGCGCACCTCGATCCAGCACGGCCTGCGGCACCGACGGACGTTGGCGGTGAATCCGGACGACTATCCGGAAACCCTGCGGCCGTTGCGGGCCACCTTCGTGACCCTGGAGATCGATGGCCAGTTGCGCGGCTGCATCGGCGCGCTCACCGCCTATTTGCCGCTGGTTCAGGATGTCGCCGCCCACGCCCACGCGGCGGCGTTCGAGGATCCCCGCTTTCCCGAGCTGCGGCCGGACGAGTTTCTCAATCTGGAGATTTTCATCTCGGTACTGTCGCCGTCGGAGCCGATGCATTTCGCCTCCGAGGGGGATTTGCTGGCGCAGGTACGACCTGGAGTGGACGGACTGATTCTCCAGTTTCGTCACCACCGCGCCACGTTCCTGCCAGCGGTGTGGGAAAGTTTGCCCGATCCCTACGTCTTTCTGGCGCAACTCAAGCGCAAGGCCGGGTTGCCGCTCGATTTCTGGTCGCCAGAGCTACGGGTCGAACGTTACACGACCGAGTATTTCGGCGCTGGCGATGCAGGGTAATGGAACGGCTCGACCCGCTCTACGCGCCGCTGAACGGCCTCAACCTGATCGAGGCCAGCGCCGGAACCGGCAAGACCTATACCCTGGCCACGCTGTATCTGCGCCTGGTGATGGAGGCGGCGATTCCGGTCAACCGGATTCTGGTCGTGACCTACACCAACGCCGCGACCAAGGAACTGCGTGATCGCATCCGCGAACGGCTGGGGCAGATCCGGCGGGCGTTCCAGCGTGGCCGGGCCGAGGAGGACGATGAGTTTAGCCTTCGGATGCTGGATGCGTTACCCGACCGTGATCTTGCCATCCGCCGGCTGAACAACGCGGTGCGCGGCTTTGACGAGGCCGCCATTTTCACCATTCACGGTTTTTGCCAGCGGGCGCTGGGCGACAGCGCCTTTGAAACCGGATTGTCGTTCGAGACCGAGTTGCTGGCCGACCCCGGCGATCTGCTCCTGGAAATCGTCGAGGATTTCTGGCGACGGGAGTTCTACCCGGCCTCGCCGATGGTGGCGCAATACTTTCTGGATAAAAAATACAGTCCGGCGAAGTTACTGGCCAACATCAGCCCGTATCTGGGCAAGCCCTATCTCCAGGTGGTCACGCCGGAAGGAAATGCTGACGGGTCGGCCCTTGAGCAGGCGTTTCTTCTGGCTTACCGGCAGGCACGGGAAATTTGGGAGAGTCATCGCGCCGAGATCGAGGATCTCTTGCTCAAGGCTCCCGGTCTGAATCGACAAAAGTACAGCTTGAAATCGCTCCCCGGCTGGCTCAGCGACATGGATGGTTATCTGGCCGCCGAAATTCCGAAACTTGAATTGTTCCCAAAGTTTGAACAGTTCACCACCTCCAAACTGCAAAAGTCGTGCAAAGGCAATCAGCCCGCGCCCTGCCATCCGTTCTTCGACGCCTGCGAGACGCTCAAGACCGCTTGCGAAACCCTGGCCGATTACTGTCGGCATCGGATTCCGGTCAAGCTGCTGGCGTACTGCAACGCCGAGCTGGCGACGCGCAAACGGCGGCAACAGCTTCAATCCTACGACGATCTGCTGCTCGACCTGCGCGAAGCCCTGGCTGATCCCCGACGGGGCGCGGCCCTGGTCGATACCCTGCGCCGCCGTTACGCCGCCGCGCTGATCGACGAATTCCAGGACACCGATCCGGTGCAGTACGACATTTTCCGGCGCATCTACGCCGGCGCGAATCAACCGGTGTTTCTGGTCGGCGATCCCAAGCAGGCGATCTACAGCTTTCGCGGCGCGGACATCTTCGCGTACCTGGCCGCCCGCCACGACGCCACCCGCGACTATACCCTCGATGTGAACTGGCGTTCCGACCCGCGCCTGCTGACGGCGTTGAACGCGGTGTTCGGCGTGGGCCAGCGACAACCCTTCCTGTTCGACGCCATCGGCTTCCAGCCAGCGGTTCCGGCGGAAAAGAAGCGCCATGAGCCACTCTGGATCCAAGGCCGGAACGAACCGCCGCTGCAACTGTGGTGGTTGGAGCCGGACGGCGATCAACCGCTGGCCAAGGGCGTCGCCAGCGAACGGGCGGCCCAGGCGACCGCCGCTGAGATCGCCCGTCTGCTGAATCTGGGCGCGCGCGGCCAGGCGGGCATCGGCGACCGGCCGCTGGCCGGCGGCGACATTGCGGTGCTGGTGCGCAGCCATCGGCAGGGTCGGATGATCCGCGACCAGTTGCTGCGCTTGCGCGTGCCTTGCGTTCAACAGGTGGACGACAGCGTGTTCGCCTCCGCTGAGGCGCGACAACTGGAAGGATTGCTGGCGGCGGTGCTGGAGCCGGGCGACGAAGGCCAGGTACGCGCGGTCCTGGCCGACGACGGGTTCGGATTGAGCGGCGAGGCGCTGTACCGGCTGCGCGATGACGAACAAGCCTGGGCGCGCTGGCTGGAAACCTTTCAGAGCTACCGACAGCAGTGGCGGGACGAGGGTTTCATCCATTTTTTCCGCGCCTGGCTCAACGAGCAGGCGGTGGCGTCGCGCCTGTTGGCGTTCCAGGACGGCGAGCGGCGACTGACCAACCTGCTGCATCTGGCCGAACTGCTGCATGTCGCCAGTCGCGGTCATCCGGGCATGGCCGGCCTGCTCAAATGGCTGGGGGACCATCGCCGCGCGCCGGCCAACCGGGACGAGGAGCAACAAGTACGGCTGGAAAGCGACGAGAATCTGGTGCGGGTGGTCACGGTGCACAAGAGCAAGGGATTGGAGTATCCGGTCGTGTTCTGCCCGTTTCCGTGGGATGGCAAGCTGCGCGCCGACGAGAACGATCTGCTGCTGTACCACGATCCCGCGTCTCCGGCTCGAACCGTGCTCGCCGTCGGCGCGGCCGAGGACGCTCCCGCCCGGCAGTTCGCCCGCCGCGAGGAAATGGCCGAGAACCTGCGGCTGTTCTACGTCGCCCTGACCCGCGCTAAGCAACGCTGCACGCTGGTTTGGGGTAAGTATCAGGTCCGTGGCAAGGCGGACGAAAGCGGAACCGCGCCGCCCGCTTGGCTGCTGCATCGGCCGCCGGTGATCGGACCGTCCCAGGATGCGTTGGCCGTCACCCAGGAACGGTTCAAGACCTTGGATCCGGCGGTATTGCGGGCCGAACTGCAAGCCGCGTTCGCGCCGGCGGGCCAGACCGTCGCCATTACCTCCCTGCCGCGCGAGTCGGGCCGGATTTACCAACCGCCCGCCGTGGCCGAGCCGGAATTGCGTGCGCGCGCCTTTGTCGGACCCCTGCCGGAATCCTGGCGGGTGGGCAGCTTCACCGCGCTGACCGCCGGCCACGCGGTCGAAGCGCCCGATTACGACACGACCGTCGCTGTTCCCGCCGCTGAAACCGAACCGGTCGCGGATTCAATCCAGGATGTGTTCGCCTTTCCGCGCGGCGCGCGGGCGGGAACCTGCTTGCACGCGCTGTTCGAGCGGCTGGATTTTACCCAGCGGGATCGGGAGCGATTGGAAACCCTGGTCGGCCGAACGCTGACCGGGCACGGCCTAGACGCGGCGGCCTGGACGCCGACGGTGACGGACTGGGTGGAGCGGGTATTGGCGACGCCGCTGGACCAAGGCGGTTTGACGCTGGCGACGGTCGCGCCGGAGCGACGACTCGATGAATTGGAATTCACCTATCCGGTGAGCGCGTTGCGCGCTGAAGCGTTGCGGCGGGTGCTGGAACGGCACGGTTATGCCACCGGCCCGTTCCGGGAACGGATCGAGAATCTGGAATTTAGCCTGTTGCGCGGCTACATGAAGGGCTTCATCGATCTGGTGTTCGAGGCGGATGGGCGGTTCTACCTGGTGGATTACAAGTCCAACTGGCTCGGCGCGGGACCGGCGGCCTACCGGCGGGAGCGTTTGGATGAAGCGATGGCTCGCGAATCCTATCTGCTGCAATACCTGATCTATACCGTGGCGCTGCACCGTTATCTGCGGCTGCGCGTGCCGGATTACGATTACCAGCGCCACGTCGGCGGCGTGTTCTATCTGTTTCTGCGCGGCATGGACCCGGCGCTGGGGCCGGATTCTGGGGTGTACCGCGACCGGCCCGCGCTGGCCCTGGTTGAAACGCTGGATGATCTGATGGCGACCGGCCTGTGAATTTGGCAAATCCTGATCTCAACTCGCCAAACCCTGTTGCCGTCCGGTTCCAGGGCCAATCGAATTCATGGATGAAACCACCAGCGGTGATAGGCTGATGCGCTGTCCGCCAGGTGTGGCCGTGCCAAGATCGTCCATGCCATACCGAATGATCGTTCACACCCCCTTTTTCCTGACGATCTTGCTGGATTCGAACGTTTGTGGCGGCTAGACAGGGTTCACCATGCGAATCGCACTCTACAATCTTCACTTCGCCACCCTAGGCGGCGGCGAACGTCGCACCGCGCTGCTTGCGGCGCATCTTGCCCAAGCGCATGAGATCATGATCTTTTCAGCCAATCCCCTCGACATGGATCGGATCAACGACCTATTCGGGATCGATCTTTCTCGATTGAGCCAGACGGTCCTGCCTGCCTTGGAATTACACCATTCCGCCGCCATCGCGGCATGGAAACCCGATCTATTCATCAACAATTCCCATAGTAGCCATCTGCCTTGCCCGGCTCCGCGCGGCATCTACATGTGCATGTTCCCCGAAGGCCAGTCCGATGGACTTGAGGGGTATCAGATCATCACCGCCAACTCAGCGTACACCCAACGGTGGATTGCCGAACTTTGGGGGCGTGATTCCGAAATCGTCTACTCCGCTGTCACGTCCATGGGGCCGGCCTTACCGAAAGAGAAGATCATCCTCAATGTGGGCCGCTTCCAGGCTAACGTGGGAAACAACCATTTCAAACATCAGGACTTGCTACGCAAAACTTTCCATCGCCTGCAATGGCAAATCGAATCCTCGTGGGAAATGCACTTCGTCGGTATCATTGGCAGCCGGCCCGGCGATTTGTCCTATGCGGAGACCCAACGGAGACGATCAGTCCAACCGAGCGTAAATTTTCATTTCGGACTTTCCCAAACCGATTTGCGCAAACTGTATCGCCGAGCGACCCTCTATTGGCATGCCACCGGCTACGGTGATCCCGACGGAAACTATCCAGAGCGCCAGGAGCATTTGGGAATGACCGTCCTTGAAGCGATGTCGGCGGGAGCGATTCCTCTGGCCTTTCGGGGCGGGGGACCATGCGAAACGATTGTCCACGAGACGAGCGGATTCTTGTGGACACGGCCAGAGGAGTTGATCGAGCACACCCGAAATCTTATTGCAAACCCCGATCTGCGCCAGACCATGTCGGACCAAGCCATCCAACGCAGTAGATTGTTCGACAAGGCCGAGTATCTCCAGCGAATGGACACCATCATTTCCCGAATCCTCGCATCATGAAACCATGAAACTGGAAATTTGGGGGCTGGGGCACACTGGATTGGTCTGCGCCGCAAGCCTGGCGCAACATGGCCATCGCATCGTCGGCGTGGATATCGATTCCGAAAAGATCACCCGACTCAACGCGGGCCAAGCCTATTTTCGAGAACCGGGTCTCTCTGATCGCGTCGCGACCGCTGTGGCTAGTGGGCATCTGATCGGCGCCACTCCCGATATTCTCGGACCCACGCTGCCCGATGCCTCCATCCTGTGCTTGCCCACACCCCCCGTCAGCGGCGGGAAACTCGATACTCAATTCATTTTTACAACCGCAATGTCGCTCGCGCAACGACTTCGAGCGACCCCGCATTTTCATACGGTGATCGTGCGCAGCACGGTGCCCGTGCGTTTCACGAATGACGATCTGCGCCCCCTGCTTGAGGCGCGAAGCGGCAAGAAAGCAGGCGTCGATTTTGGACTCGCGATGGTCCCGGAATTTCTCCGCGAAGGTCACGCGCTCGCTGATTTCGATCAGCCGTCGCTCATTGTGCTTGGCACGGACGATTTGGCGTCGCGAACCGCCATCGAGCCCATTTTTCAGCACCCCACATGCCCCAGCCAGCACGTTTCCACTAGCATCGCCGAGTTTTTCAAGCTTACGAACAACGCCTTTCACGCACTCAAAATCGGCTTTGCCAACGAGGTCGCGCGTTTGGCCCATGCCCAGAACATCGACGGTCGCCAAGTCTTGCGCTTGCTTTGCCAGGATACGAAGCTTAACCTTTCGTCGGCCTATCTCGAACCTGGATTTGCTTTTGGCGGCGCCTGCCTTGAAAAGGATCTTAGCGCCCTGCAGTCGTTAGCTGCTCCATTCAAAGCGCCTCTTCTCAACGCCATTTCCACAAGCAATCGCGTCCATCTGGAAGTTTGTCAGCGAGCGATTCGCGCGCGGCGTGCCCAGCGCATTGGTATCTATGGCGTGACGAACAAGACTGGCAGCGACGATCTACGTCACAGCCCGGTGTTGGCGCTGATCAAAGCTTTGCAACCTCCGCCCAATACCTTGTGGGTTTGCGACCCCGATCTCCGCGACGATCAGGCGCCATTCTTATTGAAGGAATACGGCGCGATTGTCGTTTCCAACGTGTCATGCTTGCAGCAAAAGGTCGATCTCGTCGTCAACTTTCGCAGCCAGTCCCTGCCACATTCCCCCAATTGTTCCCAGCTTCACTTCGCTAGTTTTTGGCGGGGGGATGGATCGGGTATCGACGAATCTGCCATCCAATCAGATCATGTTCTCTGCCGTTGATAGTGCTGTACTGCCAGCCATCGAGGCCCCGTGGACAATTGTTGGCAAGCTGGTTTCCCTCGAAAGGGAATCCCAGAAAATATCTGAGATTCAACATCTTGAATCAATTTTCCAGGTCATTCTGGTTCCATGGGACTTACCAGGGCGGCCCTGTCGAGTTGTGACGAGAGATAATGTTTTGCCTTTTTGATCGGGCGTAACCAGTCGAGCGAGCTCCCCGCTCAGGCGACCAGGCGAAGATGGGCGGGTTTGGGGTTGACCGGACAGTGGGCATAGAGCCGGGTGGTTTCCTGGTGGATGTAATGGTTCATGAACGGCTTCCATTCATCGTTGAGCGCCACGCAGCGGAGGTTCAACAGGGCCTGGGCACCGGGCAGGGTCCAATGCATCCCAGCCCGCTCCATCCGATCCTTGACGACGTGGCGACAGGCCCCTTCAATCACGCCCGAGGCGATCGGGTAGCCGGCGGCGAGGTACTGATCGTAATGAATGCGGTCGCGGTGGCGGTCGAAATAGTCGTGAATCTGCTCTAGGCGGGTGCGGGTGGCGGCGGGCCGCTCGCCCTGCTTGGCGAGGTGTTGCAGCCAGCGGATCACGCCGGTGCCCATCCCACTCAACAGCCCCAAGACCAGCAGTTTCATCCACTTCAGGGCCAGGTCGCTGCCGGGATCATGAAACAGATGCACCGCTTCCCAGAGGTAACCGGTGGCGTGCAGCAGGTCGAGGATTTCCACCCGTGGGGCCTCGCCCAGAGTCGCGGCGGCGGCGTCCCACAGCGAGGCTTGGCCGTCCATCAGCAGCACCCAAGGGTGTTGGTGAGTGGGGTCGCGCCGGCGGGCCTCTTCGGCCAGCCAGGGGAAAACCACGGCGGTGGGACGCGGCGGGGCGAGTGCGGCGGCCACGGCGGCGGCCACCGGCAACACCGCGCACAGCCGCTTGTGCTGCGGAACCAGCCGGGGCGGCGCGGTCCGGTCGGCCGGGGCCGGGGCGGCGGGATCACGAAACAGCGACTCGACCACCGCCCCCGCCGTGCGCGGATATGGATCCATCTGATAGACCGCGCCGAGCACGGCCATTTTCTTCCGGTCGGGCTTCGGTCCCCGGGCGTGGTCGTGGGCGGCGATGGCTGGGGCGTCGGCCGGCTTGCGCAGCGGGACGCCCTTGCCGTCGGCGCTCAACACCACAATCTGCTGGCCCGGCGCCGGGGCCGCCGCCGGCCGAGCGGCTTCATAGCCCGCCACCGCGCCGGCCAGGGTCCGCGCATCGTCTCCAGGCTGGCCACGGACTGCTGCAAGCCCAGCATGCGCCCCAGCACGGCGTTGACCTGGCCGTAGGGATTCTCCACCACCAAGGCCTGATTCCAGTCCCGCAGCAGATACGAGCACTGATCCCCCGGCAGTCCCAGCCGCGCATCCAGCGGCGCCGCCTCGATCCGCTGCCCCTCGCGCGTCCCGTACACCACCCGGTCCAAGACAAAGTCCCCAAAGATCGACTGATAAGGGCGAGAGTGGTGCTCCGGCAACCGCTTCGCCACCCGCCCGTCCGTCAGGGTCAGCGTCTCCCCGCGGTCGCCATCGCCGGCCAGGGCAAAATACTGCCCTTGCAACTCATGGCCCAGCCGCAGCAGCGACTGCCACAGACCGCGCTCCAGTTCGTGCGCCGGCAGGCCGGCGCGCGCCGCCTCCTGCACCAACCCTTCCAGCTCCTCCAGGCGATTGGCCACATCCAACCGCTTGCCTTCCACGGTCAACGGCGACATCATCCTCATCGGTGGGTTCCTCGGGTGATTGCGTTTTCAATGACCTCAATCTACCCACGTCCGGGCCAACCGGGCAAGGCGCCCATCGCCCTTTTCATCTCCGGCTCAGCCCAGCCCGCCGGCTACCCCGCGCTCGACTGGTTACGCCCTTTTTGATCTTCGAATCCCGTTCCGCGAAACGGTCTTGCGCGGATTCCGTTGGAGTGAGCGCGATCTTGAATGACAACCCCGGTTTAAACGATCCCCTGCGAATTCTGTTCGAACGCGGTTTGCTGACCGACCTGGACCTGCATTTCGCCCGGTTCATGAACCGGTTGGCTGGCGTAAGCTCCCCTCTCCCGCCGGGAGAGGGGTTGGGGGTGAGGGTAGCCTTGGAACTGGCGGCGGCGTTGGCCAGTCATGCCACCGGCCAGGGCGACATCTGCGTCAACCTGCGGCAATGGGCGCGGCGCTGGACCGTCATGGCGGGAGCAGCGCCCGCGTTCGCGCCTCCGCCGATCAGCGACTGGCTGGGAATCCTGCGCGCCAGTCCGGTGGTCGGGCGACCGGGCGCGCGTCAGCCTCTGATCCTCGACCGGCGCGGCCGACTGTACCTATACCGCTACTGGGAATATGAACACCGACTGGCCGAGGACTTGTCGCGGCGGGCTGTGGAACCCGTGACGACCGTGGACGAGGCCCGGTTGCGAGCCGATCTCGACCGGCTGTTTCCCCGCCATCCGCAACTGACCGGGCCGGACTGGCAAAAGGTGGCGGCGGCGGTGGCGGCGCTGAAGCGGGTTTGCATCATCTCCGGCGGGCCGGGCACCGGCAAGACTAGCACCGTCCTGAAAATTCTGGCGCTGCTGACCGGCCAGACCGATGGTCGGCCGTTACGTATCGCCTTGGCCGCGCCCACCGGCAAGGCGGCGGCGCGCTTGCAGGAAGCGATCCGCGCGGCCAAGCCCGCGCTGGGATTGGAGCCGGAGCGGTTGGCACAAATTCCCGAGGAGGCGTCCACCCTGCATCGCCTGCTTGGCGCCCGGCCGGACTCGGTGTATTTCCGTCACGACCGGGACAACCCCTTGCCGGTGGATGTGTTGGTGGTGGACGAAGTGTCCATGGTGGGATTGGCGCTGATGGCCAAGACCGTCGATGCACTACCCCCTACCGCCCGACTAATCCTGCTGGGCGACAAGGATCAACTGGCCTCGGTCGACGCGGGGGCAGTGCTGGGTGACCTTTGTTTTGGCGGTGGCCGGTTTTCGCCGGAGTTTCGGGCACGGTTGGCCGCGTTGACCGGCGAGGCGTTGCCGCGCGGCCGGATCACGCCCCCGCCCCTGGCCGACGCCATCGTGTTGTTGCGGCATAGCTACCGCTTTGGCGCCGCCAGCGGGATCGGCGCGTTGGCGCGGGCGGTGAATGGCGGCAAGGGAGAAGCAGCGGTGGCGTTGTTGACCGGTTCGCCCCACGAGGACATCGCTTGGCGGACCTTGACCGATCCCACCGAGTTGCCGGAGCAACTGGCGAAATCGGTCGGAGAGGGCTTCGCGCCCTATCTGCGGGCGGTGCGGGAGGGAGTCGGGCCAACGGCCGTGTTCGAGCTTTTCGGCCAGTTCCGGGTGTTGAGCGCCCTGCGCGCTGGCCCGTTCGGAGTGGAAGCGCTGAACGGATGGTGCGAAGCCGCGTTGCGCGACCGAGGTTTGATTCAGACTCGCCGGGACTGGTACCTGGGCCGCCCAGTGATGATCGTTCGCAACGACTACAACTTGCGACTGTTCAACGGCGACATCGGCATTACCTTGCCGGACCCGGACGATCCGGAACGGATGCGGGTGTTTTTCCTGGGTAGCGATGGCGCGTTGCGAAGTTTCGCCCCGGCGCGCCTGCCGGAGCATGAGACCGTCTACGCGATGACGGTGCATAAGAGCCAGGGATCGGAGTTCGACCGAATCGTGATGGTGATGCCGACCGAATCGTCGCCTGTGTTAAGCCGCGAACTGGTGTACACGGCGCTGACTCGCGCCAGGCAAGGGGCGGCGTTTCACGGGCTGCCGGCGGTGCTCGTCGGCGCGGTCGAGCGACGGCTTCGGCGGTCGTCGGGTCTGCGCGACCGGTTGTGGGTGGAACCGAGGGTTGGAATCGGTTGATGGAAGATTTCGGTCTAAATGGGTTTGGATCGAAAGCGATGTCATTGAGCGGGAGAACCGAGTCGGATGGATTTGACCTCGAAATATTCGCTCATGCATTGATTTCTGAAATTTTCAGGGTCGGTTTCGAGATAGGCGGCAAATAGGGTCAGCGGCGGTTTGGAGATACTGTCCACGATGATGTCCGTCTCTCCCCGGTTCTTGGCGGCCTGGATCTTGTTAAACCGATCATGTAATTCCTGGTCGTAGCGATAGCCCCGATAGACGTCCTTGTAAGCTTCGAAGATATTAGGCGATCCTAGCAGGCTGATCATGAGTAGTACGATGGCTGGCTGGATGAGGCGACGGTCATCAAGCGGGATTTTTCGACCCACCGTAAAATGCGTCAGGATGATGAAGGAAGGATACCAGCCGAGCAAAAAAAGCAGCCAGACGACGCTTTCCGCTCGATCCGGTAGTGGATATCGATTGATCACAAACCCAACCCCATTCAATACGAAGATCATGATTATCCATAGAGCCGGAAAGATCAGGAATGAACGTTTGAAGCTTCCATTGGAATAGAGCCGGGTTTTTGCGGCGGGAAATGTGATGACCAGAATAATGAACGCCGATGCCCATAGTCCCAGGTTCGAGAGCCAGTATAACAGCCGCAATACCACCCAGGGTGGATAAAGGAGCGTGGCCAGCCCAGGCGTGAGCCGCAACTGGGTCACGTTATCGAGGCTGGCGTAGCGCTGATAATTGCCCGGCGCCGACACGCTGACCAGCGCCGCCCCGATGGCGATCAACAGCAGTCCTATCCAAAAGGCGCGGGAATCCCGCTGCGTCCACAGTGCGTGGACAGTACCGCAGAAAAGAATCGCGTCCGTCAATAAAAGGGAAATTTCATTCGCGCCGATAATAATGATAACTAAAAGGCTGGAAAGAGAGAAAATCAGTATCCGCGTATACTTGCCAATCGCGGTCGTTTCACGCCAGATTAGCAATCCCAAAAGAAAAAGTAGAAGAACATTGGGTATCTGGTAAGTAAAGCTCCCGCCTGGCCAATAGAAGGTCTGGGCAATGTTTGGAGTGCCGGATATAAATAATACCGTACATATCCCCCCCGTAAGAAAAATAAATAATTTTGAGATTTGACCTCTGGAAACCTTTGCAATCACAAAGCAAAATCCCAACCAGGTCGATATCAGAAGAATAATGGGAGGAAAATGGTATATTTTAAAAATGTCTCCCAGTAGTGAGAATGCGGTGTAGGTAAAATTCAGGGTGTATCGGCCCGACCAATTTTCGTACCAAAACGCTTGAGCGCCAAAAAACCCCAATTGCCTGGCTTTGGCGGCATAGCAGAAATCATCGGCGGATGGATAATCAAAAAAAGACAGTGCAATGAAAAGAGTGATTACCGCCGCTACTATGAAAATCAGTATGCCAATCGACATCTTGCCGACAAGGAATTGCTTGGAATTCTTCATCCACATTGGGTTCTTCGACCTTATTGAAAGCAACTCTGATGAGACAGGCCTTGAGTTTCTGAATCTGGGAAGGATTCCAGAATGAAACTGTGGCACAAGCCCGCTTCAAAATTTCATGCCAGATCGGCTGGATTTCTTTGATCATTCCTCGTTGTTTGTTTCTTATTCATCGCTCCATGTCTTTGGCTAATAAGCATAATATGACCCGAGACCCTCGAACGTGCAAGGGACTTCGTTCCTCCAAGAAGGTTGGTCTGATATTTGCTTAGATTCTATATCCAAAGCCCACTTGATTGTGACGGGCAAGGATATTGGGGGCGTCTGAAATACCTGTGTCGTCGGCAAGTGTGCCTAGTCCATAGCGATAGCTCTCTTGCGTTAGTATCGATTCCAGGCCATCGACACTTCAAATTTTAAGGCTATTGCTTATGTTAAGTTATGTTAACTTATGTTAAGTTATGTTAACTTATGTTAATAGACTACCTCAACTTGACCAGTTCCAAAAAAACCATAACTTAGGAGGAGCAGTCGATGTTTGCACGCAATTTAAGCTTTGCTTTTTTACTGTCGACGGTTGTCACAACTGGCGCTGTTGCCGCCGAATCCACGCGTGACTATATCAGCATGGCCGGTGCAACCACGATTTACCCATTCGCGACGGCGGTGGGCGAGCGATTCAGCCAGGCCACTCAACTAAAACCTCCGCAGATTCAAGCCATCGGCTCGGGCGCGGGCTTCAAATTGTTTTGCGTGGGAACCGGCCCCGGAACAGTCGATATCGCTGTCGCGGTGCGACCCATGAAGCCGGAGGAAAAGGAGCCGTGCGAGAAAAACGGCGTCAAGGATATCGTCGAAATTCAGTTCGGGTTGGTGGCCACCGTCGTCGCTCAATCCAGCGCGGGGGCGAAATTCCCTAGCCTGAGCCGCAAGGAATTGTTCCTGGCGATGGCCAAGGACGTCCCCGATCCAAAGGACGGCGCCAAGCTTGTACCCAATCCCTACAAGCTCTGGAAGGACATCAATCCCAACTTGCCCAGCACCAGGATTTTAATATGGGTGCCCGCTGAGATGCACGGTATTCACGAGATCGTACTGAAACAAATCATGCTGGTCGGCTGCAAGCAGGTCGACTCGATGCAAACCTTGATGGCGAACGACCCCAAGGCGCTTGAAACGGCTTGCCAACGCCCCCGCGAGGATGGCGCTTATGTTGAGTTCAAGGAATTTGGCGCAGCCGTCAAGGAACTACAGACCAACCCCAATACCCTGGGCGTCATGTCGCAAACTCACTTCAAGCCAGATTCCGGTTTGTCTCCCATCCCTCTCGATGGCTACGAACCGTCGGCCCTGAGTGTCTCCCATGGGGTGTATCCCGTCGTGGAACCATTGTTGCTGTATGTCAAGAAAGCCAACCTGGGAGTCGCACCCGGCGTTAAGGAATATCTGACCGAGTTTACGTCCGAGGAAGCCATCGGCACGAACCGGGGCTATCTGGGGCCGATGGGGGTGATCACGTTGCCGCTGGTCGACCGCAACCGGGCCCGGGCCAGTGTTGTGGGGTTGGTGGTGAATTGAGTCCGCCCTTTGCCTGATCAACCACCGATCCCTGGATCAGCAGCGCGCCCGCGCGGCCAGGCACGGTCTCGTACTTGACCTGGTGCCTTGGCAGGGTGTCCAGCGCCATTTCATAGGCCAGCGTCCGTAGGGCGCCGAGGCGATAGCCCTGGTCGCGCCAACCCGCGAGCAATCGATCCAGCACGGGCAGGAATTTCATGCCTTCCAGTTCGGCGTGCAGGGTGAACACATGGCCGGTGATTGGCGTCGTTGCCGTCATCGCCAGCAGACGGTCAGCAACGTTGTCTGGCGTGATGCCATCCATGCCGATCAATTCGTCCAGGGTCGGCAGCGTGGTCGGAAACTGCGGGCAGCGGATCGTCTCGCCGCTCACTACCGGCAGGAAGGGATGAATTCCGCGCGCATCAGAGCAGCAGGCGAAGCCCAACTCGGCGGTGAGCCGCAACGCATGGCTGTTCATTTGCCAGCCCGCCGCGCCATGCACGGTCGCCGCCGCGCCGAAAACCTCGGCATAACGCTCCATCGCCTTGCGCATTTGGCGGGCTGTCCATTCGCGGTCGGCTCCGGCGACATGGTCTTGCCAATAGACGTGATCCCAGCAATGGATACCGGTCTCAAACCCGGCGGCGCGGACTCGCCGCATCACGTCGCTCGCGCGCCGGCCAATGTCCGGTCCAGGCAGCAGCGTTCCGTAAAGCAAAGTCTTGAGCCCGTAGTGTTCGAGGACCGAGGTGCGTTTGACCTTGCCGAGAAAGCCGGGCCGAAACACCCGCCGGATCGCCCAGCCGGTGTGGTCGGGGCCGAGACTGAACAAAAAGGTCGCATCCGTCTGGTGGCGTTGGAACAGCTCGACCAGTCGCGGTACGCCCTCCAGCGTTCCACGCAGGGTGTCGACGTCAACCTTGAGAACGAACGGAGGCGCGACCATCCGGCTCAGTCGACCAGCGTGCCGGCATCGGCGACATGGGTGCGATAGGCTTCGAAGATTCGCCGCAAGGCGTCGTCCATCGTCACCTTCGGCTCCCAGTCAAGATCGGCGCGAGTGTTTTCGATCCTGGGCACCCGCTGTTGCACGTCCTGATAGCCTTGGCCGTAGTAGTTCACCGAGGTGGTTTCGACCAGCCGAACCCTGGCCGCGTTGTCCCGGTATTCCGGATATTCCGCCGCCAGTTCCAGCATCCGAGTCGCCAGTTCACGCACCGACAGGTTGTTGCGCGGATTGCCAATGTTGTAAATCTGGCCGCTGGTCACACCTCGTTCGTTGGTGATGATCTTGAGTAGCGCGTTGATGCCGTCATCGATATAGGTGAACGAGCGCCGCTGGGCGCCGCCGTCCACCAACTTGATCGGCTCGCCCCGCGCGATCTGGCCCAGAAACTGGGTGATGACCCGGGAACTGCCTTCCTTCGGGGTGTTGATCGAATCGAGGCCAGCGCCGATCCAGTTGAACGGCCGGAACAACGTGAAATCCAGCCCCTGTTCCATGCCGTAGGCCCAGATCACGCGGTCCATCATCTGCTTGGCGCAGGCGTAGATCCAGCGCGGCTTGTTAATCGGCCCATAAACCAGCGGCGAGGCTTCGGGATCGAACTCCGCGTCGGCGCACATACCGTAAACTTCGGAGGTCGAGGGAAACACCAGTCGTTTCCGATACTTGACGCAGGACCGCACGATGGGCAGATTGGCCTCAAAATCGAGTTCGAACACTCGCAGCGGTTCGCGCACATAGGTGGCGGGCGTGGCAATGGCGACCAGCGGCAGCGCCACGTCGCACTTCTTGACATGGTATTCGATCCATTCCCGATTGATGGTGATGTCGCCCTCGAAAAAGTGAAAGCGCGAATGGCCGATCAGGTCACGGACGCGGTCGTCCTGCATGTCCATGCCGTGAATTTCCCAGTCGGTATCCACCAGGATGCGTTGGGACAGGTGGTGGCCGATGAAGCCGTTGACGCCGAGGATCAGGATTTTTTTCATTACGGGAAGGATTCCAGGGTCTAAAAGTAGCAGCCGGCGACGGTGGCGCCGAGTGATCGGAAAAATCGGATGGGCGATTTCAGGCGTTCAAGGGCCACGGCCCGGGACCAAGCCGCGCCGCCAGTTGCGCCGAATCGACGACTTCGCCGGCAATTTCCAACGTGAGGACTTGCAGCGCGCCACCACCCGCGCAGCGAGCGATCAACCGGCCATCGACCCATTCAAGGAAAGGCTCGGGTATCCTGATCGCGTTTGCCGCGATTACCCGCGTTCGCAGAATCCGCGCCGGTTGACCGGCTACGATGGTGAACGCGCCCGGATAAGGTGGGGCAACCGCTCGCACCAGGTTGTGAACGCCCATCGCCGATCCAGTCCAGTCGATGCGCCCATCCTCGGGCTTGCGGCCGGAGAAATAACTGCCCTGGCGCAGATTCTGCGCGATGCGCGGCGCGGCGCCGGCGATCAGGGCCGGCAGCGCCCGATGTAGCGTCATTTCGGCGGCGACGGTCACCTTGTCGAGAACTTCCCGTGCAGTGTCGTCGAGCAGGATCGGCACGGCGGTCTGGTCGACAATATCGCCGGCGTCCGGTTTCGCCACCATGTAATGCAGCGTCGCGCCGGTTTCGGTCTCGCCGTGGATGATCGCCCAGTTGATCGGAACCCGACCGCGATATTTCGGCAGCAGCGAACCGTGCATGTTCAGCGCGCCGCGCGGCGCAATTGCCAGCAGCTCGGGCATCAGCATTCGCCGGTAATAGAACGAGAACAGAAAATCAGGAGCCAGGTCGCGCAGCCGCTGTAGCTCCTTCGGGACGTTCGGGTTTTCCGGCGCGATCGTCGGAATACCGTAATCGGCGGCGGTGGCGGCGACGCTGTCGAACCAGACCCGTTCGTGGGGATCGTCGGCGTGCGTCACGACCAGCGCCACGTCGACGCCGTGAGCCAGCAAGACCTTGAGGCAACGGACTCCAACGTTGTGATAGGCGAACACCACAGCGCGGGTCATGGACTCAATCCCCCTCTTCGCGCCGCTCCAGAATCCCCTGGATGGTGAATCGTGGACGCTCGCGCACTTGTTGATAGATGCGGCCGACATACTCGCCCAGCAAGCCGATGCCGAACAGCACAATACCCATCAGCAGGAAATCAATGCCGAACAGAGTGAATAGCCCCTCGGCTTCCGGACCAAAGATCAGCCGGCGAATGGCGAGATAAACCACGAACGCTGCTGAGGCCAGCGACAGGGCGATCCCGACCAGCGAGAACATCTGCAAGGGTGCCAGCGAGAAGCCGGTCACCAAGTCGAAGTTTAGCCGGATCAGCTTGTAGAGAGGATATTTGGATTCGCCAGCGGCGCGCTCGGCGTGGGCGACGGTGACTTCGGTGGGGTTGGCGGCGAAGGTGTAGGCCAGCGCCGGGATGTAGGTGCTGACCTCGCGCGTCGCCACAATCGCCTTGACGATAGAGCGGCTGTAGGCCCGCAACATGCAACCCTGATCGGTCATCTTGATGTGGGTGATCCGTTCGCGCAGCCGATTCATCAGCCGCGAGGCGACATGCCGCCATAGACTATCCCGGCGCGTTTCCCGGATGCTGCCCACATAGTCATGGCCCTGGTCCATCGCCGCCAGCAGCTTGCCGATTTCCTCGGGGGGATTTTGCAGATCGGCGTCCAGCGTCACCACTCGCTCGCCCCGGCAATGCTCGAAGCCAGCCATGATCGCCAGATGCTGGCCGTGGTTGGCGTTGAACAGGATGACCCGTGTCACGTCGGGCCGGGCCAGGAACTGGTCTTTTAGCAGCGCCGCCGAGCGGTCGCGGCTGCCGTCGTTGATGAACAGCACTTCGTAGGCCACGCCTAGCGCATCCAGCGCCGGATAGAGCCGGGCGAACAGCGCCGGTAGCGTTTCCTGCTCGTTGTAGACGGGAATGATGACCGAGAGTTGGGGATCGTTCATCGCAACACCTCGCCGACCGCCGCGCACACCCGTTCCACGTCGGCGCGGGTCATGGTCGGGAACAATGGCAGCGTCACCGTTTCGCGGGCGATTCGTTCGGTGTTCGGCAGTTCACCTGCGTGATGGCCCCGGCGGCGAAATAGGGTGGTCAGATGGGCCGCTTCGTAGGAGATGCCGGTGCCGATACCGCGCGCTTCCAGCGCCGCGCGGAATTGCTGGCGGTCCATCGTCATCCGCTCCAGCGGCAGTAGTGGCGCGAACAGATTCCAACTGTGGCCGATTTCATCGCCAGGGTAGCCGGGATGCGGTAACAGGCAGGGCGGCTCGGCGGGAAACAGTCGGAAATAGTCCGCCACGAGATCGCGGCGACGGGCGTTGAATTCCTCCAGCCGCGCCAGTTGCCCGAGACCGATTCGGGCGTTGACATCGGGCAGGTTGAACTTACCGCCGGGGAAAGCCACATCGCGCATGCCGTCGGGCAGGCGGGTGATGCCGTGAAAGCGCAGCGTCTCGACCTCGCGCGCTTCCGCCTCGTCGTTCAGGGCTAGCGCCCCGCCCTCGATGGCGGTCATATTCTTGTTGGGATGGAAGCTGAACACGGTCAGGTCACCGAAGCTGCCGATCCGTCGCCCGCGCCAACTGGAGCCGATAGCCAGCGCGGCGTCCTCGATGACCCGTAGCCCATGCCGTTTCGCCATCGCGTACAGTCGTTCCATGTCCACCGGCAGTCCGGCGAAATGGGTGGGCATGATGGCCTTCGTGCGCGGTGTGATGGCTCGTTCCACTGCGTCGAAATTGAGATTGCGGCTGACCAGTTCCACATCCACGAAGATCGGCGTCGCGCCCACCTTGGCGATCATGTTGGGGGCGGCGAAAAAGGTTTGCGAGGGGGTGATGACTTCATCGCCGGGGCCGATACCACACAGTTGCAAGGCGACTTCCAGCGCGGCGGTGGCCGAATTCAACGTCCGCACTGGCCGGTCGCCGAGATAATCGGACAGCGCCGCCTCAAACTTCTTGACTTGCGGTCCGGTGGTGATCCAACCAGAACGTAGCACCTCCGCCACGCCGTTGATCGTCTCTTCGTCCAGCGTTGGGCGGGCAAAGGGCAGATAGGGAAGCACTCTCCCCTCTCCCCCCGTGGGAGAGGGGTTGGGGGTGAGGGGGGATGAGGATGATGCCATTGCAAATTTCTCAGGAAGATCGGGCCAGCAGATAAACGCCAATCATGATAAAGCCGATGCCGAGCCAGCGCCCACCGCTCAGCGCCTCGTCAAATAGATACCACGCGGCGAGCGCGTTGACGACATAGCCGATGGACAACATCGGGTAGGCAATGCTGACCGGGACGCGGGAGAGCGCCAGAATCCACACCAGCACGCTGACGCCGTAGCAGGCGAAGCCGCCGAGGAAATGCGGGTTGGTGGCAACCGTCCAGGCCAGGGGCAGTGCGTTGGCGACGGTGGGAGTAATGACACCAAGCGTATTCGTACCGGCCTTGAGCAGCAGTTGCGCGGCGGCGTTGAGCAGCACGCCGGTCAAAATCAGGGCAAAGCTGGCGGTGGTCATTGGCGGCTCACGATGACCCGGCGGGGGTCACGGGCCAGCACCCGCATCGGCAGACCCTCCTTGGTGAAGCGCTCGTAGCTGGCCGGATTCATCAGCGCATACCCTTGCGCCAATCCGACCCAGCGCTGCCGCCAGTCCTCGACCCGCGCGATACCCTTCTGGGGTTCCGCGTCCAGGCCGAGGGCAAATTCGTTGATGTACTGCACCAGCGTGACGGGCCGTTTCAGGTAGAACGGCAACGTCTGATCGTACATCTGGATGCTGTAAAAGGGAGCGCTGGAGTCGAGCGGCCCCCGGGTTGCCTCGATCTCGCGAACGATATGATAGGACGACGACAGCCATGATAGTTGATCGTGCCCGTCCATCGCCAGGATGCCGGCCACCAGGCTGCCGAATGCCAGGGCGACCATGCCGGCCCACCACGAATGGCGCCGAAATAGCCAAGCCGCCGCGACGGCCCCAGCGATGAAAGCGAGCACCGAGGCTTGAAGCCAGGGCACAACATGGTCGACGATTTCGAACGGCGATGCCTCCTCCGAAAAAGCACGGGCGATGCGGTCACCGCCGATCAGCGCCACCAGTAGCAGCGCGCCGCCGGCCGCGACCAGCCCCCAGGCCAAGCGGCTCAGCGTCGCCGGTGCTATCCGCCGCGTCTCGACCGCCGCGAACAGCGCCAGGGCCGGAAAGACCGGCAGGATATAGGACGGCAGCTTGGAATGCGAGGCGCTGAAGAAGAGGAAGATGAACGCCGTCCAGATCAGCAGGAACCGCGACGGCCGCAGCGTTCCCGGCGAACCTTCACGCCGCCAGCCCTCGCGCAACCGGGCGGCGATGAAAGGAGTCCAGGGCATCGCCCCGAGCAGCAGGATGGGAACAAAGTACCACCACGCCCCCTTGCGGTGATGAACCTTGGTCAGGAAGCGGGCGAAGTGCTCGTGGATGAAGAAAAAACGGGCGAATTCATCGTTGGCCAGCGACACGGCGACGAACCAAGGGACGGCGATCAACAGGAGCAGCGCCAACCCCTTGCCCAAGTGCAAACGGGTCAGCAACCGCCAGTCACGTTCGATCAGCACATAGATCGCCAGCACCGCCCCCGGCAGCACCACGCCGATCAGGCCCTTGCTCAGCACCGCCAGCGCCATCGCCGCCCAGACCACCAGCATCCCGTTGCGGTTTTCCACCGGCGTCGCGCCGGGGCGCTGGGCCAGCAGGAAACCGAGCAGGACAACGGTGAGAAACGCGGCCAGCCCGGCGTCCAAGGTGTTGATATGGGAGATGATGACGACGCCGGTACAACCGCCCAGCGCCGCCGCCGCCGCCAGCGCGACTTCATCGTCGCCATACAGCCGACGCGCGGTCCAAAACATCAGCAGCACGCAAGCGAAGGTGGTGGTTACCGGCCACCAGCGCGCAGTCCAGTGATGCTCGCCAAACAGCCGGTACGCCGCTGCCGTCGCCCAATATTGCAGCGGTGGCTTCTCGAAATACTTGAGATCGTTCAGCCGGGGCGTCACCCAGTCGCCGGACAGGGCCATCTCCCGCCCGATTTCGGCGTAGCGGCCCTCGTCGGGCCCAATCAGCTTGCAGTATTCGAGATTACTGAACCAGATCGCGGCGAACAGGATCAGCAGACCCAACAACAGGGCCTTGGACAACCGGCGCGAGGCTGAAGGGACCTGAATCGAATCCGGCGCCTGAATCAAAATCGGTGAGTCATCACTGACCCCTGTTTTTTCAGCTTGAGACATGATGCTTCTGGATAAAGGTGGAGTGATCTTTTGAGCCTTTTACGCGGCGGAATGCTTTTCTTTCAGCGCGTCGCGCAGTTGTTCCAGCACCATCGCTGGTTTGATGACCTTTAGGCACACGTTGTCGGTGCAGGGGGTCTTGCGATGGTTGGCCGCGCTCACGCAGGGCGAACAGGCGAGGCCCGCGTAAATCGGGGTGCTGTTGCCGAGAGAACCGTAGAGATGGGGCGTTTCCGGGCCAAAAATGACGAAGGTGCGAAGACTCGTGACCGCCGAAAAGTGGCCTGGTCCCGAGTCGTTGGTCAGCATGATTTCGGCCATTGAATACAACGCGGGCAATTCCTCAAGCTGCTGGCGACCAGCGAAATTGACGCAGCGCTCGTGTCCAACCCGTTGTTTCAGCATCTCCGCTTCCTCGCGCTCCGCTGGAGCCCCGGTGATCAAAACCAGTAAATCGTCGTATTCAGCGAGTAATCCACCCATGACCGCCACGAAATGGTCGGGCATCCAGCGGCGTTGCGGTAACAGGTCGCTGGCGTTGGGGTTGATCAATACCAGCCGGTGGCGCCGTTCGTCATAGGAAGGATACTCATGGCGAATGCGTTCGCGCATCGTGGCGATGGCGTCTTCATTGACCTCGGCGCGGGCCAATCCGATTTCGCTGTCGTCGATCAACGTCTTGGAAAACGGCAACTCCTCTTGTTTCGCCAGCGCAGCGTTGACCAGCGCGATAAAATTCTTGGCAATATGCAAATGGGGGTTATAGGCCACCCGATGAGTCAACAGATCGCCCCGATACAGGCCCTCGTTGTAAAAGGCATGGAACCCAATCCGCTTTGTGGCGCCCGACAAGCCCGTCAGTAAGGCGCTATACCGCGAAAAAAGTTCCAGATCGATGACGGTATCAATCCCGCGTTGGCGAGCCCAGACGAGAAAGCGCAAGCTATCGACGGCGAGATTTAACAATCCATCCGCTCGAATGGTGAAAACATGGGTTTCCGGTATCGTGTTCAACAGACGCAGGCTGGCCGCGTTGGATTTGAAAATCAGAAAATGCAATTCAGCGTTGCCTGCTTGTCGCATCTTCTTCATGGCGGAATCGGCCAGGATGGCGCTACCCATTTCTGATAATTCGATGAACAATACCTTGCGAGTCGGCTGAAAGGGTTGCCTGATGAACAGGCCGGCGAAGCGAATCAGCAGAGTCGCCAGAAAGCACAACGGAATTCCAGCGAGATAATCCACCTTCCGCATGGTATCGATTTTCATAGGATCTGTTTGCGACTACCGAGATAGATGACAAAACCAGGTAGACTCACAATAATCTGCATCAATCCATAGAGAATGGACATGGCTAAAATGACCGCTTTATCAGCGCCAATCAGGGAGAACAAGGCCACCAGAGTGCCCTCGCGTATACCCCATCCGGCCAGGGAAACAGGGATGATGGTCAGAAGGATTGCCAGGGGTACAATGATGAAATAGGTCGCCAGATCATAGCGTAAGCCCAGGGCCCGACCGATTACGGAAACACTCAACATAGCCAAGGCGGGAATGAGCAGCGATGAGCCGATCAACAAGATACGATCGTTCAGAAAAGCTTGGTGCAGCCTTTCCGATATTGTTTTTAACATCCTCAATCGGGGATAAGCGTCAAACCATGATAGATATCTCAAAGAAGACACGATTGCAAAGCCAGCCAGACTGCCCACGGCAAGCAGCAAGGTCAGGTGGTATATTGGACTTGGAAGTAGACTAGAATCGGACATATACGCTATGAGATTTAGCCACATTAGAGCGGCAAGACCGGTAATTCGGTCCAGTAGGATGCCATACAAAGCATCCCGTTTGCGAAATCCTTGGCCAGCCACATCAAGCACCTTGATCGCGTCACCGCCAATACTGGTTGGCAACCCTTGATTGAAGAACGATGCCTTGAAATAACTGCACCAGTAAAATGAAAGAGACTGACCGAAATTCAGGTTGTGCATGATCAACTGCCAGCGATAGGCTGACAGACTGGTACTGCCAAATTGCATGAGCAATGCCAAAAATAGCAGGTCTAATCTGGCTTCTCTCAGCGTCTTCCATAGCTGGTCGATATTGATAGAACGCAGGATGATGGTGAAGATCGTGGCGGTCACCACAATTCGAAATAACAGCTCGATCGAATTTCTAGAAATAATTTGCCTAAAGGGAAGCATAAAGTTTTGATAAGGCCTAATAATCACTTGATATGGTCGATGGCGTCTTTGTTTCGGACTGCTGATTTCGATAGTCTTTTACCAGGCGATAATAATAATTACCTGCGGGCTTACCGTTTTTCCAGAGTGCCATTTCTTTTATATCTCCTGCTTGCCGCACTCGGGAAAGAGCATCGTCGCTGGTCAAATTAGTAATGCTCCGACTAACCAGTAACATGGTTTTGTTAATTTGTTCTTCAATGGGAAACCAGTACTCATACATCAGGCTTTTACCACCGAACAGATGCCAACTGGAGGTTTGGAACACTGGTTCGTGGCTAGCTTTTTCATTCGAGGCTTCAACGGCTTTGGTGCGATAAAATGCAAGCCCACTGGCAATTCTATTTCTGTCCATACCGACCACCAGTATTTTTTCATTGGTTTCGTGCTCGATTTTCTCTACCAATGTTTCAATTTCACGCCCAAAATCTTGCCACCCCAGAAGATATAAATTTTTTGGATAAGGGACACCAGGAAATCCTAGAGTGAGATAATGCAAGGCGGCGCCGTAGCAGATCAAGCAGATCAAGATCGTTGCTGGCCATGCGCGCCGGTTCCATTCAATCAGTTTGTTAGCGCCAGATTGTGAATCACGGCTTGCGATAGATGCGATGTAGGGGACGATACCCAGCCAACAGGGGGCCGTCCAATGAAATTTGGTTTCCCTGAATAAACTCAGCGTCAGAAAAACGGCAACTGGAAGCAAGGTGAGGGTCAAGAGCAGAAAATAGCTGCGATTCATGGTGTTAAGAATCGCATCCCCGGATGCCGCGTTGTTCCACGGAATGGCGGCCTTTTTATGTAAAATAATTGCAATTACTGAAAGAAACCCAGTCGGCGTAATGATCAGGATTATGCTAGCGATGAAGAAAGGTAGGGAAAATTCAAAACGTTCGGCCATTCTGTCATGGCCTTGATAAAGGAACGAAGCCCACTCATGACCAGCGTTCCAGACGATGACCGGTGAAAACAGGATAATGGCGATGAGGATGGCAAGATAAGGCTCCGGTCGAAATATCCATTTCCTGGAATGGCGATCAACAAGAATGAATAACAACGCAGCGAGACCCAGCAGGGCAATGGTGTATTTTGAAAGCATTCCCAATCCAATGGAGATTCCTATTCCTACCCAGGCCGCGCGCTGTTCATGGATCAGCGCCCGATAAAAATAATAAAGCGCCGCCGCCCAGCAGGCTGTCAACGGCGCGTCGGGGGTCATGACCCATCCAATGGCAAAATAAACTGGCAATGTCGCGATCAGCAGGACGGCCTGGCTGGCATTGAATCGGCCATGAATCTCGTGGGTCAGCCTGAAGGAAAAATAAGCCGTCACTAACCAGCATGAGAAGGCGCCGAACCGGACGGCGAATTCGTTGTCTCCCATCAAGTTGGTGAATAGACTTATAATCCAGGCTACCATTGGCGGATGGTCCAGATACCCGATATCCAGATGCTTGGCGTAATTCCAATAATAGGCTTCTTCGAAAAAAAGCTCTGGTGGCCCTAAATAAAAGAAACGTAAAATAACTGAATAAATAATCAAAATGGTGGCAAAATGATGTTGATTTAATCTAGATTGGGAAGAGCCAGTCTTCGGCGAAAAAATAAAATAAATGTTACCGATATGGCTGCATATCGAAGAAATAGTGACGCAGAAAATTACAGTCGCTTCGAATGCAGAAAATCCTGGTTTTATTAAAGACGCCAGAATTCCTCCGCGCAGGAATAGTATCAGTAAGGTGGTGGTGATGAAGTTTAAGAGCCGATTTATGGTGAAAGGTTCTGTATCTTTGAACGACCAGGTGGAATTTAGCAGGTAGCCGATTCCCGATGCCGTCAGAAAGCTTGCAATATGGCAGGAATTTAATGAAAAACCTCGGTGGTAACCGAGATTCAGTATTGACAGATCGATGACGAGCGTTAGCAGACTGACAACGATACAGCGCTTGCTTGATGAAAGGTTTTCAAGCCTTGCTAGCTCCGCTAACCTCTTAAACACAATCATTGACCGGCTCAAGGAATTTTATTTGGCTACTTAATAAGATCGTAACCGAAGGTGAACATGAGGCCCGCATCACCAAGTAGGTTCATCTGCACGTTGAAATCTCCAAATTTATAACCCAGTCCGGGTACGATGCCTGGCGCGACACCGTTGTCGTTGAACGGGATCTTGTTCTCGTAGGGTTCCTTGTAGCCGAGTAGAACGCCGCCGGTCAGCTTAAAATACAAGTTCTTGAAATATTCGTTGTCGCTGATGAAATCCAGTGACCAGGATTTTCCAAAGTAAAAATACTCGCACTTCTGATTGAAGCTGTTATTGAAGTAAGACGCGCCCACCAGCCACCGCGAGGGGGACTGCCACTCCACGCCGACCAGCCACGAAAAATCGGCGTGCTCGGGACTAGGATTGAAATGGATGGCATCGGGGGCCGCCTGCACCATGATGATGTCGCCTTCCTCAAAGACGCCGGCTCGGGCACTGCCCGCCACCAGCAGGATCAAAGTGACGAACCAGGGTAGCTTGCGGAGTTTTGCGTGGCGGAATGACATTGGAGACCTGAGGTTGGAACTAGGGTTGAAACGGGCGGGCCACGCAGCGAGCCGATGCTGGCGGTGATCGTGGCGGAAACTCGGCGATTATGCGGGATTGGAAGCACCTTGACCACGGTTTCAACGAGGGGTGTGGCCAGTCATTTCCAGGTAACCCTGTCCGCCAACCGCCCGGTTGCCAGCCTGTCCGCTCACCGTAACCGCGCCTTCCCAGTAGCCTACCGTCAGCCGCATTTCCTGGTCGGCCACTTTCGGCGTCACGGTCAGATCGAGCTTCTCGGCGGGCAAGCGCAGCCGCCAGCCGGCGGGGTAGCGGTCGCGGGTGTGGGGGCTGACCCACTCGCCAAGCGGTTGTAACTCCACCTCGCTCCCGCGCAACGACCGTGCCTGGCCATCGGGTCCGACCAGCGTTCCCTTGCTGAACGGGTCCATGCCGCCTTCCTTGCGGCGCAGCCAGTAGAACATCAGGTCCCGCCCATCGTCCAGTTGCAACGCAAACCAGTCCCAACCGCTCTGGTCCGGTCCCAGCGCGCTGGTGCTCCATTCCCGATCCAGCCAACTTGCGCCGCTGACCGTGAAACTCCGCCCGCCGACGCGGACCGTCCCCTGAGTCGGCATCCGGGTGTGGGAGTAGTAGTAGGAAGCATTGCCGGGTTCCGCGCTTTTCTGGCTCAAACCCCGGTCCCCCTGCAACACGACGGGCTTGCCGGCGTCCAGCGTCAGATCGATGGCGATACCGCCTTCCTGGGCGCGGAGTCGCAGCGGAAAAAAGTCGGTTTCCGCGCCGGTCAGCGCCCAGTCTTCCAGCCAGACGCGAAACGGCGTCGCTTGCGCGCCCGCCAGGCCCAGCGCGCCCCGGCTGAAACGCTCAAAAGCGTAATGCTGATTATCCGCGACATCGGTCAGCGCGAAATGACCCATGTAAACCTGATTCGCGCGCCAGGATGAATCCGCTGATGGCGCGGTCGGCGACAACGCAATGCGAAAGATCGTCAATTGATAGCCGAATGGCCGGCCCGTGGCGTCGGCCAAGTTCCCGGTGACATACCACCATTCGTTGCGAAATTCCGGATGCGGCCCGTGATCGCTGGGGAAAACGAAGGGTCGGGGTTGATAGGCGCGTTGATAACCGGCGTTGTCGTCTCCACCCAAGGCTAAACCGACGGCGACGGCGCTGGGTGGCCGGGATAAGGGTTGCGGCGGAAGGTAAGCCGCCAAGCCGATGACCAGCGCCACCAGCAGCCCTCCAACCCATCGTCGGGATACGCGGATCATGGGCTATTCCGTCCGCAGCGCGTCGGCGGGCCGGGCGCGGGCCATGCGCCAGATCGGGTACAGGCCGGCCAGCAGGGCGGCGATCACCGCCAGCGCCAGCGTTTCCAATAGCAACATGGGATCGACTTGGAATGGCAGGCTCCAGCCGAACGCCCGCCGGTTGATCACGAAAATCAGTATCGCCGCCAGCAGCACGCCGGTCGGCAGGGCCAGCAGGCCGGCGGCGATTCCCATGAAGCCGGTTTGCCACGAGACCAGCCCGCCGATTTCGCCCGCCGTCATGCCGGTGGCGCGCAGTACCGCGAACTCCCGCGCCCGTTCCAGTTGCAGCGCCAGTAGCGCGCTCAACACGCCGACCGCCGCCACCAGAATCGCCAGCAGTCGCAGCACGTTGGTAATGGTGAACGTGCGGTCGAAAATCTCCAGCGTGCGGCTTTGAATGTCGCGGTTGGAACGGATCAGCAGCGGCTGAATCGGTCCCAGCCGATCCTGCAAGCGTTCGCGTAGGGCCGCTAGATTCTCGCCGGGCGCGGCGAACGCCGCCATCGAGCCGACCGTCGGTTCCCGCCAATATCGTTCGTAGCCGGCGCGGTGCAGCAGAATCCGGCCGTGTTCCGAGCCGTAATCCAGAAAAACGCCAGCTACGGCGAAGCGCCGTATTCCCTGGTCGGTCGGCAAGTCCAGCCCGTCGCCGATACGTAATCCGCGCCGGTAGGCCAGTGGTTCCGAAACCAGGATCACTTCGCCAGTCTGGAACGCGCGCCAGGCGGTCGCGGGATCACCGCTGATGAGGTGATAACCAGCCTGGGAGGTGGGCGCGAGGTCCACCGCCATGACCTGGACGGGGTGGCCGTCAAGATCCACCGTGATCCGCCGATAGGTGGAAACCGCCGCCACCCCGGGCGTGGCGCGCAAGGCCGCCAGCGCCGCCGGGCGCACGGGTTCCGAATTCCCGCCGTCCTCCATGGCGGGCGGGGCGAGATACAGATCGGCGTTGAGCAAATCATTGATCCAGATCGCCACTCCCCCACGGAAGCTGTCCACCATCACCCCCACGCCGACCGTGGTGGCGAACGCCACCATCAGCGCCGCGACCGCGATGCCGGTACGGCTGAGATGGCGGGCGACATCGCGGTTGGCCATTCGCGCCAGCAGTCCCAGCCGGGCGGCCAGCGGCTGGTTCAACCGCGCCAGGCCGACCACGGCGGGCGGCGTCAGCAGGGCGCAGCCGAGAATCAGCAGGAACAGGCCAGCGAAGCCGGGAACCAAGGTGCGGGAGAATGCCAGAATGAGCCCACCGGCGCCTGACAGCGCCAATCCGGCCAGAACCAGACGAGGCAGGGCGGATCGCCAACGGGATTCCAGATGGGCGCGGCTCAATGCCAAGCCAGGAGGAACATTGGCGGCTTCGCGCGCGGGCAGCCAGGCCGCCGCCAGGGTCGCCAGCAGGCCCAGGGCCGCGCCCTTGGCCAGCGACCAGGGATCGATGAAAAATTCGCGGACGCTGAGGACGTAGTACAGATCATTGATGGTGCGGGTGACCAGATGCACCAGCCCGGAGCCGAGCCACAGCCCCAGCAGTCCGCCGAGCAGGGTTCCCGCCAACCCGAGCAGCAACGCCTCGCCCAGGATGCCGAGGAATAGTTCCTGGCGACTGACGCCCAGCGCCCGCAACATGCCCAGCAGGGCGCGGCGTTGCACCACCGAGAAACTGATGGCGTTGTGGATCAGGAACAGGCCCACCACCAGCGCCAGCAGGCTCATGGCGGTCAGATTGAGCGAAAAGGCGGCGCTGAGGTCCGCCGTCGCCTGGTTGCGTTGCGCGGGACGTTCCAGCCGCAGGTCTGGGGGCAGCCCGGCGCGCAATTCAGCGGCCAGCGTTTCACCAGCGGCGCCTTCCGGCAGGATCAGATCAATGTGGCTGAGCCGGCCCGGCTGGTTCACCAGAAGTTGCGCGGTGGCGATATCGGTGATGATCAGGCCGTCCAGTTCCGGCCCGCGCAGCGTGCCGGCGCGGTGCAAGGTGAAATACCGCTCGCCCCGCCGTAGCGTGACCTGCTCGCCCAGCGCCGCCGGCAGCAGGGCGGCGTCCGGTTTTAGCAACAGCGCACGCAGATCGAAGCTATCCCCGGTGACATCGGCGACGGGGTCGCGGAACGGCGCCTCGGCGAAGGGATCGACGCCAAGGATTTGCAGCAGTTGGCCGGGCGAGTCGGCGCGCGGCAGGTATCCGGTCACGACCGGGGCCGCCTGGCGGAGGCCGCGTTCCAATCGCAATTGCACATAGACGCTTTCGGGCACGCCCCGCAGTCCGCCAACCAGGCGATGAGTGGCATGGCCGGTCAGGCGGTTCATGGCCAGATCGAAACCGCGCCGGGCGCTGGCGTTGGCCAGATCGACCGCCAGCACCACCGCTACTCCCAGCGCGATGCCGAGAATCGCCAGCCCCAGTTGCCAGGGGTGGCGCAGCGGATGGCGCCACAGCGCCCGCCAGAGCAGCGGCGTCACCGAGCCTGTTCCCGGATGTGCCCGGCGTCCAGCATCAAAATCCGGTCGGCGCGGGCGGCAACCGTTTGGCTGTGGGTCACCACGACCATGGTGGTTTGCGCCTGGTGATGCAGGGTCAGCAGCAGTTCCAGGATGCGTTCGCCGGTCGCCGCGTCGAGGTTGCCGGTCGGCTCGTCGGCCAGCAATACCCAGGGGTTGTGGACCAATGCTCGGACCAGCGCCAGCCGCTGTTGCTCGCCGCCGGACAGCCGTTCCGGGAAGCTGTCGCGGCGGTCACCCAGCCCGACGTGATCCAGCAGCTCCAGCGCCCGGCCGCGCTGGTCGGGGGTCGTCAGTCCGTTCAGTTCCAGTGGCAGCAACAGATTTTCCGCAACGGTCAGGGTGGGGATCAGGTTGAAGAACTGGAACACGAAGCCGATATGCCGACGGCGGAAGCGGGTGCGCTCCACCTCGGACAGAGCGGTCAACGACCGGTCGCCGATGCGAATCTGACCCCCGTCCGGCAGGTCGATGCCACCCAGCAGGTTGAGCAGGGTCGATTTGCCGGAACCGGACTGGCCCAGCAGGGCGACGAATTCGCCGGAGTCGATGTCCAGGTTCAGGTCGGCGAAGAGGATTCGCTGTCGGTCGCCCTCGGTGTAGTGCTTGCGCAGGTTGCGGATCGCGATGAAGGAGGACACCGCCATCAGGAGCGCCACGCGCCGGCCAGCGCCGCTGGTGGATCGGCCAGCGACTGAAACCGCGCCAGCCGGACCGTGTTGCGCTGGCGATGACCCAGCAGCGGCATCGGCCCGCGCGCCAGAATTTCCAGCATGGCCCGCTCGCTCAGCAGAACCTCGGTGGCGGGCTGCATCGCGCGATCCCCGGCTTCCTCGTACACATGGGCCGGGCAGTCGTCGAGTTCCAGCACGTCGCCGGGGCTGAAATCCCAGCCATTTTCCGCGAACGCCGCCGCGATCAGCCGCGCGCAGACCAGGGCTGGGTTGCCCCAGAGGTACACCTCGGGATCGCGGCCGCCCGACATTTCCTCGAAGGCGAACGCTTCGACCGGCTCGGTTTTTTTTCCATAGGGCAGGCGCAGCAGGACACGCGGCAGAACCAGGCCAAGCCAGGGCGCGACATCGCACCGGCGCAGCGCCAGCCAGCGCTGTTCGGTTTCGGCCGGCAACGGCGGCCAGCGCGCGGGATCGGCCAGCGCCACCATCGAATCGCAGCCCAGCGGTTCCGGTTTGGCCGCCGCCAGGAACGGACCGCCCGCCTGACTGGCCAGCGAACCCAGGGCCGCCAGCAACGCGATGTCCTCGGGCGCGGCGCCAAAGGCGTAATCGCCGACCAGCAGCGTCCAGGGTTCGCCGTCTGGCATTCGCACCCCGCGATCGATCAGCAGGGTGTGGAGGCCGGTCGCTTGCGGCTTGCCGCCCGCCGCGCGCAGATCGAGGAACAATTCCTGTTGGGTGACGTCGAGCAGGAAAACACGCGCCCCGTCGTCGTCGAGGTTGGCGACCAGGCCATGGACGCCGCGCCAGATGGCTTCCAACGCCTGGAAGGCCGGGTGATGCAGGATGGCCCGCATCTGGTCGCCAATCGCGGTGTCCACGGCCGCCACCCAGGCGGATTGGCGCGGATCGGTATGGACGATGTGCGGTTGCACGAGGGTCCGCAGCCAGTCTTGAATGATGGTTGCCCCCGCCTCGACGGGCCGGGTGGCGGGTGGCGCGGCTGGCACGCGGCCCAGCAACCGTTCGAGCAGGGCCGCGTCGCCTTCCGCTGGCGTGGACGGCCCGGAATGGACCGGTTCCGGCGCGGCCAGGGGGGCCAATTCGGCCGCCGCCTGGGTAAAATGAGCCGGATCGAGCAGGCGGGCGCGAGTGCGACGCAGGGCCTGGAACGGTTCCAGCCGCTGGTAGAGCGCGTCGGGATGAAAATCGTCGAGCTGGGCGAAGCGGACGGTGAAGTTCGCGTTGGCCGCCAGCGGCAACCGCAGCGTGGGCTCCAGTCGGGCCATGACCGTGTTGAAACGGTCCGCGTCCACCGCCAGCAGGGGTCGGCTGGCGAGATCCGGCTCGGCGGCGAGTGGCTCACGATGAGCGCGCCCGCTGAAGTCGGCCATGATCAGGATGCGCGGCGGCGCGTCGGGGTTCCGGTGGGTGGGACGCGGGGTGGACTGGGGCAGGTTCAACTCAAATTCCATTCGACCGGGCATGGCGGGGGGTCTCCGGGAAGCGGGCGATCCTGAAAGTTTAGTGCGAATCCGGCGGGACGGATGCAGGGTGGCCGGTTTTTCGCATGGGGTTACGCTACACTGAATCCGATGATAGCGGGCATGGAGAAACGAGGACATGGCCACCGTTACGCAAAAACATCGCATGATCTCCGTCAACACGCCCTTGGGCGAGGACGTGCTGGTCTTCGGCCGGATGACGGCCACCGAGCAACTGGGCCGGCTGTTCGAGTGCGATGTCGAACTGTTCAGCGAAAAGACCGACATCCAGATCACGGATGTGTTGGGCAAGAACATGACGATCCGGCTGGAGATGCCCAACAAGCGGGGCACCCGCTATTTCAACGGGTTCGTCACGCGGTTTGGTTATCTGGGCACCCGCGGCCTGCGTTACGGCGCCTACCGGGCCACTCTTAGCCCCTGGTTGTGGTTTCTGACCCGCACTTCCGATTGCCGAATCTTCCAGAAAAAGAAGGTTCCCGACATCATCAAGGAGATCTTTCGGGAGCAGGGCTTCACCGATTTCAAGGATAAGCTGAGCGGCAGTTATCGGGAATGGGAATACTGCGTGCAGTACCGGGAAACGGACTTCAACTTTATCAGCCGGCTGATGGAACAGGAGGGCATGTACTACTACTTCGAGCATGAGAATGGCAAGAACACGGTGGTATTGGCCGATGGCTACAGCTCGCACGGCAAGTTTCCCCAATACGAGCAGCTTCCATATTTTCCACCGGACATTCACGACCATCGCGAGCGCGATCATCTGTCGGAATGGCTGTCGTTCAAGCAGGTGCAGCCCGGGGCCTACGCCCTGAACGATTTCGATTTTAAGGCCCCGCGCAAGAACCTGCGCGCGGTGTTGAACCAGCCCAAGAGTCACGCCCTGGCCGATTTCGAGATATACGATTATCCGGGCGATTACGTCGAACCGGGCGATGGCAACAACTACTCCAAGATTCGGTTGCAGGAACTGCTGGCCCAGCACGAAATCGCCCAGGGGCGGGGCAACGCCGCTGGTCTGACGGTGGGCTATCTGTTCAGCCTGACCCAATGCCCGCGCGAGGAGCAGAATCGGGAATACTTGATCGTGTCGGCAACCCATCGGCTGGAGTCGGACGAATACGAATCCTTTTCCGGCGGAGCCATTTCCGGCAAGCCGTATCTGGGCGAGATCGTCGCCATCGAGGCCAAGCAACCCTACCGGGCGCCGCGCATCACGCCCAAGCCGGTGGTGCAGGGACCGCAGACCGCCATCGTGGTCGGTCCCAAGGGCGAGGAGATTTACACCGATCAATACGGCCGGGTGAAATGCCAGTTTCACTGGGATCGCCATGGCAGCGCCGATCAGGACAGCTCCTGCTGGATTCGGGTGGCCCAGAATTGGGCGGGCAAGAAGTGGGGTTCCTTTAATTTGCCGCGCATCGGCCAGGAGGTGATCGTCGACTTTCTGGAGGGCGATCCCGATCAACCGATCATCACCGGCCGAGTTTATAACGGCACCAACATGCCGCCCTATGGGTTGCCGGACAAGAAAATGGTGTCGACCTTGAAAAGCTTGTCCACTCCCGGAGGCGGCGGTTTCAACGAAATCCGCCTCGACGACACTAAGGGCAAGGAACAGATTTTCATTCATGGCCAGTACAACCAGGATGTCCGCATCGAAAACGATTCGTTGGAATGGATCGGTAACAATCGCCACCTCATCGTCAAGAACAATCAGTTCGAACAGGTCGATAGCGACAAGCACCTGACGGTCAAGGGCAGCCAGAAGGAAAAGGTCGGGGGCGACAAACACCAGCAAGTGAAGGGCGATCATAACCAAAAGGTCAGCGGCGCCCTGTCGATTAACGTGACTCAGGATATTCAGGAAAAAACCGGGCAAAAATACGCGCTGCAAGCCGGCCAGGAAATTCATCTCAAGGCCGGCATGAAGGTGGTGATCGAGGCTGGGACCCAATTGACCATCAAGGTGGGGGGCAACTTTGTAACCATCGATTCATCCGGAGTCACCATTCAGGGCACGATGGTCAAGATCAACAGCGGCGGTATGGCAGGTTCCGGTTCCGGTTGTTCGCCCGGTACGCCCGCCGACCCAACGGCGCCCAAGGAAGCCGCCACCGACCAGGCCGGCGCGGTGACCGATGCTCAGGCGACGCCGATCCAGGAAAAGAGCAAGTCGCTGGATTCGGTCAACGTGAGCGCCTTGCAAGCGCCGCAGGCGCGGGCGCTGGCGAGCGCCGCTCAAAGCGGGACGCCGTTTTGCGAAATCTGCGCGGCGGCGGCCGGTGGAGCCTGAAGCATGACCACCAAAATTTCGCCACAAGCCATTGCTCAGCAGTTGTTCGCCATTCCCGAGACGACGGTGTACGCCATTCTCGATGGCGCCTCGGTGCCTCGCCTGCCCCAGACCCTGGAACAAATGGAGGTCGAATCGGAGTGCTTGTTTCGCGGCGAATTGGACCCGGAGTTGGCGCTGGTCGCGCCGTATCTGGCGGTCGTGCAACAACCCGGTCATCCGTTTACCGATTGGCTGCTCCAGGAAGGCTGGGGCCAGCATTGGGGGGTTTTCGCCATCAGCAAGGCTAGCTTCCGGGATCTGCGGATGCACCTGCGCACCTTTCTCAAGGTGTACGGGCCAGACCTGACCCCGCTCTATTTTCGCTATTACGATCCCCGTGTGTTGCGGGTTTATTTGCCGACCTGTAATGCAATGGATTTGCAGACGGTCTTTGGACCCGTGATGCGCTATATCGTCGAGGACGAGAATCCCGTGGCCCTGCTGAAATTCTGGCGCGAAGGCGACGAGTGCCGGAAAGAGCGAGTTGTGCTGACCCCACCGCTTCCGGTGCGGGACGTTAGGTAGAGGAGGTTGACATGTCGGGTAAACCAGCCGCGCGCATCACCGATCCCGTGGTTCATCCCCTGCCGCCGGTGTTGACGGGCGGCCCTGGCAGTCTGGATGTCAAGATTGGTTTTCTTTCCGCCTGGCGCGGAATCCTGGCCGCCGCCGCGCCCGCGCTCCAAGCGGCCAAGCAGACGTCCGACATGGCAATCAAAACGGCGGAGGCGGCGACCCTCGCGGCGGCGGGCACGCCTGGCGCGCCAGCGGCCAAGGCGGCCGAGGAAACCGCGAAAGCCACGGCGGCGTCCACCATGGGCAGTATGATCACCAGCGCGGCGGCGGGCGCGGATATCCACATGTGCACGACACCGTTGCCGATTCCGCCGCACGGCCCCGGTGTGGTCATCGATGGCAGTAAAACGGTTTTTATCAACAATCTGCCTGCCTGTCGCATGGGCGACACGATCCTGGAGGCGGTGGGTCCCCCCAACAAGATCGCGAAGGGGGAGATGACGGTGTTGATTGGTGGCTGAGATTGGCGGACGACGGAGCGATGTAAGCCATGTTAGTAATGCGCGAAGCCCAGATGACGACCTTCGAGCAGGCGGCCATCCATAATTTTGAGAACCGGTTGCTTGAACACCTGAAGGAGTTCTTTCCCAAGCACTGTGAAATCCTGGGGGATGAACAGGTGCGCAAGGTGATTCGCCTGGGAGTCGAACGGGCGGAACAATACGAAGTGGTTTCCGAACGCGATCTGTATCTCTACGTGGGCCTGATGTTCATGCTGGGCAGTTATTTTGACCAAGACCCTCAGTTGCCTTGGGCGGCTAAGATTCTTAAGGATGAGAATATCGTCGATCCCAGCGATCGCGCCGACCGGCTGCATGACCGGGCGATGGCTTTTCTCAATGAAGCGGCGGGCCAGGAAAGCCAGTACGAGGAGCGCGCCCTGCGAAAGATTTGTGAACTGCCGGCCAGTGCCTTGTCACGGACGGGCGAGGACAGGGAACTGAGTTTTGGAGACTACATGCTGAAGTTGCTCTACGCCCTGTTTCCCGAAAAATATCAGGCAGTGGGCGACCCCGCCATTCGGCAACTGGTTCGGCAGGGTTATCAGTCCGCCAGAACTTATGGACTTACCGATGAAAAAGGAATCACCACTTATATCAGCTTGATGTTCATACTAGGTGGAGGGTTCGACCAAGATCCACAGTGTCCGTGGGTGGAACCGGTTTTGAAGGATCCATCGCTGACTGATCCGATAAAAAAAGGCGAGTTGCTCTACAAAGGTGCCTTGGGTTATTTAGGTAAATGGCTGGCGTGATTGGGGGAGAGTGACGATGACAAAAGCTCTGGATAAAAAGAAAAGGGAATTGCAACAGAAGGCTTCTAAAAAGAAGCCTGGTAGCCCAGCTAAAGGAGTTAAACAAAGCTGCCCGCTTTCTCCCATTAGAAAGATGGAAAAAGTACGTGAGCGGCTCAAGCTTCCTGCAGCCGGTTCGCACGATGATGTATCAACCGTTGCCATACTGAAAATTAATGGAAAGGAATATCAAGGCGTCAACTCGAAAAATCAAAACCCGAAGACGAAAATAACCTTGGTTAGAGTCAATGCTCAAACCAAGACCCATGCCGAAGCCGAGGCGGTTCAAAAGGCGATCAATGATGGGGCAGCAGGCACGGCCGAGGAAGCTGAACTACACGTTGATCGCGATCCGTGCCGGGCATGTGGTCCTGCTGGAGGGCTGCGATCTCTTGCAAGAAATTTAGGGGTAAAGCGTCTTGTGGTTCACTCGCCAAGTGGAACTCAAACCTTCGAACCAACTACTTGAGGATTTTTTATGAAAGTAAAGAAAATTTTTGAAGAGGAATGGGTTGGTGCTCAGCTTGAAACTATCGAACATAAATGTACCGCTTTGGATCAAGCTTATGCTGTGCTGGATCGTCTTGATGGGAAGAAAAGGACTTCAGTCGAGTTTTGGGTCAGTGATGACGCAATTTTAACCGTGGGTGGGGATGGTGAAAAATTCGTTGTGTTTGCTGCTTTTCAGGTTGATCAAGAGCTTCATACACTGATAGACCCTGATAAATCTGACGCTGACTATGAGGATGTGGTTACTGGTGGGCAATTGGGGAGTTATCCATCCAATCAGTGCGTCGATAAGGGCATGGTAAAAAAAGCCGTCTCTTATTTTTGCGAGCATGGAAAAGTTTCACCCGATTTGGCTTGGCTCCAAGAATAGCTAGGTAGGGTACACATTGCGTATCTTCCCATGGAGTTCATAGGGAAAACGGGCTTTGCGCATGGGCGATGGTCAATCGCTTCCCACGTCAGGGGACACGATCATGAAGGCGCCCTACTCTCCTCCATCTCTCGCATGGCATGCCCTGGCCGCCGAGCAGGTCTTGCGGGAACTGAACACCGCGCCGGGCGGGCTGAGCGAGACCGAAGCCGCCCGACGACTGGAGGCTCACGGTCCCAACCGGTTGCGTCCCCCCAAGCAACGCGGGCCGATGGCCCGCTTCCTGCTCCAGTTCCACAACGTCCTGATCTACGTGTTGCTGGCCTCGGCCGCCATCACCGCCGCGCTCGGCCATGCGGTGGACACCGGGGTCATTCTGGGGGTGACGATCATCAACGCCCTCGTCGGGTTCGTCCAGGAAGGCAAGGCGGCATCGGCGCTGGCGGCCATCCGCAAGATGCTGTCGTTGCGGGCCCTGGCGCTGCGCGACGGGCAACGCCGGGAAATCGCCGCCGAGGCGCTGGTGCCGGGCGACTGGGTGTTGCTGCAATCGGGCGACAAGGTGCCCGCCGACCTGCGTCTGGTCGAGGTCAAGCATCTGCGGATTCAGGAAGCGGTGCTGACCGGCGAGGCGGAAGCGGTCGAAAAAACGGTCGCGCCCGTGTCCGCCGAGGCGGCCATCGGCGACCGCGCCAACCTGGCCTATTCCGGCACGCTGGTCAGCCACGGCCAGGCCACCGGCGTGGTGGTCGCGACCGGCGAGCGGACCGAAATCGGCCGCATCAGCGCCCTGCTGGAACAGGTGGAGGAAATCACGACCCCCCTGTTGCGGCAGATGGCTCAGTTCGGCCGTTGGCTGAGCGCCGCCATCGTGCTGACGGCGGTGGCGACCTTCGCGCTCGGCGCGTACTGGCGAGGCTTGCCCAAGGACGACATGTTCATGGCGGCGGTGGCGCTGGCGGTGGCGGCGATTCCCGAAGGGCTGCCGGCGATCATGACCATCATCCTGGCCATCGGGGTCCAGCGCATGGCCGGGCGCAACGCCATCGTCCGCCGGCTGCCGGCGGTGGAAACCCTGGGCGCGGTCACCGTGATCTGCTCCGACAAGACCGGCACCCTGACCCGCAACGAAATGACCGTGCAGTGGGTCGTGACCGCCGACCGAACCTTCGCGGTCAGCGGCGCCGGCTATGCTCCAACCGGCGGGTTCAGTCTGGACGGCATCCCGATCCTGCCCGACGACGCGCCCGACTTGCGGGCCATCGCCCGCGCCGCGCATCTGTGCAACGAAGCGGTGCTGCGCGAACAAGACGGCGCATGGCGGATGGAAGGCGATCCGACCGAGGGCGCGCTGCTAACCCTAGCCCGTAAGGCCGGCCTCGATCCAAACCTCGAACGCGAGCGCTTTCACCGCGTGGACAGCATCCCCTTCGAATCCGAGCATCGGTTCATGGCCACCCTGCATCACGACCATCACGGTCACGGCTTCGTTTACGTCAAGGGGGCGCCGGAACGGGTGCTGGCGATGTGCGCGCGCGAGTTGGGCGACGCCGGGCCGCAACCCCTGCGCCCGAACCATTGGTGGAATCGGATCGAGGAACTGGCGACCCTGGGCCAGCGGGTGCTGGCGGTCGCGTTCCGCGCCACCGCCGAGACCTGCGGCGAACTGACCTTCGAGGAGGTCGAGGAAGGCTTGACCCTGCTGGGATTGCTGGGCATCAGCGACCCCCCGCGCGAGGAAGCCATTCGGGCGGTGCGGCAAACCCAGCAGGCCGGCATCCGGGTCAAGATGATCACCGGCGACCACGGCGTGACGGCGCGGGCCATTGCCGCCCAGATCGGCATCGGCGACGGGCAAAAGGTACTGACCGGACCGGAACTGGAAGTGCTGGACGACGAGGCGCTGCGGGCGGTGGTCATGGACACCGATGTCTACGCCCGCGCTAGTCCCGAACACAAGCTGCGACTGGTGGCGGCACTTCAAGCTAACCATCAGGTGGTGGCGATGACCGGCGACGGAGTCAACGACGCGCCCGCCCTCAAGCGCGCCGACATCGGCGTGGCGATGGGCGTCAACGGCACCGAGGCCGCCAAGGAAGCCGCCGCCATGGTGCTCGCCGACGACAATTTCGCCTCCATCGCGCATGCGGTCGAGGAAGGCCGCACCGTTTACGACAACCTGCGCAAAGCGTTGCTCTTTCTCCTACCGACCAACGGCGCCCAAGCGCTGGTGGTCGTGGCCGCCATCCTGTTGGGGGTGGCGCTGCCGATCACGCCAGTGCAGATTCTATGGGTCAACATGGTGACGGCGATCACCCTGGCGCTGGCGCTGGCGTTCGAGCCGGCCGAGGCGAACGTGATGCGGCGGCCACCGCGCGATCCCGGCGAACCGTTGCTATCCGGCATCATGCTATGGCGGATCGGCGCGGTGTCGGTGCTGCTGGTCGTCGCGCCGCTGGGGTTGTTTCTGTGGGAAGCCACGCAGGGTCGCCCCCACGAGGAAGCCCGTACCCTGGCGGTGAACGCGCTGGTGGTGGGCGAGATTTTCTACCTGTTCAACAGCCGCTATATCCATGGTTCGGTCCTGTCGCGCGCCGGACTGCTGGGCAGCCGCCCGGTACTGATCAGCATCGGCCTGATGTTGCTATTGCAACTAGCGTTCACCTATTTCCCGCCCTTACAGCGCCTGATGGGCACCGAGCCGATCGGCTTCGTGGACTGGGGCATCGTGACCGTGGCGGGAGTAGCGGTGCTGCTGCTGGTGGAACTGGAAAAGGCGGTGTGGCGCGGGTTGCGGCAACGAGCCGAAGGTTGGAACTCAACATGAGGAATGCTCGGCGGCTTGCGATGAGCCGCCGATGATCCAAGCCATCGTCCCGATAGCGATATCCGGCAGCCATGCCCACTGGAGCGCGCGAAGCGAATCGGGCAAGCCTCAACCAGCGCCACTCGCGCACCCGACAACGCAAGGCGCCGTACCGATTACCACTTCCCATAATAGCCCTCCTTCAGGGCATCGAACAAATTGGCGGCGGTGTGGGTTTCGCCGTCATATTCGATCTCCTCGTTGCCCCTGACCTCGATTTCCGAACCATCCTCCAACACGAACCGATAACGGGTCTTGGCCAAATCCTGTTCCTTGACGAGCACGCCCTGGAATGCCTCGGGATTGAAACGGAAGGTGGTGCAACCCTTGAGTCCCTGCTCGTAGGCGTAAAGGTAAATTTCCTTGAAATCCTCGTAGGGAAAATCGGTGGGGACATTCGCCGTTTTGGAGATGCTGGAATCCACCCATTTCTGCGCGGCGGCCTGGATATCCACGTGCTGTTTTGGAGTCACGGCGTCGGCGGTAATGAAATACTCCGGCAACCGCTCCTCGGCGGTCTCGGCATCGGGCATCGCCTGGGGATTGACCAGATGTCGGTAGGCCAGTAGCTCGAAGGAGAACACATCCACTTTCTCCTTGGATTTCTTGCCGGGTCGGATAACGTTGCGGAAGTAGTGATGGGCGAAACTGGGCTCGATGCCGTTGCTGGCGTTGTTGGCCAGCGACAGCGCGATGGTGCCGGTGGGGGCAATGGACGTGTGGTGGGTGAAGCGAGCGCCAATCTGGGCCAATTCCTCAACCAGTTGGGGATTGATTTCAGCGATGCGCTGCATATAGCGGCTGTAGCGGGCGTGCAGCACCTTGCCCTTGACCCGGTTGCCTTCTCGGTAGCCATCGCGGGCCAGTTCCGGACGCCGATGCAGCATTTCGGCGGTCACGGCGAACTCCTGCTCAAGAATCGGCGCTGGGCCTTTTTCTCGCGCCAGTTCCAGCGCCACGCGCCAGCCGGTCAGGGCCATCTCGCGCGTCACCTCCTCGGTGAAGACCAGCGACTCGGGCGAACCATACTTCATGCCCAGCAGGGTTAGAGTGGAGCCGAGTCCCAGATAACCCATGCCGTGGCGGCGCTTGCCGAGGATTTCCTGGCGTTGCGATTCCAGCGGCAGGCCGTTGATTTCCACCACGTTGTCGAGCATCCGGGTAAAGATGGCGACGACCTTCCGGTAGGTCTCCCAGTCGAAACGGGCTTTTTCCGTGAACGGGTTTTGAACGAAGGGAATCAGGTTGACCGATCCGAGCAGACAACTGCCGTAAGGAGGAAGAAGTTGCTCTCCGCATGGGTTGCTGGCACGGACATTTTCACAAAACCAGTTATTATTCATATCATTGGCCTCGTCAATGATAATGAACCCCGGCTCGGCGTAATCGTAGGTGGAAGCCATGATCAGATCCCACAGCCGCCGGGCGCGAATTTTCCGGTAAATTTTGCAAGCAACCCGACCGCTGTCGTTGACGATCAAGCCCTGATGGGTCGGCCATTCGCGCCAGAGAATCCGGTCGGGATCGTTGAGATCAATCTGGTCCTGCTCGGCCTCCTTGGCCAGGAGTGGGAAGGCCAGTCGCCAGTCGGCGTCGTGCTTGACCGCCTCCATGAACTCGCGGGTGATCAGCAGCGACAGATTGAATTGCCGCAACCGGCCAGATTCGCGCTTGGCGCGGACGAATTCCAGAACATCTGGATGACCAATGTCGAAGGTGCCCATCTGTGCCCCGCGCCGCCCGCCCGCCGACGACACGGTGAAACACATCCTGTCGTAGATGTCCATGAACGACAGCGGTCCGGAGGTGTAGGCGCCAGCCCCAGAGACGTAGGCACCGCGCGGGCGGAGCGTGGAAAATTCATAGCCGATCCCACAACCGGCTTTCAACGTCAGCCCCGCTTCATGCACCTTGCGCAGGATGTCGTCCATCGAATCCAGAATCGTGCCAGACACCGTGCAGTTGATGGTGGAGGTGGCCGGCTTGTGCTCCCAGGCGCCCGCATTGGAAATGATGCGCCCCGCCGGAATAGCGCCGTGGCGCAGCGCCCACAGGAATCGCTCGTACCACAACTCGCGCAGTTCCGGCGTGGCCTCGACTTCGGCCAGCGCCTGGGCCACCCGCTGATGGGTGCCATCGATGGTCTCGTCGATGGGTCGCCCGTCCTTGGCCTTCAGTCGATATTTCTTGTCCCAGATATCCCAGGAAGCGGGCTGCAGGGGAACGTCGGCGGTGGCGGTCGAGCGGTCGACGGGTTGCAGGTGCGCGGTTTTCATAAGCCGGTCTCCGGAAGGCTGGCGGTGGCTTTGCTTCAGGCCAGCGGATTCTAGAAGATATCGGGAAAATTTCCAGGCGAGATTTCTATATAATGTGGATAAAAGAAACAATAACACAATATAATGTGTTGAAGCGTGAAACCAACATATTGTTTCCGCTCATGATCGGCGCGGTTGAAAAAGTCGTTTGAAACTTCGTTGACAGGTTGATGGAAACTTGGTTGTCAAGGGGTGGCGCCGATGGTATAACCGGCTAAACTTTGCGGGGTACCGCTGATAATCGGACACAAAAACCGAGGGAGAACCCATGAAGATTTCGTATGCCCCTCTTGCAATACTCTGCCTTGGGCTGGGGGCGTGTATGTCCCAAGTGCCCGTCGCGACCACCTATCCCGTAAACTTCCAAAACAAGATGCAGGCCGCCCACCATTGGGATGTCCTCACCGCCGACGTGGCGAAACGGCTGCACGATCACCTGATCGGTTCCGGCGAACCGCAGGGCCGCCCAATTGCCCTGAATGTTCAACAACCGCGATACAACAGCCAATTTGGCATGGCTTTCCACAACCTGCTGATCACACACCTGCTGGAGCAGGGGTTCGTCATGAGCGAGAACCCGTCCGCTGGCTTACCGGTCAGTTACGATATTCAAGTGGTGACTCATAAGGATCGTGGGTTTATCCGGCCGACGCCAGGCCTATTCACGGCGTTGACGGGCACCGTGCTGGTAATCCGCGACGTGGCGGACAGCCAATCGGCCGCAGCGGCGACCATGCTGGGGGCGGTTGTCCTGGACGTGGCGAGCGGCTTCGTCACCGATACGCCAAACAGCGAGATCATCGTGACGACCTCGGTGATGAACGGGGATCGTTATGTGTCCCGTTTGCGGGATATCTACTACGTCAGCGATAACAACGTCGATCAATATATCGCCAAGGGACCGGCCCCGGTCACCACCCGTATGGTTGAAGTAGTTGGGTGCGTTTCAGGCGCCCATTGTCCATGACGGGACCATAGCTCAACTTGAATATAGGGGTGATTAAGGCCATGAATTGGAACGTAATAGGCTTACGCGGGCTTGCTGCGTTGTTGGTCGCGCTCAGTTTGGGTATCCTGGGATGCGCAACCTGGGGGAACGACGATACCGCCTCGACCCGGCCGGTCATTCGCGACACCAACCTGGTCGACGCTAGCCACGCGGCCGCTGACGCCCTGCTGGCGCGGGCGCCTTGGCTTAAGGAGCGGCGCGAGCCGCTGCTGGCTACCACCTTCGTCGACATCAACAATCTCGAAACCTCGTCCGCCCTGGGCCGCGTCATCGGCGAGCAGGTGGGTTCCCGATTCACCCAGGAGGGCTTCACGGTGATCGAGATCAAGATGCGCAACAACATCTTCGTCGCCGAGGGGACTGGAGAGTTGATGTTGTCACGTTCGGTCCGCGAGATTAGTCAGTCGCACAACGCGGCGGCGGTCATCACCGGCACCTATGCGGTCGCGCGGCAATCGGTTTACGTTACCGCCCGTCTGATCCGCGCCACCGACAACTTGGTGCTAGCCGCTTATGACTACGTGTTGCCGTATGGGCCAGACGCCAAGGCGCTGGTCGCCGCGCAGCAATAACCGTCAATCTGAATTCTCGCCAGAACGCCCTTCCCTCGCGCGGGGGAAGGGCGTTTTTGTTGGGGCGGAGCGCAATATCTAGAGGGTGGTGGTTAATCCCAGCCGCTCGCAGATCGCCAGTGTCGGACCCGCCTGGTTCATCGTGTAGAAATGCAAGCCCGGCGCACTGCCCGCCAGCAGGCGTTGGCACAGGTCAGCGACCACATCCACCCCATAGGCGCGGATCGCGTCGCGGTCGTCGCCGAAGCTTTCCAGCCGCTTGCGAATCCAGCGCGGAATCTCCGCCCCACAGTTGTCCGAGAACCGCGCCAGTTGGGTGAAGTTGGTGATCGGCATGATGCCGGGCACGATGGGCAAATCCAGCCCCAGTTTCTCGCAGTCGTCCACGAAGCGGAAATAGGAATCCGGATTGTAGAAATATTGGGTGATGGCGCCGTTGGCGCCGGCCTGGACCTTACGCTTGAAGTTGAGCAAATCCCGCTCAGTGTTCAGGGCTTGCGGATGGAATTCCGGATAGGCGGCGACTTCGATGTGAAAGTGGTCGCCGGTTTCGGCCCGGATGAACTCCACCAGTTCGTTGGCGTAGCGAAATTCACCGAATTCCCGCATTCCGGACGGCAGATCACCGCGCAGGGCGACGAGGCGGTGGATGCCTTGCGCGCGGTAGTGGTCCAGAATTTCCCGAATTCCCGCGCGGGTCGAGGCCACGCAGGTTAAATGCGGAGCGGCGTCCACACCGCTGTGCGCCTGAATGGCTTGAATCGCCTGGAAGGTCCGCTCGCGGGTGGAGCCACCCGCGCCGTAGGTGACCGAGAAGAATGTCGGCCGCATCCGCATCAACTCCTTGCGGGCAGCGAACAGCTTGCGCATGCCTTCGTCGGTGTTCGGAGGGAAGAATTCGCAACTGAAAATCTTGGGGTGATGCTTCTGGGATTCCATGAGCGAAACCGCCGAGAATGGAGTGAGGCGAGTGATCGGGAAGGGTCATCTTGAAATAGACCGAGGGCGCGGAAATCCGCACCCTTTGGTTTTATCCGGAAAACGAGCACTCAGTAGCGATAATTCTCCGCCTTATACGGCCCATCCACCGCGACGCCGATATACGCGGCCTGCTCCGGGGTCAGTTGGGTCAGCTTTGCCCCGATCCGGTCCAGATGCAGCCGGGCGACCTTCTCGTCCAGGTGCTTGGGCAGCACGTAGACCTTGTTTTCGTATTGCCCACCACGGGTGAACAGTTCGATCTGCGCCAACACCTGATTGGTGAAGGAATTCGACATCACGAAGCTGGGGTGCCCGGTGGCGCAACCCAGATTGACCAGCCGCCCCTCGGCCAGCAGGATGATGCGCTTGCCGTCGGGGAAAATGATGTGATCCACCTGCGGCTTGATGTTTTCCCAGCAATATTGCTTGAGGCTGGCGACTTCGATTTCGGAATCGAAGTGGCCGATGTTGCAGACGATGGCCTGATTCTTCATCCGCGCCATGTGGTCGTGAGTGATGACGCTGACATTGCCGGTAGCGGTGACGAAAATATCCGCCTTGTCCGCCGCGTCGTCCATCGTGACCACCCGATAACCCTCCATCGCCGCCTGCAAGGCGCAGATCGGGTCGATTTCGGTGATCCACACCGTCGCGCCCAAGCCCTTGAGCGACTGCGCGCAACCCTTGCCTACGTCGCCGTAACCCAGCACCACCGCGATCTTGCCGGCGATCATCACGTCGGTGGCGCGCTTGATACCATCCACCAGCGATTCGCGGCAGCCGTAGAGATTGTCGAACTTGGATTTGGTCACCGAGTCGTTGACGTTGATGGCGGGGAACGGCAATCGTCCCTCCTTCTCCATCGTGTACAGACGATGGACGCCGGTCGTCGTCTCCTCGGTCACGCCCTTGATAGTGGCCTGAATCCGGGAATAGAACGTGGGGTCGCGGTCCAAACGCTGGCGAATGGCGGCGAACAATACCTGTTCCTCTTCACAGGTCGGATGGGCGATCAGCGCGCGATCCCGCTCCGCCCGTGTGCCCAACGTGACCAGCAGGGTCGCGTCGCCGCCGTCGTCCAGGATCATGTTGGGCGTGCCGCCGTCGCGCCATTGCAGAATGCGGTGGGTAAAGTCCCAGTATTCCTCCAATGACTCGCCCTTGTAGGCGAACACTGGAATGCCGTCCGCGGCGATGGCGGCGGCGGCGTGATCCTGGGTCGAGAAGATGTTGCAGGACGCCCAGCGGATGTCGGCGCCCAGCGCCGCCAGCGTTTCGATCAGCACGGCGGTCTGGATGGTCATGTGCAGCGACCCGGCGATGCGGGCGCCCTTGAGCGGTTGCCGGTCCCGATATTCGGCCCGGATCGCCATCAGGCCGGGCATTTCGGTCTCGGCGATGGCGATTTCCTTGCGGCCCCAGTCGGCCAGCGACAGGTCGGCAACGTGGTAATCGGTAAAAGGGATTTCGCGCACGACGGCGTTCATAACGTACTCCATCTACGGTTGAACGGGCGCCGTTGGCTTGGGAAAGCCGCGCCATGCCGAGCCTGACGGTGGAGACCGTTGCAGCGCCCCTCGGCATGGGGGCGAAAATTGAAAAGGTGTTACAACCCCGCCGCGTCCCGCAGCGCGTCGGCCTTGTCGGTGTACTCCCAGGTGAATTCCGGCTCCTCGCGTCCAAAGTGGCCGTAGGCGGCGGTCTTGCGGTAGATCGGCCGGATCAGGTTCAGCATCTTGACCAAGCCATAGGGTCGTAGGTCGAAATGACCGCGCACGATTTCGACCAGCCGGTCCTCGTCCACCTTGCCGGTGCCGAAGGTGTTGATGCTGATCGAGGTCGGTTCGGCCACGCCAATCGCATAAGACACCTGAATTTCACAACGTTCCGCCAGGCCGGCGGCCACGATGTTCTTGGCCACATAGCGGCCGGCATAGGCGGCGGAACGGTCCACCTTGGACGGGTCCTTGCCGGAGAAGGCCCCACCACCATGATGGGCGGAGCCGCCGTAGGTATCGACGATGATCTTGCGCCCGGTCAGGCCGCAATCGCCCACCGGCCCGCCGATGACGAAACTGCCGGTCGGGTTGATGTGGTACTGGGTGTGCTTGTCCAGCCACTCGGCCGGCAGCACCGGCAGGATGATGTTTTCCATCACCGCTTCGCACAGCAGTTTGTAGCTGATATCCGGGTCGTGCTGGGTGGACAGCACCACCGCTTCGACGCCCACCGCCTTGTTGCCCTGATAGCGAAACGTGATCTGGCTCTTGGCGTCGGGCCGCAGCCAGGGCAGCACGCCGCTCTTGCGCATCTCCGCCTGCCGTTGCACCAGTCGATGGGCGTAGGTGATGGGCGCGGGCATCAGCACGTCGGTTTCGTTGCAGGCGTAACCGAACATAAGCCCCTGGTCGCCGGCGCCCTGCTCTTCCGGCTTGTCGCGGTTCACGCCCTGGGCGATGTTGGGCGACTGCTTGCCGATGCAGGACAACACCGCGCAAGTGGCACCGTCGAAGCCGACATGGGAGTTGTCGTAGCCGATGCCAACCACGGTATCGCGCACGATCTGATCGAAATCCACCCACGCCGCCGTGGTAATCTCGCCGGCCAGGACGACAACGCCGGTCTTGATCAGGGTTTCGCAGGCCACGCGGGCCTTGGGGTCCTCGGCGATAATGGCGTCCAGCACGGCGTCGGAAATCTGGTCGGCGATCTTGTCCGGATGCCCTTCGGAGACGGATTCGGAGGTGAACAAATAGGTGCGACTCATGGGATAGCGTTCCTCGAACGACAGTTGCGGCGGCGAGATTGCGTGCCCTATAAAGAGCAACAGTAGCGCGGTAAGGATCAGTCTGCTTATAAAATACCGCATTTGCAACTTAGATGTTTATTCTATTTCGTTATAAAAATTTCAATTTTGAGTCTGGATGATATGAAGTGAATGCGGTGACGAACACCACGGTATTGACCTGCGCCGAGTTGGGCCACGAACCGTTGGCGACGCTGCTGGCGCGCTACGGCATGACCGTCGAGCGGGTACCGTCGGAAACCGAAATTCCCGGCAGCTATTGGGGCGACAGTGAGGCAGGGCTGATCGGCGCCCGGTTATTCGTGCGCGACGACACGCCGGTGCATTCCGCCCTCCATGAGGCCTGTCACTATATCGGCATGGACGCCGACCGGCGCGCGCGCTTGCATACCGACGCCGGTGGTGAAGTGATCGAGGAAAACGGCGTCTGCTACCTGCAAATCCTGTTGGCGGACGCACTGCCGGGCGTCGGGCGGGCGCGGATGTGCGCCGAGATGGACGCCTGGGGTTATACTTTTCGCCTGGGCTCGGCCCGCGCCTGGTTCGAGCAAGACGCCGAGGACGCCCGTGACTGGCTGCTGCAAAACGATTTGATCGACCTGGAAGAGCGGCCGACCTGGCGGGTACGGCAGAGCTAAGCCGCTCATCGCCACATTTCCCAACCAGGAATCCCCGTGAAACGCGCATTCGTCTGGCTGCTGACCTTATCTCTGTTGCCGTTGCTGACCGCGTTTCGCTGGCCGTGGCAGAGCGCGGGCGACCCCGAGCGCATCGAATTGTCCGGCACCGTGGAAGCGCGGGAAGTGGATCTGGCCTTCCAGGTGGGCGGGCGTATCGCCAGGCTGCTGGTGGACGAAGGCGATGCCGTTCAGGCCGGGCAACCGATCGCCACGTTGGACGCCGCCGATTACGAGCTTGCGCTACGCGCCGCCATCGCCCAGATGGAAGTAGCGCGAGCGGCATTGGCGGCGTTGCAGGCTGGAACTCGCGCCCAGGAATTGCGCGTCGCCGAGGCGAAACTGACGCAGACGCAAGCTGATCTGGAATACGCCCGCGCCGAATTTCAGCGGGTCGCCGAACTGGTTCCCAAGAAGCTGGCGACTCAGAGCCAACTCGACCAAGCGCGGCAACGGCAAAACGTTGCCCTGGCCGGGGTCGAGCAAGCCCGACAAAGTTTGGCGTTGCTGCGCGAAGGACCACGCCAGGAGGACATCGATCAGGCCGCCGCCACGCTTCGCGCCCGGCAGGCGGCGGTTGAAACCGCCCGACGGCAACTGGAATACGTCCAACTACATAGTCCGGTCGCGGGGTTGGTGTCGGTACGACTGGCCGAGGTTGGAGAGGTTGTGAGTTCAGGCAAACCGGTGCTGCGCATCGCCGAACTGGGCCGGCCCTGGGTGCGCGCCTATCTGAACGAGGCTGACTTGCCTCGGGTGCGGCTGGGGCAGGTGGCGGAGGTTCGGGTGGACGGTCTGCCTGGCAAGGTGCTCGACGGGCGGCTCGCTTTTATTTCCCCCAATGCTGAATTTACTCCAAAGACCGTCGAAACCCGTGCCCTGCGAGTGGATTTGGTCTATCGCGTCAAGGTTGAAGTGGACAATCCCGACGGCGCGTTGAAGCGGGGCCAGCCAGCGGATGTCGTCCTCAAGGCCGCCACCCCATGATTGAAGAATTGGCAATAGAAATTGCCGACTTGCGCTTTGCCTACGGCGAGCATCCGGTACTGGATGGAGTCACGCTGCGCGTCGCGCCGGGCGAGATTTACGGGGTGGTGGGTGCGGATGGGGCGGGCAAGACCACCTTGTTGCAACTGGCGGTCGGTCAATTGCCGCCGCAAGGGGGGAGCATCCGCGTGTTGGGGCGGGACGCCGCCGAACCGGCCTTGCGCGACGAGATCGCGTATATGCCCCAGGGCTTTGGTTTATATCCCGACCTAACGGTGCAAGAAAACCTTGCTTTCTTCGCCGACCTGCACGGCTTACCCCGCACGGTGGCGCGCGAACGCATCGTCGAGCTGTTGCAACGCACCAGCTTGGCGGGATTCGAGGCGCGTCGCGCCAAGAACCTGTCCGGCGGGATGATGCAGAAACTGGCGCTGGCCTGCGCCCTGGTCAGCCAACCACGGGCAATGTTTTTGGATGAGCCGACTACCGGGGTGGACCCGGTATCCCGGCGGGCGTTCTGGCGACTGCTGAACGGGGTGCGGGCCGAGGGCGTGGCGATTCTGTACGCCACCGCGAACATGGACGAAGCAGAACGTTGCGACCGGGTGGGACTGCTGCACGCCGGCCGGCTGGAACGGCAGGGAACGCCGCTGGAGTTGACGACGGGCGGCGATGCGGTGCTGGTTGGCGTGGTCGGGCCGACCGCGCGGCGGCAACGCACGGCCTTGTTGGCGTGGCCGATGGTCCAGTTGGTATTCCCCGTTGGGCGGCAGTTGCGAGTGTGGCTGGATGCGGGTGGTTCGCTAGCCGAGTTTCGGACTCGATTGTGCACGCTCGATCCTGAACTGGATGCCCAACCCTTGCAACCAACCTTGCAGGACGCGGCGTTGCGGGAATTGGCGATGGCGGAACGCATCGATGAAAACGGATAGCCTGTTTTACCGGCTGTTTCAGGAATGGCCGGAACTGGTCCTGGAGCTGGCGGGGTTGGAGACGACGACCACCGGCTACACGCTCCGCGCTGAGGAGATCAAGCAAACCGGGTTCCGACTGGATGGGGTGTTGGCCCCACCAGACGAGCAGACGGAATGGCCGCTGGTGTTCATCGAGACGCAGTTTCAGCACGATCCCGATTTTCACGCCCGCTGGTTTTCGGAGCTGTTCCTGTATCTGTATCGGCGTCCGCCGCGCCGGGATTGGCGGGCGGTGGTGCTGTTCCCGAACCGAACAACCGAAGGGACGGTGGAACCGGCTTACGAGATGTTGCTGGTCCATCCTTGGGTCAAGCGGGTCTATTTGGAGGAGGCGCTTCAGGAACCGACGCCGAGCTGGGGTATCCGGCTATTGGGCTTGATTCTGGCCCCGCCAGCGACGGTGGTGACCGAAGCCAAGGTGCTATTGACGGAACCAACAGCGGATGGCGATCTAACTGGAATGGCGCTCGTGGATTGGGTGGAGACCTTGCTGGTGTACAAATTGCCGCGCCTGTCGCGGGAGGAGATTCGGAAAATGTTGGATATTTTCAATGTAGAACTGAAACAGACCCGCTTTTATCAGGAAGTGTTCGCCGAGGGCTTGGAGGAAGGCCGCCAGGAAGGCCGCCAGGAAGGCCGCCAGGAAGGCCGCCAGGAAGGCCGCCAGGAAGGCCGCCAGGAAGGTCAGCGAGAAGAACGCCTCCGCATTGCCCGGGGCTTGTTGGACGTGATCGCCGATGATCGTTTGCTGGCGGAAAGGATTGGGTTAAGCGAAGCGGAGGTGCGGGGATTGCGGGAAGGGAAATAGGGTATGCGCCGCGTACCCCACTTTTGCGAATGAACGATACCACTCCGGTCATTCTGGCCGAAGACCTCACCCGCCGCTTCGGTGATTTCGTCGCCGTCGATCACATCCACGTCACCGTGCAATCCGGTGAAGTGTTTGGCTTACTGGGCGCGAACGGCGCTGGCAAGACCACCGCGATTCGGATGCTGTGCGGCATGTTACCACCGACCGCTGGTCGGATTCGGGTCGCGGACGTGGATATGGTGCAGCATGCGCGCCGCGCTCGGGGTCGAATCGGCTACGTCGCCCAACGGTTCTCGCTGTACGGCGACTTGACCGTGTCCGAAAATCTCAAGCTGCAAGCGGGTCTGTACGGCTTGACCGGCGCGCGCCAGCGGGAACGATTGACGTGGGCGCTGGCGCATCTGGAACTGACCGACCGCAAGGACGCCATGGCCAGGGCGTTGCCACTGGGTTACCAGCGACGCCTGGCCCTGGCCGCCGCGCTGCTGCATGAACCGCGTGTGCTGTTTTTGGACGAGCCGACCTCGGGCGTGGACCCGATGGCCCGCCAACGATTTTGGGAGCTGATCTACGAACTGGCCGATGGCGGCATCGGCATCCTGGTCACCACGCATTACATGGACGAGGCGCTGTTCTGTGATCGGCTGTCGCTGATGCAGGCCGGTCGCATCGTCGCCGAAGGCACGCCGGACGAGCTGCTGCGCCGGCCCCTGCCAACGCCGATCCTGGAACTGATCAGTCCCGATGCCGCCCGCTTTGAGCAGTTGGCGCAAGGCTGGCCGGAGGTGCGCGAGATCGTTCCCCATGCCGGGCAATTGCGGATTCGCCTGCGCGCCGGAATGGAAGCGGACGCAATGATGGAAAAAATTCGCGTGGTTGCGGCGGTGCGCGGTCTGACTCTTGGCACCTTGCATTCCACCGCGCCGGGACTGGAAGACGTGTTCGTGGCGGTGCTGGAGGAAAACGAAGCGTGAACGTCCAACACGTCCGGGCGATGGCGCGCAAGGAATGGTGGCACCTGCTGCGCGATCCGCGCAGCCTGGCGCTGATCCTGATCATGCCCAGCATGTTGTTATTTCTGTTCGGCTACGCCATCCGGCTGGATCTGCAACACGCCCCCATCGCCCTCGTCCAGGAATCTCGCGACGCCGCCACCGAAGAACTGGCCGCCCGTTTCGCCGCCAGTCAGGCTTTCAGCGTTGTCCTGCGCTCCAACGACCGCCGCGACGCTACCACGGCGTTGCAAAAAGGCCAGGTCTGGGCGGCGGTGATTTTTCCCGCCGATTACGCCCTGCAACTGGAGCGCGGCGAAGCGCGGATTCAGTTGTTGTTGGACGGCGTCGACGCCAACACCGCCCGGTTGCTCCACAACTACGTACTGGTCCTGGTGAACGACTATCTGCTGAGCCAGGGGGGTCAGCCGCCGATCCGCATCGAGGACCGCACCTGGTTCAACGAAACCAAGGAGAGCCGGCTGGCGATCATTCCCGGCGTGATCGCGATGGTGATGGCGGTGATCGGGGCGCTGATGACCTCGCTGACCATCGCCAAGGAAATGGAACAAGGCAATCTGGTGATGTTGCGCACCACCCCGCTGACCCGCCGCGATTTCCTGTTCGGCAAACTGCTGCCTTACTTCTTCATCGGCCTGTTCGATCTCGCGGTGGCGGTGGCGGTGGCGGTATTCGTGTTCGAGATGCCGTTGCGGGGCTCCCTGCCGGTTTTGCTGTTGCTGTCGGCGCTGTTCCTGGGGGTGGTGATGCTGCAAGGCGCGCTGATTTCGATCAACGCCGGGAACCAGTTGCTCGCCAGCCAGATGTCATTGGTAAGCACCTTCCTGCCGGCGTTTCTACTGTCGGGCTTCATTTTCGCCATCGAAAACATGCCGACCGTGCTGCAATACCTCACCCTGGCGGTGCCGGCCCGCTATTACGTCGCCCTGTCCCGCGCCCTCTTCCTCAAGGGCATCACCCCGCTGTTGTTGTGGACGCAGGTGGCCGCGTTGCTGGTGATCTTGCTGGTGCTGCTGCGGCTGACGCTGGTTCGGTCGCGGAAGCTGGGACTGTTGCCGTGAATCCGGTCGCCGCGAGCCTGATTCGGTTGCGCGCCCTGTTGAACAAGGAATTTCGGCAACTGCTACGCGATCCCCGGATGCGATTTTTCATGCTGGTGCCACCGCTGTTTCAGTTGATGGTGTTCGGCTATGCGGCCAGTTTCGATGTCCGCCACGCCGAAATCGCCGTGGTGGATCAGGCGCGAACGGTGGCGACCCGCGAATTGCTGGCCGCCGTGGCGGCGACCGGTCGGTTTACCCTGCATTACTACCCGGCTGTCGGCGCGGCGACGGCGGCGATGGATCGGGGCGAAATCCGCGCGATTTTGCGGTTCGCCCCCGATTTCAACCGGCAACCCGTGGCGCAAATCGTTTCCGACGGTTCGGATTCCAACAGCGCGCAGATGATCACCGGCCAGTTAAGTCAAACGCTGCAACAGAATGCCCGCTTGCGCGCCGGCATCGACCCGCCGGTGCAAATCGAGGAACGGGCCTGGTTCAACGAGAATCTGGATGACCGGCCCTATTTCGTCCCCGGCATCATCGCCACCATCGTGCTGATCACCACCGTGATTCTGACCGCGATGTCCGTGGTGCGCGAGCGAGAGCTTGGCACCCTGGAACGCCTGTTGGTGACGCCGGTCGCCCGGTTGGAATTTCTGATCGGCAAGATGGTGACCGTGGCCGCCGTCGGCCTGTTCGACGTGGCGTTGATCAGCCTGATCGCGGTCGCCTGGTTCGACGTGCCGTTTCGAGGAAACATCGTCGGCCTGCTGGCGGGCAGCGCGCTGTTTCTGATGAGCTCGCTGGGGATCGGGCTGCTGATTTCCAGCTACGCCGAAACCCAGCAACAGGCGATGCTGCTGGCGTTCTTCATCATTCAGCCGATGGTGGTGCTGTCGGGCTTCGCCTTTCCCATCGATAACATGCCCGAGGGGGTGCAATGGCTGACTTGGCTGAATCCGCTGCGGTATTACCTGGTGGTGATTCGCGACGTGTTCCTCAAGGGCAGCGGCTTGGGCGCGCACGGTTTCGAGTACGCGATGATGGCGCTGTTGGGGAGCGCGGCGCTGGTCTTGAGTTTGGCGCGGGTCAAATAGCCAACGCCCCTCGCCCTTCGACAGAGAGGTGGGGGCGGAGGTATTGGGAACAGCGGCGTGCTCCTCAAGGAACGGCTGTGGATTCTCCATGCCGGGGGCGAAGAGGTGGCGACGGCTGGACAGGCCTACTACCTGCCACCCGGTCACCATGTCGCGGCCGAGGAGAACCGCGAACTGGTGAAATTCAACCCCCAGCACGACCACCCGCCGACCCTGCAAGTGCCAGCAATCCGCAGGGGGCGGTTTTTCATTACGGCCGTGAGAGTGACGGCGAGCGTTCTTGCATGATCCCGAGTGGTTTGGTAGGAATCTTTTCACCCATGACGCCTCTAACGGTCCAGTTTGTGTAGCTCTACGTGGTTAAAACACAGCTATCTGTCATCTTAACCAGCGGATGTGTGGCGCAACCCAACACGCTGAAAGGCCAACATGGAAACGATATTGACCGACCGCAGCCCGCTCGGCATGCACGAGAGCATGCTCCTGACCCGGGCCTATGAAGAGAAGCTGGCGGCGCTGTTCGCGGCTGGCAATTTCCCGATGACCTGTTCGTCGCAAGGGCAGGAGGCTTCCGCCGTTGGCGTGGTGCGCGCGCTCGGGCCGGACGACCAGATTCTCACCAACCACCGCAGCGCCGGCCATCTGATCGCCCGCGGTGCTGACCCCGGCCGCATGATCGCCGAAGTCATGGGCAAAGCTACCGGCTATTGCGGCGGCAAGAGCGGCACCCTGCACATCTCGGTAAAGGAATTGGGGGTCATGCTCACCTCCACCATCGTCGGCGGCGAGTTATCGTTGGCCACGGGCGTGGCGCTGTCGAAAAAAATGCTCAAGCAACCGGGTATCGTCGCCTGTTTCTTCGGTGACGGCGCGGCTTGCGAAGGCATTTTCCATGAGTCGCTGAATCTCGCCTCGGTGTGGAATCTGCCGATTCTCTACGTCTGCGAAAACAATCAGTGGCAGGCCTTTGTCCATCGCCGCGAGACCATGGTCGCCGACCACCTCAGCCCAAGGGCCGCGTCATACGGAATCGCCAGCACCACCGTCGACGGCAACGACGCCAACGCCGTACTGAAGTCCGCGCTGGCCGCGGTCGAGCAGATTCGCCAGACGGGCCGGCCCTATCTGCTCGAAACCTACACCTACCGCCAGAAAGGTCACATTTCCTTCGACGATCAGGCGCACGTTGATCCAAGCGAACTTGCCCATTGGCTAACGCTCGACCCCATTACCCGCATGGAGCGGCACTTGCGGGAAACCGCCGGCTTCACCACCGGTGAACTCGCCGCCTTGCGCGCCAAAGCGCAAGAACGCATCGATGCCGCCTTGGAATTTGCGCGGCAATCCCCCTACCCCGATCCGTCGGCGCTGACCACCGACGTTTACGCCTGAAGAGGCCACCATGCCGCACATCACCGTCGAACAAGCGATTGGCCAGGCGCTGATTGAAGAGATGCAGCGCGATCCACGCGTGCTGATCTTTGGCGAGGGCGTCGCCACCACGCAGCCGCACCTCGTGCAACAGTTCGGAGCCGAGCGCGTACGTAATACCCCGCTCGCCGAAGCCATCATCGCCGGCACCGCCGTCGGCGCCGCTGCAACTGGCCTGCGCCCGGTCATCGATATGCTTTTCGCGCCGTTTCTCGCCTACGCGATGGATGCCATCGTCAACAGCGCCGGCAAGCTGCGCTACATGTCCGGTGGGCAATTCGCATTCCCACTCGTGGTGCTGGCCAAGACCGGCGCCGGCTGGGGCGTGGGTGCCCAGCACACGCACAACTTCGAAGCGTGGTTCGTGCACAGCCCGGGTCTCAAGGTCGTCATGCCCTCCACCGCCGCCGATTTCAAGGGCTTGCTCAAAAGCGCCATCCGTGACGACAATCCGGTGCTGTTTTTCAACGACATGACGCTGGGCCACCACGCCGGCGAGGTCGAAGAAGGTGAAGCCGCGCTGGTACCGCTCGGGAAGGCGGTGGTTGCGCGCCCGGGTCGGGACGTCACACTGGTGTCCTACGCCAAGGGTGTGCATACTTGCTGGCAAGCTGCGGAAATGCTGGCCGCCCAGCGCATCGAGGCGGAATTAATCGACCTCCGCACGCTGAAACCGCTCGATGAGGAGACGGTGTTGGCATCGGTGCATAAAACCGGGCGGCTGGTAGTGGTCCATGAAGCCGGGCCGTTGTGCGGTGTGGGGTCGGAGATTGCCGCGCTGGTTGCCGAAAAGGCCTTCTCGGCCCTGAAAGCGCCCATACGCCGCGTCACCAGTCCGGATATACCCACGCCATCGTCCCACGCGCTGGAGCAAGCCTTTCTGCCCCAAGCACCCGCCGTGGTCGCCGCCGCGCATTCGCTGTTTGACCCAGTAACGTGAGTTCCAGATCAGGATGGGGGCGCTGGGAATGGGACCTGCCAAAGTTCCCAGTTGACGGTCCGATCCAGACCACGCCACGAAGCACAAACCAGTGGTCAGCATAACTTTCGAAACCATCACAGGAGCATGAATCATGAAAATCGCCATCATCGGTAAGGGCAACATGGGTAGTGGGCTCGCCAAACTGGCCTCCCAAGCCGGACACACTGTACTGGTTGGTTCCAGGGACCCCGCACAATCGCCGCTGGCCGCCATTCAAGAGGCGGAACTGGTCATCTTGGCCGTGCCCTACGCGGCCGCTCTCGCGCTGGCGGAAGACGCCGCTGCCCGTCATGCGTTGGCGGGCAAAACGGTCATCGACATCACCAATCCCCTGGCGGCTGACTACATGAGCCTGACCATCGGCCATAGCACGTCCGCGGGCGAAGAGATCGCCAAGCGATTACCGGGCGTGAAGGTCGTCAAAGCCTTCAACACTCTCTTCGCTGACGTGGTGAGTTTGCGCGCGGCGGGCGCTAAGGTCGCGGCCACCGTACTGGTCGCGGGTGACGATGAGGACGCCAAGCGTACCATCATCGAGCTTGCAAGCTCCTTTGGCTTTGAGTCCGTCGACGCCGGAGCGCTTTCCAATGCTCGCTACCTGGAGCCCATCACCGAGCAACTCATTCACCTCGCTTACGTCAAGGGTCTGGGCACGAAGATCGGTTTTGCCCTTGTGAGGATAACCTGATAATCCCATTCATCGGCAACGAGGCAGGCGGCCCATGGGCATTCAGGTTAAATACTTCGCCAGTCTGCGCGACCGCCTGGGCCGCGCCGAGGATCGACTCGCCGCAATCGAGGGAATGACCGTCGCGGCGGTTTGGGCGGCGCTGTGGCCGGAAACGCCGTTGCCGCCGAACACGCTGACGGCGGTGAACATGGAATACGCCAGCCTGGAACAAAGCGTGCGCGACGGCGACGAGGTGGCGTTTTTCCCGCCGGTGACTGGGGGGTAAGCCATGACTATCGAGCTGCGGCGCACATCCTTCGAGCCGCTGGTGGAACTGGGACGTTACCAGGCTAGCCAAGGCGAATTGCAGGGTCGGTACGGCGCGACGGCGATCTTCGTCGGTACGATGCGCGATTTCAACGACGGCGAACCGGTGCGCGGGATGACGCTGGAACACTATCCCGGCATGACCGAGCGACAATTACAACGGATCGTCGAAACCGCGACCCAGGAATGGTTGTTGCTGGATGCCCTGGTCATCCATCGGGTCGGTGCGTTGCGGCCCAGCGATCCCATCGTGCTGGTGGCGGTGTGGTCGGCGCATCGAGCGGCGGCGTTCGCGGCCTGCCGCTTCATCATGGAGGAATTGAAGTCGAAGGCGCCGTTCTGGAAGCGCGAGGACACCGCCGCCGGGACGCGCTGGGTCGAACACAACACGCCGGGTTGAGCGGTCGCTGGCAACAGTGCGTTCCAGCGGGCGATTCGGTATGCTGCGTGGATGAACGAACCCGCTCCGAATACCCTCATCGCCCGCCGCTTCCGAGGCTTTCTCCCCGTTATCATCGATGTCGAGACCGGCGGCGTCAACGCCCAAACCGACGCCCTGCTGGAAATCGCCGCCGTGATCGTTCGCATGGACTGGCAGGGGTATCTGCGTCCGGCCGGCACACTGGCCCATCATGTTCAGCCCTTTCCGGGCGCGCGGCTGGATCCGGCCTCAATGGCGGTGAACGGCATCGATCCCGACCATCCCTTTCGGTTCGCGGTGCCGGAGCGTGAAGCCTTGGAGGCCGTCTTCCGGGAAATTCGCCGGGAGATGCGCGAAACCGGCTGCCACCGCGCTATTCTGGTCGGCCACAATGCTTTTTTCGATCAAGCGTTCCTGAATGCGGCGGCAGCCCGTACCAGGATCAAACGCAATCCCTTTCATCCGTTCAGCAGCTTCGACACGGTGACCCTGGCCGGGCTGGCCTACGGTCAAACCGTACTGGCGCGGGCACTTCAGGCGGCGGGCATTCCATGGAACGAACGCGAGGCGCATTCGGCGATCTACGACGCCGAGCGCACGGCGGAATTGTTCTGCCAGATCGTCAACCGCTGGCGGGAGATGGGTGGCTGGGCGGCGGACGATTAACCGCTCCGTCGAGGCAAAACATCCCCCCTCCTCACGGACTGGACTCGCCCCGATCCGCGCGCGGTGTTGCGCTGGCCTTGCCAGGAGCATCGAGCCAGCGCGCGAGCGTCGTGGCCAATTGCTCCCGACTGAACGGCTTGCTCAAATAATCGTCCATGCCAGCGGTGATGCAGCGTTCGCGAAACCCCTTGCTGACGCTGGCGGTCAGGGCGATGACCGGGATTCGGCGTTGACCTAGCGGTTCCCGTCGCCGTAGCTTGGCGGTGGTTTCGAAGCCGTCCATGATCGGCATGTAGCAGTCCATCAGCACCAAATCGAAGCGCTCCCGATCCAGCGCCGCCAACGCCTGCTGGCCATCGTCAACCGCGGTGAACTGGCAACCCAGCAGTTCCAACATGGCGATGGCCACCGCCTGATTGACCGCGTTGTCCTCCACCACCAACACCTTGGCCTTGAAAGCCGTTGGGGCGCCGACGCTCGGCGTGGCGCGCGGCGAGGGCGCGGTTTGCTCGTTGGCGCCGCTGGTCATCAGACGGACCGTGAACCAGAACCGGGAACCCTGCCTCAAGACGCTCTCAACATTGATGTCGCCGCCCATCAAACGCACCAGACGGCGTGAGATGGCCAAGCCGAGCCCCGTACCGCCATGGCGTCGCGTGGCCGAGCCGTCGGCTTGCACGAAGGATTCAAAAATCCGGGCCTGCGCTTCCAGGGCGATGCCAATGCCGGTATCGGTGACATCGATACGCGCGATCAGCGCCGCAACGTCGCGTTCCAGTAGTCGCAGATGGATCGCCACCTCGCCCGTCTCGGTGAATTTGATGGCGTTCCCCACCAGGTTCACCACGACCTGCCGCAGCCGGATGGGATCGCCGTGCACGGGGGTGGGAAAATCCGGCGCCAGATCCGCGCGCAGTCGCAAACCCTTGGCGCGTGCCCGATCGCCGAACAGGGCCACTGTTTCCTCCAGCATGTCGCGCAAATCGAAATCCACGGACCGCAACTCCAATTTGCCCGCCTCGATTCTGGAGAAATCCAGGATTTCATCGATCAAGCCGAGCAACGTCCGGCCGGATTGCACCAGGATGCTGGCGTAGCGTCGTTGCTCGTTATTCAGGGAGGTGCCCAGGAGCAATTCCGCCATGCCCAACACCCCGTTCAGGGGGGTGCGGATCTCGTGGCTCATGGTGGCCAAAAATTCCGATTTGGCCTGACTGGCGGCCTCGGCGGCTGTCTTGGCTTGTTGCAGTTCCCATGTGCGCTTTTCGACCAGTTCCTCCAGATAGTCGCGGTAGCGGCGCAGTTCCGCCTCGATCCGGCGGCGCTCGGTCACATCGCGGAATACCAGCACTCCCCCCATCCTGTTGCCCTGGTCATCGCGGATGGGAGCGGCGCTGTCGTCGATGGGGCATTCCTCGCCGTCTCTGGTGACCAGTAGCGTCGGACTGGCCAAATCCGTCGCGATCCCGGTTTCGAGCGCGCGGTCAAGGGGATTCGGGGGCGACAGCCGCGTGGCTTCGTCGACGATCTGGAACACGTCCGCGAGGGGTTTGCCAGCCGCTTCCTCCTGCCGCCAGCCGGTCAGGCGTTCCGCTTGTGGATTCAAGAACGCGACGGTGTTATGGGCGTCGGTGGCGATCACCGCATCCCCAATGCTGTTCAGGGTGGTCTCCAGCCAATGTTTGCTTTCCTTCAGCCGCCGTTCCATGCCGTGGCGATATAGCGCCATTTCGAGGGTGGAGCGCAAGTCCGCCTCCTCGAACGGCTTGATCAGGTACGCGAAAGGACCCGTCACCTTGGCCCGCGCCAGGGTGCGGTCATCCGAGTAGGCGGTCAGATAGACGACCGGCACGTCGAGGCGTTCCTGAATCCGGGTGGCGGCGGTAATTCCGTCCATATCGCCTTCCAGCATGATGTCCATCAGCACCAGATCAGGCCGGAGCGCGAGGGCCTGGTGCACGGCATCCTCGCCGGAGGCGACCACCGCGGGCACCTCGTATCCAAGATTGCGCAGGGTGCGCTGGATCGACAGGGCAATGAGCCCCTCGTCCTCGACGACCATGACGTTCGCTTTCGCCATGTTATTTTTTCTCCAAAACCGATTGCGTCGTCTTCACTGGTGGGACCACGAAACTGATGGTGAACTCGGTTCCCCCCACGCGTTGCAGGGTAAGATTGCCCCGCAGTTGTCGGATCAGGGTGGCGACGATGGTCAGGCCCAGCGTTTCGGAGTGCTGGGGATCGACGGCGGGTGGCAATCCCACCCCATTATCCCAAACTCGTAGCATGACGCGCTTCTCCCCGGACTTCTTCAATTCGACGCCGATGATTCCAGCCCTGTCTGGGGGAAAGGCGTACTTGAGTGCGTTGGTGATCAATTCGTTGATGATCAAACCGCAGGGAACGGCGTGCTCGACGCTGATGGACAGCGGTTCGATATTGGTTTGCAAGGTAATCAAGCGATTCGCGCTGGTGTAGGACGAAAACAGGGAATCGGTCAGGTTTCGCACATATTCGGCAAAGTCGATGCTGGCCAGATCGGCGGCGCGATACAGACGTTCGTGAATCAACGCCATCGAACGCACCCGGTCGCGGCTTTCGCGGAATTTCTCGCGGGTAGCCTGCTCTCCGACCACGTCGGCCTGCAAATCGAGCAGGCTGATGATCACTTGCAGATTGTTCTTGACCCGATGGTGGATTTCCTTGAGCAAAACTTCCTTTTCTTGCAACGAGGCTTTGGTCTTCTGTTCCGCGCGTTGGCGCTCGGCGACTTCCCGCCGTAGTTGCGCATTGACCGTTTCCAACGCGGCAGTGCGTTCACCGACAAGTGTTTCCAGTTGATCGCGATAGCTCTTCAGTTCAAGTTCGGCCCGTTTGCGTTCGGTGATATCGATCATGGTGCCGATCATCCGCAGCGGCCGGCCCGCCGCGTCGTGAATGAGGGTTCCGACGTCATGAACCCACCGAATCTCGCCATCCGCACGGATGATACGAAATTCAAGATTTAAATCCTTGCCGAATTCCACGCTTTCCCATGCCTTGGATTGCGCCCAAGCGCGATCCTCGGGATGTATGGATTGCAGCAGCTTCTCCAGCGAAAAGGGTAAAAACTCCGGACCTCTGCCAAATATCTCCAAGGCTTTCTTGGAAGCCACATTCCGATCATTTTGTAAATCCCATTCCCAAACCCCCGCGTTGGCCGCTCGCAAGGCCAGGCGCAAGCGGGTTTCGCTTTCCCGCAGCGCTTCTTCCACCCGCTGGCGTTCATCAATTTCGAGCCGTAGCTGCTGATTCATCAAGGCCAATTCGTTGGTGCGTTCGTTGACCATTTCCTCCAGGTTTTCCTGGTAGCGGCGCAACTCCGCCTCGGCCCGTTTGCGTTCGGTGATATCGACAGCGAATCCGCCCAGCAACGTCGGTTTTCCGGTCCGATGCAGCGGGAATTTGATCGTTTCGAAGATGCGGGTTTCGCCGCTGGCCAGCGGCACCGGCTCTTCTCGCCGCTGGAATCCCTCGGCCAAAGCCCGGCGGTCGTCGGCGATCATCACCGCCGCCACTTCGGCGGGGAACCTCTCGGACACGGTCTTATTCAGCCAATCTTCGCCAAAGAGTTGATTGAAATATTGATTGACAAAAAGAGTGCGGGAATCTTGGTCCTTGATGAAAGCGACGGCGGGTAGATTATCCATAAAAGCGGAGAATCGCTCCTCGCTCTCGCGCAGCGCGCTCTCAACCTGCTTGCGGTCGGTAATGTCGAGCTGGATGCCATGCAATCCAATCGGCTCGCCGTGTTCGTCCAACTGAAACATGCCAATGCTGTTGATCCAGCGGATTCCAGTCGATATTACGATACGGTATTCGATATTCAAATCCCGCCTGTCCCGCAACGATTGCTTCACTTGCACGTCGATCCGCGCGCGATCATCCGGATGAAGGTAACGCTGCCACAGGGCATAACTGGGCCGCACGCTTTGAGGTTCCAAGTCGAGCAGCAAATAGTTCTCGTCCGACCAGACGATTTCCTGGGTGCGTAGATTCCATTGCCAGGCCCCAGCCTTGGCGGCCTTGAACGCCACACTCATCAGATTCCGGCTTTCACGCAACGCCAATTCGATCTGCTTGCGGTCGGTGACGTCATTGAAAATAGCCAGGGTCTTGTCTCCGATCAAGGCGCCGGCCACATTCACCACGCGCACCGAGCCATCGCGGTGGACAACATCCACATCGGTCAGCGCGATGTCGACGCCGTCCCGCCTGGCGTGCTCCATTCCGGTGATCCAGCGTTCCAGAATGCCCTGGCGGTAGATCGGATCGGGATAGGCGCGCAAGAACCATTCCTCGACACTGGGAATATCCTCGCGCCGATAGCCGAACTGTTCGGTGAACCGGGGGTTGAGGTATTCGATGTTACCTTGCGCGTCGGAAACGCCCATCGCCACCGGCGACGCCTCGATCAGACGGCGGAATTTCGCCTCGCTCGCTCGCAACGACTCCTCGGCTCGTTTGCGTCTAGTAATGTCGCGCACGATGGCCCACATGCCGGCGGGTTGGCCGGTCACGTCCCGTACCAGTATGGTTCTCAACTCGATGGGAAAAATGGTCCCGTCCTTGCGGCGATATTCCTTTTCATAGACTTCGGAGTATCCCCTGGGCAGCACTTGTTGCTCGATGATCTCCGTCTCGAACGCATGCCATTTCTTGGGAGTCAAGTCCTGATACGTCAGGCGGAAAAGCTCTTCTTCCGAATAGCCCAGCATCCGTTGGTAGGCCGTATTGAATTCCTGAAGACGGCCGCTCATATCGGTGCTGACGAAGGCGTCCCGCAGGGATTCGTACAAGCGGCGGTACTTGGCTTCACTCTCTTGCAAGGCATCTCGCGCCCGCTTCTGATCGGTGATGTCGATGGCAACTCCGCCGATCAGCGATGGCGCCGCGCTGGTGCGCATGGGAAATTTGATGGCCCGAAAGCACCTGATTTCGCCGTCGGCCCTCGCCACTGCTTCCTCAAGCTCCAACACCCCTTCGCTCAGTACTTTCCGATCATTGATGCTCAACGTCTGGGCCAACTCCGCTGGGAACACTTCCGCCGAGTTCCTATAAAGCCAATCCTGGGCGTTGAAATAGTCCTCAAGGTACTTGTTAACATACACGAGCCGAGACTGGTCATCCTTGATGAACGCCGCGGCGGGCAGGTGATCCATGAAGGCGGTGAATTGCTCCTGGCTCTCGCGGAGATGCTCTTCCATGCGCTTGCGTTGGATGGCCATGGCGTAGAGATCGGCCAACCGCTCGATCAGCGCCAAATCTTGCTCGCCGTAGTCGCGGTCCGAGTTGGCCAAGGCCACCTGCCCCACCAGGACCCCATCGGCCATCGCGGGCGCGGAGATAAAACGCTGGATCGGTATATGGCCAGGCGGCGTGCTGGACGAACGCGGATCGGCGGCGGGCGCGTTGGTCAACAGCGATTGGCGATGATTCAGCACCCAGCCCCACAGCCCCTTGAACTCCTTCAAGACAACGGTCTTGTCCTGAGCCTGGCCAACATCCCAAACGTCCCCGCCAAGCGTTGAACTCACCAGATAGCCCGTTATCGAGTCAATGTAACCGACAAAGCCGCGGGAGCTATCCGTGAGGCGCTTGGCGTGTTCCAAAACCAGATTAGCCATGTCGTCGACCGACGTCCGCGCAAGCAACGCGCGGGAAATTTCGGCCAAGGCGGCGTTGACCCGCGCCTCCTTGGCCAATTCTTCTCGCACCCGCTTCTGCTCGGTGATGTCGCGGATGATGGTGAACAGGAACTTGGCTTCCCCCTGGCGCGTCTTGTGGGCCAGAACGACCTGGGAGACCGGAATCTCCCGTCCCTCGCGAGTCACCAGAGCCGTCTCGCCGCGCCAGACACCACCTTGCAACGCGGTGGGGAAGGCCTCGCTGAGAATCAAGTCAGCCGCCCAAGGTGGGTGCATGTCGGCAATCTGGAATTGCCCGATGTCGGCGGTTTCGTCGATGCCGACCAACCGCCGTCCGGCGCGGTTGAGGTAGCCCACCCGTCCGTTCAGGTCCGCCGTGCTGATGAAATCGACCGCCTCGTCCAGAAGGATGCGCAGGTCGACGCGCTGCTGCGTGGTCGATTTCCGCGAAACGACCTCATCGGCGCCGGCCCTTTGCTTTAAGAGGGTTTCGAGCCGTTGATTGTCGGCTCGCAACCGGGCGTTCTCGGTCTGAAGTCGCTTAACGAGATCGTCGTCCACAGTTATGTCAGCTCTTAAGCTTCAATAAAATGACATGTGGGTGGATGCTCATCGCTGACTAACCGGCGGGCTCAAAACCATACGGTAACGGTTCCAGCCGCAGCGCCGGGCCGCCGATACCGTGCAAATGCAGCGTTCCCCGTTCCGCGCACTCGATCAACGCCACCGCCAGCACCGCGTAACCACCGCCGGGATGAGGACAGGCGTCGGCCAGTTGTCCGGCGCTCTGGCTGGCGTCGGTCTGGGGCGAGAACAGCGGATCGCCGGGGCGAGGCGGCGTCGGACTGTCCACCCGCGCCAGCACCATCCGCCGCTTGAGTTTGCCCAGATAATGAGTGCGCGCCACGATCTCCTGTCCAGTGTAGCAACCCTTTTGGAAACTGATTCCGTCCAGCAGTTGCAGGTTGAGCATTTGCGGCACGAACGCCTCCACGGTTTCCGGGTAAACCGCCGGCGTCCCCGCCAAAATCTCCAGCAACCGCCACGGCTCGGGGCCGGTGAAGGTGACATCGGCTTCGAACTGGGTCCAAAGGGCTTGCACCGCCATCAACGGGCCGTGCAACTCGAAACGCGGCGTCGAACCGGGCAGGCGGATCACGGTGATGTCCCGCGAATCGGCCGGCGCCTGGACGACCTCGTTGGTCACCTGCGGGACCGCGCCAAGGAGCTTCGTCAACAAAATGGTGGCGTTTGGCCCGGCGACGCCGATTCGCGCCCAGCGATCACTGGCGTCTTCCAGCCAGACCTTGGCTCGCAACACATAGCGACGCAACCGGGTCAGCGTGGGCTCCACCAGGGCGCGCGGCAGTTCCAGACACAGGGCGTCCTCGCGCCGGAATAGGCGGAGGCAGGCCAGCGCCCGGCCCTTGGGCGTGCAATACGCGCCGATCCGGCTGCGATTCGGGGTCACCTCCCGAACGTCGCAGGTGAGCTGTCCCTGCAGGAATGGATCGGCGTCCGGACCGTGCGCGGCGATCAGGCCCTGGTCCGACCGATCGCCGCAAATGTCGCCATGCAGCGCCGCCCACCGTTCGACGTCCGGCCGACCGAAATGCACCGGCCGGCCATTCTCCAAACGAGCGCCGGCCCGTTTGAGAAAAGCGCTCCACTCCACGTTCATTTTTCGATGCCCTTGAGTACGTTTGGTTCGGCCGCCGTGACTGCCGCCGCCCCTGTTTCGTTGCGTTCGCGGGCGGTGATCGGCATAATAAACCCTGCAAAATATGGCCGGAATACGCTTCGCGCCGCAAGGGCGCGATGTCCGGAGCCCGGTGGTCTCGTCGGCGGATGGGACTGGGATGGTCCGCCGCCACCACCCACGAACCCTAAGAATACTAAGGTGAGTTGCATGAGCGAAAATCACCAGCAGACGCCGCCCTCCACGCCGCCGGCCGTAACCCCCGACCCGCCGCCAGCCGCCGAGCCTCCCGAACGGCCCAAGGAATACGGTGGCCCCAAGGGCCCGGAGCCGACCCGCTACGGCGACTGGGAAAAGGCCGGCCGCTGCATCGACTTTTAGCAGGCCGTCCCACTTCGCCGGTTCGTAGCGCCGAACGCGGTTCCTATTCTTCTTTCCCCGTCGTTCATCCGGCAATTCAACCGGCTTTCGGTTATTATTGCATCGCACAAATCAAGCCCCGTCTTCCATCGCCACCGCGTAACGAGGAGAAACGTATGTCAGCCAAACAACGGCCCTTGTCGCCGTTCATGATCGGCCCTTACTACAAACCCCAGATGACCTCGATCCTGTCCATCACCCACCGCGCCACCGGCGCCGGCCTCGTGGTGGGCACCCTGTTGCTGGTGTACTGGCTGGCGTCCGCCGCGATTGGTCCCAAAGCCTACGCGCAGGCACAGACAGTGCTGGGGTCCATGCTGGGACAACTGTTCCTGTTTCTATGGACCTGGGCGTTGTTCTACCACCTGGCCAACGGCATCCGCCACCTGTTCTGGGACGCCGGTTATGGCTTTGAACTGGAAGACGCCGCCAAGTCCGGCTGGGCGGTGGTGTGGTCCTCCATCATCCTGACTTTCCTGTGCTGGCTGATCGCCGCGCCCTGAGGAGAAACGTCATGAGCATTCGCACTCCGCTCGCCCACGTTCGCGGTCTGGGCACCGCCAAAGATGGCACGCATCACTGGTGGGTGCAGCGCGTCACCTCCATTATCCTGGTACCGCTGGTGCTGTGGTTCGCGTTTTCCATGCTGCGCTACTCGCGCGTCGAACACGAGGTTTTCCAGCACTGGCTGAGCAATCCGTATCGAGCCGGCGCTATGGTGGCCCTGCTCGCCACAGCGTTCTATCATGCCAGTCTGGGCATGCAAGTTATTTACGAGGACTATGTCCGGCCGGAAGGGGCTAAATTCATCGCGCTGCTGGTCACGCAGTTTGTGCTGTTTCTGCTGGGCGCCATTTCCATCGTCGCCGTGCTCAAGATCGCACTGGCCTGACGCCCACCACTGGAGGCTGAGGTTTCATGTCCAACGCATACCCACTGATTCATCATAATTACGACGTGGTCGTGGTCGGCGCCGGCGGCGCGGGCTTGCGCGCCACCTTCGGCATGGCGCAGAAAGGCTTGAAGACCGCCTGCCTGACCAAGGTGTTCCCGACCCGCAGCCATACCGTGGCCGCGCAGGGCGGCATGTCGGCGGCGCTCGGCAACATGGGCCAGGACCTGTGGCAATGGCACATGTACGACACCGTCAAGGGTTCGGACTGGCTGGGCGACCAGGATGCCATCGAATACATGTGCCGCGAGGCCGTCCCGGCGGTGATCGAACTGGAGCACTACGGCGTCCCCTTCTCCCGCACTGGGGAAGGCAAGATCTACCAGCGGCCGTTCGGCGGCATGACCACCAACTTTGGCGAAGGCATCGCCCAGCGCACCTGCGCCGCCGCCGACCGCACCGGCCACGCCATCCTGCACACCTTGTATCAGCAGGCGCTCAAGCACGACGCCGAGTTCTTCATCGAATACTTCGCCCTGGATTTGATCATGGATGACAGCGGCGCCTGTCGGGGCGTGGTGGCCTGGGATTTGGCCGACGGTACGTTGCACGTGTTCCGCGCCCATCAGACCGTGCTGGCCACGGGTGGTTACGGTCGCGCCTACTTCTCGGCGACATCCGCTCACACCTGCACCGGCGACGGCAATGGCATGGTGCTGCGCGCCGGCCTGCCGTTGCAGGACATGGAATTCACCCAGTTCCACCCGACCGGCATCTACGGCTCCGGCTGTCTGATGACCGAAGGCTGTCGCGGCGAAGGCGGCTACCTGACCAATTCCAACGGCGAGCGCTTCATGGAGCGTTACGCGCCCAACGCCAAGGACCTCGCCTCGCGTGACGTGGTCAGCCGTTCGATGACCATCGAAATCCGCGAAGGGCGTGGCGTTGGCGAACACAAGGACCATATCCATCTACACCTGGAGCACTTGGGCGCCGACGTCATCAACAAGCGGTTGCCCGGCATCGCCGAGACCGCCCGCATCTTCGCCGGCGTGGACGTGACCAAGGAACCCGCGCCGGTGTTGCCGACCGTGCACTACAACATGGGCGGCATCCCGACCAACTATCGCGGCGAGGTGGTGATCCTCAAGGACGGCAATCCTGATACCGTAATCCCTGGCCTGATGGCCATCGGCGAGGCGGCCTGCGTGTCGGTGCATGGCGCCAACCGCCTGGGGTCCAACTCGTTGCTCGACATCGTGGTGTTCGGTCGCGCCGCCGCCATCCGTTGCGCTGAACTCATCCAGCCCAACAGCCCGCACGGCGCGCTGCCGCAAGCCTCGGTGGACCAGATCGTCGCCCGCTTCGACGGGCTGCGCCACGCCAAGGGCGAGAACCCGACCGCCAGCCTGCGGATGCGGATGCAGCGCACCATGCAGAATCACGCGGCGGTGTTCCGCACCGGCGATTCGATGGCCGAGGGCATCAAACTGCTGGAAGAGGTGTACGCCGGCTTCGAGCATATTGGGGTCAGCGACCGGGGTATGGTCTGGAATTCCGATCTGGTCGAGACGCTGGAACTGGACAACCTGCTCGGTTGCGCGATGGTGTCGATCAAATCGGCGATCAACCGGCCCGAAAGCCGCGGCGCACATGCCCGCGAAGACTATCCGGATCGCGACGACGACCACTGGATGAAACACACGCTGGCCTGGCTGGGCCCCAAGGGCGAGGTCAAGATCGACTACCGTCCGGTCCACACCTACACCTTGACCAATGAGGTGGAATACATTCCACCCAAGAAGCGCACGTACTGAGGGGACGCTGCCATGGCTCAATTCAAACTTCCGGCCAATTCCGTCATCGGCAAGGGCAAGACCTACTATGCCGGGGCGGGCGCCAAGAACGTCAAGCGCTTCCAGATTTACCGCTGGGACCCGGACAGCGGCGAAAACCCGCGCATGGACACCTACGAGGTCGATCTGGCCGCTTGCGGCCCGATGGTGCTGGACGCCCTGCTCAAGATCAAGAATGAGGTCGATCCGACCCTGACCTTCCGGCGCTCCTGCCGCGAGGGGGTGTGCGGCTCCTGCGCGATGAACATCGACGGCACCAACACCCTGGCCTGCACCAAGGCCATTAGCGATGTGTCCGGCGAGGTCAAGATTTACCCATTGCCGCACATGTCGGTGGTCAAGGACCTGGTGCCGGATCTGACTCACTTTTACGCCCAGTACGCCTCGATCAAGCCGTGGCTGCAAGCGATCACGCCACCACCGGAGCGGGAGCGGCTCCAATCCGAGGAAGACCGCGCCAAGCTGGACGGCCTGTACGAATGCATCCTGTGCGCTTGCTGCTCCACCAGTTGCCCGAGCTACTGGTGGAATGGCGAACGCTACCTGGGTCCCTCGATCCTGCTGCAAGCCTATCGCTGGATCGTGGATAGCCGCGACGAGTTCACCGGCGAGCGGTTGGATGATCTGGAAGACCCGTTCCGGCTGTACCGCTGCCACACCATCATGAACTGCACCAAGACCTGTCCAAAGAGCTTAAATCCCGCGAAGGCCATCGCGGAAATCAAGAAGATGATGGTGGAACGGCGGTAAGTCGTTACCTGCTCCCTCACCCCCAGCCCCTCTCCCGCTCGCGGGCGAGGGGTTTTGTTTGTAGGAGACGCGGATCGTGGATGAACAAATCGGTAAACTGCGCTGGCGCTGCCGGCGCGGCATGAAAGAACTGGATCTGCTGACGCTGGCTTATCTGGAGCGGCATTACCCCACCGCGCCAGCGGAGGAACAGCAGGCATTCGCGGCGCTGCTGGAGCTGCAAGACCCGCTGCTGATGAGCTACATGGTCGGGCGGGAAATACCGGCGGATGCCACGACGGCGAGGGTAGTGGGGGTGATGCGGACGTTGTTGAATGATGTGGATGATGCTTGACGTTGCCGTGCAACCAATCCCGATCAATGCGCATAAATGACCAGCGGCACTCCAGTCAGACCCAGATGAAAATCAGTGGACCAGCATTCCCGGACGCCGCGCGTGTCCATGATATGCAGTCCCACTGCATCGGCAAGAGTGAGGTTTTGATCGGAAAACCGGCGCAAAATTGCCATGGCTTCGGCCTGCTCGCTCGACCCGACGGAGATAAGTTGGAGAGGCGTCATCAACTCAATCATGGCTAGAAACTGCAAGGCCCGCATACGATCATAGCGCCGCAAAAACCAACCGTGACCCTCGGCGATGACGAGGGGCGTGGTAATCAGTCTCGGTGGCGAGGAAAATAAGCGGCGAAAGAGAGGGTGATACGTATCTGAGCGATCCACAAAGGCAATCAAAGCGGAAGTATCGACGTAAGCCTCGGTCCTTTCAGTCCTTATGGCCATAGACCAGATTGTCAATATGCTGGCTGGAGCGAGAATCTCCGGATTCCACCATGCCGGCGTAACGCATCCAAGGTGGGTCGGTTTCCACCGGCAGCATGGCTCGCAGGGAACGCCGCAGCAGTTCCGCCAGCGAGATTCCCAGCCGTTGCGCCTCGACCTTTGCGGCCCGGTATTCTTCCTCGGTCAAGCTGACTTGGGTTCGGATGGTCATGCGCGCAGATTAGCGACTGATGGTATCGCTGACAAGTCCTTGAGCTAAGAGCTAAGTATCGTCCCGAATTAGCGCAACCAGAAAGCCGGTGTCAACGAGCAACCGATTCACGAAATCGCACTCGCAGCAGACGTTGGCTGTTTCGGGCACCATCGCCAGAATGGGTTTGATCCAGCCAAATCCTTCAACACTCAACTTATTAGGGTGTGTGATAGCATCATCGCCGATTATTAGGGTGTGTGATAGCATCATCGCCGACGAATGAGCCTGGTCCCCGGCCTTGAAGCACTGATCGAAGGAGGCTGACATGACGGCGACGTCCTCAATCACGCCGGCGACGGATTCCCGTCGCGGCCTTCCCCCCGCGTCCCGCCAGTCGATGGTGTACCCGGAGAGCGATGGTCAGCCCATGGCGGATAATACCCGGCAATTTGATTGCATCGTGATGATCCAGGGGGGCCTGGCGGCGCTGTTTGCCGACCGCCCCGATGTATTCGTCGCCGGTGATCTGCTGTGGTATCCGGTCGAGGGTCAGCCCCACATCCGCGCCGCGCCGGACGCCATGGTGGTGTTCGGTCGCCCGCCGGGCTATCGGGGGTCCTACATCCAGCATGAAGAGGACCACATCGCGCCGCAGGTGGTGTTCGAGGTGCTCTCGCCGGGCAATACGCCTGCGGAGATGCGCAAAAAGCTGGGCTTTTACGACCGCTACGGGGTAAAGGAGTACTACGAATACGATCCGGATCGGGGGACGCTCAAGGGCTGGGTGCGCCGGGATGGCCGGCTGGAGCCGCTCGGCTTGATGGAGGGGTGGGTCAGTCCGTTGCTGGGGATTCGGTTCGGCCTGGAGGGAACCGACCTGGCGCTCTACCACCCGGACGGGCAGCGGTTTGAGACGTTTGTCGAACAGGCGCAGCGCGCTAAAGCCGAACGGCAACGTGCCGAGGCCGAACGGCAACGCGCCGAGGCCGAACGGCAACGCGCCGAACGGTTGGCCGAACGGTTGCGACAGTTGGGCGTGGACCCAGATGCGCTTGAGGAATAATCTATCTGCGTCAGCTCATCGCACGAAAGGGATTCCAGACGCGCATTGAACCGATCTTCCAGCCGTCCTGAAGATCCTCCGTTACGAGCAAATCCGCCTTTTCCGCCAGCACCGTCTCGACGATCAGGGCATCCCAAAACGACAGGTTGGAGTCAATGCTGCGGCGGATGCCTTTGGTGATCACGCTGTTGGGATCACCGCAACCGGGTAGGTTTGGAACTGTTCGACCACGGTCAATGCCTGCTCTGGCGGCATGGGGCGACCCAGTTTGCGGGTGACCGTGACATAAAACTCCTGTAGAACCTGGGTGCTGAGTCGAATCTCGGCGTATTCGCCAAAAATACCCTCGGCGATGGTTTTCTTCGCCGGCTCATCGAAATCGAAGAGATAGACCAAAACGTTGGTGTCGAGAAAAAGGACCTTATCGCTCATGCAACTCGTCCCGACTCCAGGTCTTCCCGTTCCGCCCGCAGCGACACTGAGCGGCCAGCGTCAGTACGGTTTGCAACGCCTGCTGCCGGCGACGCTGGACTTCATCCATTTGTGCATACTCCTCCAAATACTGGCCCAGCATCGCGTTAACCGAGCGGTTCTCTTTCAATGCGCAAATACGCGCCCGCTTGAGTACCTCGTCACTAACACTGATCGTGAGATTAGCCATATTGTGGTCTCCACACGAGTGCACTGAATCAGTGTAGCACCGTTCCGGCTGCGCCTGAGTTTCAAGGCCCCTCTCTTTTTCAAGGAGGGTGGTACGTAGCGTTGGGGGGGTTGAAGCAGTGATGTAGCCCGCTTGTGAAACAAGCGGGCTGTTAGCCATCATAATGAAAGCGGCAGGCGATAATGACTAATTCGTCATCGGTTGCCCGATAGACCAGACGGTGAGTGTCGTCGATGCGCCTCGACCAATAGCCGGACAGACTGCCGCGCAGCGGTTCGGGTTTTCCGATGCCAGCGAACGGATCGCGCGCCGCTGCGGTAATCAGGGCATTGATGCGTTTCAGCGTTTTTTTGTTCTGTTCGTGCCAGTACAGATAAGCTTCCCAGGCGTCTGGAACGAAGCGAATGCCACGCATCAGGAGTCACTGGCAAGCAATTGTCGCACTTGGGATTGTCCGGTCCGGTCCTGCTGGATGGCCCGCGCCAACGCTTCGGTATTGGCCGGCGTTGACAGCAGGTGCAGGGTTTCCATGAGGCTATTGTAATAATCAAGGGACATTACGACCGCATCGCCCTCGGCATCGCGGCGGCTGATGATGGTCACGTCGGCGTCTTGCAGCACCTCATCCAACACCGACTTGAGGGCATTGCGCGCATGGGAATAGGTCACGACTTTCATTGCGTTTTACACTTGTTCAAATAGTTGGACGAGTATAGGCCATCCAGGGCGTGCAAAACAATCCAGGGCGAGTCCGGCGTTGGTCAGCGGTGAAGGTTGGGCGTGAACCCGGGTTCATTCTGAGCCAGCTTGGCACTCGTTCAGCCCAAACTCCACCTCATACGTCGTCATCCTGACATGGCTTTTAGGGTTTTGGGGTGGGATTCTTGGTGAGTGACTCACGAATCATGTCTTGAATCTTGGCAGCCCGCCGGACGTTGGCTTTATCGATCTGTAGTGTAGCAAAGACTTCGCCGTTGGAACGGCAAACCGAAACATCGACGAGTCCGCTAAATTGAGCCTTGAGCTTCGGGGACAGGTAATTCATGAGGCTGTGCCACGCCTCCAGGCGGGCTTCAGCCTCGGCCAGGCTATAGGAACCCTCGTCGTCGCTCAAGGGGGTGGCTTTCTTGCGCCCTTGTTCGATACCAAATCGAAATTAACGCTTTTTTACTTTTCAATCGGTATGCTCTTGCAGCATCTTTTCCGGTATTGACCTATAGTGGGTCATCCATATCCAAAAAGAGCCAATAGCTACCAACAGAATTTTAAAAGATAACTGCTCCCCATGCCATCCTGTCAATAATATTCCACCTACAGTTATGATCATACCTATAGCATAGTGGATGGGGATGGGCAAGGGGAAAGGGGAGGCACCGGCCCAACGTTCGTATACCGCTCCGGACGTCTCGTTTCGAATAATACTGATTTCGAAGCTGCCATTCTTAATAAATTTGCCTACAGCAACAACTTCGTCGCCATCTTCAAAAGATGAATCTGCGTTGGTATCTGCTAGAGATGCTTGTTGGCCATCTATGCGAAATATCCAATTGTATTTTAGCCTAGTGCTGTTCTTCTCAACTACCCGTTCAACTGTTTGATTAACATTACTTAATCTTCCTACGAGTTTTTCAAATGCCATTTGTCTTTTCCTCCACGGTTACGAATATCGGTGATGTCCCTCAGTTTGCGTGATGAGCCTCATCAAGCGCGGGGAACAAATGTTTGATTTCCTTCCGGGATACATACCCCGTAGCTTGGTCGTTTATTTTGAAATTAAAATTTCAAAATAAATTGCAAAGATTGAAGTACAATTTGTTTACCAATTTCAGTTGCGGCTCCAGTTATCACGGCTTTAATTGTAGAAATAATAAAGTCTTTAATATGAGAAGGTTTCGAGGAGTCCTCGACAGGCTCTGGAGGAAGAGTTAAATCATTTGTTGTAGTCAAGGCACGTATTCTTGATTCAAATTGATCCAAAGCACCTTGATCTTGCGGTGGCTGCGCCTCGCGGGCTAGGATCGCCGTCACCGTCACGGTGGGTTGGCCGTGGTGCGCCGGCAGCGTCACCACGTCGCGACACAGCGTTTGCCGCACCAGACGAGCCGGCCGGTCCGGCGTCGCCGGCAGGGTGAATTCCACCTGCCCCAGCGGCTCGCTCCGCGCCAGCCGATCCCACAGCTTGTCGCCGTCGGCGGTGTTGCGGTCATGTTTGGCCCGCACCAGCCAGTCCGCCGGATGCTCTCGCCGGGCGGCAGCGTCCATCAACGCCCGCAGGTCGCCTTCCCGATCCGCCACGTAGACTAGCCGGGTGTCGGCCACGGTTTCGGCCAGATCGGCAACGATCTCGTAGCCCTCGCCCCAGCGGGTGCTTTCTTTGATGTCGGGCTGGTCTTTCGGCTTCCGCGCCCACATCCACGCGTCGAGCACCCCCAAGGCTAGCCCCGCCGGCGTCACCGCCAGGGTCGGATGCACGTACAGCCCATGTTGGGCTTCGTAGCTCAGCCGCCCCAGCCCGGCGATCCCCGGTTGCGAGGTGAAGTCCAGTTCCGTCGTGTCCTGAATGCATAGCACCACCGGTTGACCTTGCATCCGCTCCACCGTCCGCGTGGTATGGACCTCCAGAATCTCCCGCCACTCGACCGCCGGGTTGTCTAGCAACCGGTAGGCGGCCTTGGTCTCCGGCCAGCCCCCGCAGGCCAACGGGATGCTCCCCGTCGGCTGGGCCGACAGGTCGTCCACCAGCTTGATCAACCGCTGGGTTCGCCGTGCATCCCCCAACTCCAGACCCTCAAATTCCTGCGCTACCCAACTCATGCCATGCTCCCACAACCTCATGAAAAGTCATATATTAACAAGGAGTTGGAAGTTATGGGTAAACGGGTGCTATTGACGCCCTGTAGCCTAGCCATAGAAAAAAAGTCCGAAAGCTGCAGCTGGAATTGCAAAGAATTGCTTGTCCTTGGAGTTCAAAAATATCAATACCCCAACTATAATTATCATTACACCTAGAATATACTGACCGATAGAAGATGTGGGCAAGAGGCTTGCGTCGTTACTATTTTATAACGTTCCGGACGTCTCGTTTCGGATGGTAGCGACTATAAGGGAACCATCGCGCTGGAATTTGCCTACAGCAATAACTTCGTCGCCATCTGAAAAATTTGTATTTTCTCCGGCATTCCATAGAAATGCTTGTCGGTTGTCTATGCGAAATGCCCAAGTGTATTTTTTCCCCGTTACGTTGCCATTGCTGTCTCTCTTTGGTTCAGATTTTAGATAAACGTCACTTATCGTTCCCACGACTTTTTCAAATGCCATTTGTCTTTTCCTCCACGGTTGCGAATCTCAGGTTACCACTGTATCCCGCATTAGCTGGATCCAACTGATAGGTGGATTGGCAAAATTTCAAATAAAAATTTGAGAAATAAGCTTCAAGGATGCAATTAAAACCTGTTTGCCAGTTTCAGTTGCCGCTCCAGTTACAAAAGCTTTAAGTGCAAAAATAATAAAGTTTTTAATGCTAAAAGGCTCCGAGGAATCCCCAACAGACTCTGGAGGAAAAGTTAAATCATCTGTTGTAATCAAGGCACGTATTCTTGATTCAAATTGATCCAAAGCACCTTGATCTTGGTGATTCAATAACAGGAAAGCGTCGGCTAAAGCTTCGTAGGAAATTTTAATCAGGTTTGGATTAAATGTCGCATTAAAAAACTGTTAACCTGATTTAACCAAAGGGTGAAATATTGCTGCAACAGAGGATCGGTCACACTGAACGTGACATAGGAACCTGTTTGCTCAAAGCGCGCTGATTCAAACAGCTTGATAAGCCGAACTTTCGCCTCGTGCTCGTCGTACTGGAGATAACGCAACTGCGCGTCGCGCAGCAGGTTCCGAACGCGAGCAGGGCTGATTCCCAGTTGGAAAGAAATTTCGGTCGCATCTGGGGCATCGGCTGAACCTCCAAACGCCCCGTACTTGAGCAGCAGACCGAACACCAGCGTGTCGAGGTCGCGCTTCTGCATCCCCCCGAAGCCGCTGGCGAAGTAGTGCTTCAGGAAGTCCTGCGCAAAGCCTTGGGGATTCTGAATTTCGGTGATGTTCGGCATGATGATTTTCTTCTTGCTAAAGTCACGACCATTCGGTTTCAGGCAACACAAACCTATCGCCAATTACTTGAGATGGGGTGAGTTTTCATTAATGACGTTAATTTTTGTTATCATAATGTTACTGTACCCCCCCCCCCACTTGTCAATAGTTACACAAGCTTTTTGATGATGCAGATGACTGGCGAACATGGGGTACGCGAAAACAAGATGTCCATCGCCGGCTCCATGACCGATTTCCCTATTTTTCCTTGATTATTCATAAGGATCGCACCAAGCTTGATCCTTGCTATTCCGTGATTGAAGACATTCCATGATTACCACGGTGACAGGAAAAAATCAGGTCACCATTCCGGCGGAACTGGCGAGCGAACTGGACATCAAGGCCGGTACTCGCCTGGAGTAGAGCAAGGGTCGGCACGGCGAGCTAGGGGTCCAGCCGTTGCCCGGTCGGGGCGATCTGGCCCGCCGCTTGACCGGCATCGGCCGGGGCTGGCCTCGCTGCTGCTGGGCGAGGTACTGCTTCGGCCCTTGTTCGACCGCTTGATTTCGGTTGACGAGGCGTTGGTCGCGCGCGCCATCGCCTTGAAGCGGGCGACCACCAGCCGCTTGCCCAGCATCGACGCACTGATCGCCGCCGCGGCCTCCCTGCATGAAGCAACGCTCGTCCATCGCGACGCGCATTTCCAGGCGATACCCGTGGATTGGCTCCAGCAGAAAGTGTTAGGCAGCGATTGAATGGCGTCATGCGCTCCTTTCCATCCCTGATCCTTGAACCGCGCATTCCACCAGGCCCGAGCAAAAATCAGTCGACGGCGGGATAAACGATTCGATGACACAACGCCCCGTTCGGATTCATGCTCAGTTCGGCCAGGACGCGCGGCAGGTCGGCGAATGGGCTTTCGCCGCTGATCAATACGTTCAGAGCGGGATCGTCCAGTAATTTCATCACCGTGGCCATGCGCCGCCGATGATCCCAGCGCCCGCGCTGCGCGATGGCGACGTGGCCAACCTGGGAACTGTGGATCGTCAATCGCTGGCTGTGAAACGCCTCGCCCAGCGGCAAACTGACCGGCCGCGCGCCGAACCAACTAGCTTCCACCACCGTCGCCTCGAAGCCGGCCAGGCCCAGCGCCGCCGCCAAGCCGGCGGGCGATCCGCTGGCGTGAATCACCTGATCCTGTTCCCCTTCCGCCCGTTCCGGTAAGGCGAAGCGGACGCCCAGGTGGTGGGCGATGGCTTCCCGGCGCGGGTCCACGTCCACCAGTTGCACCGCACAGCCCGGCAAGCGCCCCGCCAGCCGGGCGATCAGGCAACCGACCACACCGGCGCCGATCACCGTGATCCGGTCGCCCAGCCGGGGCGCGGCGTCCCACAACACATTGAGCGCGGTTTCCAGATTGGCCACCAGCACCGCCCGGCCGGGAGGAATCGCCGGTGGCACCGGGGTCAGCGCCGCCACTGGAACCACATAGCGGTCCTGATGCGGATACAGACAAAATACGGTCAGTCCGCATAACTCGGTGGGACCGGCCTCGACCACGCCGACGCTGCAATAGCCATACTTGACCGGGGCCGGAAACTCGCCTCGTTGGAACGGCGCGCGCATGGCTTGATACTGGCTGGGCGGCACTTCGCCGCGAAACACCAGGCTCTCGGTGCCGCGACTGACGCCGGAATACAGCGTCCGCACCCGTGCCTCGTCCGCGCTCGGCGGTTCCAGCCGTTCCACGCGAATTTCACCCCGACCCGGCGCCGCCAGCCAGAAGGCGCGCGCTGACACAACCTCACTGGTCATCATCAATCCCGATTACCGTTGATCCATTCACCAATACCGATGAACCTCTTAACCGCATCCCCACTGCGACCGCTCGTCTTCAACACCCTCTTCCACTTTGCCGCCGCGCTGCCGCTGGTGGCGGGGCTGGCGTGGGTTCTGGCCGAAACCTTCCAGTTGTCCCCCCACTACGTCCTCCAAACCCTCGCCGTCTTCGCCGGCCTGCTGCTGGCCCTGCTGCCGTTCCTGCCCCTGCATCGGCCCCTGCAACGGTTTGGCGTGGCCAACGACATCACCCTGTTGCGAGCCGGCATCGCCGCCTTGGCCGCCGGCCTGATCGGCCAGGCGGAACCGCCGCCGAGACTGGCCTGGACGCTGGCCGCGCTGGCTGGCGTAGCGCTGCTATTCGACGGCGTGGATGGCTGGCTGGCACGGCGCGGCGGCTGGCAAAGTCCGTTCGGCGCCCGGTTTGACATGGAAGTGGACGCCTTTCTCATCCTGGTCCTGGCGGCGCTGGTCTATCAGACCGACAAGGCCGGCGGCTGGGTGTTGCTGTCGGGCGCGCTGCGCTATGGCTTCGTCGCGCTCGGCTACGCCCTGCCCTGGCTGCGTCAGCCATTGCCGCCGCGCCGGCGCCGCCAAACTGTCTGCGTGATTCAGACCGCCGCGCTGATCTTGTGCTTGCTCCCACCGTTGACGCCGCCATGGACCACGCTGCTAGCGGCCGGCGCGCTGGCGCTGTTGACGCTGTCCTTCGCAGTGGACACGATCTGGCTGGCTCGTCACGCGCCTCCACCCAAGTGAGGGACAACAGACGGTGGATCGTTCAGCACCCGCAACAGCAACAATCCCAGATCGCCGATACCGCCCAGCGCCGCCGGCCCCGGCGTCATGCCGGCCTGGAAACCCGCCGCCTGAAACGCGCCGATCAACTCCGGGTCGCGCGAGAACACATGAACCGGAACCTGCCACGAAATATCGCGCCCGCCGACGATGGCCGGCGGCTGATGATCGCCCAGAACCACGAACAGCGCGTTCGCCGGGGCGTGTTGGCGCAGATAGCCACCCAGCACCGCCAGGTTGTAACGGACGCTTTCGACATAGGCGGCGGCCAACGCCGCGCCATCCAGCCGCTCGTTCAGCCCCACTTCGCCCGCAGCGGCGGACGCGGCCAGTCGGGTATCGAACCGGCTCCAGTCCGATTCGTAGGGCGGGACGGGCGCGAACGGCGCATGGCTGTTGATGGTGGGAAAAAACACGAACAGCGGCGGCCGGCTGGCCAGTCGCACCTCGGTGCGATCCAACCGGTACAGGCTGTACTGGTCGGGAATGACCCAGCCGCCGTAAGCGGGACCCCGATACTCCAGCCGCTCGGCGTTCAGAATTTGGTCGAAGCCGTAGAACCGTCCTTCCGGCCAGGCGTGCCGCAGTCCTGGCATCAGCGCCACGCAGCGGTAGCCAGCGACGGCGAACCGGCTGACCAGGGTCGGTCGGCTGGAGGCCAGCAGGTCGTAATAATCCCCTTGATCGGCGATGCGCAGGCCGGACAGCAGGCTGGAATGCGCCAGCCAGGACAACCCGCCGAACGTGCTGGACTCGACCCGCGCCGAGGCCATCCGCCAGCCGGCATCGGTCAACGACCGTTCCAAAGCGGCAAAATCGCTGGCGAGCGGCGCGGCGAAGCGGGGATCATCGAACACCAGCGCGCCCTGCGACTCGAAAAAAATCACGAACACATCACCCCGCCCCATCCGGCCCAGGTTCGAAGCGGGCAGCGGCGGCTGAACCGCGATCCAGCGGTCGTTCCGAAATACGGTCGCGGCCAGTACCCCCTCCACTTGATCGGCCAGCATGGCGGTCACCGGTAACGCGAACAGGGTATCGGTCGACAGGTGGGGACTCAGACGACCAGCGCCGTATAGCACCAGCAGCGTCAGGGCCAGGACGCCCACCGCGCGCCGGACGAAAGGGCGGACAAGCGCGGCGATGACAGCGCCGACCGCCCAGCGCAGGACGGCGAACAGCGCGGCCAGCAACGCCAGCAGCGCCACGCCGCCCAGCACCACTCGCCAGCCCGCCACCCGATCTAGCAACAAAGCCGCCACCGCTGGGACATGTTGGCTATCCCAGTACAAATGGATGGAACGCCCCATCAGGGCCGGCGCGGTGACGTCCAGATACCGTCCCAGCATCAGGACGACAAATGCCGCCAAAACCGCGCTGCGCCACCCACGCCCCAGCGGACCGCGCCAAGCCGTGGCCAGAACCAGCCCCAGCAGCAGCGCCGCCAGTTCGACGGACAGTTCGGGAACCCAGCGCACCCCGACCGTCGGCCAACGGTTCTGAAATGTCAGCGTCGAGTTGAGGATAACCAGCGCCAGCAACAGACCGAGCGCGTTCGTCACCCCATGGCGAGCGAGGTATCGCTGGAGCCAGCTTACCGTCCCACTCACGCCCGTCGTGCCCACTTTAATGGAGCTTCGACGCTCGGGAACTGCTTGCCTGCCATTCGCGGGCCAGTTGCCGGGCACGAGCCAGATCGATCTCGCTCATCTGCCTGGCGATGGTATCCAACGGCTGGGCCGCACCCACATAGCCACCGGACACGGCCAGACTCAACCATTGATGCGCCTTGATCAAATCCCGCACTACTCCCCGGCCAGTGCCGTGCAGCATCCCCAGCCCATACTGGGCCAGGGCCAAACCGTTGTCGGCGGCCTGCTCAAACCAGCGAAGCGCTTGCGGATCGTCGCGAGGCACGCCCCGCCCCGTCGCGTAGCTGAGCGCCAGCATCAACTGGGCCAGTGGCAGATTTTGTTCGGCCGCCTTGCGGTACCAGGCGACGGCCTGCGTCGGATCGCGCGGCAACCCACCCCGTCCGTCCGCGTACATCAGTCCGAGATTCAACTGAGCCTGCGGCAGATTTTGTTCGGCCGCCTTGCGATACCAGACGACGGTTTGCGCTTCGTCGCGCGGCGCGCCCCGACCAGAGGCATATAGCACCCCCAGATTGAATCCCGCCACGGCGTCGCCCTGTTGGGCCGCCTCCCGAAACCACCGCAATGCCTGCCGGTCATCCTGGGTCACGCCAATCCCTTCGGCATGGAGTGTCGCCAGGCGAAACTGGCTGACCGCATGGCCCCGCTCCGCCGCCCTGCGATACCACTCCGCCGCCAAGCTGTCGTCACGCGCCACGAGATCGCCGCTGGCATACAGCCCGGCCAGCCGGTAACACGCCTCGACATGGCCCTGTTCCGCCGCCTTGCGCAACCAGTCCAGCCCGGCCTGCTCGTTGCGCGGCGCGCCGCGACCCGCCAACAGCCGCTCCGCCAACGAAAACTGCGCCTCGGGCTGGCCGCCCGCCGCCGCCAACCCCAGCAACTGCATCCCCTTGGCCTCGTCCAGCAAGACTCCGCGGCCATTCAGATAACCGTTGGCCAGATCCAGTTGCGCTACTGACAGGTTCTGATCGGCCGCGCGGCGCAGCCATTGCAAAGCCTCCAGATCATCGCGCGCCGCGCCGCGCCCATTCGCCAGCATCCGCCCCAAAGAGTACTGTCCCAGAGCCTCGCCCTGCTCGGCGGCCAATCGATACCACTTCACCGCTTCCCCGTCGTCACGGGGAACACCCTGGCCCTCGGCGTACAACCGGCCCAGATTCACCTGGGCCAAGGCCAGCCCTCGATCAGCGGCCTTGCGGAACCAGCGCGCCGCCTCCTCGGCGCTGGCGGGCGCGCCCCGACCCGCCAGCAACCGCACGGCCAGATTGTACTGAGCCTCAACATGACCCTGCTCCGCCGCCTTGCGATACCAGAGCACCGCGTCCCGATCGCTGACCGCCGCCACGCCGCGGCCGGCGGCGTACATCGCGCCGAGGTTGAACTGGGCGCCGGCATAACCCTGCTCCGCCGCCCGCTGGTACCATCGCACCGCCTCCTTGTCGTCGCGCGACACCCCGCGCCCGCTGGCGTAAAAGTTTCCCAACTCGAACTGGGCGGCGGCATGGCCCTTCTCGGCCGCTCGCCGATAGCCGTTGGCGGCTTCCGACTCATCCCGGCCCACGCCCTGGCCCGTTGCATACCGGCCAGCCAGGACATACATCGCCTCGGCGTTGCCCCGCTCGGCCGCCTTGCGTAACCAGAGCAAGGCTTCCTTTTCGCTGGTAGCCATGCTGGGGTCGGCGGCGAACAAGATCGCAAGCTGGAGTTGCGCATCGGCATTTCCTTGCACAGCCGCCTTGCGGAGCCATTCGACGGCGCTGTGTGAATTTTGCCCCACGCCCTGACCGCGCAGGTACATCTGCCCGACCATGGCCTGGGCGCGGGGATCACCCTGCTTGGCCCATTCCATGTACTCCTGAAATGCCTTGTCGTAATCGCCGCGCTGGTAGGACTCGGCGGCGCTATCGACGGCGGCGCTGGGCGAGACCGGCCGAGCATCACCGTAATGCCACTTGCCAGTTTCGTCCTGCCACTTCTTGACATTCGTCTCGGTCGGTGGAGCAGCGGCCCAAACCGTGCCCGTCAGAAGAATCGCCAACCACAACGCCTGCTTGCGCATGAACGCCTCCACCCCGCTTGAATTTCCCGCATCCGTCGTCATTTAATTATGAATAACAACCATCGCCAATCACACACCGGTTATCTCGCCACGGTTCAACCCCGGACTGGTGTTTCACACCGCCGCCACCGTCTACACTATCCAGTATGGCGCTTGCATCATCTAATAACTCCCATTTTATCCCAGCAATCGAGGAAATCCGCATGGCCGTCAATCTGCAAAAGGGACAGCGCATCAGCCTGGAAAAGGAAGCGGGACGCAGTCTGAGCCGGGTCGTCATGGGATTGGGCTGGGGCATGAAGCAAGTCCAATCCCGTGGTTTTCTGGGCTTCGGCGGTGGCGTCCGCCAGGAAGCCGTGGACCTGGACGCTTCCTGCCTGTTGTTCGACGCCGGCGGCACCCTCGTGGATACCGTATGGTTTCGACAACTGGAAAGCCGCTGCGGCTCCATTCGCCACAGCGGCGACGACCGCGCCGGCGGCGGCGAGGCCGGCGCGGAGAACGAGCGCATCGCCATCGAGTTGAACCGGGTGCCCACCACGGTGCAAACCCTGATCTTCACCGTCAACAGCTTCAGCGGCGAGGGCTTCGCCGGAATTCCCAGCGCCTTTTGCCGGATCGTGGACGGCGCCGACGGCGGCGAAATCGCCCGTTTCGACCTGTCGCTGGAAGGCGGCGCGCACACCGGCCTGATCATGACCAAGCTGTACCGCCACAACGGCGAGTGGAAGATGCACGCGCTGGGTGAACACGCCAGCGGCCGCACCTTCCACGACCTGCTGCCGGCGATCCGGCCCCATCTGTAAATTCGCCGAAGGAGGCGTCATGGACTTGCAACCTGGCCAGAACATCTCGCTCACCCAGCGCCAGCCAGCGCCGGCCGCCATCGAAATCGCGCTCGCCTGGGAACCGACGAACACGGCGCTGGCGATCGATTCCAGCGCCTTTGCCCTGACTGGTCAGGGCAAGGTGCGCGACGACGGCGACTTCGTCTTCTACAACCAACCGGCGCTGGCCGGCGGCGGCATCCAGCGCGCCGGCGATGGCCGCGCCTTCACGGTCAACCTCACCGCATTGCCGGCGGCCATCGAGCGCGTGGTCATCGCCCTGACCATCGATCAGGGGCGGCGGCGCGGCCAATCCTTCGGTCAACTGAACCAGGTCCGGGCGGAAATCCGCGACGCTGGCAGCCAGGCGGTGCTGGCCGCTTTCCCGCTGAGCACCAAAATGATGGCCGAAACCGCGCTGATCGTCGGCGAACTGTACCGCCGCAACGCGGAATGGAAATTCCGTGCCGTCGGCCAAGGCTTCGTCGGTGGACTGGCGCCGCTGGCCCGGCAATATGGGGTGGACGTGGCCGACGATCCCGACGTGGCCGAGCCACCGCCACCCGCGGCTCAACCCGCGCCCGCGCCGCCGCCCGCCGCGCCGGCCAAGCCGATCCGGCTGGAAAAGATCACCCTGGAGAAAAAAGGCAGCAGCATCTCGCTGGAAAAGAAAAGCCAGGGCTTCGGCGAAATCGTGATCAATCTCAACTGGAATCAGGGGGGCGGCGGCAAGGGCTTCTTTGGCCGGCTGACCAACCGCAAGGTAGACCTGGACCTAGGTTGCCTGTTCAAGCTGCGCGATGGCCGGGCGGGAGCGGTGCAGGCCCTGGGCAACAGCTTTGGCAGCCTGCAACAACCCCCCTATATCCAACTCATGGGCGACGACCGCACCGGCGCGAGCGCCGCCGGCGAATTCCTACGCATCAACGGCCGCCACTGGGATGAAATGGAGCGCATCGTGACCTTCGCCCTGATCTACGAGGGCGCCCCCAACTGGGCGGAAACCGACGCGGTGGTCACCATTCAAACCCCTGACCAGCCAACCCTGGAAATCCGTCTTGACAGCCATCGCAACGATCAGCGCATGTGCGCGCTGGCGCTGTTGGAGAACCAGGGCGGCAATATCAAGGTCACAAAGCTGGTTGAATATTTCCAGGATCATCGCTATCTGGATCAGGCTTACCATTTTGGCCTGCGCTGGGTCGCCGGGTCCAAGGATTAGTTTTTTCCATCTGATTCGATAACTTTTGAGGACTGCCCGCATGGCTCTTGAATGGTTGAAGCAGCGTTACAGTGAAGTCTCCGCCAACCTGAAAAATGAAGTCACCAAGATTCGTAACAAAAGCTTCCTGGAAGCCGTGGTGGCTGGCTGTACGCTAGTGGCCTATGCTGATGGCGTGGTCCGGCCCGAGGAGAAACAGAAGATGATGGGTTTTCTGCGCAACTCCGAGGTATTGTCGGTATTCAGCGTGGATGAAGTGATCGCAATTTTCGACAAGTACGCCAAGCAATTCGATTTCGACCATCAAATCGGCCAGGCCAGCGCCTTGCAGGCGGTCGCCAAGGTCAAAAGCAACGAGGCCGAAGCTCGGCTGATGGTGCGGGTCTGCTGCGCTGTGGGCGCCGCCGACGGCAACTTCGACGACAATGAAAAAGCGGTGGTGCGCAAAATCTGCGCTGAGCTGAGCCTGAATCCCAAGGATTTTGACCTGGCTTGAGCGACGCGCGCCGACATGGAACATCACTTCGGTTTTCCGCTGGAAACCATCGCCATCTTCGTGGCGGTGGTCGCCTTTTCGGTCTGGCTGGACCTGCGGCTGCATAAGGACAGTGAGGATATCAGTATCCCCAACGCCGTGGCTTGGTCACTATTCTGGATTTTCCTATCGATCGCCTTTTTCTTCTACCTCAAGGTGCATCACGGCGACGACTACGCCGACCTGTTCTTGGCCGGCTACATACTGGAAAAATCCCTGTCGGTGGATAACTTGATGGTGTTCGTCGCCATCTTCGCCTCCTTCGGCATCAAGGGCGCCTTGCAGCACCGGATTCTGTACTTCGGCATCCTGGGCGCGGTGATCTTCCGCATGTTGTTCATCGCCTTCGGCACCGGGTTGTTCGGTTTGAGCACCTGGATCGAGTTCGTGTTCGCCGCCATCGTGGCCTGGACCGGCTGGAAGATGCTGGCCGGTGTTGGAGGAGACGAGGAGATCGAGGATTACTCCGATCACTGGTCGGTGCGGCTGACCCAGAAGCTGGTGCCCATCTTCCCCCGGTTGCACGGCCATCATTTCGTGGTCAGCCATGGCCACGTCAAGACCGTGGTGGAACAGGATCCCAGCGTGTCGGTCAGCCGGGAGGCGATGGTGTACGCCACGCCGATGCTGCTCTGCCTGGTCTGCATCGAGGTATCGGACATCATCTTCGCCTTCGACTCGGTGCCGGCGGTGATCGCGGTGACCCGCGAACCGTTGCTGGTCTACTCGGCGGTGATCTTCGCCATCCTCGGCCTGCGCTCGTTGTATTTCGTGCTGGCGGCGGCGCAGAAATATCTAGCGCATCTGGACAAGGCGGTGGCGGCGTTGCTGTTCTTCATCGCCTTCAAGCTGGCGCTGCAAGCCTCCAACCACCTGTTCCACTGGCCCGGCTGGGAAATTTCCGCCAACCTCAGCCTGATAATCATCCTCGGTACTCTGGCGGCGGGGGTGATCGCCTCGCTGCTGCTGCCCGAAAAGGAAGAAGCGGAAGAGGAAAACGCGGCCCAACCGAAGAAATCGGAATGATCGTCGCGAGTTTCCAGCTTCGCTAAGTTCATGCGGGTCGGACAGGTCAAATCCCCAGCCGGCCCGCCCGTTTCACCCTCAACCATCCAAACCTAGGGAGAACAAACTCATGGCTATTTCCCTCAACAAAGGCGAGCGGCTGTCACTGAGCAAGGAAGCGCCGAATCTCAAGAAGGTGTTGGTCGGGCTGGGTTGGGACGCCCGGGCCACCGACGGCGCCGATTTCGATCTGGACGCCTCGGCGTTCCTGCTGGGCGCTGGCGGCAAGGTGCGCTCCGACGCCGACTTCATTTTCTACAACCAGTTGAAATCCGCCTGCGGTTCGGTGCAGCACACCGGCGATAATCGAACCGGCGCCGGCGAGGGCGACGACGAGGCGATCATGGTGGACCTGTCCCGCGTTCCGGCGGACGTGCAAAAAATCGCCTTCACCGTGACCATTCACGAAGCCGACGCCCGCCGGCAGAATTTTGGCCAGGTTGGCAACGCCTACATCCGCCTGGTCAACGCCGAAACCAACGCCGAAGTCGCCCGCTACGACCTGGCCGAGGATGCCTCGACCGAGACGGCGATGATCTTCGGCGAGCTTTACCGGCACAGCGGCGAGTGGCGGTTCACCGCGGTCGGCCAGGGTTACGCCGGTGGATTGGCGGCCATGTGCCGACAATACGGCATCAACATTGGCTGACCCACCGATCCCCTTTCCCATTCACCATTCCCGGCAACGAGTAAGGAGCATCCGCGATGGCTATCTCCCTGCAAAAGGGTGGTAATGTTTCCCTGAGCAAGCAGGCGCCCGGCCTGAAGAAAGTCCGTTTTGGGCTGGGCTGGGATTTGCGCAAGACCGACGGCGCCGATTTCGATCTGGACGCCTCGGCCTTCGTGCTGGATGGCAACGGTAAGGTGTTGAGCGACCAGCACTTCGTGTTCTACAACAACCCCAAGGATCCTTCGGGCGCGATCAAGCACCTGGGCGACAACCGCACCGGCCAGGGCGAGGGCGACGACGAGGTGATCGAGATCGAACTGGGCACGGTGCCGGCCACCGCCGCCAAGGTGGCGTTCGTGATCACTATCCACGAGGCCGAGGCGCGCAAGCAGAACTTCGGCCAAGTGAGCAACGCCTACATCCGCGCGCTCAATGCCGAGGGCGAGCAGGAAATCGCCCGCTACGACCTGTCCGAGGACGCCTCGACCGAGACCGCGATGATCTTCGGCGAACTGTATCGCCACAACGACGAATGGAAGTTCAAGGCCATCGGTCAGGGCTACGCCGGCGGGTTGGCGGCGGTGGCCCGCGATTACGGCGTCAATCTCGGTTAAAATCGGCAGTGATTGATCGTCGCGCCGAACCCACCCGGCCCGCTGAGCTCCCGGCGGGCTTTTGCTTTTTGGGATGAAGAACTAATGAGCGAAACCGTCAAATACCTGCTCGATGAAAATCGGATGCCCAAGTACTGGTATAACCTGGTCGCCGATCTGCCGAAACCGCCGCCGCCGGTGCTGCACCCCGGAACCCTCCAACCAGTTGGCCCGGACGATCTGGCGCCGTTGTTCCCGATGACGCTGATCCAGCAGGAAGTGTCCGCCGAACGGGAAATCGAGATTCCCGAACCGGTGCGCGAGATTTACCGGCAGTGGCGGCCCAGTCCCTTGTACCGTGCTCGCCGGCTGGAACAGGCGCTCGGCACGCCGGCGCGGATTTACTACAAATACGAAGGCGTCAGCCCGGCCGGCAGCCACAAGCCCAATACCGCCGTCGCCCAGGCGTTCTACAACAAGGAAGCCGGCGTCAAGCGCATCGCTACCGAAACCGGCGCCGGTCAGTGGGGTTCCTCGCTGGCTTTCGCTGGCGCGCTGTTCGGCATCGCCGTGCAGGTCTTCATGGTGCGGGTCTCGTACAATCAGAAGCCTTACCGTCGGGCGCTGATGGAAACCTACGGCGCGCGTTGCGTGGCGTCGCCTTCTGAAGAAACCGCCTCCGGGCGGGCGATTCTGGCCCAGCGGCCCGACCATCCGGGCAGTCTCGGCATCGCCATTTCCGAGGCGGTGGAAGTTGCCGCCCAGCGCGACGATACCAAATACGCGCTAGGTTCGGTGCTCAACCATGTGCTGCTGCACCAGACCGTGGTGGGTCTGGAAGCGATGGATCAGTTGGCCATGGCCGACGACTATCCCGACGTCGTGGTCGGCTGCACCGGCGGCGGTTCCAATTTCGCCGGCATCGCCTTCCCGTTCCTCGGCGCGCACCTGCGCGGCGGCCGCAAGGTCCGTATCGTCGCCGTCGAACCGGCGGCCTGTCCCAGCCTGACCCGCGGCCCCTACGCCTACGATTTCGGCGATACCGCGCATTTGACCCCGCTGACCAAGATGCACACCCTGGGATCGACCTTCACCCCGCCCGGCTTCCACGCCGGCGGCCTGCGCTATCACGGCATGGCGCCATTGGTCAGCCACGTCAAGGAGTTGGGTCTGATCGAGGCTCGCGCCTACCACCAGACCGCCTGTTTCGACGCCGGCGTCCTGTTCGCCCGTGTCGAGGGCATCCTGCCGGCGCCGGAAGCCAATCATGCGGTCAAGGGCGCGATCGACGAGGCGCTGCGTTGCAAGGAGGAAGGCGTCAGCCGGGCGATCCTGTTCAACCTGTGCGGCCATGGCCACTTCGACATGCAAGCCTATATGGACTATTTCGCCGGCAAACTGACCGATCAGGATTACGACGAAGCCGAACTGGCGATGGCGCTGTCCGGGCTACCGTCGGTGACGGAGGTTTGAGCCTTCCCTCTTTTCCAGTGGTAAAGGAACCTGGGTGGGAAAAATCAGTTCAGCGTCTTCAGCCAAAACACCATTGGTTTCGACGACTCCGTAGCCTCGTCCAGGTCCCGCCACGAGAAGGTAGTGCGCAATTCCGGATGCTTGACGAACCCCTGCCGGTTCCAAAGCGCATCTAGCGGTACGTAACCCGCCGGCCGGCGTGGATGGTCGGCGGGGCGTTCCACCGCGCAAAAGCAGGCGATATCGAAACGGTCCAGTTCACGAACGTGCGCCGCGCGTTCCTCGAAAAACCGCTTTCCCAGTCCCCTCCCCCGATATTCCGGCAGTAGGACCGATTCGCCGTAATAGAAAATCCGCGACGGGTCGTGGCCGTGCGCCAGGAAGGGTTCGATCACGTTTGGCGTTTCGGTCGCCAGCGGCAGACCACTCGATGCGCCCACCACCCGTTCGCTGTCCCGAACCAGCACCATGACGCTGTCCGGCGCGTCCACGTAGGTCTTCAGATACTTTTCCTCGTAGGCGGCGCTGCCGTCGTAAAGATAAGGAAATTCCCGAAACACCTGGATGCGCAATCGCGCCAGTTCCGGCAGCCAGGGATGGATCGCGGCGCCGGAAAATCGCTGGAGACGCAGAGAGTCGGACATGGAAAATTTCCTCTGGTTAAAAGGGGAATCGAACAGTTACCCTTCCGCGAAAAACGCCCGTACCCGTTCCAGCTTGCGGGTGCGCGACATCGGCGGCAGGCTGTCCAGAAACGCTCGCCCATAGGATTTGGTCAGCAGGCGCGGGTCGCAGAGCATCAGCACGCCCCGGTCGCTCACATCCCGTATCAGCCGGCCCGCGCCCTGCTTGAGGGTGATCACCGCGTGGGGCAACTGGTAGCTTTGAAACGGATCCTCGCCCCGCTGACGCAAGGATTCGATCCGCGCCTGCAATACCGGATCGCTGGGCGCGGCGAACGGCAGGCGGTCGATGATCACGCACGACAGCGCCTCGCCGCGCACGTCCACCCCCTCCCAAAAACTCGCGGTTCCCAGCAACACCGCGTTGCCCAGGGCGCGAAACTCCCGCAGCAACGCCGCCTTCGGCGCCGCGCCCTGCACCAGCAGCGGATAATCCAGCCGTCCCGCCAACACTTCCTCCGCCTCGCGCAGGGCGCGGTAACTGGTAAACAACAGAAACGCCCGTCCCCGGCTGGCTCGCAACACCGGCAACGCGGCTTCCAGCAAGGCGGCCGTGTAATAAGGCGAGACCGGCTCCGGCAGGCCGGGCGGGTGATAAAGCAACGTATTGCGAGCAAAATCGAAGGGGCTATCGAGGCGCAGCGCCGTGTAATCCCGCAACCCCAACCGGGCCGTGAAGTGTTCGAAGCTTTCCCCCACCGCCAACGTCGCCGAGGTAAAAACCCACGCGCTGGGCCCTGCCTCCATCCGGGTCTGGAACGTCGGGGCAATATCGAGCGGGGTCAGGCTCACAGTGAACCCACGTCCTCGGACTTCGAACCAACGCACGGTATCGGGATCGCGTTCTTCTCCGGTCGCCGCCGCCAGGCGTTGCCTCAGGTCCTCGGCGCGGCGGCGACAACTCTCCAACCCCTTGCCACGCTGGGCCGCTTCCTTCAAGGCTTCCCCCAACCGGTTCAGGGCTTCGGTCAACTGGCCGACGGCTTCCCGCACCGCCGATTGGTCGGCGACCTCCCGCCACGGCGCCCGGCGCTCCGTCGTCCCTAACGCCTCCCGCAGCACGGGCTCAACCGCCGCCAACGCTTCGGCGCGGTTTCGCAACTCGGGAAAATCCGCCGCGTCCCGCGCCTGTTCCACCACCGTATCCCGCGCCAGTTCGGTTAATTGCCGGCCGCTCAGCGAGTGGCCGAAAAAGTGTGTGGCGATATCCGGCAACTGGTGCGCCTCGTCGAAAATCACCGCTTCCGCGCCGGGCAGCAACTCGGCGAACCCGGTTTCTCGGAGCGCCAGATCGGCGCAAAACAGATAGTGGTTGATCACCAGCACATCCGCCGCCAGCGCATCGAGCCGCGCCTTGGCGAAAAAGCAGTCCTCCAACTGGGGACAATCCTGCCCCAGGCAGTTATCCACGGTAGAGGTGACGCGCGGCCAGAGCGGTGAGGTCTCCGGCACGTCGGCGATATCGGCGATGTCGCCGCTCCGGGTACGGCCGGCCCAGCGTTGGATGCGCTGCAACTCAACGACCTGCGCGCGCGAAGGCAGCTTTCCCTCCCGCTCGACCAGTTGCAGGCGATACCGACATAAATAATTACCGCGTCCCTTCAATAGCGCCACTCGCGCCGAACTTTTCAACGCCCGGCGCACCACGGGCAGGTCCTGGTGGTAAAGCTGATCCTGTAAATGACGGGTGCCGGTGGAGATGAGGACCCGCGCCCCAGACAACAGCGCGGGTGTCAAATAAGCGAAGGTCTTGCCGGTCCCGGTCCCGGCCTCGACGATCAGCGAGCCGCCATCCTCCAGAATGGCGTCGACCGCTTGGGCCATCCGCTGTTGCGGCAGGCGCGGAGCAAAGCCGGGTACGTGCCGGGCCAGGGGACCCCCTGGCCCCAGCAATTCGGCCATGCCCACGGCGACGTCCGGCAACCGCGACCCGTCTCAGCGCGAAAACTGCGTGGCCCGAGCCTCGGCTTCCTCGGCGCCAGCGGCATTGCCGGTGGCCTTGCGGGCGGAGGCAATGACCTTCCAGTTACGGGACTGCAAGCCCCGGTTGCCACCGGCCAGGTTGTTGGACTTGCTGGCCAGCGATTCAGCCTGCTGGTACTGTCCCTGATGCAGGCGGATCTGGGCCAGGTCGTGCCAGATGCCGGCGTTGCGCGGCTCGATGCGCAGCGCCCGCTCCAAGGCGGCGCCGGCCTTGTCCAACTGCTTGCTCTTAACGTACTTGTCGGCGCTTTCGAGCAACGCCGCCACCGCCTGATTGCCCTCGCGGGTGATCTCCGCCGGCGGCAACTCGGCTGGCGGCGCGGCGGGTGGCGGGGATGGGCGGGCGGGCGGTTGGACCGGCTCTGGCTCGGGCTCCGGTTCGGGCTTCGGCGGCGGGACCAGCGCAACCGTCGGCTTGCCGGGCGTGGCGGGCGTGGCGGGCGCGGCGGGCGTGGCGGGCGTGGCGGGCGTGGCGGAAGGCCTGGTGCTGGGCGCGGGCGTGGCGGCGGGCGTCCGTGGCACCACCGGCTGCGGTTCGGGCAGCGCGCCCGGCGTGGGTCCGGTCGAGTATCGACCATCCGCCGGTGGATAGGCCGGCGCCGGTCGGCCGTATTCGTTTGTCGGGGCCGGATAGGAGGGGGACGACGGTGGATAGGGCGCGGCGGCGCCCGGCGGATAGGCGGGCTGTCGGTAGTCGCCACTGGCGCCCGGCGGATAGGTCGGTTGCCGATAGTCATCGGCCGCGCTCGGCGGATAAGCCGGTCGCCGCTGGGAATTGCCCGCCTCCGTCGGATAAGGCTGGGCCGACGCGCCATAGGGATCGGAGGCGTATTCCCGCGGCAGAAGCGGATCTTCATCGGGCAATTGCCCCGTATCGGCCGGGGGCGCGGGCCGCCGCGTGGAATACGTGGGTGGACGACGCGCGCTGCGATCCACCACCGGCGCCTTGGCGGACGGCGTCCGACTGGAGGGCTGCTGCGAATACGGCGCCGTTGTGCAACCCGCCAGCGCCAGCACCAACGCTACCAGGCCAAGACTCGGTTTGATCGGTTTAAACAGTATCTTCATCACTCTCCCCACGGAGTTCGACACTGCCCTGGTGGCGGTCCCGAACCCGAATGCCATCTATTGTCGGTTGAACTTTACCCTTTCCCCCATCAAGCCGCCATGCCCAATCAGCAGCCAGACCTTCATCCGCACCTTGCCGGCCCGCCCGACCATGGGTTCTCAATCCATCAGGTGTTGAAAGAAACCGCTCATCCCATCCGCATCGCCCGCATCGTCGGCATCGGGTGACCGGGATTTGGGACGGTGCGGGGCGGGCGGCGCGCACGAGGTGGAGCCGCGCGGTTCGGAGCCGACCAGGAAGGGCACCGGTTCGCCGCGCCGGCATCCCTCGCTAACCCGCAGGCCGCTGCGTGGTTCCACCCGGATTTCCTCGACATCGGCCGGCGGCGGCGCATCCAGCGGTTCCAGCTTGAACCCCGCCATCAGATCCATCCACACGCGCAGCGCGCCGCTGGCGCCGCTCAGCCCGGTCGGCTTGTTGTCGTCGCGGCCCAGCCACACCACGGCGACTCGGTCGCCACTGAAACCAGCGAACCAACTATCGCGATAATCGTCGGTGGTGCCGGTCTTGCCGGCAATATTCAGATCGGGCGACAACTTGCTTTTCATGGCGCTGGCGGTGCCAGCTTTCACCACCTGCTGCATGGCATTGGTAATCAGATAGGTCGGTCCTGGCTCGACCACTTTCACTACATCCATGGCGTAATGCTGCAACGCCTGACCGCTGGCGTTGGTCACCTCGCGGATGGCGCGCAGGGGAATACGGAAGCCGCCGCTGGCGATGGTGGCGTACACCTGGGCGATCTCGAAGGGCGACGCGTCCAGCGCGCCCAGCAACAACGCCGGATAGGGTTTGAGCGGGTGGTCGAAGCCCAGGCGCTGAAGCATCTCGACCACCTTGATCACATCCATGTCCAGGCCCACCCGTACCGCCGGAATGTTGTAGGAGCGGGCCAAGGCGTCGCGCAGGACCACCCGGCCATGATAGCGTTTGTCGTAGTTGGCCGGAGTCCAGTGCTGGCCACCAGAGGTATAGACCAGCGGACTGTCGTTCAGCGGCGTCATCAGCGTGTAGCGATCCGGCTGCTCCAGCGCGGTCAGATACACCACCGGCTTGATCAGCGAACCGGCCAGGCGCTTGGCGTCGAGCGCACGGTTGAAACCGACCGTCTTGGGCTCGCGGTCACCGACCATTGCCAGCACCTCGCCGGTCTGGGTGTCGGCCACCACGGCCGCGCCTTGCAGCGGCCGCGCCTTGGGTTGACTCTTTTCCAACGCCGGTAGACTGGTCGCCAAGGCGTTCTCGGCGACCGCCTGTATTCGTGGATCGAGAGTGGTGAACACTCGCAACCCCTCCGACACCAGGTCTTCCGGTTTGTAATACTGCCGCAATTGACGCTGCACCAGTTCCAGGAAAGCCGGATAGGCGGTGATGCCGCTGGCGGCCTTGGGAGTCACGTCAAGCGGCATGTCCTTGGCGATGGCGGCGTCCTCGGCGCCGATCAGATTTTGCTCAACCATGACGTCCAGCACCAGGGCACGGCGTTCCTTCGCCAAATCGGGATGCTTGCGCGGGTCGTACAGGGAGGGCCCCTTGATCATCCCCACCAGCAGGGCGATCTGGTGCAAATCCAGATCCTCCAGCGCCCTGCCGAAAAAGAACTGGCTGGCCAGCCCAAAACCGTGAATCGCCCGGCTGCCGTCCTGCCCCAGATAGATGGCGTTGCTATAGGCTTCCAGAATCTCGTCCTTGCCGTAGCGAGCGTCGATCAGGATCGCCATCAGGATTTCGTTCACCTTGCGCTTGACCGACCGTTCGTTGCTTAGAAACAGATTCTTCACCAACTGTTGCGTCAGGGTGCTGCCGCCCTGGACGGTCCTGCCGGCGCGCAGGTTGACCACTAGGGCGCGAAAGATGCTCTTGGGATTGACGCCAGCGTGCTCAAAATACGAGCGGTCCTCGACCGCCAACAGGGTATCCACTAGCGCTGGCGGCAATTCCTTGCCGTTGAGCAGGATGCGGTCCTCGTAATGGGAAGGATAAATACCGGCGATTTCGGGGGGGTCCAACCGCAACAGGCCCGGCGCCTCCCGACCATCCAGGCTGACCACATCGACCAGAATATCACCAGCGAAGGTCAACTGAACCTTGCGGGCCGGCTCCGCGCCATCCCAGAAGGTAAAATCGCGGGTCATGACCTCGAAGACTTCGCCCCGGCGGGCGTAACCGCCGGCCTTGTCCGGCGAATTTCCACCGCCAGGCGGCGGAACGCAAGTTTCCGGCGCGGGGGGCTTGGGTTTGCGCTTGATCGTCCGCTTGCCAGGTTCGGGCGGCGCGGCCGGCTCCACCGGACAGTTCACGTCGCGATACCCCAGCAGCTTGAGTTCCTGGGCGAACGCGTCGGCGCTCAGCGGCATCCCGGCGAACAGTTCCAGCGGGCGGGCATAGACCTTGGCGGGCAGGGCCCAGCGTTTCCGATCGAATTCGGTGCGAATAACACCGTCCAGGTACAGCATATAGAGACCCAAACCCGCCGCGCCCAACAGCGCACCGCCCAGCAGCAGCGAAACCAGTAACGAGAATAGCGACCGCAACAGCGGCAACCGTTTTCTGGAACCCCGAGATGATTGAACCTTAGCCATGCCCGTTCCTGCCCAAGCCCACCATTTCCATGGACCGACTTGGCGCGTTGTCGTCATTCTGTCTTATCCTACCGCCCCATCTTTCCCATTCGGAGCCGGCTCCGTGCCTTCCGCCCACCACCCCCACGCTCAGGCCGCGTTGATCGCGGCGCTGTTGCAACCGGCGCGTTATCCGCACCCGGTCGCGACCGTCGAACATCTCCAGACTCACATCTCCCATGTGCTGCTGGCCGGCGACTACGCCTACAAGATCAAAAAGCCCCTGAATCTGGGGTTTCTGGATTTTACCAGCCTGGAGCAGCGGAAATACTATTGCGAGGAAGAACTGCGCCTGAATGGGCGGCTGGCTCCAGAAATCTATCTCGATTGCCTGCCCATCGGCGGCGAACCGGCGAACCCGGTCCTGGGTGCCGGCGGCGGCGTGGCCATCGAATACGCAGTGCGGATGCGCCGCTTTCCCCAGGAGGCGTTGCTGGACCGGGTACTGGCCGCCGGCCGGCTGAAACCACGTCATCTCGATGCGCTGGCCCACCGGCTGGCTGATTTTCACCGCGCCATTCCCGCCGCTGATCCCGCCGCGCCGTTCGGTGAACCGGAGCGGGTTCGCCAACCGATGCTGGACGATTTCACCTGCACTCGACCGCTGCTGACCGACCCGGCCGACCGTGAGATTCTGGCCGCCGTGGAGCGCTGGACCCTGGCCGCCACCGAGCGGCTGTGGCCGCGCCTGGCCGAGCGCAAGGCCGGTGGCTGGATTCGCGAATGTCACGGCGACTTGCATCTGGGCAATATGGTGCTGACCGACGCTCAGCAAATCGTGATTTTCGACTGCATCGAATTCAACGATGATTTCCGCTGGATCGACGTGATCAACGACCTGGCTTTTCTCACCATGGATTTGCGCTTCCGCGACGCTGGCGGTTTTGCTCAACGGTTGCTCAATACCTATCTGGAGTACAGCGGCGACTTCGCCGGCATGGCGCTGCTGTCCTACTACCAAGTCTATCGGGCGATGGTGCGCGCCAAGATCAACGCCATCCAGGCCAGCCAGGACAGTATCCCGGAACCCGACCGTGCCGCCGCCCGCGCGGCGTGCCGCGCCTATTTGCGGCTGGCCCTGGCGCTGACCCGGCAACCGGCGCCGTTCCTATTGATCGTTCACGGCGTCTCTGGTTCCGGCAAATCGCACTGGACCGGGCAATTGCTGGAGCGATTTCCGGATGCCATCCGCATCCGTTCGGATGTGGAACGCAAGCGGCTGTTTGGCCTCGGCCCGCTGGACGATAGCGGCTCCACCCTGGGCGGGGGACTGTACACGCCGGAAGTCAGCGCCCGTACCTATCAGCGCCTGTACGATCTGGCGGATGAGTTGCTCACCGCCGGCTGTCCGGTGCTGATGGACGCCACGTTCATGAAACGCGCGCACCGGCAACCCTTCCGCGAATTGGCCGATCGGCGGGGCGTGCCGTTCATTCTGCTCGACTGCGTCGCCGATCCCGATACGTTGCGGGCGCGGGTCGCGGCGCGGCGAGCGCGCGGCGACGATGCCGCCGAGGCCGATGTTGAGGTGCTGGAGCGGCAACTTCAGTACGACGAACCGCCAGGAGCCGACGAAAATCCGCTGAAACCCGATGGCGACAGCGACATCGAACAACTGGGCACGGCGATTGCGGCGGCGGTCCACGGGAGATACGAAAAGAATCGCGAATCTGATTAATGATTAAAATGATTAATATGATCTGAATCACGGATTGTCACTGATGACGCGGATGGCACAGATTTTCCGTGGAATTCAGTGATCCGCTGAATCCGTGATTCAGAAAATTTCGTAACCGTTCAGATCCCCTGGCGGTTTCGCCCCGTATTGATGGGTTTCGCTACGCTCAACCCATCCTACAACTCATTTTTTTCGTAGGATGGGTTGAGCGTAGCGAAACCCATCGCCGTGCTGGGACCAGGGAGGGTCTGAACGCTTACACAACATTCTTGATCGCTCGATAGAAGGGGGCACGATGGCCAAATACGACGTTTATGGAATCGGCAACGCGCTGGTGGATATGGAGTACGAGGTCGAGGCCGCCGACCTGGAGGCGCTGGGCATCGAAAAGGGCGTAATGACCCTGGTGGACGAGGAATGCCAGTCGCGGATGATGGATCATCTGGCCGCGCATCCCCACCAGCGCGGTTCCGGTGGGTCGGCGGCCAATTCGATGATCGCGGTCCGCCAGTTCGGCGGGAGCAGTTTCTATTCCTGCAAGGTGGCGGGGGACGATCTCGGCCATTTCTACATGAAGGACCTGATCGAGGGCGGCGTGGACACCAATCACCACACCGAGAGGGAGCCAGGTCATACCGGCCGCTGCGTGGTGCTGGTCACGCCGGACAGCGACCGCACTCTCTGCACCTTTTTGGGGATCAGCGGCGACTTGTCCACCAAGGAATTGGTCGAGGAGGCCCTGCGCGATTCGGCCTACTTTTACATGGAGGGCTATTTGGTCACCTCGGACACCGCTCGCCAGGCGTGTATCACGGCCAAACGGATTGCCGAGGGGTCCGGGGTCAAGACCGCCATTTCCTTGTCCGATCCCAACATGGTTCGGCATTTCAAGGCGGGATTGCTGGAGATGATCGGTTCGGGCGTGGACCTGCTGTTCGCCAACGAGGACGAGGCCAGGGACATGGCGGGCGCGGCGGATCTGAGCGGCACGGTCGCCTACCTGAAGACAGTCAGCCGGGAATTCGTAATCACCCGGGGCTCCCGGGGGGCGCTGGTTTGGGATGGCCGGACGTTGATCGACATCGACCCGGTCAAGGTGGAGGCGGTGGACACGGTCGGCGCCGGGGACATGTTCGCCGGGGCGTTCCTCTACGGTCGGGGCCAGGGCTGGGACCACCGCCGCTCTGGGGCGCTGGCTTCGGTGGCCTCGGCCGAGTTGGTGACTCGGTTGGGGCCGCGGATGGCGGCGGCCGAAACCCGGGCTATTTTGCAAAGCTTCCGGTAGTGGCCCGCCGCGCCGTCGAGCCGCCGCTATTCCAACCCCAGCAGGCGCCGGGCCTGATCCTCGGCGATCCCCGAAGCGGTCAACCGTTCGAGCGCCTGTCGCAAACCTTCCTCGCGGCCCCGTTGGCGTTCGGTCTCGGCCCGTTGGCGCTCGGTCTCGGCTCGTTGGCGCTCGGTCTCAGCCCGTTGTTCCAGTTCCACAAAGGTTTCGAACCGCCGGCCATCGGGCCGATGGAGCACCAGGTCCACGCCTTCCAAAGTGAAACGGACGCCCAACCGCGGGCTGATCCAGTTTTCCATCCTGGTAATGGGTTCCAGTCGATCCTCGCGGCGCAGCCAACCTCGCAATTGGCCCCGATCCGGGTCGTATTCGTAGTATTCCTCGACACCGTACCGTTCGTAAAACTGACGCTTGCGGGTCATTTCGGCGCGGCTGTTGCCGGGCGATAGCACTTCGAACGCCACCTGGGGCGCCAGGCCACCCTCGCACCATTGCTTGTAGGAGCCCCGATAGCCGGGCGGGCGGCCAAACACCACCATCGCGTCCGGTGCGGCCCGGATCGTGTTGCTTCCTTCCACGGGGTACCAAAGCAGATCACCGGCCACGAACACGTCGGGCCGGCCAGCGAACAGCGCGGCCAGTCCACCCTGAATCATAACGATGGTGTCAAACTGCCGGGTGTTGTCAGCCATGGGCTGTCCGTCGCTGTCGGGATAGATGATCTCGGGGGGCGTGGGGGAAGGATTTGGCGAAGGCGAGCTGGCGACTACTGGCGCGGTCGGCGCTTGCGGGGAGGAAACGATGGGCGCGGTCATGATCTGCCTCCTCCTGGCGAGATTCCCGGCCAGGGCGGAACTCGATAAGTTGATGACAAGCTTACCATCCCCATGTCTTAATGAGTGGCATGGGATCGTTTTCTTTACCATTGTTCTCCCTGGTTTTCTTTCGTAAAAATTCCATGGAGTGTGGATGTGTACGGATAATGACAATTGATGGGGAGTGCGCCGGATGAACGATTCCGGTACCCTGTGGCGCACTAACCATTTGATCTTTAGTCTTTTACCCTTTTATGCGCGCGAAGCACGCGTTCTTTTCCTCGCGATTTTTGGGGGGAGTTATCCACAGGGACCGATGAATCGGCCACTGAATTCGTTTCTCGCGCCCGGCTATCTTTCAAGGAGACCGCGCCATGCGTTTCCCCTACGGCATTGCCGATTTTCGCAAAATCCGCGAAGGCGATTACTTCTATGTGGACCGCACCGACCGGATTCCGCTGATCGAAGAGGCCGGCAGTCAACTGCTATTCCTGCGCCCGCGCCGGTTCGGCAAAAGCCTGTGGCTGTCCACACTGGAAAACTACTACGACCTGGCGCGGGCGGACGACTTCGAACGACTGTTCGGCGGTCTAAAGATCGGCCGGAATCCGACACCGCTGCGCAATCGCTATTTCATCCTCAAACTCAACTTTTCCGTAGTGGACCCCCAGGGCGACGCCGAAGCGATTGCGGGTTCGCTCCACCGCCAGGTCAACAACGCCATCGAAGCGTTCGCCGCGCGGTACCGGGAGGTGCTGAAGACGCCGATGGAATGTCATCCGACCGATGGGTTGTCGTCGCTGAGCCGGCTGCTCACCACCATCTCGATGACGCCCCACAAGCTTTATGTGCTGGTGGACGAATACGACAACTTCGCCAACGAAGTGATGATCAGCCCGTTGCACGGGACGAATCGCTACGAAGAACTGGTGCAAGGCGAAGGCACGATCAAGACCTTTTTCAAGGCGCTCAAGGCCGGCGCCGAAGGGTGGGGGATTGACCGGGTGTTTCTGACCGGGGTCTCCCCGGTGGTGCTCAGCGACATCACCAGCGGCTACAACGTCGCCAAGGATTTGACGCACCTGGACGAGTATCACGATCTCTGCGGATTTACCGCTGGCGAACTGACCGAGGCGCTCATGGGGGTGCTCAAGGCGCACGCCTGGCCCGCCGAGCGCGGAGTCGAGATACTGGATCTGCTGCAAGGCTTCTACAACGGCTACCGATTTGGCGAAGAGGAAAATCCATCCCTCTACAACCCGACGCTGGCGCTGTATTTTCTGGACTATTTCAATCGTTACGGTCGCTACCCACGTCAGATGCTCGACGACAACCTGGCGATGGATCGCAACCGGATTCAGTACGTGGCCCGGCTGCCGCATGGCGAAACCCTGGTCAACCGGGCGCTGAACGAGCGCGAACCGCTAGCCATTGCGCAACTGGTCAACCGCTTCGGGGTGCAGGACATGCTGACCGGGCCGCGCGACCCCGCTTTTCTCGCCTCGTTGCTGTACTACTTCGGCGTGCTCACTTTGGCCGAGCGGGATGAATGGGGCGAACTGGTCCTGACCATTCCCAATCAGGTGATCCGTAAACTCTACGTCGAGCGACTTCAAGAGCAGGTGTTGCCAGACTACGGCGACCAGGAACAGCGGCAGACAGCCTGCAAGGCGTTTTACGCCACCGGCGACCTTGGCCCGTTGTGCGACTTTCTTGAACAACGCTACTTCAAGGTGTTCGACAACCGGGATTTGCGCTGGAGTAACGAACTGGTGGTGAAAACGGCGTTCCTGGTGACGCTGTTCAACGACGTGTTCTACCGGATGGACTCGGAACCGGCGCTGGGGCGGGGCTACGGCGATTTGTTGTTGCGAGTGCGACCGGACATGCGGCAATATGCCCTGCTAGATCATTTGCTGGAATTCAAGGCGGTCAGCCTGAAAGCGGTCGGCCTGACCAGCGCCGAACTGGCGGCGAAGACGCGGGACGAGTTGCGCGCCCTGCCGGCGGTGACGGAGGCATTGCGGGAAGCGGAAATCCAACTGGCCGCCTATCGGGCGGGGCTGGAGCGCACCGCTGGCGAGCCGCTCAAATTGCATACCCATGCGGTGGTGTGCATCGGCCTGGAGCGGCTGGTGTGGTAAGAGGCCGGTGGCAAAACGCCATGTTTGAGGAAAGCCACGTTTATCAGGACTTCCGCCTCACTCGATACAGTTCCCGCGTCTTCAGCGCCCGCCCGCGCAACTGCACGGCCAGCGCGGCGCGCGTCAGGCGCTTGACCTCCCGCAGCACGGCGGGATCGTTCAGAATCCCATCGCGCAGCGCTAGCAGACCCCGGCCAGAAATCGGCACTCCGACCTCGGACGGGCTGGCCGCCAATGGTCCCCGATCCAGCACGTAGCAATACCGTTCCTCGGCGACAATGGGCGTACCGCTCACTGCTTCGCAATCCAGCGTCAAACCGTAGCCTAATTCATCCAGCAAGCACTTTTCGAACCGCCGCAACGGCGGTTCCTCGCCAACCGCCGTGGCCAATTCCGCCAACAAAAGCGGATAGGCGGCGAACAGGCTGGGATGCGGGTCCAGGCGCGGCAACAAGCGCATCAACAACTCGTTAACGTACAGTCCGGCCAGCACCCGGTGGGGCGGCAAGGATGCCGGAAGACCCGCTTCCTCGGCGGCGGTCAGCGTCGCCAATTCGCCCGCCCCGGCCCAGGACAACAATAAAGGCGCGAACGGTTGCAGCAAGCCTTTCAGCCGCGACCGGGGCCCCACCGCGCCGCGCGCCACCAGACTCACCCGGCCATGATCCTGGCTGAAAACTTCAAGTAGCAGGCTGGTATCGCGGTAGGGGCGGCGATGCAGAACGAACGCGGGTTGCAACAGCACGCGCATGACGGGAAAACAACCGGCTCAGAACGAAACCGGATCGGCGTAACCCAAGCTCCGCAAGGCGCGCTCGTCGTCGGACCAGCCCTCGCGCACCTTGACCCAGGTTTCCAGAAACACCGGTCGGCCCAGCAGGCGTTCCAAATCCTGGCGGGCCTGGCGCCCGACTTCGCGCAGCGTCGCACCCTTCTCGCCGATGACGATGCCTTTCTGGCTGGCGCGCTCCACCCAGATCACGGCGTGAATCCGCGTCAGCCGCTCCTCCTCGGCAAAGCGCTCAATCGCCACCGTCAGGGCATACGGCAATTCCTCGCGCAGCAAACGGGTCAGTTTTTCACGCACCAGTTCGGCGGCCAGAAAGCGCTCGCTGGCCGTGGTGACCTGATCGGCCGGGAATTGAAAATCACCGACCGGCAACCAGCGGGCAATGGCTTGTTCCAGCGTCGCCACATTGTCGCCCTTGAGCGCGGACAGCGGCACGACCTCAGCGAACGCGCGCCGACCCGCCATATCCCGCAGGAACGGCAACAGCCGCGCCTTGTCGGCGACCCGGTCCACCTTGTTGACCGCCAACGCCACCGGCCCTGGAAAGGCGGCCAGTCGTTGCAGCACGTCCTGGTCCTCCTCGGTCCAGCGCAGAGCCTCGATCAAGAACACCACCACATCCACGTAACCCAGTACGCTGGCCGCCGCTCGATTCAGGTAACGGTTCATCGCCCGCCGTCCCTGGCGATGCAGGCCCGGCGTGTCCACATACACGATCTGCGCGTCCGGCAGGGTCTGAATACCGAGGATGACGTGGCGGGTGGTTTGCGGCTTGGGCGCGGTGATGCTGATCTTCTGGCCGATCAGCCGGTTCAACAGGGTGGACTTGCCGACATTGGGCCGGCCCAGCAGGGCCGCGTGGCCGGCGCGGGTGGGAACGGTCATGGCGGCAATTGCTCCAATAGCCGACGGGCGGCATCCTGTTCGGCCTTGCGGCGGCTGCTCCCCATCGCGACCGCGCGACGATCGGGAACCGCGCATTCCACCGTAAAGGTCTGGGCGTGCGGCTCGCCGCGAATTTCCAGCACACTATAGATCGGCAGGGGTTGCTGGCGGGCCTGCAAATACTCCTGCAAGCGGGTCTTGGGATCCTTCAACTCGCTGGCGCTGGCCAGTCCCGCCAAATCGTCTTGATACAAACGCAAAATCAGGCCACGACAGGCATCCAGCCCCCCATCCAGGTAAACCGCCCCGAAAATCGCCTCCAGCGCGTCCGCCAGAATCGATTCGCGCCCGGAACCGCCGCTGCGAAGTTCGCCCTGGCCCAGCCGCAACTCCTTGCCCAGCTTCAGGCCGCGGGCCAGCTCCGCCAGCGCCTCACCCTTCACCAACGTCGCCCGCAGCCGGCTCAGCTCGCCCTCGCTGGCCTGGGGATAGCGGTGGAACAAATACTCGGCCATCACCAAATTCAACAAGGCATCGCCCAGAAACTCCAACCGCTCGTTGTGGCGCGGCGAAGCACTGCGATGGGTCAGCGCCTCTTCCAGCAACCCCAGGCGCAGAAACGAATAACCCAATGCGGCGCACAGCCGCTCGGCTGACGCATTCACTTCAAAAACGGCTCCATGAGACTTCCCATGGTAGATCCAACTTCGCCTAACCAGCTCGGCACCCGCGGCTCGCGGGTATTATTCCGTTGCGAAAATCACGCTATCATCGTCGCTTCCACGAAAAATCTTATTGAGCTTTTAGAAGAATGGATTCATTGACCTTGAGCGTCACATACAGCCCTTCGATCAGTTTCCGCTCATCCTGGTAGACCAGATCGAGCACCTTTCCCCGGCGGTCGTTGCGAATATTGAGATCCTTGGCCAGGACATTATTCACGTACCCAATATCGAACCGTCTTTGAATGGCGCGCTGGATGTCTTCCTTGCTCATATCCCCCACCGCCTCCTTGCGGACGCTCTCGATGGTGGACTTGATCGAGTAATATTGGACATACATCGGGATCACCTGCATCGCGATCAGGGCCACCAACCCGATCAAGATCAGCATCAGCAGCATCCCAATGATGGACATGCCGCGCTGCCGTTCATTCGCTTGCCGTTTTCCCCATGTGAATGGTCGCATTTTCATACCCCCTGCCCGCCTACTTGATGTCATCGCCGATTCGACCACATTGACCGCGCAAGGTAATGCAGTCCCAGTTCATCCAGATAAAAAACGCCCGGCCAATCAGGTTTTCCTCCGGCAACGGCCCCCAAACCCGACTGTCGCTGCTGTTGTCGCGGTTGTCGCCCATCATGAAATAATGTCCGGCCGGCACCTGGTATTCCCAGCTTATCCCTCCATCCGGCTCGCGGCGCGGCTGAATATCGGGCCAAAACCCGACCAATCCCCGGTGGCTGCCGGCCAGCGTTTGAATTCGGTGCTCGGTCGCGCCCAATTGTTCCTTGAACGGCTGATAACCTGGTGCGGTGGGATCGGCGGGCAGCGGCGTCAACGGCACGGGTTGACCATTGATCGAGAGTCGCCCGTCACGATAAACCAGCCGATCACCGGGCAAGCCCACCACCCGCTTAATATAAGCCACCGCCGGATCGGGCGGATAGCGGAACACCACCACATCGCCCCGTTGAGGCTGGCCGTTGCTGATCACCTTGGTATTGAGCACTGGCAACCGCAATCCGTAGGCAAATTTGTTGACCAGGATGAAGTCGCCCTTGAGCAGGGTAGGCACCATCGACTCGGACGGAATCCGAAACGGCTCAACCACGAACGAACGCAGCGCCAACACCGCCAGAATCACCGGAAAGAACGACTTCGATAAATCGACGTACCAGGGCAGCTTGACCACGACGGGCGCCGTCGCGCCTGTCTCTCCCACGACCGGGACGCGAGCGCGCCGCGGAGCCAGCACCAACGCGTCCAGCAACCAGATGCCGCCGGTCAAACCGGTCAGCACCACAAGAACGGCAGCAAAATCAATATTCATGGCTATAAGGATCCACCGGCGAGACCGCGCTCGCCCCTCATGAGTTTTTATCCACCTGCAACACCGCCAGAAAGGCCTGCTGCGGAATTTCCACCTTGCCGACCTGCTTCATCCGCTTCTTGCCAGCCTTCTGCTTTTCGAGCAGCTTGCGTTTGCGAGTCACGTCACCGCCGTAGCATTTGGCCAACACATTCTTGCGCAACGCCTTGACCGTGGTGCGCGCGATGATCTGACTACCGATGGCCGCCTGAATGGCCACCTCGAACATCTGCGGATGAATCAGTTTCTTCAGTTTCACCGCCACTTCGTGGCCCCGGCGTTGGGCCTGGTCGCGATGGACGATGGCCGACATCGCATCCACCCGCTCGCCGTTGATCAGCACATCGAGCTTGACCAACGGCGCGGCCTGGAACCGGTCGAGGCTGTATTCGAACGACGCGAAACCGCGGCTGACCGATTTCAGTCGGTCGAAGAAATCCAGCACCACCTCGCTGAGCGGCAACTCGAAGCTCAGTTGCACCTGACCGCCGGCGTAGTGCAACCCACGTTGCGCGCCGCGTTTTTCGATGCACAGAGTAATGATCGCGCCCAGATAATCCTGCGGCGTCAAAATGTGCGCCACGATGATCGGCTCGCGAATTTCGGCGATTTCGTTGGCCGGCGGCAGCTTGGCGGGATTGTCGATCTTGAGGACTTCGTCCCGGGTGGTCAGCACCTCGTAAACCACGGTCGGCGCGGTCGTCACCAGATCGAGGTTGTATTCCCGCTCCAGCCGCTCCTGAACGATTTCCATGTGCAGCAGGCCCAGGAAACCGCAGCGGAACCCGAAACCCATCGCCTGCGAGGTTTCCGGCTCGAAATACAGCGAGGCGTCGTTGAGGCGCAGTTTCTGCAATGCCTCGCGCAGGTTGCCGAAGTCGTCCGAATCGGTGGGAAACAGCCCGGCGAAGACCCGAGGTTGAATCTTCTGAAATCCGGGCAACGGCTCCACGGCCGGCCGGTCTGCTCCAGTAAAGGTATCGCCCACCGGCGCCCCATCGATGTCCTTGATCCCGGCGATGACATAGCCCACCTCGCCGGCGCTCAGGCTGGGTTGCTCGCCGCGCTTGGGGGTGAAGACACCAACCGATTCCACCTGAAAGCTCCGGCCGGTGGACATCACCTGAATCTTCTGCTTGGGCGCAATCTGGCCGTCCACCACCCGCACCAGCGAGATCACCCCAACAAAGTTGTCGAACCAGGAATCGATGATCAGGGCCTTGAACGGCCCCTCCAAATCGCCCTTCGGGGCTGGAATATGCGTGATGATCGCTTCCAGCAACTCCTCTACCCCCAGGCCGCTCTTGGCGCTGACCCGCAGGGCGTGGCTGGCGTCCAGGCCGATGATGTCGCCGATTTCATGCGCCACCCGCTCCGGATCGGCCGAGGGCAGGTCCACCTTGTTCAGCACCGGCAGCACTTCCAGATGCTGCTCGATGGCGGTGTAGCAGTTGGCGACGCTCTGCGCCTCGACGCCCTGGGCGGCGTCCACTACCAGCAGCGCGCCCTCGCAGGCGGCCAGGGAGCGGGACACTTCGTAGGAAAAATCCACATGCCCCGGCGTATCGATGATATTGAGCTGATAGGTTCGGCCGTCGCGGGCCGGATAGCGCAACGACACGCTTTGCGCCTTGATGGTGATGCCGCGCTCCCGCTCCAGGTCCATCGAATCGAGCACCTGCTCGGCCATCTCTCGCTCGCTCAGGCCGCCGCAGATCTGGATGAAGCGGTCGGCCAGCGTGGATTTGCCGTGGTCGATGTGCGCGATGATCGAAAAATTACGAATATGATCCATGAATTCCGCTATAGGGCCGGCCATCGGTTCGTTTCACGCCATTCGGCGGCTCCGGCGGCCTGGAAAGATTAAGGCCATCGCTCCTCCGAACTTACGGGCCTGCAAGCGATTGGTCGCCATTTGGAAGGCAAGGGATTATAGCGTCATCGCCTCGGGGAAAACATTTCCACCCAATCGCCGCATCACCACTGGCTGAAACCGCGCGTCGCCCCGCAACCGCCGCGACAAGACGCGCGCCGCCAGGAATCCCAGGCTCAGCCCCACCGCGCCGGCCAGAACCACCGGTTCCTCGCCCGCACCAGCGAATGTGGCTTGTCCCAGCAGAGCGCCCGCCAGCAACAAAGAGATCGGCAACAGGTAGACCAGCAGCGACCCGCGCAGCAGAGCACCCTCGGCCAGGCCTACGATCACCGCGTCACCCGGCCGCAACGGTAAGGACGAAACTGCCCGCACCCGCATTCGCCGGTCCCCCCAGACCTTCGCCAGCGCCGCCGTGCCGCAATCACCGCTGGCGGCGCACGCGCCACAGGAGGACCGGCGCCGGGTCTCGACCCAAGCGTAGCCGTTGCCGGCTTCGACCACGACCGCTGGTTCCTCGATCATGGCTTGCCACCCTCGGGCGTGTGTTGGATCGCGGCGGCGATACGTCGCACGGTCGCGGCCGGCGCCTCACCGACCACCAGCACCTGGTAACCATCGATCAACGTGCCGAAGGCATTCATCGAGCCGAGTTGAGAGCTTCCCTGCAACAACGGCGGATCGCCTTCCAGCCGTTCCAGAAACACCGAGATGGTCGCTAACCCGTCGGCGAACACCAGATGTTCGGTGGAGTGATGACCGGACGCTTCGGTAAAACGCTTGTGGGACACCTTGATGAAACCTTCGGGTAACTGTTCCACCCGCCAGGCGGATTGCGTCACCAGTTCTCCAACAGAAGCCTGGTCATCGGTGGCGCTTGAACCCACTTTCGGCGCGGCGCCTTCCCGAACCAAGGCGGGCGCCGTGAAAGCGGCGTCGTCAATTTGCGGCTTGATCTGTAAATCGGTGAACATCAGTTGCTCGACGGGCTGACCTCGTTCGTCCAGCAACGCCGAGCGCAGCGCCAAGCCGTTGCGCTGATCCAGCCACAGTTGGTAACCGAATCGCCAGGCATCGCGCGGTTTGATGGCGATCACCCGCGCTTCCAACCCGGCGACACGATCCTCGCCCAGTATTTGCAATTCGTAGTGATTCTCCAACTGACCCAGTTCACGGGGAATGGACCAGGGGAAGGACGAACGCCGGTGGTCGCCGCCCGCGAACAGGGCTTGCCCTCTTGGCGACAGACAGACGACGTTGTTGTTCGCCACCACGATTTCTCGCGGCGGGCCGCTCAGTGAAACCAACCGTTGCCGTTCGCTCCCGGCTCCGCCGCCGTGGATGATGCGCATGGCTTCCACATGGGGTCCCTGCACGTAAATGAAGGTACCCTCGTAGTTCAGGGTTTGGGTCGAATTCAGCATCCGCTCCAGCCACTGTCGGGCATCCTGCGTGGCGGCGGGTTGCGTCCGGCCAAGGGGGGATAGCGATCCGGCGGCCAGCGCCAGAACCGCGCAATACAGGAACCTGCGCTTCATGCGGGAACTTAGCGATCGGGCTGATAACCGACCATGCGCACGTAGGGCAACACGCCGTGCATGCTGTTCCGGGACGCATAGCCGTTATGATTGACCAGATAAGTGTTTAGCCGCGTTCCGAACGGTTCACTGGCCAAATCGGCTGGCTGGGCAACCGCGACGGTCTGGACTGGAAGGGAAGAGGCGGGTGTGGAGAGGATGGGAGCGGCGGCGAAGGGGGCGGTGGGTGGGAGTGTGTCGGTCTGGTTGAGCTTCAGTCCATACAGGGCCATCAACGCCACCGAGGCGGCCAGGGCGAACCCGGTGACCGGCTTATACCAGGCGGGCAGCGGTCTGGCGACCGGTTGCGGCAGGGGTTCGGCTTCGATGGCCGCGCGGATGCGGGCGGCGAAGTCGATGTCCAGCACCACTGGCGCATGGTCCTGGATCATATCGCTGATCAAATGGTACCGTTCCCAGCGATCACGCGCGTCGCTGTCCCGACTCAGCCGGCGCAGGACCCAATCAATCTCACTGGCCGCCACTTCACCGTCGACCATCGCCGAAAGTTGACTTGCCGCAGCGGGGACATCATCGGCAAAGCCCGCCGAGGGTAGTTCAGCCGTTTTATCAGCCATGACTCTATCCCGAAACTAATGCAGTAGTGGATGCAGTTTGGCGTCGATCGCCTCGCGCGCCCGGAAAATCCGGGAGCGCACCGTGCCGATCGGACACCCCATGGTTTGGGCAATTTCCTCGTAGCTCATTCCCTCGAGTTCCCGAAGGGTGATCGCCGTGCGCAAATCCTCCGGTAAATCCTCAATCGCCCGAAACACGGTTTCCGCGATCTCGTCCTTGAGCAACAACCGCTCGGGCGTTTCGTATTCCTTCAGCAGGGATTGGCCTTCGTATTGCTCGGCCTCATGGGCGTCGATGTCGGAACCCGGCGGCCGGCGGCCCTGGGCGACCAGATAATTCTTGGCCGTGTTGATCGCGATTCGGTACAGCCAGGTGTAGAACGCGCTGTCGCCACGGAACCCGGG
>JAXMFY010000029.1:0-30850 GCA_046347555.1 Candidatus Competibacteraceae bacterium | reverse complement strand
TGGCATCTGCGCTCGCTGGTGTTCGCCGATAAGCCTGACTTCCTGATCGGCAACTCCTACGGCAAGTTCATCCAGCGCGATACCCTGCACAAGGGCAAGGAATTCGAGGTGCCGCTGATCCGGTTCGGCTTTCCGCTGTTCGACCGCCACCATTTGCACCGCGACACCACGCTCGGCTACGAGGGCGCGATGCACATCCTCAAGACCCTGGTGAACGCGGTCATGGAACGGCTTGACGAGGAAACCATGAAGATGGGCGAAACCGATTTCGCTTTCGACCTGATTCGGTGATGTAAGCGGGGGAATCCAACCATGCCCAACGTCATGCTGCGCAACAACGCGGCCGGTCAACTGGTGTTCTACGTGACCAAGAAAGATCACGAGGAAACCGTGGTCGCGCTGGAACATGCCGGTCCCGGCATGTGGGGCGGCGAGATGGAATTGGCGGACGGTTCGCGCTTTTATCTTGAACCGTTCGAGCAACCGCCCAAGCTGCCGTTGACCGTGCGGGTGAAGCGGTTATGAGCGCCGCGCCGCTGTCCGATTGCGTCGCCTTGCGCGTGGCCCTGGCGGCCCGCGCTCTGCCCGACGGTAACCCCGCGCCGCTGTTGCGAGCGCTGCTCGCGGCGGTGGGCGAACCGTTGACCGAGGACAAACTGGCCCGTCTCACCGTCAAGGACCTCAAGACCGCCGCTGACGGCCTTTTGAGCGAAATCGACGGCTCCATCTTGCGTCAGGCCCTCGCCTGCCTGAAAGGTGAGGACGGGATCGACGCGGCCGCCGCGATTCCCGATCCCCAACTCTACCGTGAAGGCGACATACCGAATTCCATCCGCGTCGCCTTCGCCTCGAACCGGGGCGAGCGGCTGGACGGCCATTTTGGTTCCTGCGCCCGTTTCCTGATTTATCAGGTCTCGGCGACGGAGGCGCGGCTGATCGCGGTGCGACCGGCGTCAACCGTGGTCCGCCTCACCGTGGATCACAGCGCGGAACGGGTCGCCTTGATCGAGGATTGCGATTTGCTTTGCGTGTTGTCCATCGGCGGTCCCGCCGCGGCCCGCGTCGTGAACGGCGGCATCCACCCCCTCAAACGCTCCCAGCCCGAGGATATCCCAGTGCTGTTGGCCGAGTTGCAACAAGTGCTGGCCGGCGAGCCGCCGCCTTGGCTGGCTCGGATCATCGGCCGCGATCCGGCCATTTCCACCGCGCCGGTGGGCGATTCGTTCCTGGCCGAAGCAGGAGAAGCTTCGTGATCACGCCGCGCCAACTCAGCGACATCGCCCGCTGGGCGGAAGGCCGGGGCGTGGACTACGCCGCGCTGAGCCATTTGCGCCAAGTCTATCCCGGCCTGTATTTCACCCATTGCCTCGATGATGACATCAACGAGGTCGAGCCGGCGCTGCGCGGCGCCGGCATCAATCTCTATCTGGTGGACGGCCGGCAGCACTGCCTGCGTTTGACCGATGACTTCCGGGTGGCGACCGGCGTGGTGCTCGCGGTCGCCGCCGAATGCGTGGATTCCTGATCGAAACGACTTTCCATTCAACGAGGTAATCAATCATGGCCAAGATTGGTTTGTTCTACGCCACCGATACCGGCAACACCCGCAAAGTCGCCAAGATGATCAAGAAGCAGTTCGACGAGGGCGAAGTCGATCTGTTCAATGTCAAGGGCGCCACGGCGGAAAATCTGACCGCTTGCGACGCCTTGATTTTCGGTACTCCGACCCTCGGCGATGGCGAATTGCCCGAATCCCTGACCGAATTTCTCCCGATCCTGGAAAGCGTGGATCTGAGCGGTAAAACCATCGCCTTGTACGGCCTGGGCGATCAGGTGGGCTATCCCGACGAATTCGTCGATGCGCTGGGGATTCTGTACAAGAAGCTTAAGAAACTGGGCGCACGACTGGTCGGAAGCTGGTCGGCGGAGGGTTACGAGTTCACCAAATCCAAGGCGTTCCGCGACGGTGAATTCGTCGGTTTGGTGCTCGATCAGGACAATCAGGCCGATTTGACCGAGGAACGGCTGGAGGAATGGCTCGAATTGGTCAAGTCCGAACTGCTGGGCGAGACGGTGGCTTCGTAGGGCACGACCGTATGCCGGACTGCGCGGCGAGCGGCGGACGTGAGTCCGCTGTTTCCGAACCGGCCGCTCTCGCCGATGCTTTGCTGGATTCCGCGAAACAGGGGGCTGACGCCCCCCGCTCGCCGAAGCATCGCGCCGCGCCCGCCTGCCCCCTCGACAGGACAACGGGAACCAAGACCCGGAGAACACCGCCATGAAAACCAGCGAACTCGCCGCATTGCTGAACGAGCCGGCCTGCACGCACAACCTGAAGAGCAAATCCGGTTGCGCGCGGCCCACGCCCGGCGCCACTGCTGGCGGCTGCACTTTCGACGGCGCCCAGATCGCCCTGCTGCCCATCGCCGATGTCGCCCACATCGTCCATGGCCCGAGCGGTTGCGCCGGCAGTTCCTGGGACAATCGCGGCACCCGCTCCAGCGGCCCGACCCTGTTCAAGATCGGCATGACCACCGATTTGAGCGAACAGGACGTGATCATGGGGCGCGGCGAGAAACGGCTGTTCCACGCCGTCAAACAGGCCATCGACCGCTACTCCCCGGCGGCGGTGTTCGTCTACAGCACCTGCGTCACCGCCCTGATCGGCGACGATATGGAAGCCGTGTGCAAAGCGGCGACGCAACGCTGGGGCGTGCCGGTGATTCCGGTGGACGCCGCCGGCTTTTACGGCAACAAAAATCTTGGTAACCGATTGGCTGGGGAGTCCATGGTCAAGTACGTGGTCGGCGGGCGCGAGCCGGAACCGCCGCCGGTGGACCCAGCCCGTCCCGGCTTGCGCGTCCACGACATCAATTTGATCGGCGAATACAACATCGCCGGCGAACTGTGGCACACCCTGCCGCTGTTCGACGAACTGGGATTGCGCGTGCTGTGCGCCCTGTCCGGCGACGCCCGTTTTCGCGAAGTGCAGACCATGCACCGGGCCGAAGCCACGATGGTGGTCTGCTCCCGCGCCATGCTCAACGTCGCGCGCAAGCTGAAGGAAGCCTACGGCATCCCCTGGTTCGAGGGCAGTTTCTACGGCATCGGCGATGTCTCCAACGCCTTGCGCGACTTCGCCCGCCTGCTGGATGACCCCGAACTCGGCGCCCGCACCGAGGCGTTGATCGCCCGCGAGGAAGCCCGGTTGGCGGTGGATCTGGCGCCCTGGCGCGAGCGGCTACGCGGCAAGCGGGCGCTGCTCTACACCGGCGGTGTCAAATCCTGGTCCATCGTCGCCGCCTTGCAGGATTTGGGCATCCACGTCGTGGCGACCGGCACCAAGAAATCCACGGAGGAAGACAAGGAGCGGATTCGCGCGCTGATGGGCGAGGACGCCAAGATGATCGAGGACGGCAACGCGCGCCAGTTGTTGAATCTGGCCCGCGAGTATCGAGCGGACATCCTGATTGCCGGCGGACGCAACATGTACACCGCCCTCAAGGCGCGGCTACCGTTCCTGGACGTGAACCAGGAACGCGAGCACGGTTACGCCGGCTATCAAGGCATGTTGACCCTGGCGCGGCAGTTGACCCGCGCCCTGGAAAATCCGATCTGGGAAGCGGTGCGGCGGCCCGCTCCCTGGCATCTGCTCCCCTCGCCCGCCGGGAGAGGGGCTGGGGGTGAGGGTAGATTGGAGGTGCACCATGGCTGAAATCCTCGGTCGCACCAAACCACTGGCGGTTAGCCCCCTGAAAACCAGCCAGCCGCTCGGCGCCAGCCTGGCGGTACTCGGTCTCAACCGCGCCATGCCCCTGCTGCACGGCGCCCAAGGCTGCACCGCTTTCGCCAAGGTGTTTCTGGTCCGGCATTTTCGCGAACCGATTCCGCTGCAAAGCACGGCGATGGATCAGGTCAGCAGCATCATGGGCGCGGACGACAATCTGATCGCGGCGCTGAAAACCATCGCCGAGAAGAATCGGCCTGCGGTCATCGGCCTGCTGACCACGGGCTTGTCGGAAACGCAAGGGACCGACATTCACCGCGTGCTCAAGGTCTTCCGCGCCCGACACCCCGAATTTCAGAATGTGCGGATCGTGCCGGTCAACACGCCGGATTTCAGCGGTTGTCTGGAAAGCGGTTTCGCGGCGGCGGTGCAGGCCATGATCGCCGAATGGGTTCCGTCGGCCGACGATGCCGGCACCTGTCCGGGACGCCGCGCGCATCAGGTCAACGTGTTGTGCGGCTCACTGTTGACGCCCGGCGATCTGGAAGCGTTGCGCGAACTGATCGAACGCTTCGGGCTGCATCCGGTACTGATTCCCGACCTGTCGGATTCGCTCGACGGTCATCTCGACGCCGAGGATTTCTCGCCGGTCACCATCGGCGGTACGCCGCTGTCGGCTTTCGCCACCTTGGGCGACGCCGCCGCCACCCTGGTGATCGGTCCCTCGCTCTATCCCGCCGCCGAATTGTTGGCAAGCCGGACGGGCGTGCCGGTGCATCGCTTCGATCACCTGCTGGGGCTGGACGCCAACGACCGCTTGGTCATGACCCTGGCCGGCATCTCCGGTCGCAAGGTGCCGGCACGGCTGGAACGGCAACGGGCGCAATTGCAGGATGCCCTGCTCGACACCCATTTCCTGCTGGGCCAGGCCCGGATCGCCGTCGGCGCCGATCCCGATCTGCTGCACGCGTTCAGCGAACTGCTGGCCGAAACCGGCGCGGAAATCGTGGCGGCGGTAGCGTCCAGCCGTGCGCCGGTGCTGGCTCGCATACCGTTGCCCCAAGTGCGCATCGGCGATCTGGAGGATCTGGAGGATTTGGCCCGCGCGCACGGGGCGGAACTGGTCATCAGCAATTCCCACGCCGCCGAAACCGCCGAACGTCTCGGCATCCCGTTGTTGCGCGCCGGCATTCCGCAGTACGACCGTATCGGCGGTTATCAGCGCACCTGGATCGGCTACGGCGGCAGCCGGCAACTGCTGTTCGATCTGGCCAACGCGCTGCTCGAACAGGCCGATCACGGTGTCGCTCCCTATCACTCCATCTACTCCCGCAAGGCCGACCCGCGGCAGGAGGCGAGTCATGGCGCTTCGCAGGCATTTGCGAATTCTGGCCGGTGGCATTAAGGAACGACACATGACCCCCGCTATCAAGGCGGCTTTCGCCACCAGCGACCGGCACAAAATCGACCAGCATTTCGGCACCGCCAGCGCGATCCTCATCTACGCCGTCACCCCCGAGCAGGCGACCATGGTGGAATTCGCCCAGTTCGGCGATCTCGACCAGGACGGTCACGAGGACAAACTCGCCGCCAAGCTGGCGCTCTTGCAGGGCTGCACGGTGGTTTATTGCCAGGCGGTCGGCGGTTCCGCCATCCAGCAATTGCTGGCTGCCGGGGTTCAACCCATGCGCGTGGAGGCTGGTGCCGCTATCGCTCCCCTGCTCGCCGATCTTCAGACAGCTCTACGCGGCGGCCAGGCGCCGGCCTGGCTCAACCGGGCTATCGCCCGCCAGCGCCAGCCCCAGAGCGCCGACGAGCGCTTCGCGATGATGGAAGCGGAAGGTTGGCGGGAATAGGAACAAAAGACGGTTTTTTTACGGCTCCCGGTCTGATTTTGCGTCCGCCGGGGCTATTCATACGAGCGAGGTAAAAACAGTATGGGCGCTGAACCGATCATCACCGGCATCACCCGTGGCGGCACGTCCTGGACACCCCAGTTTGTGACTGCCCTGAACGAAGAAAAGTGCATCGGCTGCGGTCGCTGCTTCAAGGTCTGTCCGCGCGATGTATTGACCATCGTGCAGCGAGCCATCGATGACGTGGATCTGGACGATGATGACGACGATGACGACGATGACAGCGACAATTCCTTCATGACGCTCTCTAATCCCATGGACTGCATCGGCTGCGAAGCCTGCTCGCGGGTCTGCCCCAAGGCGTGCTTTACCCACGAAGCGCTGCCGCTGGCGGCGTGAGTGGTTTCGCGGTTCGCACCGTAAATCCCCTCTTCATGTGGAGAGGGGTCGAGGGTGAGATGATCTTTAAGCATTCACGAGCGTGTGGATTGCGGCCATCGTTATATACTTAAATTTATAACGATGGCTTTGGCGGGAATACGCGATGCGGAATCGAAACGAAGCGGGCACATTGATAGGTTTGATCCGCTCCGATTCGGCGCGTGAGCAGCCCCTGTTAGGCCAGCGCCAGATGGCGTTGCTGCGCCAGATCGCCGCCACCGGCTCGATCACGCAGGCCGCTCGGGCGGTCAAGCTGAGCTACAAGGCCGCCTGGGACGCCGTAGCCGCCATGAACAACATGGCCGAACAACCGCTGGTCGTCAGCGCCACCGGCGGTAAGCACGGTGGCGGCAGCCGGGTCACCGAATATGGGTTGCGGCAAATCCGGTTGTACGACGCGGTGGAAGGGGAATACCGGCGGTTTCTGGGCCGGCTCGGCGAAAAGGTCCACGATGTGGACGAATTAGTGAACTTCATGCGGAGATTGATGATGCAGACCAGCGCAAGAAATCAGTTCCTGGGCCGGGTGACCGGCCTGAACATTGGCCCGATCAACGCCGAGGTTGGGGTAGACATCGGGGGTGGCGATCACATGACCGCCTTGATCACTCGCGGCAGCGTCGAAAATCTGGGACTTCAGGAAGGCAGCGAGGTTTACGCCCTGGTGAAAGCCTCCTCGGTCATCATCATGACCGGTCCCGAGAAAATGAAACTCAGCGCTCGCAACCAGTTGCGCGGCACGGTTTCGGATTGCAAGAAGGGCGCGGTCAACGGCGAAGTCACCCTCCAGTTGGCGGGCGGCAAAACCGTCACCGCCACCATCACCAATGCCAGCATCGATGGGCTGGCGCTCAAGGAAGGCGACGCGGCGGTGGCGGTGATCAAGTCGTCCAGCGTCATTCTGGGCGTGGCGCTGTAGTCGCGGCTCACTGAAGGAGATTTTCGATGTTCCGTAGAACCTTGCTTCGCTGGCTGGGAATCGGCCTGCTTTGGCTGGCGACCGGGCTCGCCCTACCCGCCTGGGCGGCGGATCAAATCACCGTGTTTGCCGCCGCCAGCACCACCAACGCGATTCAAGACCTGGCGGCGCTGTATGAAAAGGAGAAAGGCGTCAAGGTCGTTACGTCCTTTGCCGCCGCCTCCGCCCTGGCCAAGCAAATCGAACAGGGCGCGCCGGCGGACGTGTTCGTTTCCGCCGACTTGAAATGGATGGATTACCTCGACGACAAGGACAAGATCGTCAAAGCCAGCCGTCGCAACTTGCTCGGCAACCGGCTGGTGCTGGTCGCGCCCAAAGGCAAAGCGTTTCCGGTGAAACTGGAAAAAGGCTTCGATCTACCCGGCGCGTTTCAGGGTCGCTGGTGTTCCTGCGGTCCCGATGTCCCTATCGGTCGGTATAGCCAACAGGCCTTAACCGCGCTGGGTTGGTGGGCGGCGCTGGAGCCGCGGCTGGCGGCGGCGCCGGACGTGCGGTCGGCGCTGGCCTTCGTGGAGCGCGGCGAGTGCGTGGTCGGCATCGTCTACGAAACCGACGCCAAGGTATCCGACAAGGTCGAGGTGCTCGGCGTCTTTCCCGCCGATACCCACTCGCCCGTGCTCTATCCGGTCGCCCTGGTGCAAGGCGCCAAGCCGGCGGCGCAAGGGTTCCTGGATTTCCTGCTCACCCCGGCGGCGGCGAAGGTCTTCCGCCAGTACGGGTTTACCGTCCTCAACTGACGGTCGCCCGTGTGGTCGTCGCTGCAACCCACGCCCGAGGAGCTGACCGCGCTCTGGCTGTCGCTCAAGATCGGACTGTGGTGCACCGCGCTGATCGCCGTTCCCGGCCTCGTCACCGGCTGGCTGTTGGCGCGGATTCGTTTTCCCGGCAAGGCCCTCGTGGATGGGCTGGTGCATCTCCCCTTGGTGCTGCCGCCGGTCGTTCCCGGCTATTTGCTGCTGCTGCTGCTGGGCCGGCAGGGACCGCTCGGCCGCTGGCTGCACGAGACCTGGGGCATCGCGCTGGCGTTCACCTGGCAGGGCGCGGTCGTCGCCTCGGCGCTGATGGCGTTTCCGCTGATGGTGCGAACGGTACGGCTGGCGGTGACGCTGGTCGAACCCCGGCTGGAAGAAGCGGCGCGCACCTTGGGCGCGGGACCGCTGCGGGTCTGGCTGACGGTGACCGTGCCGCTGTCGCTGCCCGGCATCCTGACCGGACTGGTGCTGGCCTTCGCCCGCAGTCTGGGCGAATTCGGCGCGACGGTCACCTTCGTCGGCAACGTGGCCGGAGAAACGCGCACCCTGCCGCTGGCGATTTATACCTATACCCAGATTCCCGGCGGCGACGGCCCGGCGCTGCGGCTGGTGATCATCTCCATCCTGCTGGCGCTGGCGGCGCTGTGGGTCAGCGAGATGGGCGCGCGGCGGGTGGAACGGATGCTGGGGAGTCGGCGGACGTGATCGTCCAGTTGAGGTTCGACGCCAAGCCTTGGCGCGGCGTGCTTCCTCACGGTGGCGTTATTCCCGTGCCTCCATCGCTCCTCGCACCAGTTCCCAATGCAGGCCGGCGATGAGATCGGACTGGGTCATCATGCCTACCAACCTACCGTTGGCATCGACCACTGGCAGATGATGCCAACCCAAATCGGACAGCATCGGCACCAGTTCCAGCAAGGGCTGATCCTCGCGCACCGTCTGGACCGTGCGGGTCATCAGCTCCTCGACCAGGGGTTCGCGCCCGGATCGGCCGGACAACCAGGCGGCCAAGGCGTGCGCGTCTCGCTGCAAGCCTTCCAGCGGAATGTGTTTGAGAAAATCCACCAGGGTAACCACGCCCACCAATTGATCGGCGGGATCGAGCACGGGCAGCGCCCTGACCTTGTGCTGACGCAGCAGACGCCAAGCCTCGCCGGCCGGTTGTTGGGAAGAAACGGTCACCACTTCACGGGACATCACCACCGCGCAATCCAGTTCGCCAAACACCCGATGGATCGCCGTATCCTCCGCCCGCGCCATCAGGCGCCGCAATTCGGCGGCGCCGATATCCGGCATCACGGATTCCTTGGCCAACACCGCGCGCACGTCCTCGTCGTGCACGCCGGTACGCTCGGTGGGCAGCGGATCGCCCGTGCCGTGTGGGTCGGGCCTAGGCAAACGCGGCTGGTGCGGATACACGCGACCGAGCAGGCGGTTGAGTCCCCAGACCAAGGCCAGCAACAACAAGACATTGATCGCCATCGGGGCCAGCAGATAGTCGTAACCGAACGGCGGTGCTTCGTGGTGGGCCAGAATGGGGATCAGCGTGGTGGCCCCGCCCGGCGGGTGCAGGCAGCGCAGGCGTAGCATGGCGAAGGTGGTCAAAAGGACGGCGAGGCCGCCGGCCAGGATGGGAGGCTCGATCCAGCGCGCCAGACTGATCCCGATGGCGGCGCTGATCAGTTGACCGCCGACAAAGGGCCAGGGCTGGGCCAGCGGACTGGTGGGCAACGCCAGCAGAATGATGGCCGAAGCGCCCATCGAGGCAATCAGCGCCGGCGCCAAGGCCCCCGGTGCCAACAGGGTGGAGAAGAGACCAGTGAACAGCACCGCCACGCCGATGGCGACCGTGGTTCGCAACGCCTCGCTGGCGGCCAGTGGCGGGGTGTCGGGCAGGCAGCGCTGGAGCAGTGCGAACATCCTGAATATCGAACTCGGGGCTTGATCGTTCCCTAAGCTTTAGTGATCCCTATTAGTTTTGTCGATTCGACTTTGTAGGTACTCCTCCTTGGCAAAGTATTCAATGAACGACCACACCGCCTTGAAGGTGGTAGTTTCGGGGGTCAGCTCAAGCCAGCGAATTCGGCTTATGCCGAACCGGTCCCCGCCAAAGCAGGCTTAAGCCAAAGGAGACTTCCCGTCCGGGGGAGGCTTCCCCCTCAAAAGCGAGATGAACAGCTATCGAATCGCCTTGGGCAACCGGGTGTTATTGCAAACCCTGAAGCGCGATCGGCGCCATCAAATCCGGTCCCTCGGCGCCGGGACGATTCACCGCCGTCCCCACCGGCCACAACCGCAACCGTTCGGGTGGACACGGAACCAGCAGCGGGCGCAGGGCGACCGGGTCGATGACGCGGGGATCGAGCCAGCGCGCCTCGACGGCCGGGTCCAGGATCACCGGCATCCGGTCGTGGATTGGAGCCACCAGGGCGTTGGCCTGGGTGACCACGATGGCGCAGGATTCCAACGTCCGTCCGTCCCGTTCCCAACGCTCCCACAGGCCGGCGAAGGCCACCGGTTCGCCATCGGCCGGGGCGATGCAGTAGGGTTGCTTACGAGCGCCGAGCTTGCGCCATTCGTAGAACCCGTCGGCGGGAATCAGGCAGCGGCGGCGGCGGAAGGCTTGCCGGTAGGTCGGCTTGTCGGCCACCGTTTCGGCCCGGGCGTTCATGGTGCTGTACTCAGTTCGGGGCTCCGCCGCCCAAGCCGGAATCAGGCCCCAGCGCAAGGCTACCCATTCCCGGCTCCCGCCCTCGGCGATCCGGATCGCCCCCACAAGCTGGCTGGGCGCGACGTTGTAGCGAGGCGTCAGGCCCGGCGCCGCCGGCAGGTCGAACCGCGCGGCGAGACGCTCGCCGGCGGCGTATTGGATGAAACGGCCGCACATTGTTTTAGGTCAACCTTCCAATCATTTTGGAGACATTATACTGTGTACCCCATGGATTCCATGATTCAGCGACCGCTCGACCATGCCCGACCCTGACTGGAAGACTCACGAAGAACCGGTCCTGCTGGCTCGCGGTCTGGTCAAGCAGTTCACCGGTCGTCGCGTGGTCGATGGGGTGGATTTGCGCTGTCAAGCCGGCCAGGTGCTGGGCCTGCTGGGCGCCAATGGGGCCGGCAAGACCACGACCCTGCGGCTGTGCTATGGCTTCCTGCAACCCGACGCTGGCACGATCCGCGTGGCGGGCATCGACCGCCGCGCTGACCCAGAAGCGGCCGCCCGCCGGGTGGGGGTCTGCACCCAGGATGACACTTTCGATTCGGATTTCACGGTGCGCGGCAACCTGGAGCAGATGAGCCGCTACTTCCGCCCGCGCCCGCCGGCCCTGAAGGCGCGGATCGCCGCGTTGCTCGAACGGTTCGGCCTGGACCGCTACGCCGACGCCAAGCCGGACATCCTCTCCGGCGGCTACCGACGCCGGCTTATGATGGCCCGCGCCCTGGTCCACGAACCTCGATTGCTGTTCCTGGACGAGCCCACCACCGGCCTGGACCCGCAAGCGCGCCTGGAAGTCTGGGAATTGATCGACACACTCCGGCGCGATGGGGTGGGCATTGTCCTGACCACCCACTACATGGACGAGGCCGAACGCCTGTCCGACGACCTGGTGGTCCTGCGCGAGGGCCGGACGGTGGCGGCCGGACCCCCGCGCGCCGTACTGGGGGCTTTGGTCGGCGAACACGTGCTGGTGCTGGAAGCCCGTGATCCAGCGGCGCCGTCGGTGTGTGAGTGGGCGCGGCAGGCCAGTCTGCCGGAACCCACCCGGGTGCTCTCCACCCTGCATCTGGCCCTGGATGGGCCGGGTCTGGCCCGGTTCAGCGCCCGGTTCGGCGACTTGCGGTTCGAGGTCCGACCCCCCACGCTGGACGACCTGTTCCTGAAGCTGGCCGAAAGATCATGACGGTCCCTCTCCACTACCGCGCCGCCTTCCATTGGCAAAGTCGCGCCGTCCTGGGTCGCCATCTGACCGTGTACCGGCGCAACTGGCACACGGCCGCGCTGCCGCCCCTGCTGGAACCCATCATTCTGCTGCTGGCGTTCGGGGTGGGGCTGGGCGGCTTCATCCCGGAATTCACCTGGCGCGGCCGGCCCGTCCCCTATCTGGCCTATCTGGCGCCCGGCATGCTGGCCTACACCGCGTTCATGACGGCGTTCTTCCAGGCGCTGTTCACCGCCTACATCCGCATGCACTACCAGAAAACCTGGGAAGGGCAACTCATCACCCAGGTGCGGCTGGAACATGTGATCTGGGGCGAAGTATTGTGGGCCGCCACCCTGGGGACGGCCTACGCCCTGATCGTGATCCTGGTGCTCGGCGGCTTCTCCCTGGCTGGCTGGTTGCACCTGCATTGGATCAGCGCCTGGCTGGTGGTCCCCCTGCTGTTCCTCGCCGCTCTGGCCTTTGCCACGTTGGGTCTGCTGTTCACGGCCCTGGTGCCCAGCATCGACCATATGAACATCCCCTTCTTTCTGGTCATCATGCCGCTCGGCTTCACCAGCAGCACCTATTTCCCGCTGGAAGGCGACTCTCCGTGGACCCAGGCCTGGCTGATCGTCAATCCCCTCCACCACCTGGCGGAAGGGATTCGCCGGCTGCTGTTGGCCGGCGAATTGAATCATCACTTGCTGGCCGCCTGTGGCCTGTTCTTGCTGATGATCCTGATCCTCATTCCCCTCGACGAGCGGCTGTTGCGGCGTCGGGTGTTGGGGGAGGGTTGACGCGGCGCCGCTCCTGGCGCGCGGACGACCACCCGACCGAGCATCTTCGCCCGGTTTTGGCTACTCAAAACGCACTGTGACCGACGGATCGCCGGGCAGGCCCCGGTATTGGACCATGATGCTCGTGCCAGGCCGCGTCGGCGCGGGTGGGAAATAGCCGCCCAGGCTGAGTAGATCGCCAGGCTTGAGCGCGATCCCATCCTGCTTGAGCGCCTGGGCCAGCCACAGGGCGGCATTGAGAGGATGGTTCATCAGCGTGCTCCCGCTGGCCCGGCCCAGTTCCTGGCCGCCACGGCTATCGGTCATCACGACCGTCATGTTCGCGAGGGTATCGACGAAAGCCTGGGTCGGCTCGACTGGCATGGGGCGACCGAGCACGCCGGCGCGGAATCCGACGTTGGTGGCGACGAGTCCGACTCCCGTGAGCGGTCCCTCCAGCATCCGGTCCGGCAATTCGATGAACGGTATCACCGCCGAGAGATGCCGCAACGCCTCCAGCGGCGTCTTGGCGTCCACCAGGCCGGCGTCCTTCACCACGACGATCAAGTCGGCCTCGTACTGCGGATACGCCCCGAACCGGGCGGGAAGCGTCGCGCCGGAACCGGCCAGCGTCTTCTCGAACATTGCCCCCCACGCCGGCTCCTTCACGCCAAACCGCGCGCGCATCGCTGGATTGGTGAACGCGGCCTTGTAGCCGACCACGCGCCCAAGCACCGGGGACAGCTTCCGCACGAGTCTGCCCCTGGCGCACTTGGCATCCGCCAAGGTCAGGTCGGCGCCGAAGCCTTGGCTCGGGCGCGCCGCCCGGAAGTCGACGACGTAGGCCGCCACCGCCGCCTGATTCGGGCATGCGGCGTCCGCCCCCATCGAAACCAGGACCAGGAGACCGATCCAGCCGTATCGCGCCAGTGCGTGCATGGCATCCTCCTTCAGTGAAGATTGGGAAACCGAGGCCATTGGATGGAGGCCCGGTTTGGTTTTCGTCTCCGATCGGCGGTTCCCTCCGGCAACATCGGAAGAACGCCCCTTGGGTTAACGAATTCCAGCAGTGGGATGTTTTTTGTTGGATTCGGGATGGTGCGATGCTGGGCATCCATCGGCTTTGGGTTGGGTCCTTGGAATCCAAGGGATCAGGATTCTCTCCATTTGCGCTAACCTTGAGCGCTGAGTGAACCGAGATCCAGGAGGGTAATGGGAGTGTGGCGTCTGAATCAAACCGAACGGGGGAATCGATGCGCGGTGGCGAGGCTCGGTCCGGCGACCGGGGATTTCCGATGAGTCGCGCGACTTATCATACCCTGCTTGCCAACCTGGAAACGGTGATGATCGGTCAGCGCCAGCCGATTCGCTGGCTACTGGCCGCTTTCGCGGCGGGTGGCCACGTCTTGCTGGAAGATTTGCCCGGCACGGGGAAAACCACGCTGGCCAAGGCCTTCGCCGGCTCCCTGACCCTGAACTTCCAGCGCATCCAATTCACGCCCGACCTGTTGCCCTCGGATCTGCTGGGCGTGTCCATCCTCGACCCAAGGCAGCAGGAATTTCGCCTCCATCGTGGTCCGGTGTTCACCGAGGTGTTGCTGGCCGACGAGATCAACCGCGCGTCGCCGCGCACGCAAGCAGCCCTGCTGGAGGCCATGGGCGAGCGGCAAGTCAGCCTGGACGGCCAGCGGCATCCACTGAGTGAATGGTTCTTCGTCATCGCCACCCAGAACCCCATCGAATTCCACGGCACCTACCCATTGCCCGAAGCGCAGATGGATCGGTTCGCCCTGCGCTTCGCCCTGGGTTATCCCGATCTGGCCGGGGAACTGGCCGTCCTGGCGGCCCAGCGCGAACATCATCCCCTGGATGCTCTCGCGCCCTGCGCCGACCGCCCCGCCTTGGCAGCACTCCGACGGTCCGCCGCCGCCATTCGGATCAGCGAGGAAGTGAGCCGCTATCTGGTGGAATTGACCGCCGCCACCCGGACCGCGCCGGGCGTGGCGATGGGCGCCAGTCCTCGCGCGTCGCTGGCGTGGATGAAAACCGCGCGGGCGCTGGCTCTGTTCGATGGACTCGATTTCGTCACGCCGGATCACGTTCAGGAACTGGCGGTGGCGGTGCTGGCGCACCGGCTCAAGCTCGATCCCCAGGCGCGGTTTGGCGGCCTGACCGCCGAGGCGGTGGTCGGCGATATCCTGCGGCGGGTGGCGGCGCCGGTGTAGCGCCATGCGTCCGCTGTTTCATCTCTATCGCGGGGTTCACCGTTTCAGTCACGGCCTGCGGCGCCGGTTGACGCCGTTGGGGGGCTGGCTGCTGGGCGGCTGGGTGGCGGCGGGCGCGTTTGGGATCAACACCCGGGTCGGCATGACCTATCAACTGTTTGTTCTGCTGACGGTCGTTTTCGTCGTTGCCCTGCTCGCCAGTCGTTTCGGCGGCTTGCCCGTGACCGCCAGCCGGCGGCTGCCCCGCTTCGCCACCGTCGGTCAACCGCTGCGCTATCGCTTGCACCTGCGCAATCATGGAACCGGGATGCAACGCGACCTGACCGCCTTCGACGAATTGCGCGAATTTTCCCCCTCCCCGACTCCTCTCCGGCGATTCCCGACCTACCGCCAGTGGAGCCGACAGATGGCCAGGGCGCGGGGAGCGAATAGCCAAACACAGCCCTTGCCGGCTCTGCCGCCGGGCGCCGTGACCGACGCGGAACTGACCCTGAATCCTTTGCGCCGGGGCTGGCTGGAATTCGCGGCCCTGCGTATTGGGCGTCCCGAGCCGCTGGGTTTGCTGCGGCGCTTGTTCCGCCAGCCGTTGGCCGACCGCCTCCTGGTTTTGCCACGTCGTTATCCAGTGCCGCCCCTGCATTTCCGCGATGGGCGGCGCTACCAGCGCGGCGGGATTCATCTGGCCCAGTCGGTCGGCGAGGAAGACGAATTCGTCGGCCTGCGCGAGTATCGCCCCGGCGATCCCCCGCGCCGCATCCACTGGCGCAGTTTCGCCAAGCGTGGCGAACCGATCATCAAGGAATTTCAGGATGAATTCTTTGTCCGCTACGGCCTGCTGCTGGATCATTGCGCCGCCGCCGCGGACGACGCCCGGTTTGAAACTGCCGTGTCCGCCGCCGCGTCCATCGCCACCGCCGAGCGCGGCCCCGAAGCCTTGCTGGATCTGCTGTTCGTCGGTGACCGAGCTTACTGTTTCACCGCCGGCCGCGGCTTGGGCCAGACCGAGCCCTTGCTGGAAATTCTAGCCTGCGTGACCCCACGACGGGATCAGCCGTTTTCGGGCTTGCTCGCGCTGTTAGCGGACCATGCCCCCGCGTTGAGCGCCTGCGTCTGCATCCTGCTGGACTGGGACGCGGAACGGCGACAACTGCTCGATCTGCTACGCGGCCATGGCGTGGCGACCGTGGCGCTGATCATCGGCCCGCCGAGCGCGCCACCGCCACCGAGCGTCCGGGTCGCGACGGCGGAAACCCTGGCGGCGGAACTGGCCCGGTTGACGCCATGACCCTGCTCCCGCCGCCCGGCTTGCTGGCTGCCGCCCTGCTGTTCTGGGGCTGGCGCACCGGCCTGTGGCCACTGGTCCCACCGATGGCGCTGGTGCTGGAGTTGGCGCCGCGCGTCGGCTGGCGCTGGGCGTTGGAAGATCGCGAACTGGCGCGGGTGATCGACCTGTCCACCCTGTTGTGGGTCGGAGCGCTGATCCTGCTGTTCACCCGCTATCTCAATCAGCCGCCGCTGGCCACGCACCTTTACACCCTGGCCAGTTGGTTCCCGTTGCTCTTGTTTCCCCCGCTGGCGATCCAGCGCTATTCCACCGTCGGCGCGTTCCGGGTCGGGCATCTGTTTTACTCGCTGCGCCGTTCCGGGAGCGCCCTGGCGCGGCAACCGTTGCGGCTGGACGCACCCTACTTCGTGGCTACGCTACTGGCCGCCAGCGTCGCCACTTCACCGGATTTCCTGCCGGGGGCGGGGTTGTTGCTGCTGTGGGCGCTGCTAGCCACGCGACCTCGACGCTATCGCTGGCTCCTGACCGCGACGCTGGCCCTCGCCGCCGGTCTGGCCGCGTTCCCCCTGAGCCTCGGTCTGAATCGCCTGCAAATTAGCCTGGAGGATCAATTCGTCGAATGGTTCGAGGACTGGTTCATGGAGGTGGACCCGTATCGCAGTTACACCGCGTTGGGCGAGATCGGCGAACTCAAGCAATCCGGGCGGGTGGTGTTGCGGCTCAGGCCCACGTCGGACGATCCGGGACCGTGGCTGCTGCGCGACGCTAGCTACAACAGCTATTTCGACGGCGCGTGGCAGGCCAAGGGCGCCCACTTCGACCGCCTCGCGTCGAGGGGCGACGGGCGCGAGTGGACCTTGGGCGCCGCCCCAGCCGGCGTATCCCGCCACCTGGCCATCACTTTGGAGCTGCGGCGGGGGGCGGGAATGCTGCCGCTGCCGGCGGGAGCCTGGCGGTTGGAACAACTGCCGGTCGGCGAATTGCAATTGAGCAATCTGGGAGCGCTCAAGGCCAGCGACGGTCCCGGATTGGTCGATTATCGGGTGACCAGCGCGCCGGCGGCCACGCGCGACGCCCCGCCGGGAGAACTCGATCTGACCTTGCCGCACCGTGAACAGGCGACCCTGGAACGGTTGGCGACGGAGCTGGGTTTGATCGGCTCTTCCCCGCCGGTCGCGGCCGCCAAGGTCAAGGCGTTCCTGCTCGGCCAGTTCCGCTACAGTCTGGAATTGCCCGCGCCGGCGGCGGGCATGGCCGCGCTGGAAACCTTTCTGCTCCAGGCGCGGGCCGGCCATTGCGAATATTTCGCCAGCGCGGCCGTGCTGCTGCTGCGCGCCGCCGGCGTTCCCGCCCGGTACGCCACCGGCTTCGCGGTCGCGGAATACAGCCCGCTGGAAGGCGCCTACGTCGCCCGCCGTCGCCATGCCCATGCCTGGGCGCTGGTCTGGCTGGACGGGCACTGGCGGGATTTCGACGCCACGCCGCCGGATTGGACCGGTTTCGAGGAGGCGCGAACGCCATGGTGGCAGCGCGTTGGCGACCTCTGGGCCTGGCTGAGCCATCGGTTCAGCCGCTGGCGCTGGCGGGAAACGACGGCGGCTGAAAGCGATAACGGTTGGCTGTGGGGACTGGTGGGATTGTTGACCACGGTGTTGTTTTGGCGCCTGCTGTTGCGCCGGCGGGTCCACCCGGTCCCGGCCGGAAACGTACCGGCTGTTACGGTTCGACCTGGCGCGGAGTCACCGTTTTACCAGGTCATCGCCGACCTGAGCGCCCAAGCTGGCGCCCGTCCGCCCGGCGAAGCCCTGGAAGCGTGGTTGCGCCGGATCGGTGCCTGGAATGCGCCGGGTCTGGCGGACATGGCGCGCTGGCATCAGCGCTGGCGTTTCGATCCCGCCGGGCTGGCCGAGGAGGAACGACAGCGCTTGGTGGAAACCGTGGCGGCATGGCGGCGACAAAACTCCGCGAGCGGCCAACGGTAACGCCAGGGCGCGGCTGGCGCGGCTTTCAGGCATTGACCAGCCGCATCATCTCCTCGGGATAGCGCAAGCCGACAGCGGCGTCCGGCGGGAAAACCGCTTCCAGTTCGGCCCGCTCTTCCTGAGTAAGCGCCACGTCGACGGCGGCCACGTTCTCCTCCAGGGTGCGACGCCGCTTGGTGCCGGGAATCGGAACGATGTCCTCGCCTTGGGCGAGCACCCAGGCCAGGGCGAGTTGGGCGGCCGTGCAGCCTTTCCGCCGGGCCAGCGTCTGGACCTGCTCGACCAGGGCCAGATTGCGCGCGAAGTTCTCGCCCTGAAAGCGGGGGCTGGTTCGCCGATAATCGTCGGCGGCGAAATCTTCCGGCCGGCGAATCGCCCCCGTCAGAAAACCCCGCCCCAGGGGACTGTACGCGACGAACCCCACCCCGAGCCGACGACAGGCGGCCAGGACGCCGTCGGTTTCCGGGTCGCGCGTCCACAGCGAGTATTCCGTTTGCACGGCGGCGATGGGATGGACCCGGCACGCCCGTTCCAGCGTGGTGGCCGAGACTTCGGACAGGCCGAGGTAGCGCACCTTGCCGGCTTGCACCAGTTCCGCCATCGCGCCGACAGTGTCTTCGATGGGCGTGTTCGGGTCCAGGCGGTGCTGGTAGTACAAGTCGATCGTTTCCACGCCCAGGCGCCGGAGACTGCCTTCACAGGCTGCCCGCACATACTCCGGACGGCTGTTCAGGCCGCGCCGGGTGGGATCGTTCGGGTCGCGCATGATGCCGAACTTGGTGGCCAGCACCACCCGGTCGCGCTGGCCCCGGATCGCCCGACCCACCAGTGCCTCGTTGGTATGCGGCCCGTACATATCGGCCGTGTCGAGCAGGGTGACGCCGAGGTCCAGGGCGCGGTGGATCGTGGCGATGGACTCCACGTCGTCGCGGCCACTGTAAAAATCGCTCATGCCCATGCAGCCCAGGCCGATGGTGGAAACAGCAAGGCCGTGGCGGCCTAGCAAACGGGTTTTCATGGAACGCTCCACGTCAGGGTTGAAAGTGCGAATCGAAAACCAGGGTGATCCCCGGACCTTGGACAGTTAAGATGCCATTGCCGCTGAAAGTTCTCGCCCTGTCCGGCGCGAATCTCGTCGCCGTCTGCCCCCTGTTCCCCACCGTTGGAGATTTCCATGTCCCGATGGCCTGCCTCCGTCCGCTCGTCCGCCCCACTCTTCGCCGGCATCGTCGTCCTGTTGCTATTCCTGCTGGGGTCCAGCGCGGGGTACGCCGAATGCGCGATCCTCGACGCTCGCGACCGCATCCACCCGGTCCATGCTCGCCACGGGCTGGTGGTTTCCCAGGAGGCGCTGGCCAGCCAGGTCGGGCTGGATATCCTGAAGGAGGGTGGCGATGCCACCGACGCGGCGGTGGCGGTCGGGTTCGCCCTGGCGGTCACGTTGCCGCAAGCCGGCAATCTGGGCGGCGGCGGCTTCCTGCTGGTCTACGACGCCGCGAATCAGCGGAGCGAGGCCATCGATTTCCGGGAAACCGCTCCCGCCGCCGTTGGACGGGATTATTATCTGAACGAGCAAGGCGAAGTGGACGAAGCCCGCCTCCGCCATCACTATCAGGCGGCTGGGGTGCCGGGTACGGTGGCCGGACTGGCGTTGGCGCACGCCCGTCACGGTCGCCTGCCGTGGCGGCGACTGGTCGAACCCGCCATCCGCCTGGCCAGGCAGGGCTTTCCGGTCAGCCTCGAACTGGCGCAATCGCTTCAGGAAGTCCGCGAGCGGATGGCGCCCTGGCCGGCCAGCCGGAAAGCGTTTTTCAAGGCCGACGGCTCGGCCTATTCGCCCGGCGAGACGCTGGTCCAGCCTGATTTGGCCGCCTCGCTCGAACAAATCGCCGAACAGGGCGCCAAGGCGTTTTACGAAGGGGAGATCGCGCAAAAACTGGTCGCCGACCTGCGAACCCATCAGGGAGCAATTACCCTGGAAGACCTCAAAAACTACCGGGCGGTGGTCCGCGCGCCGGTGCGGGGCACCTATCGCGGGTACGAGATCGTGTCGATGCCGCCGCCCAGCTCCGGCGGCGTGCATCTCATCCAGATGCTCAATATCCTGGAAACCTGGCCGCTGGGGGAACTGGGTCACAACAGCGCCGCCACGATCCACCGCCTGGCCGAGGCCATGAAGCTGGCCTACGCCGACCGGAGCGAGTATCTGGGCGATCCCGATTTCGTCAAGGTGCCGGTCGCCGGTCTGACCTCGAAGGCCTACACCAAGGAACTGGCGGCGCGGATCGATCCGAACCGGGCCAGGCCAGCGGCGGACATCAAGCCCGGCCAGCCGGGGCGCTTCGAAAGCGGGCAAACGACGCATTACTCGGTGGCGGATCGGGACGGCAACGCGGTCACCGTCACCTACACCCTGAATTTTCCCTATGGCTCCGGCATCGTCGTCGCTGGCACCGGCATCCTGCTCAACAACGAGATGGACGATTTCGCCGCCAAGCCGGGCGTGCCGAACGCTTACGGCCTGATCGGCGGCGGCGCCAACGCGGTCGCGCCCGGCAAGCGCCCGCTCAGTTCGATGACCCCGACCCTGGCGTTCAAGGACGGTCGATTGATCCTGGTCACCGGCAGCCCCGGCGGCAGCCGCATCATCACCACCGTGTTGCAAATCCTGTCGAATGTGATCGACCATCGGTTGAATCTGGCCGAGGCCACGGTGGCGCCTCGGGTTCACCACCAGTGGCTACCCGACGAATTGCGCGTCGAGGAAGGGCTGAGCCCGGACACCGTGCGCCTGCTGGAAGGGCTGGGCCATAAAGTGGTGGTCCGGGAGGCGATGGGTGATACCCAAAGCATCCTGCGCGCCCCGGACGGGTGGTATGGTTTCTCCGATACCCGGCAACCGGGTGGGTTGGCGGCGGGGTATTGAGAGCCGAATCCGACGCCGCCCGTTCTCCGCCGAGGGTATCAAGAGAACAGGAACACCGCCGCCGCGACAGCGCAAGTCCACCGGCCCTCGGGATCGCCTTCGGTGGCGGCGGTCATCGACGAACTGTTGATGACCAGATGGCTGTGTTCGTAGAGGCGCTTGCGTTCGTTCCAGGCGACCTCTGGGTCCAGGTCCAGGCCCAGGGTGCTGGCGAGCATACTGGCCGCGAGGTCTTCCGCGTGGTCGCCGCTTTGTTCGGCCAGTTGGCCGAAACCGTGGTACTCGGAAATATAACCGTAGGTCTCGGGGTCGGCCGGTCGGGCGAGCCCGATGCTGGCGTGAATGTGGCGTCCGGGCTCGTTGGTCTCGATCCGCGCCATCACGCAGAAGGTGATGTCGCCCGGCTTCAGGGCGGCTACCCCGATCTCGCGGGTTACCAGTTCACAGCCCGGCGGCAGGATCGACGAGACGTAAACCAGATTCTGCTGTTCGATGTCCGCGTCACGCAACGCCAGCTCGAAAGCGGTCAGGGTGTGGCGGTGAATACCAATTCCCCGGGTTAGAAATACACGGGTGGGTGTCGGAAACACGGGCGATTCCTCGTGGTCATCGGGAAGGGAATGAGGGCCAAAGTTCCATGATAAAGGGGCGACGGCATACGGTCGAGGCGGATACGATGACATTTTTATGACCAAGAAATAACAGGATGCAAAACTGGTAACATGCGAGGCTAGGTCGTCTATCCGAGCTGATTTTTGCTTTTGGAGCTTTGAAGAGGATGGCTCTAACGCCCACCTTCGCGATTCCGCCCCACTTTCTCGGCGCCACCCTCGAACCGTCGGCGGCCCGGTTTTGGGTGGCCGGCGTGCCGTTCGATATAGGCACCACCAACCGGGCGGGCGCACGGGCCGGGCCGCTGGCGGTGCGCCACGCCAGCCGAATGCTGGTCGATGGCGACAATCCGGCGAACTGGCGCGATCCCCGTAAAGTGGGGCTGGCTGACGTCGGAGATTTCACCATTGCCCTCGGCGATATTCCCGCCTCCCTCGCCTTGATCGAGCAGCAGGCGGCTGGATTTTCCCATCTCATCGCCATCGGCGGTGATCACACCATTACCCTGGCGCTGTTGCGGGCGCTGACAAGGCGGTCCGGGCCGCTCGGGGTGGTCCACTTCGACGCCCATGTCGATACCTGGCCGGATAATTTCGGTCAGCCACTCGGGCACGGTTCGGTGTTCTACCATGCCCTCCTTGAGGGCTTGATCGATCCCCGGCGGATGATCCAGATTGGCATCCGCTCGCCGGTGGAGCGCGCGGTTTACGATTGGACGCTGGCGCGGGGCGTGCGCATCGTCAGCGCCGAGGAGGTTCACATGACTGGCCCGCCGGCGGTTGCCGATCTTGTGCGCGCCACCGTGGGAGCGGGACCGGTCTACCTATCCTTCGACATCGACGCCATTGATCCGGGGCAGGCGCCCGGAACCGGCACTCCCGAGGTGGGAGGTCTGTTCACTTGGCAGGTGATGGCGATCCTGAAGCGGCTCGGCGGGCTCGATTTCAGGGGTGTGGACGTGGTCGAGGTCGCTCCGGCCTACGACATCGCCGAAATCACGGCCCTCGCCGCGGCCAGCGTGATCTGGCAGTACCTCTCCTTGCAGCCCTGATCCCGAGGTTGAGGGGGTTCAGCACCTTGGGTATGTTCGGGATACCGCTTTTACGGAGAAGTGTTTGGCTGGTCGCTCAAGAACCTGTCCATTACGCATATCTACAACCAATTGATTTTGTTATTATTAAAAACCATGGAATCCCCTCCCCCCTTGTAGGGGAGGGTTAGGGTGGGGGGTTACAGCGGCGACGATGAATGGAATTTTGAGCGTTTTAGCTCGATTTTGAACCTGCTGCGGGTTTTTACCCCCCACCCCGGCCCTCCCCCGCAAGGGGGGAGGGGGATTTGTGGGTAATCGGGTGCGGTTTAATCGGATCGGTGAATCCCGAAAATGCCTGAACCATTGCAAGCAACCAGCAACAGTCAAAACTTGATCTGGCTTGGTTGCTCCAGTGCGGTGATGGGTTATCACCGCTTAACGCTGTCATCCCCGCCACGAAGTCGCTTGCACCAGTGTTGCACGATCATTTCACCAACTTGCACCAGCGCGCCATAATGCGCGCATTCCCTCTCCTCATACTGCGCTGGCGAATTATTGGAGTCACGCGCCACATCCTTCATGCCGCTGCTCGGTCCAATCGCCCTGATCGTGGGGTTGGTGCTCCTGACCAAGCACTTAAGAGGCGTTTTTGTACAGCCTCCGGCGCGGTGACGGAGCAACCGGGCACAGCCGAATAAGTATTTTTAAAAATGGAGAATTTTCATGATGAAACGTTCATATCTTTCGCATATCTTGTGGTTGTGCCTGCTCGTCGCGGGTATCTGGGGCTTGACCGGATATGGCTTCGGTACAACAGCCACCATGGATACCAATCAGCCTGATATAGTTACCCAGGACAGTGCTCGCCTCCTTACCGAACTGTTCAGTCTGCGCCCTCCCAGGGTACAACCGCGCAATAAACCGCTAGCCATCGTTTTCCGCCAACCCGTAATCGGCGATGACAAAATAGGCAGCAACGCGGACGCTTACCTGAAAATCGCACCGGATGTGGCGGGCAAGGCGCGATTTGATACCACCACCAGCATCGTCTTTACCCCGGACGCACCGCTGGCGTTGGGGCAAAACTACACGCTGACGGTAAAGCCTGATGGTTTGCTCAATATCCCAACCGGCACACAACCGATTGACTTCGCGTTCAAAACCGCCCTGTTGGAAGTGGACGTGCAATTTCGGGGGCTGGACCCCGTCGCCGACCAGCCCACTCAAATGCAACTGGAAGGCAACCTGTTCACCTCTGACTATGTCGCCCCGGACGCCGTGGAAAAAATCCTCCAGGCCAGTTCGCGGCAAAAATCGCTGCGCGTCGACTGGGATCATAATGACACGGGCACGGAACATCGCTTCAGGGTAACGAATATTCCGCGCGAAACCTTCGATACGAATCTGCACCTGAGTTGGAATACCAAGCGCCTGAACGCGCAAGGCAAGAACAGCAGTGGTGCGCGCGATTTTAAAATTCCTGGTCAACAGACCTTCAGCGTCACCCGTATCAGTACCTTCAGTGACAATGACGAAGACAAACCGCATGTCAGCGTCAGTTTTTCCCACGCACTCGACCCTCAGCAAGACTTGAAAGGTCTAGTGCAATTGGGCAGCGACGAAATCACCACACAGATCGTCGGCAACCGCTTGCTGGTTTACCCTTCTGGCAAACTGAAGCCCGGTGAACACAAGCTGATCCTGCAAGCCGGTATTAAGGCTGCCTCCGCGACGTTGGGCAAACTGACGGAACGCAACGAACAGTCGATTACACTCGACCTACCCAAACCAGCGGTCCGTTTTGTCGGTAAAGGCAGCATCCTGCCGGAAGGCCAGCGCATGACCATCCCGTTGGAAGCCCGGGCGGTGAATGCAGTGCAAATCACCGCAATGGAGGTGTTCCCCGAAAACATTCGGCAATTCCTGCAAGTTAACAAGCTGGATGGCAATTATGAAATGGAGCGTGTCGGGCGTTATGCTTGGCGCAAAACCATTCCGCTGACCGCGGCCAACCCCAACCAGTGGAACCGCTATAGCATTGATGCGACCGACCTGTTCAAGGCCAAGCCTGGAACGCTGTATCGGTTGGAGTTGTCGGTGGACCGCCGTCATTCCACTTATCCCTGCCCAGCGGGCACCGCTGTACCACAAATCAGCGACAAACCACTGACGAGCTCGGAAGATTATGAGGGCACGGAAACCAGTGGCTGGGATGGCATCGAAGAATACGTCCTCCAAACCAAATACGACTGGAGCAAACGTAACGACCCCTGTGACGACAGCTATTACCACAGCAGCAAAGACATTAGAACCTCGCACAACTTCATTGCCAGCAACCTCGGCCTGATCGCCAAGCGGGATGGCAATGGCAAAGTGCATGTCATTGCCACCGACCTACGCACCGCTGAAGCCGCTGGGAGCGTGGGTTTGACCCTGCGCAATTTTCAGGGCCAAACACTCGCCACCGCGACCACCAATGGCGATGGTTTTGCCGAGTTGGAAAGCCCCAACACCCCCTTCCTGCTCGTTGCCGACCAAGGCACTGACCGCGCCTATCTCAAGCTCAACGCCAATACCGCGCTGGAAACCAGCCAGTTCGATGTGGGCGGCGAAACCGTGCAAAAAGGCTTGAAGGGTGTTCTCTATGGCGAACGTGGCGTTTGGCGACCCGGCGACGACATTTTCCTGACTTTCGTCTTGCAAGACCGCGCCAAGATTTTGCCGCCAAACCATCCGGTCACGGTGCAACTGTTTGACCCAACCGGTAAGCTCAAGCAAACCGTCACCAACAAACAACCCGTCGGTTCGTTTTACCTCTTCAAACTGAAAACCGCCGAAAGCGACCCGACGGGCGATTGGTTGGCCAAGGCGGTACTGGGTGGCGGCACGTTCGACAAAACCCTGAAAATTGAAACCATCCGCCCCAATCGCCTGAAAGTCGAGCTGGATTACGGCGTGACCGCACTGCATGGCTACCGTGATTTGCCGGAAGCCACCCTGTTTGCGCAATGGCTGCACGGCGGCACCGCCAGTGAGATGAAAGCCGATGTCAGCGTCAAATTGCGTGAAAAAACGACTCGGTTTACCCGCTTTGCCGATTACGCTTTCGATGACCCCACTCGCAAGCTCGACAGCGAAGAACAGCAATTGCTGGAAGGCTATCTGGATGAGCAGGGCTACCTGCGTTTCAGTAAAAACTTCCAGCCAGAAAAACCCGTACCGGGGATGCTCAGCGCATGGTTCACCAGCCGCGTGCACGAAGAAGGTGGCGGCTTTAGCATCAGCAAGCAGGAAATGGACTATTATCCGTTTGAAAACTTCGTCGGCATCAAACTGCCCAAGGGCGATGCCGAGCGCGATATGCTGCTGACCGACACCGAGCATACGGTCGAAATCGGCAGCGTGAATGCCGATGGCCAGGAAGTGTCCTTGCCACAAGTCGAAGTCACCCTCTACAAAATTGAATGGAAATGGTGGTGGGACAAGACTCCAGACTCGCTCGCGGAATACGCGGATTCCAGCCACGGCAGCAAATTGCAACAATCCATCATCAGCACGATCGACGGCAAGGGCGAGTGGAAATTCCAGATCAAATATCCCGACTGGGGGCGCTATTTGATCCGCGCCTGCGATGCGCAGGGCAAGCATTGCACCGGCAAAACGCTCTACGTGGATTGGCCAGGCTGGGCGGGCCGCGCCCAGGAAGAAGGCAGTGGCGCTGCCGCGATGCTGCGTTTCGGCAGCGACAAAACCAGTTACCAGGTGGGCGAAACCGCGCAAATCCAATTACCGGAAGCCCAGGCCGGACGCGCGCTGTTGACCATCGAAACCAGCAGCCGGATTCTGGAACAACGCTGGATCGAATTTCAGGGGCAACGCACCCAAATCCCGCTGCCGATCACGGCGGCGATGGCGCCGAATGCCTACGTCAGCGTGACTCTGTTGCAGGCGCACCAGAACAAACAGAATGACCGCCCCATCCGTCTGTACGGCATCATTCCCATCACGGTGGAAGATCCCGCCACCCACTTGCAGCCGGTTTTGAAAGCCGCCGACGAATGGCAACCGGAACGCACGCAAACCTTCAGCATTAGCGAGCAATCTGGGCGGGCCATGGATTACACCCTTGCCGTGGTTGACGAAGGCTTGCTCGGTTTGACCCGCTTTGCGGTTCCCGACCTGCACAAGGCCTTTTACCGCAGGGAAGCCTTGGGTGTTAAGACCTGGGATTTATTCGACAGCGTGATTGGCGCGTACAACAGCGATCTGGAGCGGGTTCTAGCGATCGGCGGCGGCGACGAAGCGCAACTCGACGATGCCGCCAACAAGCCCAAACGCTTCCCGCCGGTGGTGCGTTTCCTTGGCGCGTTCCATCTGGATGCCGGACAAACCCGTGAACATCAGGTCGAACTGCCGTCCTATCTCGGTGCGGTACGCATTATGGCGGTTGCCGCCGACGGTTCGGCTTACGGCAAGGCGGAACAGTCGGTGTTCGTGCGCCAGCCGCTGATGATGCTCTCCTCCTTGCCCCGCGCGCTGAAGGTTGGCGAGCGCGTCGAAGTGCCTCTTACCCTGTTCGTTTCCGACCCTGGCGTCAAATCCGTGCAGGTCAACGTGGAGGCGGACAGTGCATTTGCCAGCGCCGACCCCGCGCTGACCGTACCGTTTACTCAAACCGGTGAAAAAGTCGTCACGCTGTCGCTCAAAGCGGGCGACAAACCGATGATGGGTAAACTGCGCTTTACCGCCACCAGCGGCGAATTCAGCAGCAGCCACGAAGTGAACCTGCCCGTGCAGGCCCCCAATCTGCCCAGCCTGCGTGCGGTCAGCGCCACCCTCAAACCCAAGGCGGACTGGAAGGCAACCATCACGCCCCATGGCATGGCAGGCACCAACCAAAGCCTATTGGAACTTTCCAGCTTGCCCAATCTGAATCTGGAGCAGCGTCTGGATTATCTGATCCACTATCCGCACGGCTGTCTGGAGCAGACCACGTCGGCGGCGTTCCCGCAGTTGTATTTGCCCAAATTGCTCAAGCTGGACCCCGAACGACAAAACCAGATCGAACACCACGTCAAGCAGGCGATTGTCAAATTGGGCAATTTTCAGAGCAGCAATGGCAACCTGATGTACTGGCCGGGTTCGACCGAAGCCAACGACTGGGCGAGCCTTTATGCCGGGCATTTCCTGATCGAAGCGCAAAAACAGGGCTACACCGTACCCCTGGGTCTGCTGACCGCATGGCAGGCGTATCAGGCAAAACAGGCGCAAGACTGGGTGGCCAGCGCCCAGGAAGACACCTCTTCCACCCAAGCCTACCGCCTGTACGTGTTGGCAGTGGCGGGCAAACCGCAACTGGGTGCGATGAACCGCCTGCGTGAATCCGGTAAGGCCAACCCGCAAGCCCGCTGGTTACTGTCCGCCGCTTACCTGCTGGCGGGGCAAGCCGAAGCCGCGCAACAAACCCTCACCGGACTGGTGGCAACCGAACTGAATACGCCCCCTTCCGAGCAGACGTTCAGCCAAAAACTGGGGCAACTCGGTTTGCAACTGGAAACCTTGTTGGTATTGCAAAAAACGCAGGACGCCGAGCGGGTGGTCCAGCAAATTGTGAATGACCTTCGTGGCGGCGCGGCCCACAACACCCATGACATCAGTTGGGCCTTGTTGTCGGTGGCGCATTACCTCGGTAGCCGTCAACAACCGCTGGCGGTGCAATACACCCTCGATCAGGGCGCGGCCACCCCGCTAAGCAGCGCGCAACCGTTGGTCAGCCAATGGCTGACCGCGCAAGACGCCGCTTTCCAGCTTGCTCTGCATAATGACGGCGACCGCACGCTCTACGCCACGGTCACCCAACGCGGCATTGCCCCCGCGGGTAACGAACAGCCAGTGGCGGAAGGTTTAAGTCTGCACGCTGAGTTGTTCGACAGGCAGGGTCACCCGGTGTGGGATACCAACACCACCCCGGCGGAGCAATCACCACTGCAATTGCAGCAAGGGCAGGATTACGACCTGAACGTGACGGTCACCAACAACCGGGGGGCGGCGCTCAAGCACATTGCCCTGTCCACGCTGTTGCCATCCGGCGCGGAAATCGGTACGACCGACGGCAATGGTCTCAGCTATCAGGAAGTGCGCGACGACCGCGTGTTGAGCTACTTCGATCTGGGCGCCGGTGAAAGCAAGACCATCAAGATCAAGCTCAATGCCGCCTTCCTCGGCAAGTTTTACTTCCCCCCCATCAGCGGCGAAGCCATGTACCAGCCCAACATCCGGGCGCGTACCGCAGGTATGCCCATGCGGATCGTGAAGGCGCCGCCAGTTGACACGGGCCAGGGCATCGAACCGGAAGCAGAAACCAGCGGGGAAAAGGAACCGGACTCCGCGGATCGGCCGGGGTCTGAACAGTGAAACGGTTGACCCAGGGAGCAGCCCTCTTCCTGTTCATCATCGGCGCGGTGTGGTGGTACTTCTCCAGCCTGCCCACCGCGCTATTCGCCGCTTCTCATTCGCACTTGCTGCTGGACCGTAACGGCAGGTTGCTCAGCGCTCATATTGCGGCGGATGGGCAGTGGCGCTTCCCCGAACTGGAAAGCGTGCCGGATAAATTTGCCGCCGCGCTGATCCAGGTCGAGGACAAGCGTTTCCGACAACACAATGGGGTGGATTTTCTCGCCCTGGCCCGCGCGATCTACGACAACCTGCGTGAACAGCACGTGGTCAGTGGCGCAAGCACGGTGAGTATGCAAGTCATCCGCCTGTCGCGTGGCAACCCTCCGCGCACCTTGCGCGAAAAGTTGCTGGAATTATTACGCGCGTGGCGGCTGGAAAGTCGTTATGGCAAGGACGAAATTATTAAATTGTACGCCAGTCACGCCCCCTTTGGCGGTAACGTGGTGGGGCTGGAGGCTGCGGCATGGCGTTACTTCGCTCGCGGCCCGGACCAGTTGTCGTGGGCGGAAAGCGCGATGCTGGCGGTATTACCCAATAACCCGGCTTTGATTCATCCGGGGCGCAATCGCGGACGCTTGCTGGCCAAACGGAATCGTTTGCTTCAGCAACTTTACGCGCAAAACATCCTGTCCAAACTGGAATACGATCTGGCGGTTGCCGAACCCTTACCCGACGCACCGCATCCCCTACCCCAACTGGCTCCGCATTTGTTGGATACGCTGGCGGTACGACAGCCCGAGGGAAAGCGTTTTCGCACCACGCTGGACGCCGGTTTGCAGGAGCAACTCAATACCCTGGCGCAACGCAGCGGTGAGCGACTGGTCCTGGAGGGCATTCAGAACCTTGCCATTGTGGTGCTGAACAACCGCACGTTTGAAGTGCTGGCGTATATCGGCAACCGCCCGGTACTGAATTTCGGCGCGGATCAGGGACACGCGATTGACATGATCCAGCGTCCGCGCAGTACGGGCAGCACCCTCAAGCCGCTGCTGTTCGCCGACGCCATCGAACAAGGGATAATCGTGCCGGATTCGCTGCTGGCGGACGTGCCTGTCAACTACAGCGGCTTTACCCCGCAAAACTACAACCACCATTACCACGGCGCGGTCAGGGCGCGGGAAGCCTTGGCGCGTTCGCTGAACGTCCCGATGGTCAATCTGCTGAGTGCGCGCGGGGTCGAGCCATTCCTGATGCAGTTGCGGCAAATGGGATTCAGTCACATGCAACGTTCGGCGCGGGATTACGGGTTGAGCCTGATTCTGGGTGGGGCGGAAGCATCCTTGTGGGATTTGAGCGTGGCTTACGCCAATCTCGCCCATCGAGCGATGCAGGACCGGCAACACCAGCAAACTTTTTGGCGACAGGGACGCTGGCTGCAAAGCCAGCCCGCCGCCAGTTCGCGGATCGCCACCCTGTCCACCGCCGCTGCCTGGCTAACCCTGGACGCCCTTTTGGAAGTTGCCCGCCCCGGCGATGAAGGTTACTGGGAAAAATTCAGCAGCAGCCGCCAAGTCGCCTGGAAAACGGGCACCAGTTACGGACAGCGCGATGCCTGGGCCATTGGCGCGACTCCGGATTACACCGTGGGCGTATGGGTCGGCAATGCCGATGGGGCAGGACGGGCGGGTTTGACCGGAACCCAAAGCGCCGCGCCGATCTTGTTCAATACTTTCAGTTTGTTACCGCCGAATCGCGGCTGGTTCCAGCGCCCGGACTGGCAAATGGCCGAGGTCGAGATTTGCCGCGACGACGGTTATCTAAGCAATGGCGCCTGCGCCACTAAAACGGTTCGTATCCCGCTCGGCAGCCACTTTGCCTCCATGACCCCTTATCACCCGCGCATTCATTTGGATGCCAGCGGACAATATCGCGTT
>JAXMFY010000028.1:0-31848 GCA_046347555.1 Candidatus Competibacteraceae bacterium | reverse complement strand
ATGAGCTCATGGTGCTGAATGGCCAGCCGCAGATCGGTTTCCAGCGACAGTTGCCGCAGCATCTGGTCGGCCATGACCGCTTCATATCGTCGATAGGTGTTGCGTCCGGAGGTCTTGGCCTGGTACATCGCCAGGTCGGCGTGGCGCAGCAGGGTGCTCACATCCGAGCCGTGGTCGGGGTACAGCACGATCCCGATGCTGCACCCGATCTGAATGGCGGTGTTGTTCAAGTCGAAGGGTTGGGAAATCCGTTGAATGATCTTCTCGGCGATGGCGTAGACGTTGGATAGATGAGCGATGCCCGGCAACAGCAGGATGAATTCATCGCCGCTGTAGCGGGCCACGGTATCGGTTTCGCGCACGCAGGCCCCCAACCGCTCGGCGGCCTGGCACAACAGTTCATCACCCCAGGCGTGTCCCAGCGTATCGTTGACTTGCTTGAAGCGATCCAGGTCCAGAAACATCAGCGCCACCCCCTCGCTATGGCGACGCGCCCGCCGAAGCGCCTGATCGATGCGCTCGTGCAACAGACTGCGGTTGGGCAGCCCCGTCAGGGGGTCGTAGTTGGCGCGGAAGAAGATTTCCTGCTCCGCCAGCTTGCGCTCGGTGATATCGCTGAAGAAGGCAACATACTGAACAATCTGGCCGTTCGCATCCCGGACCGCCTCAACGGATTCCCATGTCGGATAAATCTGGCCGTCCTTGCGGCGTTGCCACATCTCGCCCGACCAATGACCGGTTTCGGCCAGGGTTTGCCAGAAACCGGCGTAAAACCGCGCGTCGTGACGGTCTGATTTCAGCAGGTTCGGCGTGTCGCCAACCGCCTCGTCGCGGGAGTAGCCCGTGATCGTGGTGAAGGCGGGATTCACGGATTGAATGATTCCCGCCGGGTCGGTGACCATGATCGCGCTCGCGGCGGTCTGGAACACCGTTTCGGCGAGTCGTTGTCGCTCTTCGTGTTGCTTGCGCTCGGTGATGTCCAGGATGGCGCTGATGAAGCCGGTCTCGCTCGATCCGGGTGGGTTGAACGTCGCTCGATGGATGATGACCGCCCGCCGTTCCTGGCGGGTGCTCAGCATGTCGGCTTCGTAAATCCGCAAATTTGCCTGGTCGTTGGAGACCGGCTCCGTCGGTTTGGGCAAGCTCCGCTCGCCGAACAGGATTTCAAAAGCTGGATTGCAGGTCAGGGAGCGGCCCTGGGCGTCTTCCACCAGGATTGGCAACGGCATGGTTTCGATCAGCGCCCGCTGAAACTCCGCCCGTTCGGCCACTTCCCGCAGGGCTTTGCTGGCGCGCAGGATATAACGCACCCGTTGCGCCAGAATGGACCAGATGATCGGTTTGACGATGAAATCGGTGGCGCCCACGTCGTAGGCGCGCTGGATGGAGGCCGAGTCCTCCAGTCCGGTCATCATGACGATGGGTACATGCAAGCCGCCCGGTGTTTGGCGCAAGCGCTGACAGGTAGCGAAGCCGTCCAACCGCGGCATCATGACATCCAGCAGAATCAAATCGCCGCCGGTCACGGCAAAATGTTGTAGGGCATCCCCGCCGTTGTCCGCCTCTATCACCACGAATCTATTCATCTCCAGGATTTCCCTGGCGAGCAGGCGGATTGTCGGATCGTCATCGACCACCAAAATCCGCGCGGTTCCGCTGTTCATGATCCGTTCACGCGTACCTTTGAATAAACACAGGTTGTAGTTGACGATCAGTCTAGGGCGGGTTTGTAAAGCGGTGATCGACTGAATGTGAACTATTGTAAACGCGGAATTCTTTCCGGCCAGCGGGAGAGAGGCCGGGAGGGGGTGGACTTATGGAAGCGGATGCTCGAAAAATCCCGGCTGGTTTTGCAGGTCGACGCGCAGATGGGAATAAGCCAGTTGCAGCCGCCAGTCGTTCGCCGCCCGCCAGTTCGCCGCTAGCTCGAAACCCCAAGTCTGACCCTGCGCAGCGTTGACGAACAGGGCGGGAATCCGCAGGTAGCCGTCCACCACGGTCACGAGATCGTTCCGGAGTTTCACGGCGCGCAAGTCGTCGTAATCGTGTTGGCGAAGCGGCCGTTGAAGCCCCGAATGGTAATCGCCCACTTGCTGGCGTCGATCCGCGCCACCTGGACGCCGGGCGCCAGCCGCAATGCATCGGGGATGTTGGTGACGCCGCTGCGGCGGATATCGTCCTGGGTGATCACGAAGATGGCCGAGGCGGTGTCCGCCAGCCGTTGGGCCTGCTTGGTGGGAGAGACCACCTGCACGTTCATCAATTCCTCGATGCTGAGTTCGGTTAAATCGGGCGTGGCCCCCTGGGCCTGGCCAATGGTTATGACAAGACTAGCCGACACAATCAGCGCGAACGGAATTTTTATCGATTTGAGATTGCGCAAGATCGTCTCGGATCGGGTTTCCACGCTTCAGTCGGCTGGAGAGAGAGGTGAGCGCTGATTGTTGCCGATTACCCATGAAATCTAAGGCGACCGTCGCTCTAGATCCAAGGCATCCCGTGCGTGTTGGTAACGAATTTCCAACTGCCGGAGCAGCTCGATGCTGTTCGCCCACCGCCGATCCCGTCCCCTTTGCTCCAATTCCTTGCACACGGCCGCCAATTGGGTCGCCCCCAGGTTGGCGCTGCTCGATTTGAGGCTATGCGCGGCCTGGCGCAGCGCCTCACCGTCCTCGGCGGTGACCGCTTCCCGCATCTGCCGAAGCAGTTTCGGCGAACTTTCCAGATAGAGACCGATGATCTTGCCAAGCAGGTCGGGTGCGCCGGGTCGCTGCAAGGCGCGGATTTGATCCAGGGCGGACCGTGCCAGTGGGGAGGGGGCCGGATCGGCCGAGGGAAGAGCCAGTTCCGCCGGATCGGCCATCTCGGGGTCGGAGACGGTCGCCACCGTGCGCGCCGTTGGCGGCGGAGAAGCCGGGGAGGGTGGCGGGGCGAGCGTGGGAGTCGCGCTGCCGTCAGTGGGCAGCCAGCGTTCCAACACAGCGATCAACTGTTCCCGCCCGAATGGTTTGCTCAGGTAGTCATCCATGCCCGCCGCCAGGCACTGCTCCCGAAACCCTTTGACGACATTGGCGGTGAGGGCGACGATGGGCAGGCGCGGCCAGCCCTGTGCCTGTTCGTGGTGACGGATAGCGGCGGTGGCGGCAAAGCCGTCCAGCACCGGCATCTGGCAATCCATCAGGATCAGGTCGTACCGGGTTCGGGTCACGGCTTCGACCGCTTCCTGGCCGTTGGCCGCTATCTCGGCCCGGCAGCCCAGCGTTTCCAGTATGGCCAGCGCCATTTCCTGGTTGACCACATTGTCCTCGGCAACCAGAAGTCGGCCCGTGAACCGGGACGAGCGAACCGGGGATGGCGCCGGGCGTTGGCTAACCGGTTCGGTTGCCCGACCCAGCAACCGGCACAGGGCATCGTACAGTTCGGCCTGACGCACCGGCTTGTGTAGCAGGGCCTGCATCCCGGCCCGCGCCGCCTGCTCGGCCAAGGTCTCGCCGCCGTTGGACGAGAGCAGCGCCAGCCCGAGCTTGGCCAGCGCGGGATCGGCGCGGATTCGCCGCGCCAGATCGAGGCCATCCATGTCAGGCATCCGCATGTCCACAAGCGCCAGGTCGTAAGGTTGGCCGGTCTGGACGGCGTTTTGCAGCCGGACCAACGCTTGGGGGCCGTTTTCCGCCTCGTCGTTCGCCAGGCCCCAAACCATCAACTGCCGTCGCAGGATTTCGCGATTGGTGGCGTTGTCGTCCACGAGCAATACCCGCAACCCTCGCCAGTTGGACCACGCCGACCAGAACGGCCGCACGCTCCCGATGCGCTGGGACAGCCGGAGGGTAAACCAGAAGCGGGAGCCGGTGCCCGGCGTGCTTTCCACGCCGATCTCCCCACCCATCAATCGCACCAGTCGCCGGGTGATACTCAGCCCCAGTCCGGTGCCGCCGTAGCGGCGGGTCGTGGAGCCGTCCGCCTGGGTGAAGGCATCGAAAATCCGGGCTTGCGCTTCCGGAGCAATCCCAATGCCGGTGTCCTGAATCTCGAAGCGCAGTCGCGGCGTCATCGCATCCTGATCCAGGACACGCAGCCGAACGACCACTTCGCCCCGCTCGGTGAACTTGATGGCGTTGCCCACCAGGTTCGCCAGGACTTGCCGCAGCCGCACCGGGTCGCTCCGCACCAAGGCGGGCAGATTCAGCGGCAGATCGCTGATCAGGTCCAACCCCTTTTCATGCGCCCGCTTGGCCAGCAGCAGTGTCGTATCCTCCACCAGTTCCCGCAAGTCGAACGGCGCGATATCCAGCTCCAGCTTCCCCGCCTCGATCTTGGAAAAATCCAGGATGTCGTTGATGATTGCCAGCAGGGCGCGGCCTGAATTCAGGATCATGTCGGCGAATCGCCGCTGCTGGTCGTTCAGCGACGTGCCTAGCAGCAACTCGGCCATGCCCAGCACGCCGTTCATGGGCGTGCGAATCTCGTGGCTCATCGCGGCTAGGAAGTCCGATTTGGCTTGACTGGCTTCCTCGGCGGCGTCCTTGGCCTGTTGCAACGCTTCCTCCGCCCGCTTGCGGTCGGTGATGTCCCGCCCGACGCTGGCGAATTCGATGATTCGATGCTGTTCGTCGAAGATCGCCCGGTCAGTCCAGTGTTGCCAGCGAATCTCGCCATCCGGCAGGATGACCCGGTGCTCGATGGTGGCCGTGGGGTTTTGCTGGCTCAAGGCGGCGATGTGTGCCTCCGCCCGTTGTTGATCCTCTTTCGGAATCAACGGTATGAAACTTTGACCGAGCAATTCCTCGCGCCGCTTGCCGAAATAGCGGCAGTAGGCTTCGTTGACGAACGTGATCGCGCCATCCGGCGCATAGCGGCAGATCAGTTCGGTTTGATCCTCGACGATGGCGCGATAGCGGGCCTCACTCTCCAGCAGGGCGGCGGTTTGCGCCGCGACCTGGCGCTCACGCTCCTGCAAGCGGGCGGCCATGTCATCGAACGCTACCGCAACCTCGCCAATTTCATTGCGCGGTTCCAAACCGATGCGATAGTTCAAATCTCCCTGGCCGATGTGTTGGACTCCGGCTTGCAGGCGCCGCATTGGCCGTAGCAACTGGCGCGAAAGCAGGGCGGAAACCACTTGGCCAAGCAGCAGGCCGATGATCGGCGATCCACCGAGCAATACCCACCAGGCGATCCGACGGGTGGCGTAAATTTCGGCTTGGCGCACCTCCGCGACCGCCACCCACGAAATTCCCGGTACTGGCGCCGTGGCGCCCATCACCGGCTGACCTTGCAAATCCTGATATTCTCCGGCCCAGGTTTCCTGGGCGGCGCGCACGAGGGCGAACAGCTTGGAGGAATGGTCCAAGTGAGTGTTGGCCAAGACCACTTCGGGATCGGAGTGGGCGATGACACGACCATTTTGGTCGACCAGGTAGGAAAAGCCGGATTTACCGAAATGGAGAGGGGTGACCACCTCCCGCAAAATCCGCATCCGCAGACGAGCGGCGATGACCCCACCTTGCCAGGCCGGTATGGCCAGGATCAGGTAGGCTTGATCCCCAGCGGACAATTGTACGTCTCCGACGTAGTTTTGGCCCTGCCGGGCTTGCATGAACCAAAGCGATTGCGGAATGGTGAACAGATTGGCCAGCATCGCGCCGCTCTTCGGCGCATGGGCCAAGACCAGACCGGCGCTGTTCAGGTACACGATTTCCAGGAAAGCGGGATTGCGTCGCAGCAATTCCTCCAGCGCGGTCGATTGCGCTTCGGCCAACTCGTCGCGACCGAAGAGATCCAGCAACAACAGCATTTCCTGTTCCCGCGCCAGGAAAGCCCCGACGGTCGCGGCGGCCCGCCGCGCCGCCTCCTGTTGGCGGCCTTGCCAGGCCGTCAACTCGGTATGGTCAACCAGATACGCGATCCCCAACATGCTCGCCAACAGCACGATGAACAGCGCGGTTCCAAACACCGTCAATAGTTGTTGCCGCAGGTTGCCCCACGGTCGCGCCGAGGCGCGGCCCTGTTTTACGGTCACGGTTAATCTATTCGTCGTCCGCGAGAAAGCACGCCCGGATATCGGCGTGGCGTTTTTCTCCTTGCAGGATGGCATGGCTCTGTCGACCATCCGCTGTCATGCGTCTTCCGACATTGGGCTAGCAGTCCACGAAGGTGCCTTTCAGCGAATCCCGCTCGCGGGTTGCCATCGACTCCATCCCACGTAACGATTGGTTGATGTCACATTATGACGAGCGGACGCCCTTGAACAAGGTGTGGGTCATCATGGCGGCCATGGCGATCATGCCAAAGCCGAATACCCAGAGAGCATCGATCGGTGAGCCGGTTGCGTATTGCTTGGTAAAGACCAGATAGGTGTAGGTCTGATTGGCTATGAAATACAGCACGAGCCCCGCCAGTACGTACCACCACGCTTTCCCCACCACACCGCCGTACAGGGCGGATGCGACCTGCATGGTTATCGCGAGCAAGATCGGGTCAAAAAAGATGTAGCAAATCGAAACCAGAGGTAGAACGATTCCTTCCCCAATGACACCATTCCAATTCGCCATCACCGAGATGATCATGGCTCCGGCAAACAGAAGAACGGACATCAGTTTCCCCCACAATGGAGCTGAAACGCCCAGAGCGTTTTTCATCAGAAGCAGCGCGATAACAACCAGGGGAACCAGGGAAAGATATCCAATGTCCGAATAATAGGGATAAGGCGTTTCCGCTCCATCGTTTAGCAGCGGATAAGAACTGAACAGGGCGGCGCCGATTCCCCAGGCCAACATACCGCTGCCAAGAAATCCCCATACCTTGCGCATGGGGCTGCCTCCTGGAAAGTCAGCCATGGTCCGATAGCATAATATGGCGCTTAGGACCGACGAAAGCGTCTGCATGACGTTTGAGTAGTACAACCGAAACGCGGCGTCCACATCCAAGGCGGCGAGCAGCAAAATGAGGGAACCCAATGCAAACCAAATTACCACCACGATTAAAGAAATCGGGGTCATTTCCTATCTCCTTGAATTTCAGTTTTTTTTAATTTGATCAGGAGGAATGAGTGTTGTTATCGAGCACGAATCGATTCAGATTATCTTCTTATAAAGCGGTTCAAACATTTTTTCCACCTGTTCCTTGCTCAGCATAAGCATGGCCTTCGTCTTGCATTGGTTCAAAAATTCATTCGGGTTTTGATGGGGTGAATGGGACTTGGCTATCTTTTCAATTTCGCTGATTATTCCTGGCCCGTAAATTTTCCTGAGCAATGCTTCCACTTCTTTTTGCAGCTCATATCGAAGCTCTTGCCGAAGCAGTTCGTGCTGAAAATTGGTATTTTCAATAACACCGCCAGAGAGCAATTTTTCCAGATCGCTCAATACATCGGCGATGGAAGGGGTATTAGGTTCCTTCGCGTTACCGCTAACACCCGATCGCGGCATGAAGATGATTTCTTCAACCGCAATGGACAGCAGTTTTTCAAGGGCGGTCGCGCCGGTTTTCTGGGAGTAGTTGACACTCAAGATATCTCCAGCGTGAACTTCGATTGTCCCAGCACGCTTGGCGCCATTTTCTCTGGCGTAAACATAAACCCGGCCTGTTTTTTTATCGGTACTTACTGACAAAAGAGTGTGGTAAAAATTTTTCAAAGACACGGTGTTGATCCCCTCTCTAGTTCTTTGACTGCTCTCGTAAGGCAAGCCCGGGAACCCAGCTTCCACCGGGAATAGGTTTTTCATAAAATATACATTCGTTACTTTTTAACGACAATTCCCAAGCTTGGCCCACAATCCAATTTATATAGGATATAAATGACTAAAATGTAATTTTTTGTAAATAAACGCTAATGCAGTGGATGAAAGTTCGACACGTGACCGCGGAATCTTGGGGGTATCACATTGGCAAGAGTTGGGGGATTGCCCAAAAAATCCTGATACACCCGCCCGCGGGCGAGGGGCGAGTGCCTCTTTTCAATGGATTAGCTCACGAAAGGCTGTAAAAAAACGCCGTTGAGCCTCGGATTCGTTAACGGAATCCGTCGTCAAGCCACTGGCGGATTTGTTGCGCCAACTGTTTTTTGGAGTATGGCTTAGTCAGCACCGGGATGGGTGGCGGAGCGTCGGTGGATACGACGCGCGCTTGCTCGTGGCGGCCGGTCGCCAACAGGCACTTGACGGTCGGGCGATGGGTGGCAAGCCAGTTCGCCAAATCGTAACCGTTCAAATCGCCCGGCATGACGATGTCGCTGAAAACCGCCTGGATATCGGGTTCGGTTTCCAAAATCGCGATGGCTTCCTGAGCGTCGGCGGCTTCCAGCACCGGATAGCCGAGATCGCGCAGGTAACGACAGGCCAACCGCCGCACGCGGGTTTCATCCTCCACCACCAGGATCGTCTCGGCGCCCTCCGCCGGAGTGAGGAGGCGCGGCGACGGCGGCAAGGGGGGTGGCGATGGCGCTTCCCGCGCGGTCCGCGCGCTGATCGCTTCCAGGGCGGGCAGGAACAGGCGCACGGTGGTTCCCTGGTTCGGTTGGCTTTCGATGGCGATCCCCCCCTGGGATTGGGTAGCGAACCCGTACACGGTGGACAGGCCCAGACCGGTGCCCTTGCCGAAGGGCTTGGTGGTGAAGAAGGGTTCGCAGGCTCGCGCCAGAGTGTCAGCGTCCATGCCGATCCCTGAATCAGTCACCATCACTACCACGTACCGGCCCGGAACCAGATGAGTGACCGGCGCCACCGCTTCGCTTTGGATATCGAGGGTAGTGGTGTGGACATCAAGAATTCCTCCCTCGGCCATGGCGTCCTGCGCGTTGATCATCAGGTTTAGAAGCGCCGCCTGCAATTGCCCAGGATCGGTCATGACATCGGGGAGCGTCGGGTCGGTCTCCACCCGCAGGCGGATGGTCGGTTCCAGCACCCGATCCAACAAACGTTGAAGACTCTGAACGACTCGATTTACCCGGGTGCGTTGTAGCCGCAAGGGTTGCTGGCGGGAAAACGCCAGCAGACCGTTCGTCAATTCGGCGCCCTGTCGCGCCGCCGACAAGGCATCCTCGATCAGCAAGGCCCAATCCGAATCAGGCCAATCGTCGCTTTGCTCCCGAAGGATTTCAAGATTGCCCTTGATCACCGTCAGCAGGTTATTGAAATCATGAGCGATTCCCCCGGTAAGTCGTCCAATCGCCTCCAGCTTGCGCGCTTGCGCCAACTCCGCTTCCTGACCGCGTCGGGTTTGGATCTCCCGCTCCAACAGCGTCTTGGTGGCCGACAAAGCATTTTCAGCTTCCTTGCGTTCGGTGATATCGCGGATGATCGCAATGATTTGGGCCCCCCCCTGGAAAGGCACCATGCGCGCTTCAAAATATCTTTTTCCCAGAGGCACGGTCAGGGGGTACTCGATGCACTCCAGCGAGCCGGTGCTGACAACCTGCTCGATGGCTTCGCGAAATCGGGCGGCCAAATCCGGCGGCAAGACCTGATCGACGCGCTTGCCTATAAATTCCTCTGGGGGAACATAGAGATGCGAACTGTTTCCGGCCACGCAATCCAGGAAGGCGCCGTCGCGGTCGAGACGGAAATAGAGATCCGGCAGCGTTTGGGAGACGGCGGCCAATTCGGCCATTGCTCGCCGCTGACCTTCCTCGGCCTTCTTGCGCTCGGTGATGTCCCTCCCCACGCCAATGATGGCCACGACCTGGTTCTGTTCGTTCAGCACCGCTGTGTCGGCCCACCCGAACCAGCGCCAGCCCGGTACAGTCAGGGCGCGTTGCTCAACATAAGCCCGGTAGGGTGGCCGGAACAGATCCTCCATGGCCTTGGCTGTCGATTCCCGGTCCTCTTCATGCACCAGGGGCATGAAGGTCTGGCCCAGCAATTCCGCCTCGGTTTTGCCAAAGGTTTGGCAGTAAGAGGGGCTGACGAACAGGAAGCGGTTTTCGGGATCGACCTTGACGACCAGGTCGGTCTGATGTTCGATCAAAAGACGGTATTTCTCCTCGCTCGCCCGTAACGCCGCCTCGACCCGCTGGTGTACGACATGGAACATCCTGGCGATCAGGAATCCCAGCAACAACCCCAGAACTAGGGCGACGCAGTGCAACGCGGCGATCCAGTTTGCATTGGCCCGAGTTTGTTCCATGCAAAAATATTCGGTTAGGCCGACGCTTCCGAAGACCAGCAGCAGGAGAGGCGCTATCAGAACGGCGCGAGGGGGAATGCCGCCGGACCCTGGTGACCGGAGCCGGAATTGTCGGCCTAGCATTGCTTCCTCTCCTGGCTGGCCCCATGAATCACCCGTGGTTTCCGCGCCGGTCTCGGCAAGGCCGATAGCCGATGCGCGATGTCGCTTGAATCCCCTGGCATTTTACGGATACCTAATCGTCGGTCTTCTTAGGAAAAACCCAATTTTTCCGGATTGAAGTCGGGTGTTTCCGCCCCTGAAAATCAGGGTTTTCCCGATACCAATGCTCAAGTCGGTCGCATAGGCTATCCATTATCGCGGTTCCGTCACAAGTTGGATTAAAGCTACCGTGGATTTTGTGGCGGTCCGGACCATACCGGTAATATTTAGGTGATTACTCATTTAAGTCAATGGGTTAATAAGCCATGTTGAACAATCTGACCCACGCCGCGAACCATCGCCATCACCAGGAAATTGGTGGAAAGGCGATTTGCGCTATGAATCGAGAAGGGAGCATGAGCGATACCGACTCTATCCTGGTCGTCGACGACGACCCACGCATCCTGCGGTTGGTCGGCCATTATTTGCAACGCGAAGGCTACACGGTCCGCCTGGTGGCCACCGTGCGCGAGGCGCGGGAACAGCTATCCGTCCTGTCGCCCGGTTTGATCCTGCTCGATGTCGGATTGCCCGGTGAGGACGGTTTCGTCTTTGCCCGCGAAATACGGTCCCAATCCGACATCCCCATTATCATGTTGACGGGCAGGGTACAAACGGTCGACAAGGTGGTGGGGTTGGAACTGGGCGCGGATGACTACATCACCAAGCCCTTTGAGGAGCGGGAGTTGTTAGCCAGGATACGCAGTCTCCTGCGGCGTTATCGAGGGTCTCCCGCCGTTTCCTTGAAAACGGCGACCGGTGGTGGCGTCGCTCGCTTCGCCGGTTGGCGGCTCGATCTGACCCAGCACGAACTGTTCTCCTCAACTGGTGAAACCGTGTACTTGACCAGCCACGAATTTCGTTTGCTGGAAACGTTCGTTCTGCATCCCGGTCGCGTCCTGTCCCGCGATGCGTTGATGGATCGGGTCGCCGGTCGCGACTGGAATCCCCTGGATCGCAGCATCGATGTATTGGTCGCCAAGCTGCGCAAGAAGATCGAGCCCAACCCCGCGCAACCCACTCTGATCAAAGCTGTCCGCGGGGAAGGTTACAAATTCACCACCGAGGTGGTGATCGAGTGAGGCCGATGAACTGATCGCTGTTGACCGGGAAACCCGGAGACCATCGTGACATCTCCGGCCCGGTCATGATCAAGACTTGAAATCGAAGCAGGCCGGTTGTGCATTCACGCCGTCAGATATTGCTTGACCAGCCCTCGTCCAGATCCACCATCGTTCCGACCGCCACCGCAAGGATCGGGGGCCGGCCTGAACGTGATCCCGCCCTTCGCAAAGTTGATTCGCCGGCCCGCTACGGCCTGAATCGCCTTTCCTCGCGATGAACTTGGCCCGCCGCTGGCCAGGGAGTCTACGACGGGGGAAGAGCGAGGGGGAGGTCGGTTAAACGCGATCTGGCTTAGAACGCGTCGGCGGGCAGCGTCATGAGCGAATCCGCGCCAGCCTGAAGTTTGGCCAGATGAGCCATGGTTTCCGGCAGCATCTTCTCCATGAAAAACTCGGCGCACACCAGCTTGTGCTGATAGAACGCGCGGTCGAAGCTGTCGTCGTCCGGGTTGGAAAGCTGGTTCTCGCAGATGCGCGCGACTTGCGCCCACTGGTAGCCCAGCGCCACCAGCGCCATCATGTACAGATAATCCATGGATACCGCGCCGCCGTTGTCCGGGTTGGAAATGGCGTGCTGCATCAGCCACTGGGTGGCCTCGACCAGCCGTTCCAACGCCTCGGTCAGCGGCTTGACGAAGGGCGACAGCGCGGCGTTGTCCTCGTATTTCTCGCAGAATTCGCCGATCACCGCGAACAGCAACTGAATTGCCCGACCCTTGTTGGCCGGCAGCTTGCGGCCGATCAGGTCCAGCGCCTGAATGCCGTTGGCGCCTTCGTAAATTTGGGCGATGCGGGCGTCGCGCACGAACTGCTCCATGCCCCACTCGGCGATGTAGCCGTGGCCGCCGAAGCATTGCAGGCACAGATTGGCCGAGTTGAAGCCCATGTCGGTGAAGTAGGCCTTCATCACCGGCGTCAGCAGGCCCAGCAAGTCCTCGGCCTTGCGGCGCGTCTCCTCGTCGGGATGCTTGCGGGTGACGTCGACCATCAGGCCCGCCCAGGCGGCCAGCGCCCGCGCCCCTTCCTTGAAGACCCGGACCGTCATCAACATCCGGCGGATGTCGGGATGAACGATGATCGGGTCCGCCGGCTTGTCGGGAAACTTCGCGCCGCGCAGCGAACGGCCCTGCAGCCGTTCCTTGCAGTAGGCGACGGCGTTTTGGTAGGACACCTCGGCCTGGCTGATTCCTTGCACCGCCACGCCCAACCGGGCCGCGTTCATCATGATAAACATGGTTTTGAGGCCCTTGTGCGCCTCGCCGATCAGATAACCAACCGCGCCGTCGTAGTTCATCACGCAGGTGGCGTTGCCGTGGATGCCCATCTTCTCTTCCAGGGAACCGCAACTCACCGCGTTGCGGTCGCCCAGGCTGCCATCCGGGTTGACCAGGAACTTGGGCACGATGAACAGGCTGATGCCCTTGACCCCGTCCGGACCGCCCGGAATCTTGGCCAGCACCAGATGGATGATATTCTCGGCCAGGTCGTGCTCGCCGGCGGAGATGAAGATCTTGGTGCCGGTGATGCGATAGGCGCCATCGGACTGCGGTTCCGCCTTGGTGCGCAGCAGGCCCAGATCGGTACCACAGTGCGGCTCGGTCAGGTTCATGGTGCCGGTCCACTGGCCGGCGATCATTCGGGGCAGGTAGAGCGCCTTTTGTTCCTCGGTGCCGCCGATCTCGATAGCTTCGATGGCGCCGCTGGTCAGGCCGGGGTACATGGTGAAGGCCATGTTGGCCGACGCCAGCATCTCGTTGATCGCCAGCCCCAGCACGTAGGGCAAACCCTGGCCGCCGTAATGAGGATCGCCGATCAGTCCGGTCCAGCCACCCTCGATCAGGGTCTTGTAGGCGTCCTTGAACCCGGTCGGGGTCGTGACCTTGCCGCTTTCCAGCCGACAACCTTCTCGGTCGCCGACCCTGTTCAACGGCTGCAACACTTCCTGGCTGAGCTGGGCCGCGCCTTCCAGAATGGCGGCGACGGTTTCCGGGGTGGCCTCGTCGAAACCGGCCAGCACCCCCTGATAGCGCTCGATTTTGAGCAATTCATGCAAAATGAACTGGATGTCGCGAACGGGAGCGGTATAGCTGGGCATGGGTGTAATCCTGGTGGGTTGCGTTGAAGTTTCAATAAGTTATGGGCGAACCGCGCCATGTTGAAAACGTAAACCCAAAAATTAGAATAAACACCCTAATCGCTGAGAAATAGCCAGATAATTCAAAATTTTGCACTGAATTGTCTTTTACTTGGAGAGATTTCGACCAGTTTGCACAAATTATTGGGTTTTCACCTTGTTTCCCTCGACGAAACTCAACCCGGCCTAGGAATGGCAGGGGCTTCGACTTGATGGCGCTCCATGCGATTCGCCGCCACGGTCGCTCGCTTTACCCGCGTCGTTGGATATATTTTCGGATCGTTAGTCTATAGTTTGATGACGTTCACTATTCACGAGATAACTACTCAGGGATTCGCCATGACCACCGACAATGACAGCGATTTGGACTCCCAGGAAACCCAGGAGTGGCTTGAAGCCCTCGACGCGGTGTTGGAGGCAGAAGGCTTGCAACGCGCCCACTATCTGCTGGGCAAGCTGCAAGACAAGGCCCGCGCCGCCGGCGTTCACATGCCCTACAGCGCCAACACTCCGTACCTGAATACCATCCCCGTTGACCAGGAGGAATACACCCCCGGCGATCCCGGCATGGAATGGAAAATCCGTTCGCTGATTCGCTGGAACGCGCTGGCGATGGTGGTCAAGGCCAACCGGATCACCTCCGAACTGGGCGGCCACATCGCCAGTTTTGCCTCCAGCGCCACCCTGTACGATGTCGGCTTCAACCACTTCTGGCACGCGCCCGGCGCCGAACACGGCGGCGATCTGGTCTTCATCCAGGGCCATTCCGCGCCGGGCATCTACGCCCGCGCCTACCTGGAAGGCCGCATCACCGAGGAGCAACTGCACAACTTCCGGCAGGAAGTGGACGGCAACGGCCTCTCCTCCTATCCCCATCCCTGGCTGATGCCGGATTTCTGGCAGTTCCCGACCGTGTCGATGGGCCTCGGTCCGATCCAGGCCATTTACCAGGCCCGCTTCATGAAATACCTGCACAACCGGGGTCTGGCCAACACCGAAGGCCGCAAGGTGTGGTGCTTCTGCGGCGACGGCGAAATGGACGAGCCGGAATCGCTGGGCGCCATCGCCTTGGCCGCCCGCGAGAATCTCGACAACCTGATCTTCGTGATCAACTGCAATCTGCAACGGCTGGACGGGCCGGTGCGCGGTAACGGCAAGATCATCCAGGAGTTGGAAGGCGATTTCCGGGGCACCGGCTGGAATGTCATCAAGGTCCTGTGGGGCTCGTATTGGGACCCGCTGTTCGCCGCCGACAAGAAGGGACTGCTGCTCAAGCTGATGGAAGAATGCGTGGATGGCGAATACCAAAACTTCAAGGCCAAGGGAGGCGCTTACACCCGTGAGCATTTCTTCGGCAAATATCCCGAACTCAAGCAGATGGTCAGCCACCTGTCCGACGAGGACATCTGGCGGCTGAATCGGGGCGGCCACGATCCGCATAAGATTTACGCGGCCTACGCGGCGGCGGTGAAGCATAAGGGTCAACCGACCGTGATTCTCGCCAAGACCGTCAAGGGTTACGGCATGGGCGTGGCGGGCGAAGGCAAGAACATCACCCACTCGCAAAAGAAAATGGGCGAACAGGCGCTCAAGGATTTCCGCGACCGCTTCCACATCCCCATTTCCGACGACCAGCTCGAAACCATGCCGTTCTACCGGCCAGCGGATGACAGCCCCGAAATCAAGTACCTGCAACAACGTCGCGCTGCCTTGGGCGGTTATCTGCCGCAGCGCCGCCGCAGCGCCGAACCGTTGACCGCGCCGCCGCTGGCCGCCTTCGACGCGCTGTTGCAGGACACCGGCGACCGCGACATGTCGACCACCATGGCCTTCGTCCGCATCCTCACCCAACTGGCGCGCGACAAGATCGTCGGTCGTTACGTCGTTCCCATCGTCGCCGACGAGGCGCGCACCTTCGGCATGGAAGGCATGTTCCGCCAGATCGGCATCTACTCGCCGCGCGGCCAGTTGTACGAGCCGCAGGACGCCGACCAGTTGATGTTCTACAAGGAGGACAAGAAGGGTCAGATTTTGCAGGAAGGCATCAACGAGGCGGGCGCCATGTCGTCCTGGCTGGCGGCCGGCACCGCCTACGCCAACCACGGCATCAACATGATCCCGTTCTACATCTACTACTCGATGTTCGGCTTCCAGCGCATCGGCGATCTGGCCTGGGCCGCCGGCGACCTGCAAGCGCGCGGCTTCCTGATCGGCGGCACCTCCGGCCGCACCACGCTGGCCGGCGAGGGCCTGCAACACCAGGACGGCCACAGCCAGATTTTCGCCCAGTTCATTCCCAACTGCGTGTCCTACGATCCGACCTTCGCCTACGAGTTGGCGGTGATTGTGCAGGATGGCCTGCGCCGGATGGTGCAGGAGCAAGAACACGTCTTCTACTACATCACCACCCTGAACGAGAACTATCACCATCCCGCCATGCCGGAAGGGGCGCGGGATGGCATTCTCAAGGGCATGTACCTATTCAGGAAGGGCGAAGGTGACGGTCACCGCGTGCAATTGCTCGGTTGCGGCGCGATCCTGAACGAAGTAATCGCCGCCGCTGACCTGTTGCGCGACGACTGGCGGGTGAGCGCCGACATCTGGTCCCTGCCAGGCATCAACCCGTTGGCGCGGGACGGCCAGGAGGCGATGCGCTGGAACCTGCTGCATCCCGAGCAAACGCCGCGCGTGCCCTACGTCACCGCCTGTCTCGAAGGGCATCCCGGCCCGGTGGTGGCCGCCACCGACTACATGCGGATGTACGCTGAGCAACTGCGGCCCTTCATTCACCGGCATTATCTCGTGCTGGGCACCGACGGCTTTGGCCGTAGCGACACCCGCGCCAAGCTGCGCCAGCATTTCGAAGTGGATCGGCACTTCGTCGTGGTCGCGGCTCTAAAGCTGCTGGCGGAGGAAGGGGCGCTACCCGTCGCCAAGGTCCAAGAGGCCATCAAGAAGTACGGCATCGACGCCGACAAGCCCAATCCGATCACCGTTTGAACACCGGCCAAGGGGGAATTCCCGTGAGCATCATCAAGGAAATTCATGTGCCGGACATCGGCGATTTCAAAAACGTGGACGTCATCGAAGTCACGGTCGCGGTGGGCGACACCGTCGATGTCGATACGCCACTGATCATTCTGGAAAGCGACAAGGCCAGCATGGAAGTACCCTCGCCGCTGGCCGGCGTGGTCCGCGAAATCAAGATCAAGGCGGGCGACAAGGTCTCGCAGGGCGATCCGATCCTGTATCTGGACGTGGCCGAAAGCGTGTCAGCGCCGGAACGTTCGTCCGCCGCTGGCGAGACCGTCGCTGCCAGCGTCGCTGGTGAAGCCCGCGAGGTGCGGGTGCCCGACATCGGCGACTTCAAGAACGTGCCGATCATCGAAGTGCTGGTCGCGCCGGGCGATCACGTCGAGATCGACACTTCACTGATCGTGCTGGAAAGCGACAAGGCCAGCATGGAAGTGCCTTCGCCCTTGGCTGGCACGATTCAAAGCGTCGAAGTCAAGGTGGGCGACCCGGTTTCGCAGGGCGATTTGATTCTGGTCTTGCGCGCCAGCGGGGTCGACGCTACCGCCAAACCGCAACTGCCCGACACGCTCAGCGCCGTCGCGCTCGGTCCGCGTGCGCCCAAGCCCATCGACGCTCCACCTCCGCCGCCGATCAAGGCGCCGCCACCACCGCCTGCGGCCGAAGCTTCCGCGTCCAGTTTCGCCAAGGTGCATGCCAGCCCATCGGTGCGGCGCTTCGCCCGCGAACTGGGCGTCGATCTCACCCGGCTGTCCAAGGGTTCCGGCCCCAAGGGCCGCATTCTCAAGGAAGACGTGCAGGGTTTCGTCAAACAGGTCATGTCGGGAGCGCTCGCCGCCCCCGCGGCCGCTAGCGGCGTCTCCGGCGGCGGGGTGCTGAATCTGTTGCCCTGGCCGACGGTGGACTTCGCCAAGTTCGGTCCAGTGGAAACCAAGCCCCTGTCGCGGATCAAGAAACTGTCGGGCGCCAACCTGGCGCGCAACTGGGTGATGATCCCGGCGGTGACCTACCATGAGGACGCCGATATCACCGAGCTGGAAGCCTTCCGCTTGCAAATCAACAAGGAGGGCGAAAAGAGCGGCGGGATCAAGCTGACCATGCTGGCGTTCATGATCAAAGCCTGCGTCCGCGCCTTGCAGCAGTTCCCGGAGTTCAACACCTCGCTCGACGGCGAAAATCTGGTTTACAAGCAGTACTACCACATCGCCTTCGCTGCGGACACGCCGAACGGCCTGGTAGTGCCGGTGGTGAAGGACGCCGATAAGAAGGGCGTGTTCGACATCGCCAGGGAAACCGGCGAACTCGCCAAGAAAGCCCGCGACGGCAAGCTTGGCCCGGCTGACATGCAGGGCGCCTGCTTCACCATTTCCTCGGTTGGCGGTATCGGTGGCACGCATTTCTCACCGATTATCAACGCGCCGGAGGTGGCGATCCTGGGCGCCAGCAAATCGGTGATGAAGCCGGTGTGGGACGGCAAGCAGTTCGTCCCGCGCCTGATCCTGCCGCTGTCGCTCAGCGCGGATCATCGCGTGATCGATGGCGCTTTGGCGACCCGCTTCAACGTCTATCTGGCCCAACTGCTGGCGGATTTCCGCCGCGTGCTGCTTTAACGGAGGCCGCTGCTCATGAGTCTGATGGAAATCAAAATACCAGACATCGGCGACTTCAAGGGCGTGGACGTCATCGAGGTGTTGGTCAAGCCAGGCGATGCCATCGCCCCGGAAGATTCGCTGATCGTGCTGGAAAGCGACAAGGCGTCCATGGAAGTGCCCGCGCCGGCCGCTGGCGTGGTCAAGGAGGTGAAGATCAAGGTCGGCGACAAGGTGTCGGAAGGCGACTTGGTGTTGCTGCTGGAGGCAGCGGGAGAACAACCCTCACCCCCGACCCCTCTCCCAAAGGGCGAGGGGAGCAAAGCGCCCTCACCCCCGGCCTCTCTCCCACCGGGCGAGGGGGGCAAGGGTTCCCCTCTCCCCCCGGGAGAGGGGTTAGGGGTGAGGGTAACAGGCGGGGCCACCAGGGCGATGACTGCCGATCTCGACTGCGAAATGCTGGTGCTGGGGGCCGGTCCGGGTGGCTACAGCGCCGCGTTCCGCTCCGCCGATTTGGGCATGAAAACCGTGCTGGTGGAACGCTACGCCACTTTGGGCGGCGTCTGCCTCAATGTCGGTTGTATCCCATCCAAGGCGCTGTTGCACGTTGCCGCCGTCATGGACGAGGTTGCGCATTTCGCCGATCTTGGTGTGAGCTTCGGTGAGCCCACCGTCGATCTGGAAAAGCTGCGCGCCCACAAGGGCAAGGTGGTGGGCAAGCTCACCGGCGGCCTCGCCGGAATGGCCAAGGCTCGCAAGGTGGAAACCATGCGCGGTTACGGCCATTTCCTCGATCCCAACCATCTCGAAGTCGAACTGACCACCGGCAACGGGCAGGACAAGACCGGCGAGAAGAAGATCATCCGTTTCCAGAAGTGCATCATCGCCGCCGGCAGCGCCGCCGTGCATCTGCCGTTCATTCCCGACGACCCGCGTATCGTGGACTCCACCGGCGCGCTGGAGCTGCGCTTCATCCCCAAGCGATTGCTGGTGATCGGCGGCGGCATCATCGGTCTGGAAATGGCGACGGTCTATTCGACCTTGGGTGCACGCATCGAAGTGGTGGAAATGCTTGACGCGGTGATGCAGGGACCGGATCGGGACCTGGTCAAGGTGTGGGAGAAAATGAACGCCCGCCGCTTCGACAAGATCATGCTCAAAACCAAGACGGTCGCGGTCGAGGCCAAACCGGAAGGGCTGTTGGTCACCTTTGAGGGTGCCAACGCCCCGGCAGAACCGCAGCTTTACGACATGATCTTGCAGTCGGCGGGCCGGTCGCCCAACGGCAGGAAGATCGGCGCGGAGGAAGCGGGCGTGGCGGTCACGGATCGGGGTTTTATCCCGGTGGACCAGCAGATGCGGACCAACGTCCCGCACATCTTCGCCATCGGCGACATCGTCGGCCAGCCGATGCTAGCGCACAAGGCGGTGCATGAGGGCCACGTTGCCGCCGAGGTCGCCGCCGGGCAAAAGAGCTTCTTCGACGCCAAGGTGATTCCCGGCGTGGCCTACACCGATCCGGAAGTGGCCTGGGTTGGCCTGACCGAAGCGGAGGCGAAGCAGCAGGGCGTCAAGGTCGGCGTGAGCAAATTCCCGTGGGCCGCGTCCGGCCGCGCCATCGCCAACGGCCGCGACGAGGGTTTCACCAAGCTGATCTTCGACGAGGAGACTCACCGCATCGTCGGCGGCGGCATCGTCGGTACCCATGCCGGCGATTTGATCAGCGAGGTCGCGCTCGCCATCGAGATGGGCTGTGATCCGGCCGACATCGGTCTGACCATCCACCCGCACCCGACCTTGGGCGAATCGGTCGGCATGGCGGCGGAAGTGTTCGAAGGCGTTTGCACCGATCTGCCGCCGACGCGGAAAAAGTAGAATGCCCCATCGAAAGCTTCTCTCCCGCTTGGAGAGCGGCTGAGGGTGAGGGATTGATTCGAACCGACCTGTCCGCCCTTCATGGCGGGCGGGTTTCTTATTAAGCTGCGCTATCAGGGGGGCTGCCATGGCCGCGCTTGAAGTTGTGAAGATCGACATGAAACAAATGACGGCAATTCCCCAGGAAACCAGCCAGACTTGCTGGTTCACCTGTTATCAGATGATGCTGCAATGGAAAGGCTACGGCACCGGCCAAATTGGCGATTACAAAGGAGACTTTCCGCCCGCCCCGATCAAGGAAAAGCTGGTGGCGGCCGGTGTCAACTGGGACGATGCCTGCGCGACCGGCCTCAAGGGCAAGGATTTTCGCAAGTCCGCCTCTGCGTTGGGATTGGAAGCCAACGGTGTCGGCCAACAATGGACGACCCAGGATTTAAAGCGGTTTCTGTCGTATCCGAGTCCGATCTGGGTGGCCGGCAACTGGGATAATTTTTTCCATGTCGTCGTGGTGACCAAGGTTGAAATCGACAACGATCTGGACTGGGACGAAGTCGGCACGATCAAGGATAGGTCCAAGGTCACCTACATCGACCCGAACTGGAAAGGGTCAAAGCAGGCGAGCATCGAAACCAAATCCTGCTATCAATGGTTGCCCGGCTCCTATGCGTACAAAGGTATCATCGGCGCTTGGCAGGTGTGGAAGAAAACCTGAAGCTATTGCGCTCCAAAGACTCTTGATCTCAAATCAGGCCGTTTTCTTGATCTATTAAGATGCGGATGTTTGATCAATGAGATTATGGAGCGCGGTGCTGAAGTGGGTTAAAAGTTCCTAACCCGCGGGCCGCAGCCGGGTCAGCATCTCACCCAACCGGCGATTGGCGGCGAGATCGACCTCCGCGCCGTCGCGGGTTCGAGCGTTGCGCTCCACCAAATCCAGAAAACCACGAATCCAGTCGGTGTAGTAGTCCTGATCGTAACTGGAGGGTTGTTCGCCCAGTTGCGGACCGCCGCGCGGCACCGTCCGGGGTGGAAACACTGGCCGGGGACCCGTTTCCAGCGCCAGCGTCGGCCGCTGTTCCAGCGCCAAGACGTCGTAGCCCAGGAAGTCCACGTAACCGTTGAGCAGATTGGCGGTCAGCCGGGCCGGCAACGCCACGATCTGCTCGAACTTCATACGGAAGCCAGTCACCTTCCGCACCAGCGCCTCGATCCGTTCCTCCAATTTCAATCGCTGCGCGCCGGCGATCAGTTCCTTGACGAACTCGGCCATGCTGGCTTCCGGCACCCGGTAATAGTCGCACAGCGATTTATTGCCGCTCAGATCATGCAAATCCCGCATCCATTCCGCCACCGCCTCGCGGGCGAACAGCGCGGCGTCGTCCCGGCGGGGTGCCTCGGTCGGTTCACCCGTTGACGGGGCTCCCAACCCTAGCAACGCCTTCATCTTGCCGGTGTCCACCACCGCGCCGATGGTCGGGGCGCCGATGGCCTGTTTCTCGTCCGGTAGCCGGGTCTCGATCCGGTAATAGATGCCTTCCAGTTCGTCGCTGTCGGCCTGCAACGCGCGCAGCAATTCGCCGAAACGCTGCTCGCCGGCGCAGTCGATCAGACTACCGGCCACCTGCCGCGCCGCCGCCCGGCGTTTTTCCAGTTCCTGCTCCGGGTTATCGCTGACGTAGTAATGAGCCATGCGCTCGACCATCTGCTCGCGCAGCCGCGCCACCTGCCCAGCCAGTTGTTGGCGCTTGAGTTCGGGATTGCACAGCGGGCGCAGGCTCTCGGCCAGATAGCCGATGCCGCCGTCGTTGAGGGCGAAGCCGGCCTCCCAAGCCTGGTCGGGATTCTGGAAATGGGCGCACACCCGAGCGTCGTTCAGGAACGCCTGCCGGAACTGCTCGATCCGCTTGCGCTCGCCGGGCCGAACGTTCAACTCCTGGCCGTTCTCGTCGTAGTCGAAGATGTTCTTGGCCTTGAAGTTGGGATTGCGCAGCCAGAAGCTGTTGCGAAACGGTCCCTGGGTATCCCACTGGCGGGGCCAGTCGTGCTGTTTGCCGAAGAAGTTGAGCAGCGAGCTTTCCAGCCGGGTGATCCAACGGCTTTCCGGCGAGCGTTCGCCGGCCTTCTCCTCGAACTCCATGTCGAACTTGGTCAGCACCAGAAACAGCGCGGTCGGTTGTTGCGACCGCTGTTCCGGAGTCGCGCCGTGGGTGGACGCGATCCAGTCGAACACCATCTCCGGCAGGGTCTTGACCTCCTGATTGCTGGGGCCGATGCACAGCAACATGCTGGTCAGTTCCTGCTCGGCGCAGTAGCGCTCGAACAGATAGGCCACCTTGCCGCGCAGGAACAGGCTCTGCAAAGCGTCCACGCCTTGCAGGAAGGCCGGCAAGTCCTTGATCTGCTCGCGGGAACGGGCGCCGGGGAAGTCCAACAGATCGGTATGCTGGAAAAAATCCCAGGGCTGTTCGTTGATGACGATGCGCAGTTCGGCGATCAGCGCGGTGACTTCGTTGCGCGGCAGGGTCACCCGCGCGCCGCTGCTCCCGGTCAGGGTCAGCGTCCCGCCGCCGCCGGTTCCCAACCCCTTGAGGGTCTGCACGTCGATGATGCTCTGCTCGCGGGGGATCAGCGCCTCCAACCCGGCGCTGGCGTCGGCGGCGAAACCCAGTCCCTGCAAGCCGGTGTAGAGTCGGACATAAAGCTGACTGAATGCCTCCACCCCGCCCCAGATCACGCCAAACAGCTTGGAGCGGTCCTGAATCCGCAGCCGGGGCGCCAGTTGCGCCGCCTGTTCCCAGTAGCCATGTCGCAACAGACGCACCCGCTCCTGGCCCTTGAAATAGCGCTCGAAATAGGCTTGCAGGTCGTAAACGTCCTCGGCGGTTAGCGGATCCACCGGCTGCGGTTGCGCCACCGGGGCGAGCGCGGTCAGCAGTTCGGTCAACTGGGCCTGGGTCAGCAATTCGTCGTCGCTGTGGTCACAATCGGCGTAATAGGTATTGCCAAGAATCTTAACCAGATCAGTTTGGGTTAGCAGCCGCATTTGCACCAGCGCGGCGGACGTGGCGCCTGCGGTCGGTTGCAGGGTGAAGCGGGTGACCAGGCCGGTGGATTCGCGCCCGCCTTCCGGGTTGATGTCACGGATGAAGTCGATCTCCTGGCCGGCAAAATCGGCCAGCAGTGGCGCGTTGCCCTTGCGGGCCAGGGCCGAGATCAGATAGGACTTGCCGGACTGGCTGGGACCGAACACGCCGACGCACATCGGCCGTTGCGCCGCCTGGTCCAGCCGGCGGGCCTGGGCGGCGAGACGGCGGAATTCCTTGGTCAGCCCGGCCTTTTCCTGGCGGACCCGCTCGGCGTTATCGTCCAGCCAGGTTAGAAATTCGGCGCCGACCTGTTCCAGGGTGCGGCAGGTAGTGCTGAGGGTGGCGTCGGTGGTGGTCATGGCGAATTCGCTGGCGATGGTTAACGGGGCGTTCGAGACATTGTAGCGCAGCCGGACGGGTCGATTGGGCGTGACGCTGGGTCGTCGTCGACCGTGTCTCGGCAGGTTTCGTCCACGAATCGCGCCAGGTGATCGCCGATCAGGGAATAGGGCAGCAGCACCTCGTTGGCGCCGCTGGCTTTCAGGACTTCCACCTCATGCGCCGAATCCGCCGTGGCGACGATGACCGCATTCGGCGCCAGGGCCCGACAAGTGGTCACGATAACTTGATTACTGGTGCCCTTGAGCATCATGTCGGGAATGGTGGACAGGATGATTTCCGCGGTGGCGACATGGGCGTGTTCCAGGGTATCCCGGCTGCTGATATCGCCAAACAGTCCCTTGATATTTCGGGCGCCCAATTCCTTCAGCACTTCCAGATTGAAGTCGATCACCAGAATCTTCCGCAAGAGTTCCGGGTGAGCGATCTCCAGTTGCTCGATAAAAGCCCTGGCTCCGCGATGATAGCCCAGCAGCACCACCGGATAATGATCGTATTCGTCCTCGGTCATGGACTCCTTCACCTTGTGGTCAAAGCCCATCCTGGTGAGCCAGCGGTCGAACGCCAGATAAGCCTGGTGATTGCCATTGATGAAATAGCTCGACAGAACCGAGGTAACCGCCATCGCATAGATGATCAGCGACATCATGCGTTGGTCGATGTGACCGTAACCCACGCCCAATGCCGCCACCACCAGGGAAAACTCACTGATCTGGGAAAGATTCAGGCTGGCGGTAAAACTGGTTCGCCGCCCACTGCCGGCGAGGGAAAGCAGCGGATAGATGATCAAGAAGCGGGATGCGACGACAAACAGGACGATGACGACGGCCATGCTCAACAGGGCGACGTCCGGAACCGGAATCTTCATGCCGATGGAGAGGAAAAACAGGGTCAGAAAAAAATCGCGCAGGGGGAGGACCTTGGCCGTGACATGGATGCTGTACGGAAAGGTCGAGATGGCCGCCCCGGCGATCAGGGCGCCCATTTCCATCGAAAGGCCGATCCAGGCCGCCAAGCCCGCCATCAACGCGCACCAGGCAACCGACATGGCCACGACCATTTCCGGCGTGTCCGAAATCTTTGCGAAGACCCACTCCAGCAAATACTTGCTGAGGAGAAAGCCCATCGCCAGGAGCGCCAGGCTTTTGCCCAGCGCCATGACGACGAGCATCAGTCGGGGGTCGGTGAGATGCGGCTGCAAGGCCAGAATCAAAATCGCCCAAAGGTCCTGAAAGATGAGAATTCCCAGGGTGATTCGACCGGGCAGGGTATCCAGTTCAAACTTGTCATACAGGAGCTTGACGACGATGGCGGTGCTGCTCAAGGCGCAGAACATCGCCAAGTAAAGGGCCTCGATGCGACCTTGACCCAGGTCGTAGCCCAACAGCATGAAGAACCCCACGCCCAGCAGGATCGAGAGGGGAAATTGGCCGATGCCGGGATAAAGCAACTGCCGTCCCGACGACAGCAAATGGGAGGGATTGAGTTCCAGGCCGATGATGAACAGCAGCAGGATCAGGCCCAGTTCGGAAATGACTTCGATATCCGCCGGATCGGACACCAGCCCGAGGCCAATTTCGGGTCCGATCACCGCGCCGGCGACCAGATACCCCAGAATCACCGGCTGGCGAAAGAACTGGAAGATAAAGCCCAGTACCGTGGCCGCCAGGATGGCAATACCGATTTGAGGAAGAATGCCGTGCATGTAAAGTTTACTCTGGCTCAGGCTTGGTGGAAAAAGTAGCCTGCTCCTTTTTGCTTGTTGGTAGCGGACCAGAGGTTTTTTCCAGCTTCTTGAGTTGGTCGCGGGTCGTGGATAACGGGATTCGAGTCGCCTTGATCAGCACTCGATTGACAACATGCCAGAATATTGAAGTTTGCTCTTGCTTCTGCTCAAAAAAAATCTTCAAAGAAACCCACTTTATTTAGTGGTGGAGGGTAGGAATATTCCTCCCCATCCTGGCCAAATTCCGTTATCCAATCCGCCTCGCGGCCCCGCTGGCGTTCGGCCTCGGCCCGCTGGCGTTCGGTTTCGTAGCATTGATCCAGTTCCAAGAAAGTCTTGAAGCGTCTTCCATCCGGCCGATACAGCGCCAAGTCCATTCCTCCAGGGCAAACCGGATACCCAGGCGCGGACTGATCCAACCCGCCATCTCCGGTATGGCTTCCAAGCGCTCTGCCCGGCGCAACCAGCCCCGCAACCGCTCTCAGTCCGGGTCGTTCGTAATATATGTCTATCTGGTTAACTCAGGAAACTCCTACGGGTGGTATCGTCGTCTCGCCGCCTGCCTCGAACATTGGGAATGGGTTTGCGGGTGAGGTGGGGTGAACCCAGGCGCCGGGGCGGCCCTTTGCCGTGGCGTGGAGGGTATCGTACTCGGGCTAGTGCGCCGCATGAACCGGCTGAGCGCGCGGTGGAAAGCCAGGCCGCGCCAGTAGCGCCGGTTAAAGCGAAATGTAAATTCGTTGAGGTGGGCAGGAAGATGGTGAAGGAGCACGGCACCTTTGTGCGTTCCCAGAGGCCACCGCTTCAAGTTACTACAGTCGTTGCTGGTTCCATTTGTCCAAACGACCGGAATCGCCACTCTCGTGTAGATAACGCTGCTTCACGGCATCCCAGCGGTAGACCTTCTTGAACGATTCGACTCGTGGCTTAGGCTTGGGGTCGCAACCTTCGGTGAATTCCTTGGGTGCTTGCGTCAGTTCGACCGTGGCGACGATCCGGGGCGGATTGGCGCCGTCCGGCTCCGCGCGCCAGCGCAGCTCTTCCTTGAAAGATTCGCCACAACAGCAGTTGCTCGACAACGTGAACAGGTTGGCGATATGCCGAAGTCGGCCTTCGCGTAAGTGGAACAAGTCGGTGATGACATAGCCCTGGTTGGAATTGTGATGGGTGTTCAACACCGTGAAGGCATCCTCACCCCCAAGATTGACCCGCTCGCTCAAAAAAGTCTCCCGGTCCTGCTTGACCTCGGCCACGTCGGTGGGCTCGATGCCGCCTTCCGGGAAAACGGCCAGGACGGCAACGGACTCCCCAAAGCCGCCGTTTTCGCCGCCATCCGGGCGGGTGCCTTCCCAGAGCAGCAATTTGAATTGTTTGCCTTCGCTACCGACATTGAGGGATTCGGGAGAACTCAGCGTTGTCCCTTTGGGAAGCGTCGCCCGCGTCTTGCTGGTGCCCGGCATGCGCAGCACCTTATCTTGCGTCAATGTCAGATTTTCCTCCTTATCCTTGCTTGCGCCGGGGAAGATGCGCCGGGCGGCATCGTAGGCCGTGCCTGCCGGACCCATGGCGGTATTCCAGCCAAGCCGAATCTGACTGTCTTCGGCGGCCTGGATTCCTGGGGCCACGGTGCTGAGCCACGCCATTAGCCATGAAACTTTGGTGATCCACCGACTGGATTTGCTCATGTTCGACCCTGTCCTCATCATTAAACGCTACCCCGACTGGTCTGAAGCTTTCACCGTGATGAAATCCTGCCTGGCCTTCAACAACGCAGGAATAGGCGAGGACCACCATCTTGTCGGTTGGCAAGCTCACTCACCGGCGAACCACCATCGAGCTGACTGAACACGGCCCTCGCAGGTGACGAAATACAGATAATCGTGCCCGCCCCGCCACCAGTAGACAAGATATTCACAGCCGGGAGGAACGATGAGGCCATGGGCATGATGGCCGGACCGTAGAATCTCGTCCGGTGCTCCAAGCAGGGCGAGAACCTGCCGTGGGGTGTGCTTCGAACCGAGACGCCGGCCAAGTTCGGACAGGACGGCGTGGAACGGTCCAGCCCATGCGCGTAGCTGTGGATCGGGCCGCGCGGTACTGTTCCGCGCCGCCTTGCGGTAGGCACGAAATCGCGCGGCCAGTTCGGACGTGGACCTGTGTACCTCGGGCGTCTGGCCAACAGGAGCGGTGACCGTTGGAGAAGTGGCGCCGCTGGTTACGATGAGATTTAGAAGGAGCAGGGCGATTTGAGGCTTTCTAGGCTTGTTTTCCTTTGGCGAAGAACGCCGCAAGCCGTTCCCTGACTTCAGTAAGGTCGCCAATGCTTGAATAACCAAAACATGTTTATGAATACTTGAAATTTAAGCAAACTACCGGCTTTGCCGGTGTAGCGGGAGCAGGTTTTGCCGTTCCGGCGTAAAGTCCAATTCCTCTTTCACCGCCCGATTCCCCCAAAGACTAGAATCCCCGCCAGCGCCGCGCCGAGCGAAACCAGGGCCGCGATGCGCAGCATTCGCCGCTGGCGGTCATACGCCGTCCGATCCACCACCTTGCCCAGCAGGGCAATGCCGTCGGGTTGCAGCGCGACCAGTTCGTTGCCCGGCTTCAGTTCCCGACAATGGACCTGAACCTCGATTTCGCCGCGCGGTGGCGAACTCCAGCGAAACGACGGATTGATCAGTGCATGAACCAGATCCGCTGACGAACGATCCGCCAACGGATGCAGGACGGCCAGCACGCCATCGCGGCTGGCCCGCTCAATAGGCGTCAAGCGGACGGCTTGCGGCGCGCAATCCCGCAGCAGTTGGTCAGCGGTGTTCAGGGAACGCGCCAATCGGTGATCCAGATACCACATCAACCCACCCAGCAACGCCACAATCGGCAACATCAGCAGGCCGATCAACCCCAGCAGCAGCAGGTTCGTGCCATCCTGGCTGGTGAAGGCGATCACCATCTCGAACAGCAGCGTGCTCGCCACGGTCAGGAACAGCAGCAGACTCAGCAGCCGCAACCGCCGACGGTGAATGGCAGCCAGCTTTTGCAGGCTGGGATGCAGGGGAGTGGTGGGAGTGACGGTCATGAGGAGCGTCCTGGTCAGCCGTGGCGTGATGTTTCGCCCGCGCGGGCGGAGATCGAAAAGATACCGGTGTCCAGCCAGTAGCCGTACTCGTCCTTGAGCGTCTGCAACTTCAGTTGCACCACACCGCCCGGTTGCTGGTTGCCGTTGGCGTCGGCCACGTCGGTCACCTTGAAATCCAGGTCCACGTTTTCATCGGTGGCGCGTTCCAGCGTGACCTTGAGCGGCAAGGCCCTGGCGCGGGCGTCCTGCGGGCGGGCGAAGGTGACGCGATACAACGGCGTCGCCGGCCAGCGCTCCACGCCCAGTTGCCGGAATCCCAGGAACACCGGCGCGTAGAAGTCGAAGGTCGCCTCCGGCAACCGGGTCTTGCGATCCTCCAGTTCCAGATTGGCGAACAGCACGTTCTCCGGTTTCAATCGGCCGGTCTGCTCCAGCACCCCGACGAAGCGGGCGGTGGATTTCATGCCCAGTTCGCGGCTGCGCAGGTTGAATTTGTACAACTGTCCTTCCGACAGCGCGCAGACCATGGCCCCGACCGCCGCCGTGGTCTTGGGATCGGTCAAGCGCCCGCTGACCGAGCGGAATGGATACCAGTCACCCACCCGATAGGTGTGCAGGCTGACGATGCGATCCGGCGGCGCGGGCAGCTTAGCCAGGATCGCCGCCCGGACTGCCGGCAGTCGGCAAGGCCGCCCGGAAATCAGCAGATAGTCGCAGTCGTACAGGTACACCACCTCGCACAGATCGCTCAACACCTGACCGAGAATGCGGCGCACCGTGGTGTCCAGCCCCAGCATGGTGGTGGCGAACGCCACGTCGGCCAGCTTGAAGCCCTGGCCGCCGTCGACGCGCACCGCTTCTTCCAGAAACGCCACCACTTGCTCGTGCGGTCCCGCGCCAGCCAGGTAGACATCGGCGAGTTTCAGAGTCACGGCCTCATTGCCGGCGCTCAGGTCGGCGTTCTCGTAGCGGTGCAGCAGTTCCAGCGCCAGCGGCAAGGCGACCTGGTTGGCGAACTGCCGGCGCAACACCCGGTCGCGCTCGGCCTGATCGCCACGGTTGGCGCCCAGCAGCCGGGCCAGCAATTCCTCGGGGTTGGCCGCGCCGCTGTTACGGATGGCGTCCAGCAGCGCCGGCAACACGTTGCGCTCGATCAATCCACATAGCACATCGTCGCCGGCGATGTTGAAGCCCTCGCGGAATTCCTGGGTGGGCTTGACCGCCGTGCCGCCTTCCAACTGATAGGTGGTCACGATCAAGTCGGTGGTGCCGCCGCCGATATCAATGCTGGCCAGCCGCAGGGTAGGGGATTCGCCGTATCCCTCGCGCATCCGGCCAAAGACTTGGAACAACAGCGCGGCGTCGCCTTGGAAGTTATGCTTGATCTCGTTGTACAGGAACACGATCTGGGTGCCGGTGGCCTCGTCCCATTGCAGGAAAGGTTCTGGGGCCTGATTCTCGTCCAGCCCCAGCGCGCGCCAGGTCAAGCGAATGGCGGTCCCGACCCGGCGGGCGAACAGCTTGCGCTCGGCCAGCGGCATGGCGGTCGGCAGGGTCAGGATGACCCGCCGCAGCCGGCGCGGGGCCTCGGAGTAGACTCGCTCGTAGCGGCGGGCCGGCGAGTTGGCCTGGACGAAGGCTTGCAGCAGCACCTCGGCGACGAAGAAGCTCATCAGCGAGCCGCGGGCGAACAGGGCGGTCACGGCGGGCGGCTCGCCAGCGGCCAGTTCCTCGCCATCTTCGCGCAAATGACCAACAAACGGGCCGGTGGTGACCGGGCCACTGTCGCCGGCGCTGGCCGGGCCAGGATTGAAGCGCCAGGGATGATGGCGTGGATCGGTATCCCACAAATAACGCTTGGGACCGGACAAGCCGGTGTTGCCCTCCGCGCCGTGACTGAACCAGGACAGCGCCTGGGCCTCGAAACCGACCCGGGTCACCGTCGGCCACAGAAACGCGCTGGCCCGCCCGCTGCGGCGCGACAGTTTCTCGTCGCCGAACGCGCCGCGCACGAACTCGATCCGGCTGGGAAAGGGCTCGTCGTAGACCCGCTCGGGATGGCTCAAGTCGCGCAGCTCCAGCCGGTAGCTGTCGTTCATGTCCACCGGGGCGTCGCCGCTGGTTTCCATCAGGATTCCGCAGGTGCGGGAATTGCCGATGTCCAGCACCAGGTCCACGTCCACCGGCTGGTTGAGCCGGGCGGTCGGCCCCTCGTCGACGAAGGTGAAGCGCAGGCGCGGTGGCTGGATCGCCCGGATCAGCAGGGTCAGGACGGTCAGATACGCGGCGACCGCGTCCGGACTCTTGCGCAACTCGACTTCGTCCACCCGGCGCGGAGCGCGACGACGCAGTTCGAAGGCGTGGAACCGCTGAAAGAGCCATTCCCGCGCCCATTCCTGTTCCAGGAACCAGGTCGTATCCGTCTCGGCGTCGGTCAGGGCAAATTCCTCGCCGGACTGCATGTCCAGCGGACTGGGTGCGAGATAGGGTCGACCCTCGCGAGTGGGCAGCAGTTGTGTGTCGAAGGCCAGGGTCACGCGGTGGGTGTGGCCCTCGGCGTCCGGCGTCGGCAATTCCACCAGCCGCGCCCGCGCCCAGTTGGTCGGCCCCTGGTCGAACAGGTGATAGCCGTCCGGGCGTGGTTCCCGAATGCGCAGGAACGGAACTGGAATCCAGGCGCCATCGAGAATGCCAGCGGCCTTGGCGGCGTTCAGCGAATAGACCTGCTCCGGTGGAACCACTCGCCCGTCCTGGGTGACGAACTGGCCACCAGCGTCGTCCGGGTACAGCGCGGTTAGGATGGCGCGACCATCGGCGCCGGGTTCCGCCAAGAAGGCCCGCGAGACCCGCGTTTCGTTGAGATTGAAACCGAAATCCAGAAACTGGATCGCCGTGTTTGGAATCAGGTTGACGAGCGGAGCAAGGGTTTTGAGTTTTGCCAACATGGCTGGTTACCTTCGCAAATACGGCTATCCTTGGGGAATTCCGACCTGACCGGAGTCGCGACCGCCTCATTCGGCCCGGGACGCATTGTACGGCTTTTCGACCGGCCGGGTTTTCCTCGCCCCGGCGGGCTGGAAACGCACGCCGAGGAAGAGACCAAACCCAGGTCGAGGACGGTCGGTTGCGCAAGGGTTTCACGCCCTGTCAATTTAGTCGAAAGCCACGACGAAAGCTTCCCACCGGAAATCACTCATGCCCGTTCTTGCCGGTTCCCCGCTGCCCTTGCGCCGTGATTCGATTCCGTGCTCCGATCGCGTGGCGGGTTATCTCGCCCTGGCCGCGACGCTCGTTTCCTGGCTGTGGGCGGCGTTCCCCGCCTTGGCGGTGCCGACGAGCGCCGCAAGGCGCAATGTGTTGATCCTGGCTTCTTATCATGCCGGCTTCGAGTGGGACGACGGGATCAAGCGAGCGGTGACCGATGTGCTCGAACCGACGAAAAACTCGTTGGAACTGCATTTCGAATACATGGACACCAAG